>JAFDVL010000011.1 GCA_018268995.1 Acidobacteriota bacterium | reverse complement strand
GGAGTAGACATTCATCATAGGAGGTACAATTATGAAGACGGTTTTCCTTTCCTGGCTCCTTTGTGGATGCTTACTCGGAGTAGCGTCCGGTCAGGATGTGACTTCGAAAGGCGCGGCATCGGCAATGCAATCGTTAAATGGTGCTGGAAAAGATTCGAACGACCCATTCACGGATATTGCCGCTGCACAATTGGCCCCTTCCTGTGATCTCAATAGTAACCACACTCGTTTGCAATCCGCACAAAATCGTCTCTCCCGCCTCCAAGCCGCACTTGCGGATGTGCGTGCTGTCCAAGTATCCACCGTTGGACATCTCGGCGCAGGTGACTCGCTGAACCTGTGGAGCAAGCTGACGGGAGGGGCGCAAGTAACACAGGGACTTAGCGATGGCTTCATGAGCATGTATGGTTATTTTAGTGGATCAAAATCTAAAGAATGGTACGAAGTTGGTAAAAATGTCGGCGACTGTGCCAATACTGCATTGATAAGCACCGGAAGGCCAGGAGAGTGCATTGGCTCTTTGGCGAAATCCGTTGATAAGGCACTGCCTGACTGGGCAAAAGTATTACCACTCGGCGGAGCCGGGAATGCGGTTGCGACCTTTGACAATTGGCTCCAGGACAAACCTGTCAACGCCGCAGCATCCGCTGCCTCAACGCTCTCCCAACAGCTTAAATCTATAAGGGCCAATAGCACATTAACCAAAACTGTGGATAGCGTGGGGAAGACCTTAACAGCGGCGGATGCCATTATTACGGGCGACATTGAGAAAGGTGCAAAGGATATTCCCGCGGCCATCAGTAAAATTGTCGGAGATGAGACAGGCATCGGGAAAGCGTTCGATCTAACCGGTAGCTTGTTCAAAGCCGGAATAGACGTTCTCAGAGGGTTCGATACTTATTCTAACGCGGAAGTCGAAGGCAATAACTTGAACAAACTCACTTTCTCAAACTATAAAGCCAGCCAGGCTCGCGAGAGTGCCCTGTACGCTAGGATCGCGGAAGCACAGGGTGAGGTTGATCGTCTCACCCTATGCCAGCAACAGATGGAAGCTGCGGGTCTCTACCGCGCTGCAAAGAAACCGGAGACCGCAGATACAGTCAAAACACCTGGCACTTCACGGTCCCTGGACGATATTATTGCGGAACGTGGCAAAGCACTGAACCTTAGGTCGAATACAGGAGATAATTCGCCTTTTCTCCAGACACTTAAGAACTCCATGCAGCATGCTACCATGGCAGAGGTTGGTATGAGACCTGCTGGTACTCGGGCCATTACTTCCGCCAGGCCTATTACGCTCTGGCCGAACTTCATGTCCCCCCTTAACCAACCGCTAAACCCTAATACTCATTTCACAACTCCAGGCTCGGGTTACATCATCCCCGGGTATGGGCAGCCCAAACCATATACTCCTAAGGCCCCTCCGTGCCCTCCTGGCCCCGGTGTCTGCGGAATAAGATGACTCTTCAGGATGCTTATGCCCACAATATTCAACATTTACAGATCGAAAGCGGTTCTAATAATGATTCTGGCGCTGCTTATTCCGAATTCCTTGCGAGCACAGGAATCCGCCGAATCAATTATGGCGAAGTACGTTGCCGCGATGGGGGGAATAGATCGCCTTAAGGCACTTCAATCCGTGCGCTGCTCATCTCATATCTGGATCAACGGCTTGGAAGGAAAGATGACTCTCACTGCAAAATGGCCCTCCTCAACGTTAATGGAGTTTGAATATCCGCACTCGAAGCTGCGGGCAGCGAGCAGCGGCGGCGTTGCCTGGAGCGAACCTTCGGCGTGGCTTGAGCGGCAGCGGCTCGACTTCACCCTGCCAAAGCGCTTCACTTCGAACATGACCGTAAAGGTTGAGTATTATCGCCGAAAGGTAGATATCAAAGACGTGTTCTGGGCAACTCCTCCGGCAACGCCGCGCGGCTTCGGGTATCCAGAAGATTTTATCTTTAGTAGCCTGCTGGCTTTCGCACTTAACCCACAAAAGACCGATATAATCCAGTACCTCGGTTTACGCTCAGAGGACGGTAGCACCGCGCACATCTTGCAATTGATTCGATCTACGACAGACACGCAGGAAGTGTATTTCATTGATCCCCAGAATTTCCTTCCATTCAAAGTAAGCCTTGAAAGTCGCGCTGGCATCGTCAAAGAAGTGCGGTACTTCGGCGGCTGGTACAAGGAAAATCAAATAACCTTCAACCGACGAGCGGAATTCTACCGTAACGGTCTTCTCTATGAAGCCCACAATGAAACGGGATGCCTTGTAAACCCACAACTTGGGGATAATATTTTTACGGCTCCAGAAGCCGTCAGGAAAGAGACAAAGAAGAAATGATTCGGCAGCTTTTTCAGATCCAATTAACGTGTTTATTGATGGTAGTTCTCTCCGTTACCGCATTGGCACAGAATCCGCTATCCAAGGCAGATTTGATTAAGCTCAGTGAAGGAGGAATGCCACCGAGTATTATCATCAAACAAATCCAAACATACGGCATTGCTTTCAAAGCTGACGTGGACTCTCTCTTGGAACTTCGCAAGGCGAAAGTTCCTGATGAAGTGATTGAGGTGCTCATTGCCCGGCAAAATCAACCGACCGCTCCCTCCGCTTTCCTGGAAGTTGGCCGAACCCTTTATAACCGGGGCGACTATGCGGGGGTTGTGGAACTGGCAATGCAACGAATTGCCTCAGATACAACCGACTCAAGCGCCCGTTATTTGCTTGCCGTAGCTTCCTTGCGACTTCAAAAACGAAATGTCGCAGAGACCCAATTAGCCGCGCTCCAACAAGCACAAGACACTGTCAGTAAGACGTTAAGCGAAAAGCTCGAAGCGCTATTAAAACGATTCGATGGTTTGGCTAAAGCAAAAACCTCACTGGAAACCGAGTTGCGTGGCTATAATTCCGAGGCTGCCTTTCAGGTGATTGATCAAATGCAATTGCCTGACGCTCAAAAAGACCTTTTGCGTGTATACCTTAATGCCTATCGAGGCCGCTATGAATTGGCGAGGCATCAATTGGACAAGCTGCACGCGACTCAGCCTGATCTGGAAAAAGACTGGGTGGCAATTCGGACATTTATTGATCAATCTGCGGCAGAATACCAACAGAGTCTTGCCAGGTTATCTTGGTTGGCGCAGTTTACCTGGAGTCAATCAGCCTGGATGACTGCTGAACACCCATGCTACTGGATTCCTGAGGGCCTAAAGAACCTAAGAGAGAATCTCCCTGAAAAAGAGTTTACGATAGGCCTGTTTCCGGATACGGCTGCTTATGACAACCGGGTAACTTCTGATGCGGAAGCCCTGCTCCGCTACACATTTGAGTCGGCGACCCGCCTCGTGCAAGTTGCGCCATTGAGTGAAGCCGGGTTGATGTGGCTCTTTCAGGTCGCACTCATGACGCGACCGTATCCCATCGTTGAAGCTACAGGTGATCGCATTCTGGCAGGCCAAGGTAAATTGATCGTTCAGATGTCGGCCAGGGATGACTCCTATTACTTTGTGCTAGATAAAAAGGAGCGACGGGTACGCGTGATCAGAGCGGCTCCTCTCACGCAATGGGTAAAGGGGGCAACCGCACGCCGCATTGAGCCGGGCCTCCTCTTTGAGGTTGGCTTTGACAACATCGCGAGTATTAGCCAGCCATTGAATTTTTTTGATTCTTACCCGTCCACGCGACTGAGAACACCGCAAACATCCATGCTGAAGATCATGCCCGGAAATTATGCATTCACCGAGTTCCCCCTATTGCCAGAATTCAGTCACGTCTACGGTGAAAAAGCGGCGAGGGAGATTACTCACCACTTCGGTGAATTTGTAGTACACACAATTGGCCAACCCAAGATGGTGGCAAGTTTGATCAGCCTTGATGTAAAGGCCAAAGGTGCCTGGAACCTGACTTCAATTTTGCTTGCCGGTGCCGCCGTTGCGAACTCAGCGGCTGGTAATGCGCAACAATCTGCGGTTTTACTCGATCAACTCAACCAAATGGATAAACAGGCGCAACTCACCAATATGGCCCAGCAGCAACAGTCCAAAGCTTGGGAGCGGCTTGCGGTAGATACTTCTTTTGACCTGCCTGTCAAAATCCTGTTCCGAGAGTTCGATACAGTGCTGCGGGAACTTCACTGAGCGGGCAATTTCTCTATGAGTTTCCCCGCTTGCCCAGCGGGGGAAACAGGGACAAAAGGAATTTCGATCTCAGTATCGGCAGGATAGGCGCGTCCGCTCTCACATAACTCACATAACACCCCCCCTTCAGCGTAAATAGAGGTCGCGGGCGAATGCCACAGACCTAACGCATCTGTTCAGGGGCTACACGCTTCCAACCTGTAATAGCCTGTGCTGGTTTATCGATCATTTGCGGAGGAGATGCGATAGCCTCTGTTGTAATACTGCTGTCACAACCGGCGGGAGATTTGATGAGGCAATTGGTCTCAACAGAAGCCTGTCAGCCACATCTGATTATCTTCATCAGAAAAATGATGTGTTCCGATTATTGTCCTCACTGCAAGAAAGGTAAATATTGCTTGCGGACAAACAAGTCCATCAGGAGGCTGAGGTGCAATGATCTTCTCCAAAGCCACAATGTATGGCATCCGCGCCTTGACGCGACTGGCGACGCAACCTGTCGGCAGCACTTGCGGGCTGCGGGAGATCGCCACGGCTGAACAGATTCCACCGGATTACCTGCGCAAAGTGCTGGGCGAGTTGCGACGGCATCACTTGATCCGTGCTGCCAGAGGCATTCACGGTGGTTACACGCTCGCCGGAGACCCGCATAACGTGACGCTGTGGGATGTCTTTCGACTGCTGGAGCCGGAACCGGAACTGGAAACATGCATTCTTGGTCACGACCATTGTGAGTCTCAAGCTGACTGCCCGCTTTACGAGGATTGGCAGCCAGTGCGGGATCAGTTGATGGCTTTGCTGAAGAACAAAACGATTTCACAACTCGCGGAAAATTCGCATCACTCACGTTCAATTCCTGGCAACGGAACGTAACGCGATTTGGCAAATCGCGCTACCTTTTTGGAGGGATACCATGAGAGCCTGGATGAAGCTGCTATCCATGTTGATTTTGCTGACGGGCGCGGCACTCGCACAAACGCCGCCGCCCGGAGCCGCGTTGTTTGAGCAACGCTGTTACAGTTGCCACAACGTCGGCGACGGCAACAAGATTGGCCCGGATTTGAAAGGCGTAACCGAGCGGCGCAAAAAAGGTTGGCTGCAAAGTTTCATCCTTTCCCCTGCCACGCTCAACAGTCAGGGCGATCCGACTGCGACAGAGTTATTCAAACAGTTCGCGCCCGCCATCATGCCGGATCAAACGTTGACGCCTGCGCAGATTGACGAAATCCTGGCGCTGATTGCCGACCTCTCGCAAAAGAATCAGAACTTCGCGCCCACCGGAGCCGCGTTGAGCCGCGCTGTTGTTGCCTCTGATGTGCAAGCGGGACACCAATTGTTCACCGGCAGCAAGGCGCTCAGCAATGGCGGGACGGCTTGCATCTCGTGCCATTCGATGAAAGACATCGGCGCATTGGGTGGCGGAATGTTGGGGCCGGATTTGACGTTGGCGAATGCGCGCTATCGTGACCCGGAACTCATCTCCATTTTGCGCCATCCGAATTTCCCCACGATGAACAGCGTTTTTGGCGCGCATCCGCTCAGCGATGAAGAAATCGTGCAGCTTTTCGCACTGTTGCAAGACGCCAGGAAAACCGCGCAAACCACGCCCTTCACTTCCGACACCAGCGATTACAAATTCCCGCTGATCGGGATGGGAACGCTGGTGATCGCGCTGGCGGGAATGAATCTGACCTGGAAAAACCGGCATCGCGGCGTGCGCGAAGAAATCGTGAAGAGGAGCAAGATATGAACTGGATCAAAGACCTCATCAGCCCGACCACGCGCTCGTGGGAAGAGTTTTATCGCAATCGCTGGCAACACGACCGCATCGTGCGCAGCACGCACGGCGTCAATTGCACGGGCGGATGCAGTTGGAACATTTACGTCAAGCAAGGCATCGTCACGTGGGAGATGCAGGCGCTAGATTATCCGCTGCTCGAAGACGGCCTGCCGCCGTATGAACCGCGCGGCTGTCAACGCGGCATTTCGTATTCGTGGTATCTCTACAGCCCGATTCGCGTGAAGTATCCATACGTGCGCGGCGCACTGGTTGATCTGTGGCGCGCTGCCCGCAAAACACACGACGATCCGGTCGCCGCGTGGGAGTCCATCGTCAACAACGCAGAAGCGCGAGCAACGTATCAACGCGCACGCGGCAAAGGCGGTTTTCGTCGCGCGAGTTGGGAAGAGATGCTCGAACTGATCTCGGCTTCGTTGATTCACACGATCAAAAAGCACGGCTCGGATCGCGTTGTCGGGTTCTCGCCGATTCCCGCGATGTCGTTTTTGAGCTATGGCGCTGGCTCGCGCTTTTTGCAATTGCTCGGCGGCGTGAATCTCAGCTTTTACGATTGGTATTCCGACCTGCCGCCCGCTTCGCCTGAAATCTGGGGCGAGCAAACAGACGTGTGCGAAGGCGCGGATTGGTACAACTCGAAGTTCATCGCGGTGATGGGATCAAACCCGAATATGACGCGCACACCCGATTGTCATTTCCTCGCCGAATCGCGTCACAACGGCACGAAGGTCGTCGTGCTCGCGCCGGATTTTTCGCAGGTCTCGAAGTATTCTGACCAATGGATTCCGCTGCACGCGGGACAGGACGGCGCGTTCTGGATGGGCGTCAATCACGTCATTCTCAAAGAATTTCACGTCGAACAAGGCAATGAATATTTCCTCAACTACGTCAAGCGTTACACCGATTCGCCGCTGCTGATAAAACTGGAAAAGCAGGGCGATGTTTATGAAGCGGGACGTTTGCTACGCGCCAACAAAATCGCGCGGTATCGTGACGAAGAAAACGGCGACTGGAAATTCCTCGTCTACGATGCGCGCTCGAACGAGGCGCGTATGCCTGGCGGCTTTGTCGGCCATCGCTGGGGCGCAGCGCAAGGCAAATGGAATCTGGAATTCAAAGACGCCAAAGACGGCACAGAGATTGATCCACAACTCACGTTCCTCCAGCAAAGTGATGAAGTCGCGCAGGTCGCGTTTCACGAATTCGGCACGGACAAAATTTTCAAGCGCGGCGTGCCTGCGCGTTGGATTGAAACTGAAAACGGCCCAGTGCTGTGCGCGACGATCTACGATTTGCTGATGGCACAATTCGGTGTGAGCCGCGATTTGCCGGGCGAATATCCGAAAGATTACGACGACCCCAAATACTCCTACACGCCCGCGTGGCAAGAGCAATGGACAGGCGTGAGCCGCGAGACGGTCATCAAATTTGCGCGCGAATGGGCTTCGACCGCCGCCGCAACCGAAGGCAAATGCATGGTCATCATCGGCGCGGGCATCAATCACTGGTATCACAACAATCTGATGTACCGCTCTGCGATTACCGCGCTGATGCTGTGCGGTTGTGTCGGCAAAAACGGCGGCGGGCTGAATCATTATGTCGGGCAGGAGAAACTTGCGCCGGTTGCGCCGTGGAGCACGCTGGCCTTTGCGAAAGACTGGGTTCCGGCTTCTCGTTTGCAGAACGCGCCGTCGTGGCATTACGTTCACACCGAACAGTGGCGCTACGAACGCGAGTTCACCGAATATCACACCGTGCCGCACAATGGCGATCCAACGCTTGCCTCCGGTCACGCCGTAGATGTGCAGGCCAAAGCGGTGCGCTGCGGCTGGCTGCCGTTCTATCCGCAATTCAACAAGCCAAACACCGAAATCATCACCGAAGCGCAACGCAACGGAGCCGCGACCGACAAGGAAGTGATTGATTACACGGTCAGCCAAATGAAGCAGAAAAAGCTTGGCCTTTCGGTCGAGAATCCGAGCGCCAAAGAAAACTGGCCGCGCGTGTGGTTCATCTGGCGCGGCAATGCGCTGATGTCGAGCGCGAAGGGACACGAGTATTTCCTGAAACATTACCTCGGCACGCATCACAATGACATTGCCGAAGAATGCGCCGCCGGAGTCGTGCAGGATGTGGCGTGCGAAGGCGCTGCGCCGCAGGGCAAGATGGATTTGGTGGTTGATCTGAACTTCCGCATGGATACGTCGGCGCTGTATTCCGACATCGTGCTGCCCGCTGCGACGTGGTACGAAAAAGCTGACCTCAACTCCACCGACCTGCATTCGTTCATTCATCCGCTATCCGAAGCCGTGCCGCCGTGCTGGGAGTCGCGCAGCGATTGGGAAATCTTTCGTTCCCTGGCGCAAAAAGTGAGCGAGTTGGCAACGAAACATTTGCCGACGCCGATCAAGGATTTAGTCGCTACGCCGCTCGCACACGACACGCCCGACGAAATTGCACAGCCGGAAGTCAAAGACTGGGCTAAAGGCGAATGCGAACCGGTTCCGGGTAAAACGATGGGGCATCTTGCCGTCGTCGAGCGCGATTATGTGAACCTTTACAATCAATTCATCTCGCTCGGCCCGCTCGTGCGTAAAACCGGGATGGGCGCGCACGGCGTCAAGTTTGCCGTCGAAGATTTCTATGACGAGATTGTCGAATCGAAATCGCATCCGGTCATCGAATGGGGGGGCAAGAAATATCCTTCGCTCAAACGCGCCGAAGAAGCGGCGGACGCGATTCTATGGTTTGCGCCGGAAACCAACGGCGAATTGGCCTATCGCGCGTATCAATTCATCGAGAAAAAAGTCGGGCTGCCGCTCGCGGATTTGGCCGCAGGCGGACGCAACGCGCGCGTCACGTACAAAGACCTGCAAGCGCAGCCACGCCGTTTGCTGAATTCACCGGTTTGGTCAGGGCTGGTCACGAATGGCCGCGCGTATGCGCCGTTCACGTACAACTACGAGCGGTTGGTGCCGTGGCGCACGTTGACGGGACGGCAACAGTTTTACTTTGACCACGAAGGCTACATCGCGTTCGGCGAAAATCTGCCGACGTACAAACCTTCGCCAACGCCGAAGCAGTACGGCGATTTGAAACACACGACGGCGCAAGGCCCATCGAAAATGCTCAATTACCTAACACCGCACGGCAAGTGGCACATTCATTCCACGTACTACGACAACCACCGGATGCTGACGCTGTCGCGCGGCATTGAGCCGTTGTGGATGAACGACGAAGACGCAGCAGAAATCGGCATCAACGACAACGACTGGGTGGAGATGTACAACGATCACGGCGTGGTTTGTACGCGCGCCGTGGTCAGCGCCCGTGTGCCGCGCGGCGCGTGCATTTTCTACCACTCGCCGGAACGCACGATTTCAATTCCGAAATCGCCGCTGCGCAACAACCGTCGCGCCGGCGGACACAACAGCCTGACGCGCATTCGCTTGAAACCCGTGTTGATGATGGGCGGATATGGTCAGTTCACGTTCCATTTCAATTACTGGGGGCCGACCGGCGTCAACCGCGACACGCACATTCTGGTGCGCAAGTTGGAGAAATTGATTTGGTAGTTCGGCTTCAATCAAACGATTTACAATCAAGTGAGGAATATTATGGAAATAGCAGAACTCTTTACCAAGCCAGAAGTCTATGAACAAGTACTTGACCAACTACGCGCTCTCCCTGACATCAAGAATTTCGGATTGGGAATCAAAAACAAGCACCACGCTCTTGATCAAATCATCGCACTCACTTGGCCCAAAAAGCCCAATGAGGATCTCTACAAATACCAACATGTCGAATTTCTACTTGATCAGGCTGCGGACCTGCTTGACCGTGGGGTACGAGACCGGACGCAGTGGGAAGACCTGTACGAGAAATGGTTTAGGAACACATTGGACATCTACGAGCTATTCGAGATTGATAAAATTCAGAAACTTGAAGAAGCGGCAGGGATATTTGATGTTCCAGTCAAATTAAGCGAGAGCGAACACAAAGCCAACCAAAAATCTTTAACGAACTATAATGAGGCAGTTAATCAGCTTAATAATGCTGTTAATGAGAAATTTAATGACAAAGAACGTAATTTATTAGTTCTGTGGAGAGCCGTACTCGCTATTTGCGGTGTACGCCCGTTTCATGGAAGTGGAATGCCCGATCACCCAGTTATCAGAAGTGTTGGAATAAATGGTGATACTGGGGAATACGCACTACAACTGACAACTAAACTTGCTAACAATGAGCTGGCTATTCAATTGTGCGAGAAGGTAGCACAGAAATTATTGGTACAAGCTTCACAAGAGGCTGCTCAGGAAAAAGCCGCAGGCTTAGAAAAGAAAGCTAAATATGATGTTGAGGATGCAAAGTTCAAAAAAATGCGTCGTAACGTAGGCACTCGCATTGCCGCAGCCAAGCACCTGGCGACAATTCTTGATGGAGCGCCATTGAACTTTATATCAAGGATGAGACCTATTCAGGAACGCTATGAAAATGACTTCAGCGAGGCATTAGCTCGAATTCAGGTTGCGTCGCAAGGGATAAAGCTTCTCTATGGCTACGAAGAACCGCTCCCACAACCGACCACAGACCAAGGGCTACACTTTTTCGACGACTGTCTTACTTGGGTTCGTAAGGCAATTAGTTTTCTCGTTCGATTCCAGAGGCTTGACCAATCATATGTTCTCTCTTTCTCATTGAAGGAATTATGTGGCAACTCTTGGAAAAAAGGGCGGGACGCTGGTGTTTGTAAGTTCACATTGGACGAAAAAAAACACTTTCCCGAACAATGGTCTCAGCAATACGTCCGGCTCAAGGGGTTTAGTGCATTCGTTCTAGGACAAGAGGCACAGAAAGGAATTTGGCAACTTGTAGTAAAAGCGCCTCAGTCTAGTTACTGCATGCATAGAAACAGTGTAAAAAAGGATCTTGATCAGACCCGAGCCGCTCCATGTCTTGCTGGCCGGGTAGGTAATCGCAATGGGATGCAGCCACCAGATATCTTGGGTGTTGTTGAGTTTTTCAATCTTAGTCCATTTGGAAAATGGCAGGTTGATTTGCCACAGCAATCCCTGGAAAAAATTGATAGATCAGCAATTGATGATATCCATCTCGACCTGCATTTAGTGGCTCGAGTTCAATTATGATTTTTGAGGTTTAGCATGAAAGATATCAAAGAAAAAGAACCAACAAAAGAGAAAGAACCGGCAAAAACTGACAGATCTAAGGATCGGGATGCCGACGGTTCTCCCAAGTCTGAGGCCGGAAGAAATGGAGTAGAGAGATCTCCACGGTGTGAAAAAGAATGGAGTGGAAGTAGGATTGAAAGACCTCCTCAATGTGAGGGAACTAGCGGGAGGCACGATAAGGGCAGTTCAAGAGTTGAACTTGATGAACGATTACAACTAAAAAAAGGTGAATCAGAGCGAACTTGTAGTATTGCGGGGGCCGAAAATAAATCAACTCGTTGCTCTGTCTTATGTAAAGTTGACCCAAATACATTTACAGAATTGAACAGCCTTACCGATACTAATATGCAACAGGTTATCTACCAAGGAACTGCCAAAGTCGTTACAACCCTTATTACAAGAGGTCGTTTTGCTGCGGGAGTTGAAGCTGTAAAATTAGGAACAGATTTGATGATGTTGCATGCTATTGACAAGATGGTCGATCAGGTCAAGGAAAGCCAAATCAGGTGCCACTGCCCTACGATTACTCCGAGCATTCGGCAACTACAGCCTGATTAAAACCGCCCCCTGGAGTCCAAACCATCAAGGAGAAGAGTATGGCTACTATATTGCCCATGGAACTTCAAGGATACGCGCCATCAAAGTTATTGAAGCTGTTCAATCAAGATACTGATACTTACAGAAGTTCGGTTCTGCCTACCATCTGAGGGTTACTTATGAGTACACTTGCTTATGCACAACTTACCAATAAGCGCGAGTCTGCTGACTCAGGACAGAGTACATCCACGCAGAATCCTGGGGTAAGAACATATATTGATGCCTTCGCAGCATTAGTGCCGTCGGAAGTGCTTAGTCTGCATGGACTAATAATCGCCACGACAACTAAGACAGAGGTAACAAATGGAAAGGGTACGACAACAACCATTGCGCAAGAGGCTGTAGATACCCTGAGCTACTCCTTCTGGGGCTTACTCATTTTATCCATTATCTTATATTCAATCCCGCGCTACATGGGCGGCAAATGGGACAAATGGGATTGCTGCCGCGCCAGTATTGCTCCATTGGCATTCGTCGGGTGGACAATGTTACAGCGCGCGACAGCTTTTGATGCAGTTTTCCCTGACCTAAATCCAATCAACCGAACGGTAATAGCGTTGTTCCTTGGTGCAGTACTTGGTGGCGTCACTGTGGTGCTCGCGTTAAAAGCCGACAGTAAGCCCCCTGACGGTAATCCCCCTGTATAAGGATGCCATACATATTCTGTGTGTAACTCATTTGGTAGTCAGCGTAAATCGTATGCGTGAAACCGATCTCAAAACACTGAAGGAAATGTTTCGGCGTGCTCCCTTCATTGCCGATTTGGGGATGGAGTTGCAATCGCTTGCACCGGGCGATTGCGTCACCACGCTTGCGATTGAGCCGCGCCACTTGCAACAACATGGTTTTGTGCATGCGGGTGTACTCGCCACGCTGGCAGATCACACGGCAGGGGCGGCGGCCTTTATGTTGGTCAGTTCGGGCAGTTCCGTGCTGACTGCCGAATTCAAGTTGAGTTTGCTGCGTCCGGCGCGTGGTGAGCGGCTGCGTTGCCAGGCGAAAGTCATCAAACCCGGACGGCGATTTTCCTTCGCCGAATCAGAAGTGTTTTGCGAATCAGAGGGCGAAGAACGCCTGGTCGCAAAGGCCAGCGCCACGATGGTGGTGGTTATGCCTGGCGACGAATAGCGTGAGCGATGTACGACAGGCGGCTCGCCTGTCGCCGCGCGGGAAGGCGTGAAAACTCGACAGGCGAGCCGCCTGTTGTACATTTTTTGAGGAGATTCATTATGGACGTTCGCTTACAAATTGCGATGGTCTTTCATCTGGACAAATGTATCGGCTGTCATACGTGTTCGATTGCCTGCAAGAACGTCTGGACGGATCGCAAAGGCGCGGAATATATGTGGTGGAACAATGTCGAGACCAAGCCCGGCACAGGCTACCCGACAGCGTGGGAAGACCAGCAGAAATATTACGGCGGCTGGGAACAGAAGAATGGCCAACCGGATTTGAAAATGGGTCGCCGCGAATTGCGTGTGCTGAACATCTTCCACAATCCGCATTTGCCGAAGATGGATGATTACTACGAACCTTGGACGTACAAGTACGAAGACCTGTTTGATTCACCTGCGGGCGACGATCAGCCGACGGCGCGTCCGATTTCGATGGTCACGGGCAAATACATTGACATCGAAGCCGGCCCCAACTGGGACGACGATCTCGGAGGTTCGCCCGTCTATGCTGCGAATGATCCGAACTGGGCGGCGTTGACGGAAGCGGAACGCGCGCAGGTCTTCGAGTTGGATCGGCTGGTGTTCTTTTATCTGCCGCGCATCTGCAACCACTGCGTCAATCCGGCCTGCGTCGCGGCGTGTCCTTCGGGCGCGCTGTACAAACGCGGCGAAGACGGCATCGTGCTGCTCAATCAGGAGCGTTGTCGCGCGTGGCGCATGTGCATCACGGCGTGTCCGTACAAAAAGACGTATTACAACTGGTCAACGGGCAAATCGGAGAAATGTATTTTGTGCTTCCCGCGTCTGGAAACCGGGCAGGCTCCGGCGTGCTTTCATTCGTGCGTCGGACGCATTCGCTATCTCGGCGGCTTGCTTTACGACGCGAGCCGAATCACTGAGGCGCTCAACGTGCCGGACGATCAACTCGTAGATGCACAGCGTGATTTGATTCTCGATCCAAAAGACCCAACGGTGCGTGCAGCCGCGATCAAGAACGGCATTGATGAACGGACGCTGGAAGTGTGCGAACGTTCGCCAGTCTATCGCTACGTCAAAACGTGGAAGATGGCGTTGCCGCTGCATCCTGAATTCCGCACGCTGCCGATGCTTTATTACGTGCCGCCGCTGTTGCCGGTGATGGCGAATACGGACAACGGCGTGTACGACTCGTCGAATGAAGAGTTGTTTGCGCCGATTGAGAAAGCGCGTTTGCCGCTGCATTACTTCGCACGTTTGTTCGCAGGCGGAAACGACAATCCCGTGCGCTACACGCTGAAAAAACAATATGCCGTGCGGCTTTTCAAACGGCAGGACACGGTCGGCGATTTGAACCCGGAGATGGTCAGGCAGGCATTGGCGCAGGTGAATATGACCGCCGAAGAGGCCGAGCAGATTTATCGCCTGACTTCGTTGCCGACGATGGACGACCGCTTCGTTATTCCGCCCATGCACCGCGAAGAAGCCTTGCAAATGCTGCGCGAAGATTTATGGGAAGAGAAAGGCGTCGCCGGACTTGGTTTCCGCGAAGCTCCTGCGCGTGGAGCTTAACAAATGAAAGGAAAGCGTTGTGCTACATCTCCATGAAGCTTTAGCGAATCTGCTTGAATATCCCGGCCAGGACTGGGAAGAACGACTGGCCGCGTGCCGACAAAGCCTGAGGGCAGAGCCGCCGGAACAGTTGGCGCGCTACGAAGAATTCTGTCGGCGCACCGACGACTTCACGCTGTTCGCGCTCCAGGAACTGTACACGCAAACGTTTGACCTCAATCCGGTCTGTGCGCTCGAAGTCGGGCATCACTTGTTCGGCGAAGATTATCGGCGCGGCTTTTTCCTCGCCCATCTGCGCGAAACTGAATCCCCCCACGCACTGGGACAGACGCAGCAGTTGCCAGATTATCTGCCAGTGCTGTTGCGCCTGCTTCCCAGGCTGAGCGATGAAGAATTGCGCCACGATTTAATGGTGGTCTGTCTGTTGCCTGCACTCAGCAAAATGCACGCGGCCTTGCAGGAAAGTAATAATCCCTACAGCCCGCTTATTCGCCTTGTCAGCGATGCGGTGAAAGCTGAAGTCGGCGATGAGCAATGCTGCAAAGCAGATGCTAGATGCCGGATGCTAGATGCTAAGAAAAAAGCTAGCATCTAGCTGTATTGCCAAGTTAAGTTGGAGGCGCAAACAGGATGTTTGCGCTACCTCTTCGCAGTCAATGTACAACAAACATCTTGTTTGTTGCTCCGCATAGGTTTCTAACCTAAGTTGTCAATACATCTAGCATCTAGCATCCGGCATCTTTTTCCGAGGAGAAAAATCCTTATGCTCGATACCTTGCTTTTCATCATCTTTCCCTACATCGCATTGGTGCTGGCGATCCTCGTTTCCATCCAGCGGTACGTGAAGAAGGGCTTCAGCTATTCCAGCTTGTCTTCACAGTTTCTGGAGAGCAACAAACTCTTCTATGGCTCGGTCGCCTGGCATATTGGAATCCTCGGCGCATTGACGGGGCATTTGATTGGCTTTCTGTTTCCGGCGGGCGTGCTCTGGTTCAATGGCGTACCCGTGCGGCTTTACATTCTGGAAAGCACAGCACTGTTGATGGGGCTGTTAGCGCTGACGGGAATCATCGCGCTGATCGTTCGTCGCTTCACGACGCCGCGCATTCGTGTGGTGACTTCGCCGATGGATGTCGTCGTGTTGGCGCTGCTGCTGGTGCTCGTTGTAATGGGTGTGTACACGGCGCTGTTTTATCGCTGGGGTTCGTCGTGGTTTGCGGCGTCGGCAGTGCCGTATTTGCGTTCGCTGTTTCTCTTGCAACCAGACATCACGAAGATCACGCCGCTGCCCTGGGTCATCAAAACGCATATCTTTTGCGCCTGGCTGATGGTCGCGCTGATTCCCTTTTCCCGGCTGGTTCACATGTTCGTCATTCCCCTGAATTATTTGTGGCGACCGTATCAACTGGTGATCTGGAATCGGGATCGGAAAAAAGTGATTGCCCAATCTCCGCTCCCAGTTTTTCGCCCGGTTGACGCTGCCGCAACCAGTCAACAACCCGTGGAAGGACGACCAGCATTTACGAGGTAACGACAAGCCATGAGCCAAAGCAAACTGAAATGGCTTCCGGTGGTGACGGAAGAACTCTGCGATGGTTGTCAGTTGTGTGTGGATGCGTGCGGGCCGGGCTGTCTGGAAGTGATTGACAATATCGCGGTTCTGACCAGCGTAGACCGGTGTGGAAGCGAAGAGCACTGCATTGCGCCTTGTCCAACGGGAGCAATTCAGATGGCGTGGCTCGCTACTCAGGGCGATGAAAGCAGAGGAAAATGGCGCGCCGCTTGAGCACATTGCAGTAGTTGTTATGAGCTAGAATCCCTGCTGCGAGGTAACGAAAATGAAACGGGCACTCGGATTAGCCACGATAGCGTTCGGCCTCACCTTTGCCGTCTGGGGCTTGATTGGGGCGCTGGCTCCGCAATTCCGGGAGATGTATCACCTGTCGCCCGTGCAGACTTCGGTACTCATTGCCGTTCCCGTGCTGCTCGGCTCAATTGGACGCTTGTTGATGGGAATTCTGGCGGATCGTTACGGCGGGCGCGTCGTCTTTGGCGTCTTGTTGCTGTTCTGTCTGATTCCTGCGATTGGCGTTTGTTTTTCGTATTCTTACCAGTCGTTGCTCGCGTGGGCTTTTTTGCTCGGCTTTGCTGGCGCGAGTTTTTCTATCGGCGTGGCGTTCACTTCCAAATGGTTTCCGGCGCATCAGCAAGGGACGGCACTCGGCATTTATGGGATGGGCAACATCGGGCAATCCATCGCGGTCTTCGGCGCTCCGGCGCTGGTGGCAATGGCGAGCGATTGGCGGTTGCCGTTTGTATTATTCGGGGCGCTGGCCGGAGTGTGGGGCGTGATCTTTTTGCTCTTCGCGCGCGATGCCCCGGTCCGTCTTCAGCCGAAGCCGTTGCGGGAATATTTCAGTGTGCTGCGAGGTGAACCGCTGGCGTGGGTGTTGGCGATTCTTTACTTCCAAACCTTCGGCGGATTTGTGGCGCTGGGAATTTATCTGCCGATTTTACTGAAAGACATTTTCGCGCTGACGCCGATGGATGCGGGAGCACGCGTGGCAGGCTTCGTTTTGCTGGCCACGTTGATGCGTCCGTTGGGCGGCTGGCTGGCGGATCGCTATGGCGGCGCACAGGTTCTACTGATCGTGTTCAGCCTGCTGGCTGTGCTGGCGCTCGGTTTGACTTCCGACAGCATGGTGTTATTCACGATTGGCGCACTGGGCAGTGCCGCGATGCTGGGCGCAGGCAATGGCGCGGTTTTCCGGCTCGTCCCTGAATATTTTCCACGCGAGACGGGAACCGTGACTGGACTGGTCGGCGCGATGGGCGGACTGGGCGGCTTCTTTCCGCCGCTGGCGCTGGGCATAATTCGCGCACAAACCGAATCGTATACGCTGGGCTTTATTTTTCTCTCTTGCTTTGCGCTGCTATGCTGGTTGATCAACTGGCGCACGTTCTTCAAGCTGCGTGGCAAGCAATCGCGCACTGCTATCGAAAGGTTCTGATGCTGAAATTGCAAGTAAAAATGCGACGCCTTCCCATTGTTACGATTGTCGGTTATTCCAACTCTGGCAAGACGCACTGTACGACGGAATTGATTGCACGCTTGACCGCACGCGGTTGGCGCGTCGCAGCGGCCAAACATTGCCACGACGATTTCCAACTCGATGTCGAAGGCAAAGATTCGTGGCAGCACAAACAGGCTGGCGCAGTGACGACGATTATGTCGAATCGGCAGCAACTCGGCGCGGTCGTTACACCTGCGCATCCGCTCACGTTGGAGCAAATCTGTGCGCAATATGTGTGCGACGCCGACATCCTGTTGGCAGAAGGTTACAGTTGGGAGCCGCATCCGAAAATTCTGGTGACGAGTTGCGCGCGACTGGAGGACGAGCGCGTGAACCTGGAGGACGCGGTCATCGCATTGGTCGGAACAAAGCGTGAAAACCTGTCTGTCGCGCAGTTCGAGTTTGACCAGTTGGACGACCTGACCTCGCTCGTGGAAAAAGAATTTCTCCTGCCGAAGACAGCGGCTATCTCACCGTCAGAAGCGACGGAGTGGAAAGAACAAACGTAGATGAGTTTTCTGGAAGTGCTGAAAATCCACGAGTATCTCGATGATTTGTTCCTGCAACATCAGGAGGCGCTCTTGCAACTCGATATTGAACTGGCCGCAGAGCGATTGAGATTTTACGAATGCCAACTGCACATTCACATGCAGGTGGAAGAAGAATTGTTACTGCCGGTCTATGCGCGTGCCGGAAAAATTCCAGGCGGCCCGCCGGAATTTTTTACCGGCGAACATCAACGCATGCGGGAGTTCCTGACGCGCTTTGCGGCGACGCTGGCGGAAATGAGCCATGACCGCACGAATCTGCCGCGCCGTGTGCTGGCGCTGTTTGATGAAGAGGCGATGTACAAAAATCTGTGCCTGCATCACGATCAGCGCGAACGCAATCTCTTTTTCCCGGCGCTTGACCGCGTCACAGGCGAAGCCGAACGCCGCGACTTAATTGCCCGTTGCCTGACAGCTATCTGCGCTCAGAGAGCGTAAACGCCTCGCTTGCTGGTATGAGAAGCGATGCGTTTTCTCTCGGCGATCCTTTCCAAGCCGACAGCAAGCGAGACGCTTGCGCTCTCTGAGTGGCGCACAAGGCAGGAGGAAAGATGAAAACACTCAACGACTATTTGACGGAAGCAGAACAAAATCACGGTCACATGTGCCCGGGGCAAGTCCTCGGCGTCAGGATGGCGATGGCCGGTTGCCAGGCAGTGGGAATCACAGAACCCAAAGGCAGCAAACGCCTGATTGTCTTCGTCGAAATTGACCGCTGCGCCGCTGATGCCATCACGACTGTGACCGGATGCCGTCTGGGCAAGCGCACGCTCAAATTTCGAGACTTCGGCAAGCTGGCCGCCACGTTTCTCAATACAGAAACCGGCGAGGCAGTTCGCCTGGTGGCGCTGGAATCCTCGCGCGAACTGGCTCGCCAAATCTTTGTGCATCTCTCGACCAAAAAAGAACAACAGCTTGCCGCCTACAAAACGCTGCCCGACGACTGTCTCTTTCGCTGCGAGCGCGTACAGATCAATTTGCCGGAGGCAGATCGCCCCGGTCATCCGCTGTCGCGTGCCGCCTGTGATCGCTGTGGCGAAGGGATCAACGACGGGCGCGAGGTCTTAGCCGCCGACAGCGTGCTGTGTCGTGCCTGTGCAGGTGCGGCGTATTACGAAGTTATTGGGCAGGTAAACCTAGACCAAGTGGAAATGGCGAGCACTGCGGCGGGACGGGGAGGGGCACCTCAGCCTTGCGTTAAGCACAATGCCTTCATTTCCTCTTCGGCTTGAAAATGTGGCGTAAGATCGGTCGCCAAAAAAACGGACGACGGTTTCGGCCCTGCCTCACAGCCAGGCCACGGCGTCTTCAATTCAAGCTGAATGCGCAGGCACAGCAGCAACGCATAAGGATGTTCGCGCGCACAGAATCAGGGTCTCGTGACATCAGGCGGATTTCATTGGTTTGTCGTGCGGGGAAAAGGCAGCATTTGTGTATCCAGACGCAGGCCGCGCCGCGCTGCCATTTCGTGCGCGAGCGCCTGAATGTCTTCTTGCTTCAGACTTCTTCCGGCCAGCGGAAAGACTTCGGTATCTTCGATGACGATGTGTCGTTGATAAAGTGTGTGGAGCAGTTCCAACACTTCGGTCAGAGCCTGTGCATCTTCACCCGTCAAAGAACCATCCGTTAGCCAACGACTCCCCAACGCCTCTACCGTACGATGCCCCGTCTCGGCGACCGTATGATCCTGCTGCAACTCCTCCAGCCGCGACAGAACTTGTTGCGCCTGTGCATCTGCCGCTTGATGCAGGCGCGGAAACAACGAATCCTCTTCGTCGCGCGTGTGTTTCGGCGCGCCTTCGCGGAAGTACCGGAGCGCCGTAGCGAACGCCGTGCGATATTCGTCATTCAGTTGCTGCCCCTGCATCTGTTTCGTCACAGTCAGCAAAAGGTTGAGAAACTTCTCAATGCGACGATGACAATCGCTCAGCATACCGAGCGGGTTTACATAATCACTTTCTAACTTGCGACCAATCGTAATCGCCATTGCAATGTGTTCCTCTCTTACAAAATCGTTATCGGCAAAATATACGCGCCTGCTCTTTCTGCCGATGACTTATGTCACGTTGGCTGTTTTACTCTTATCACCTGCTATCAGACAAAGGTCTTCTGATGTGATTTCATTAGAAGAATGATGTGATTTCATTATTGCCCGGTAGCCTTATCAGAAGATTAAATATCCTTGTAGTAACTTCCTGAAACATACAGAGCAGTCTTTCCACATAGGGAGAATTTATGTCTCAAAGCAAACCTCGTTTTCCTCAGGCGAGAGTTAATGATCTCGTTACGCAAGAGCTATCCGATGAAGTACTGATCTACGACTTGAAAAACCATAAAGCTCATTGTCTAAATCTGATCGCGGCTACCGTGTGGCAGCACTGCGATGGCGAAACGTCTATCCCAGAAATAGCTTCGCGTAGTAGTCAAAGCTTGAATCAGAAGCTGGGCACAACAACGGTGTGGCAAGCCATTGAAGAACTGAGCAAAGCGAGTCTACTGGAAGAACCCATGAGACGCCCTCCTGAAATCCCACGCCTCGGACGACGTGAAGCCATCCGAAAATTGGGCGGAGGCAGCGCCATCGCAGTACCTATTGTGATGTCTATTGTTGCCCCAACCGCACTGGCAGGATGTACCTTCCCAAATGATCAGCCTTTTTATTCACTATGCTGTACGCATGCGCAGTGCAGTGCTGGGCTGATTTGTTGTTCTAATTTTCTTTCAAGTGAAACGAGATGCCGATACGGATCGGGCCACACTTGTGGCAGTGGTTTTGATTGCTGTTCAGGGAATTGTCTCTATAACAGTTTTTTAGGACGCTACATCTGCCTCTAAAACAACGTAAGCTAAGACAGAACGGATCTACCCAATTGGACTTAGCGAGTGCTTGGCAGGGGCGATCTGAAGTGGTTGAATGTGCTGATTGTGGTTGGATTGGCCTCAAGTTAGCGCCATCACTGGCACGATCCCTATTTTTACTTTTATTCGTCGTGAGGGAAAGACCCGTTTCATCATCACGCAGATCAAAACCTGAAAAAGAGGAAAACTACGATGCGCTTCCACACCTACCGCCCCGCGCTCTGGGCTATCATCATCCATCTTCCATTACTCTTCTCGCTGTTGTTCATTGTCAGCGCCGTCCCTGCTTTTTCAGCGCATCTCTCGGCGCTCCCCAGAAAACCAACGAACAACACAATTAATGGCTTCGCACCGCATGCTAAGGGCATACGGACGAGAACCGTTACGAAGACGCGAGCGGCACAAGCGACCTGTGGTAATGTCCAGTTGCAACTCACCCCCGACTACAGTTTTGCCATTGGCAGTTCGGGCGGAGGCAGCGACTACACCTTCTCGTTGAACGGGCAGCCGCTGGCGCAAGGCGCGCTGACCCAGCGTGCGCTCTTCCACTACGACAATGCGTTGACGAGCACTTCAGGCACCGCGCCGCTGCGTGCCGAAGGGACATCACTCGTAGCGGGTAAGTTTGGTTCGGCACTCGCCATTGCGACAGGCGGCATCGCCAGTTACCCGGCACCGGGAAACATCAGCTTCAACGACGGCACGATAGAGCTTTGGTTCGCGCCCACAAAAGACGGGACTGATCCTATCTATTCCCAATACGACCATACGCTGTTTCGGTATACGGCGCTGAACAATGACCAGCTTGTTATCTCCGAAGCCGTCAATGGCGGGTTCTATGCGGGAATAACAAGCCCCAGCGGGACTGGTGTCTCAGCAGGTGGCATCCGCATTGAAAATTTGAAGAAAGGTGTTTGGTATCACCTAGCCCTCACCTACTCTAAAGCCAATGGGCGACTGCGTCTTTACCTTGATGGAGTTTTAACGAGCGAGCGAATCGTGCCGCTCACAATGCCCGCTGCTGACGGGCCGTCCTTTACAGTCAATAGCGACGCTTTTGGACATGCCAGTGCGTTTCTGATTGACGAACTCCGCGTCTCGGCGGATGAAAAGACGGTGGAGCAGATTCGCTACAACGCCACGCGCTCTACGGCCTTGGCAGATAACGAAGTGTGGTTGCCGCTGGCGGGCGTCTCGCCCGGTCAATTGAGCTATGCCGTTAGCGGTTGCGGCACGGCGTCGCATGCGTGGACGGGCATTCCCATCACCAATGTCAATCCGGGCAGCAATCTACTTGCGCCCGGCGCAACCAGCGTCAATCTCTCTTTTAACACTACACAAGTAAGCGCATGTGCTTACTCAATCGGCACGCTCAAGGACTACAACCAGATGACGCCGTTTGCGACGGGTCATGGGACGACTGCGCATCAGGGAACGGTGGCCGGACTGTCGCCTGACCCGCGAGTGCTCAACACGGTGTACCTGCGTTGCAATTCCAACCCGGACTATGTTCAGACGCTTGAGTATCGCGCGGTTTCCGCCCCAAGCGGGTCGTTCCCAAGAATCGGTAGCATTTGGTGGGGACAAGTCGTCTACTTTTCTAAACCCGATCAAGCCAAAAAGATTCAACTCTATCTCGCCCCATTTTTCAGGGCGGCGGAAGCACTGGCTGTAAGAGAACAAAATCCCAACGTCATTATTGTGAATCCGAATGTAAATGCGGTTGATGCATTAAGCTATACCATCTACTCAATTCCCGACGATTTTTACCTAAAGGATACCAAAGGAAACCGAATCGAAATCTGGCCCGGCAGTCCCCCCAGTTATAGATTGAACCTGACCAAACCCGAAGTGGCTGAATTCCTGGCGCAACGCGCCTATCAACAACTCGTGCAGTCGCGCTTGGCATTTGACGGCATCTTCTTCGACAATTTCTTTACTTCGATCTCTTGGATGAAGACGGATCGCTTTGGCCGTTCTATTCAAATAGACGCCAATAATGACGGACAACCTGACGACCCTGTTGCACTCGATGCCGCCTGGCGTAATGGCGTTTATAGTGAAATTGCGATGTTTCGGAAACTCGCGCCTTTTGCCTATGTTTCCGGGCACCTTGGTGATAGCCCGCCTCCCCTCGACACCTTGGCAGCATTCAGCGGTAACAGTTTTATTTTTTCCGCCCCAAACGTGCGTGAAGGGTTGATGGCGTTCGGTTCTATGTTGCAGAACTATCAAGCGTGGTTTGGTGGAAAGCAACGACCAATCACAATGGTGCAATCCTCACCGCCTAACCAGCTTGCCTATGGGTATGGATACAGTCCGGCACAGGGGATGCCAGCCGCTACCGCTCTTTTTGGGCAGAGTTTTTATCCGAATATGCGTTTTGGTTTGGCGACTTCGCTAGTGGGCGACGGATATTTCACCTTTGATTGGGGCGACAACAGCTCATCGGCAAATTTCTGGTATGACGAATACGATTTCAACCTTGGGCTTCCACTAGGGCCAGCAGTACGACTCAGCGCCGATCAATCTATCAATGCCAACCTTCTCCGCAATGGGGGTTTTGAAAACAGCCTGGCGGGAACGTGGCAACTGAATATCTTCAACGGCGGGCAAGGAAAGGCGACCGTGACTTTGGACTCGACGACTGCCGCCGAAGGAAATTCCTCTGCCCATTTGAACGTCACTTCCATCAGCACTGCGAGATGGCACATTGGATTCGAGCAGGGGAATCTTCCCTTGGTAGCGGGCACTAATTACGACGTGAAGTTCTGGGCACGGGCTGATGCGCCGCGTATAATAACTGTGAATTCACAAGGTGGTGCACCGAACTTTCTAAACTACGGGTTATTTGCGCAAATTGAAATTGATACAAATTGGAAACTCTACACAGCGTCGTTTAGAACACCAGTCACCGCCAACGATGCAAGGCTTCAGTTTTGGGTCGGCGACGTAGCTGGTGATGTCTGGCTTGACGGCATAACGCTTTCCACCACGCCCCTGGCGCTCTATCGCCGGGATTTCACGCATGGCGTCGTGCTGCTCAACGGCACATCCGACAAACAGATATTTTCTCTTGAATCTGGGTTGCGGCGCTTTACTGGTACACAAGCACCACTGTACCAGTACATTTTGGATGACGCTGAGACAAACTACAGTTTCAGCGGCGCGTGGAATACCGTCACCTACAATACCGGCAGCTTTTTGGTTGACTTTGGTATCACCCTGCCACCAATGCCGCAGAATGCCAACGGCCCGTTCTATCACGCCTGGCAAGGCAAGGTGCATCAACTGGACGCCACCAGCGGCACAGCGCAATGGAATCTCAACATCCCGGAAAACGGACAATACACCATCCAAGTCTGGCTGCCCGCCGCGCCTACGGCCAACACATGGACGAAGAACGCCGTGTACGAAATCGTCTCCGGCGGCAATGTACTCGCCACGGCCACGCTTGACCAGACGACTGCCAAAGACGGCGATGGCTGGCATACGATTGCAACGAACCTGGCGCTGACCGCAGCCGGTGCGCCCGTGCTGCGCGTGCGCAATGGAGCAACATCCGGCGCACTGATTGCCGATGCGGTCTACGTCACGTCTGCCGCGTTGTATAATGACGGTTCACCCGCCGCGCAGGTGACGCTCGCGCCGATGGACGGAATTTTGTTGCAACGGCAACAGCCAGTCTCTGCCGTGGCTACCGTCAATGCGGCCAACTATCAAGCTGTGCTAGCCAGCGGTGCTATTGTGTCAGGCTTTGGGCAAAATCTTGCCACAGGCTCCGGCCCTGCCCTCATGCTCCCGCTGCCGACCACCCTGTTCGGCACAACGGTTACAGTCAAAGACGCAGCAGGCGTCACGCGCCTCGCCCCTTTGTTCTATGTGTCTTCTGGGCAGGTCAACTACTTGATCCCAGAAGGCACGGCCACTGGCCCCGCTACCGTGACTATCACCAGTGGTGATGGAGCTGTTTCAATGGGCATCGTGTTGATTGAAGCCGTTGCCCCCGCGATCTTCACGGCCAGTCAGGATGGGAAAGGAGCGCCTGCGGCCTATGCCATTCGCGTCAAGGCCAACGGCGCACAGGTGCGCGAACCCGTTTTCCAATTCGATTCCGTCACGGGGAAAGCCACCAGCTTACCGATTGATTTAGGGACGCCCGAAGAAGTGATCGTGCTGGAACTTTACGGCACAGGCATTCGCGGGCGCAGCAGTCAAGCCGCTGTTTCCGCCTTGCTTGGTGGAGTTGCAGGTGAGGTGCAATACGCGAGTGCGCAACCGGGCTATGTCGGGCTTGATCAGGTGAACGTGCGTGTGCCGCGCAGCTTGATCGGGCGGGGCGAAGTGGATTTTGTGTTGACCGTAGATGGCAGAACCGCTAACACGGTGAAGCTCAATTTCAAATAGAATCTGCCTTCTGGATTTGCAGCGGGAAAACTTTGCCATCAGCCGAAAGGTGGAGGCGTTCTTCCATCTCCGGTTTCAAGACGAGTTGCAATGAATGTGATACGTTGTGAGGTCGTACCTAAAGAACTGCATTTCCGGCTCATCATGATTCGCCTGACTTACTCCATTTTTAGAGTCTGCCTGCTGGCTGCTGTTTGGTGCCTCTCGCTTCACGCCCAAAACGAAGACGCCACCAGCAGCCCCCCTGCACCAAGTGTCACGTCTACTACAGAAAAAGTTGGTCGTTGGTTGGAACTCTCTAAATTCGGGTTCGCCGCGCGCTACATGCACGTAGCAAACTCCGCCCCCATCACCACTGTCACACAGGTACAGCAACGTTTCGATTTGACGGGGCGTTTCAAATTCGACGCACGGGGCAAAGTGACGCTGAATGCCTGGATCAACAGCGGTCGTCGCTTCACTGCCGGATGGGACGAAACGCCTGCGGGGCCGCGTCGTGGCAATGTCAATTTGTATCTCAAGCATTTGTTTCTGTCGGTGCAGCCCGTCAAAGGCGTCGAAGTGCAATACGGCGGTTTTGATTTTTTGCGCGGGCAACACACTGAAATCACGACCTACAACAACGACGGCTATTTGACGGGGCAGCGATTGATCCTGCGGCGTCCGAAGGAATTGTTCTTTGACGAAATCGCGGCGACTTACGGCTATTTCGGCGATTTGAATTTGCCCAATCTTAACAAGCGGTATCATCGGCTGAAGCAAGCGAACTACCATCAATTTCTGGTCAGCAAAACCCTCGGCAAACGCGCGGCGATGTCGTTCGATTACACCTTTGTTTCCGGTGCAGAAACGTTGCGCCAGGCGTTGAAAATCAACGCCAAAGAAACGCGCATTGTGGATGCTGTGCGCTTTGAAAATTATCAGCGCGTGGACGTGAATCGTGCGTATGGATTTGCACTGCTCGGCGAAAAAGCGGTGACGAAGAAATTGAGCGTGACCTACGGCTACACGCAGATTGATCGCGCCTACGGCAACGTCAATGCGGACAAGGTGTTCACGGGCAAACACCTGTATTTATTGGGCAGTTATGCGCTGACGCCGACACTGACGTTTCAGCTTTATCACGGGCATTTGTTAGAAAAACCGAGCGTCATGCTGCCCGTTCGCACCCGTACCGAAATCGTGCTACGGTATAACTTTTTGAAGACGCTGCAAGAACACGGATGGTTCAAGTAACTTCGGTACGGTACAGGGAGCGGTAGCAACCTGGTCACCGCCCACATTTGTACCAGGTCGCTACCGCTCCCTGTACCGTACCGCGCGTCCGTCTTTTAGAAATGTTTATGAATCACACAAAGAACGCTTTGATTATCATGCTCGCAGTTGCTCTCGCAGTCGCGCCGATCCCCGCGCAACAGCCGATCTCGCAACCGCCTGCGGCTCCGAAACCATACGAAGATCGCGCGAAACTCGAAGAACTCGAAGACCGTTCCGAAGACATTGCCAACGGCATTCTCGAATTAGCCGTCGCGGTGCGCGATGGCAATGTCACGAAGATTGCGGAATTCTTTGAAGACGGCGCGAAAGTGACCACCTTGCCTACCGAGAAAACAGCCGCCCAACCCGAAGTGAAATGGATTCAGAAACACGATTGGAAATTCACGCCGAAAACATTGGTCGCCGCGTCGCGTGCAGACATTGCGAAACAGTGGGATAAGTTCCTCGCCAACTTTTCTGAAATCGAAGACGTGCGCTTCAAACTGCGCGCCTCAAGCTTTGACGACACGGCGCGCGTCGCCAAATCGCTCGTCAGCTTTTTCATCGTCGGACGCGATGCGAACGGTCATCGTTCGTGGGTGCGTGCGACGGCGGACACGATTTTTGCCTTGAGCAAAGACCCACAAGAAACCCGCGGCATCAAGAACAGTTTGAGCAAAGAAGAAGGCCGCTGGCTCATCAAGGAATTCGCGCTCAACCCGATGAATAGCCTGGTTGCGACGACGGATCTGTTTTCCGAAGTCGCCGAAGCTGCCGGACTCGGCGCAAAGATTCCGGCGTATGGCGAGCCGGGCAACACCGGCTTCATCTGGCACGGCGCGGCGGCGGCAGATTTCAACAACGACGGCCTGATGGATTTGTTTGTGACCGCCACGACGCGCAATTTTCTCTACCTCAATGACGGCAAAGGCAAGTTTGTGGATGCTTCCGAAAAAGCGGGCGTACAACTGCTTCTGAGCGGCGCAGGCCCATTGGCATTGGATTATGACAACGACGGCGACACCGACATTTTCATCGCCACCGTCGGCCAACAGATTTTGTTTGAGAATCGTTTGCAGCAAGACAAGCAACTCGAATTCCGCGATGTGTCGCTGGAAGCAGGCGTCGGCATTGCTTCGGAAGCTTATGGCTTTTCGGCTTCTGCGGCTGATGTGAACGGCGACGGTTATCCTGACATTTACGTTTCGTCATATAACCAATACGGCGCAGTCGTACCCGATTCGTGGTTTCGCGCGACGAACGGCACGCCGAATTTGCTGTTCATCAATCAACGCAACGGCACGTTCAAAGAAGAGGCGAAGAAGTGGGGCGTCGCGGATCGGCGCTGGAGCTATGCCGCGATCTTTGGCGATGTGAACGGCGATCATAAACAGGATTTGTACGTCGCCAACGACTTCGGCGAAAAGGCGCTGTACATCAACAAAGGCGATCACTTTGAAGACGAAGCCGGAGCGCGCGGCGTGCTTGATCCGGGCAATGGGATGGGCGCGATGTTTGGCGATTACAACAACGATGGGCGCTTGGATTTGCACGCGACGAATATGTCTTCGACCGCTGGCAATCGCATTCTAAACCGCTTGTTTCCGACGCAAAACGCCAGCAACAACGTGCTGAAAAAATTGGCGGCGGGGAACAATCTCTTCGAGAATTTGGGCAACGGCGTTTTCAAAGACGTGACCGCAGAGGTCGGCGGATTGTCCGGCATGTGGGCGTGGGGCGGCGGGTTTATTGACTTCGACAACGACGGCTGGGAAGACCTCTACACGCCGAACGGTTTCATCAGCGGCAAGTCAATGGCCGACACCTGAAGTCAGTTCTGGCGTCAAGTTGTGACGCACGACAATTCCGATGGCGGCAAAAAAGACAAAGGTGTATTGCGGCAAGATCAAAATTCACTGCTCGGCAAAGGCTTCTCGTTCAGCGGCTATGAACGCGACCCGGTGTTTTTGAGTTTGGGCAAGAATGACAAAGGGCAAGTGAAATACTTTGAGGTTTCCGGCTTGAGCGGGATGGATTCGATCACGGACGGGCGCGCGGGCGTGTTTGCGGATTTCGACAACGACGGCGATTTGGATGTGTTCTCGACGACGATTCAAGGTCAATCACATTTGCTGTTTCGCAATAACGTCGGCAGCGCGAACCACTTTTTGCGCGTGGCGTTGATCGGCACAAATGCAGGCAGAGATGCGTTTGGCGCAGTCGTGCGCGTGAAAACTTCTGTCGGCATCGAAACCAAAATCAAAGCAGGCGGCTCCGGTTTCGTTTCGCAAAACGATCCACGTCTATTGTTCGGACTGGGCAAAGACGCGAAAGCGGAATACGTCGAAGTCACGTGGCCGAACGGCAAACAACAACGCTTCGAGAACGTCGCGGCAAACACTTCAATCGCGGTGACAGAAGGCAACGACAAATTCGTCGTCGTCAAAGAAACCAAAGCGAAACTGCCTGATCCATTGACGAAAGAAGATCAATTGTTCGCAACGCTGAAGCTGAAAAAAGGCCAGCCGTTTCCTGCGTTGCAAGTCGAAAAACTCGACGGCACAAAAGCACCGCTTGATTCGCTGCTCACGAAAGGTCACAAAACGCTCATCAATCTTTGGGCGACGTGGTGCATTCCGTGTTTGAAGGAAATGCCCGAACTCGACAAACTCCATTCGCAATTCAAAGCCAATAAAATCAGCCTCATCGGCCTGAGCATTGACACGGAAGACAGCGGCAAGAAAGGCTTCCAACTCGTGCAGGAATTTCTAACCAAGCGCAAAGTGTCATACCCCATCGCGGTGATTGGTGAAGCAGGCGGGCGGGATATTTACGCCGTCGAAGACCCGGCAGTCCCGCTTTCGATTTTGCTGGATGAACAAGGCCGCGTCGAAAAAGTCATCAGCGGCTGGTCAAAACAAACCGCGCTGGAATTTGAGAAACTGACGAAAAAGCAGCAATAAATACGCGGTTTTGGATGAGTGCGTCAGGCCGTAGCGCGCTGCGAGGCGGGTTGCGCAGTAGTAGCGGAGCCGGATTTATAGGTCACGAAGAAGCAAAGCAGCGAAAATAACGCCAGCAAAATAAAGCCCAGCGTGAACGATTCCGTTGCCTGTCGAATCGCGCCCAACACGAGCGGCGGGAAGAATCCGCCGAGTCCGCCTGCCGCACCGACCAATCCCGTCACTGCGCCGACCGATTGCGGAAAATATTCCGGCACCAATTTGAAGACCGCGCCGTTGCCCAAACCAATTGCCACCGCCATCCCCAGCGCGCCAATCGTGAAGGTTGACATCATCGGACAGGCCAGGAAAATCGCCATCGCGGCGGTGACAGGAAAAACCCACAGCAGGATTTTGCGCCCGCCAATGCGATCCGCCAGCGAACCACCCAACGGTCGCATTGCTGTCGCCAGCAACACAAATCCAGCAGTGCGAAAGCCTGCATCGCCCGGCGTCAATTTGAACATGTCCGTCAGAAAAATCGGCAGGTAAATCGCCATCGCCACAAAGCCGCCGAACGTGAGGAAGTAATACAAACTCAAGACCCAGCTTTTGCTTTCGCGCAACGGCTGCATCACTTCGCTGAAGGTCTTCGCCGGAGCGCGGCGCGGCGCATTCTCTGCTTTGAGATAAAACACGGCGAGCCAAATCAGTAGCAACACGCCAAACGTCCAGAAGCCCCATTTCAATCCCATCGCGCCTGCCAATACAGGCGAACCGAACGCCGCGAGCGATTGCCCGACGTTGCCTGCACCGTAGACACCCAGCGCCAGCCCTTGTTTGTTTGGTGGATACCAACCGCTGACAAAACCGACGCCGACCGAAAAACTCGCGAGGGCGACGCCAATGAAAAAGCCGCACAGCACCAACTGTGTATAGCTTGAGACAAACCCCATCAAAAACGCAGGCACGGCGGAAAACGCCATCACCAGCGAAAACACCAATCGCCCGCCAAAGCGATCTGTCATCATTCCCAGCGGAATGCGACCGAGACTGCCGAGCAACACCGGCACAGCTAATGCGATGCTGACTTGCACGGGGCTGAGGCCGAGGTTCTTTTTCAGAATCGGCATCATCGCCGAAACCGAACCAAACACGGCAAAGCAAATCGCAAATGCGCCCGTCGCTAAAATCAGTTGCAACGTATTCCCAGTTGCAGCAGGTGTATTCGAGTTCGTCATAATCATTTCCGATCCATCGCGTAAAGATAGCGCAGTAAGCCTAAATTCAGGCCAAGACAAATCAAACTGCCAATCGCAGCAGGCCAGATCACGGCATAATCGCCGCCGAGATAGGCATTCATCGTCGCCACCAGCATCCACAATTGCAAAATCACCAGCACCATCACAAGACTCAGAATGCCATACACGATGGTGGTCTTTTGCTCGCGCGTGAACGGCTTTTTCATACGGTGCTGACCTCCACGTCCGTGGCATAAATCGTGTCGTTGCGAATTTCGAGTGTAACGCGCGGCAGCGGGCGACGCGGCGGCCCCATCAAGGGCTTGCCTGTCATCAAATCAAACGCGCCGTTGTGGCACGGGCAAAGAAACCGCTTCTTGTCCGGCTCCGGCACCACCGCGCAAGCCAGATGCGTGCATTCCTGTCCGAAGGCAACAAACTGTTGTTCGCCGAGGCGCACAAGCAAACATTTGTCATGCGCTTCCGGGTACGCAAACACAAGCGATTTGCCAATCGCCAGTTCATTCAGTTTCGCAATCGCCTGCATCGGCAATTGCCCGCGCCGTTGTCGTAACCAGTTCTCCACCACAATCCAGAATTGCCCGAAGGCAAAGGCAAAGCTGGTCAGCACCATGAACTTCGTGAAATCGCGGCGCGCAACGTAATGATCCTGCGGCCAGTCAATGGGGAAATCCTGCCGCCAGCGCGGCTGCTCCGCGAGCGGCTTGCCATCAGGGGCAATCGTGAGTTGCTCGCGTTCGTCAATTTCTCGTCGCGTAATCAAATTAGACCTCCTCTTGATGGATGGCGCTCATCATCAAATCTGGTGCGCCGCTGGGCAAAACAGTAAATGTGATTTCTTTGCCGATAGATTTCTCACTCATCGCTGCTGTGACATCCACATATTCGGCGTGTGCAACTTTCGGCGTCATCATATTGACCTTCGTCGAAATGATTTGTTGGCCGAAGCGAAATTGATTGATGGGCGTGGAGCGCGGGCGCAATTGTTCGATTTGTTCGCGCGTGCCGAAAAACAAGGCCTGACTCGGACAGACGGTCGCACACATTGGCTTTTTCCCAGCCGACGTGCGGTCGTAGCACATATCGCATTTCATCATCAGATTGATTTCCGCCTGCATCTTCGGCACGCCAAACGGACAAGCCAGCACGCAATTGCTGCACGCGATGCAGCGCGGTTTGCGCGCGGTCTGCATCACACCGTCTTCGGTGCGTTTGATCGCATCTGCCGGGCAGACTTCGGCGCAGGTCGGCTGATCGCAGTGCATACAAACCACCGGAGCCGTTTGCACCGAATGCGCGCGATCCACATATTCCAGATGAATCATCGGATGCCCTTTGTGCGTGTCGCATTCGCTGCACGCCTGTACACAGGATTGGCAACCGATGCAGCGGTTGGGGTCAATGAAAAATTCCATAATTGAGCAATGGGAGCAATGGGAGTTATGGGAGTTATGGGGCTGATGGGATTCTCATAGCTGCCATCGCTCTCATTAGTCCCCTTAGTTCCTATTCAAGCCTTTCTCACACGCACCGCACAGACCTTGTATTCAGGAATCTTGGAAATCGGGTCTTGCGCCGCAACCGTCAATTGATTGGCGCTTTGGCTACCCGGCCAGTGATACGGAATGAAGATCGTATCGGGGCGAATCGTCGTGACCACGTGCGCCTGCAACGTGATCGCGCCGCGCCGTGATTCTGCCGTTGCCCATTCGCCGTCTTTGATGCCGAGCTTTTCCGCGAGCTGTGGATGCAGTTCGATGCGCGGATGCGGATACTGTTTGACCAGCGGGCCGATGCGGCGCGTTTGCGTGCCCGACAGAAAATGACTGACCACGCGCCCGGTTGTCAGGATGATCGGATATTCGGCATCTACGTCTTCGGCAGGCGGCGTGTACGGCGCAACATTAAACCGCGCTTTGCCATCGGGAAAATAAAATGGCCCCGCGCCTTTCGCTACGGGATTCCACGAACCCGCCTCAAACAAACGTTCCGTGCCTTTATGATCGTCGCTCGGACAAGGCCAGAACACACCGCCCTGTTGCTCAATCTTTTCGTAAGTGATGCCGGAGTAATCCGCGATGCTGCCTTTCGTAGCGACGCGCAATTCGTCGAGCATTTCGCGTGGGCCACTAAACGTGAAGCCGCGCTCGCGGCCCATCGCTTTCGCAATGTCCTGAATGATGCGCCAGTCTTGCGTTGCCTCGCCCGGCGGATCAATGGCTTGATTGATCTTGATAACGCGGCCTTCGATCTGCGTGACGATGCCTTCGTCTTCTTCGTGCAACGAACCCGGCAACACGATGTCCGCGTGGTGCGCCGATTCATTCAGAAAGAAATCAATCGCCACATAAAACTCCAGCTTTTCCAGCGCCTGCCGCACAAAATTGTTATCGGGCAAAGAGACCAGCGGATTGAAACAGAGCGAAAGCAAACCTTTGATTTCACCGCGATCAATTTTGCGGATGAGTTCATACGCATCCACGCCTGCGCCCGGCATTTCTTTTTCGTCAATGCCCCAGATGTTCGCAATAAACGCGCGGTGTTCAGGATTCGAGATGTCGCGCGCGCCGGGCAATTGATCGCATTTCTGTCCATGTTCGCGCCCGCCCTGTCCGTTGCCCTGCCCCGTGATCGTTGCGTAGCCGCAGTTAGCGCGTCCGATGCGCCCCGAAGCCAGCACGATGTTGATTGCGCCGAGCACGTTTTGCACGCCGTGCGAATGATGCTCAATGCCGCGCGCGTGCAACAGGAACGAAGATTTCGCCGTACCCCACATCTCCGCAGCTTGTCGAATGGAACGTTCGGCAATGCCCGTCACTTCCGCCGTTTTCTGCGGCGTCCAGTCCTTGACGTGTTCGGCAAGGGCTTCAAAGCCGACGGTATGCTGGTTAATGAAGTCGTGATCGAGCCAATCGTTCTCAATCATCAAATGCAGGATGCCATTGAAAAGCGCAATGTCGCGTCCCGGCTTCACGGGCAAAAACAAATCGCAGGTGCGCGCAATCGGCGTGATGCGCGGATCAACGACGATAATCTTCGCGCCGTTCTCACGCGCTTGCCAGACATAGTTCGTCGTGATCGGCGCACATTCGGCAACGTTCGCACCGCTGATCCAGACGACTTCGGAATGCAAAATGTCTGACCAGGGATTCGCCGCACGATCAATGCCGAAGGCTTTTTTATTGCCTGCCGCCGCGCTAACCATGCAAAGCCGTCCGTTGTAATCAATGTACGGCGTTTTCAAGGCGACGCGCGCGAACTTGCCCATCAAATAGGCTTTCTCAATTGTCAGACTTGCGCCGCTCAGGATGCCAAACGCATCGTTGCCATATTGCGATTGAATGCGCTGAATTTCCGAAGCCACGCGCTGAATTGCTTCGTCATACGGAATCGAACGAAAGCCGCCCGATGCCGCCGGATCGCGTTGCAGCGCGGTCGTCAAACGATCCGGGTGTGCGCCTTGCAAATATCGTTTCACGCCTTTCGGGCAGAGCATTCCCTGATTGAAGGGAAAATCTTCCCAGGGCTCAAATCCAATCACCGTGTTGTCTTTGACTTTGAGCTTGATGCCGCACTGTTGCCCGCAAAAACAGCAGTGCGTCTCGACAATCTTGTCCGGCTCAATGTTTGTCTCCAGACGCAAGCCACTATTGAAAGCGAGGTGCGGCCCGTACTGTTCATTGATGCCTTGTAATTGAATCGGTAGGGTAGACATAAAACGTAAATCTCAACCTTGTGCTTTCCAAAGTCGGCCTTGCGCTAATGCCAGCATCGCGCGGCGGCATTGCGGACAAATCCATTGATAATGCTCCGTGCTGCCTTCGACCTCGTAGCGGAAGCCGAGTTTCTTTTCGACTTCGATCAAGTCCTGAATATGAATCTGCGAAGCATACGCTTGTCCGCAACGACGGCACTGCGCCTGTGCCGTGCGTGCGCCGATGTCTTTGTAAAAGCTCACGCCGAGTTGTGCCGGGCGCTGGAAGATGTGAAAGAACTTGCCGAACGGCAACCACAGCAAGGTGAAGATCACGGTGATCGCGTGCAAAATCGCCAGAAAATCGTAGGCATAGCCACGCATCCACGTGTAGCTTGCGGTCAACATCAAACCCGTCGCGCTGATGGCAAACAGCAAAATCAGCGGCATGAAATCTTCAGCAAACTGCTGCACGGCTGCCGCGCCGTGATCCAGCATGCGCCGCCGCATCGCAATCATCACGCCCGCAATCACTAGAAAGGATGACCAGACGAGGCCGTGAAAAACCATGAACCCAAAGAGAGAATGGATCGGGAAAGCAAAGGTCGGAAAGCCGAAGACGAACGCGCGATACCAGTTCAAATCTTCTGGCAAGGTCTCAAAATGCAGCCAGCCAAACACGAGGGGAAAGGTAATCCCAATCGCAATGATGCAGCCCCACATCAACAGGAAATGCGCCGCCCAACGCGCCTGCCCGCGCCGATAAATAAAGCGATTGAGCGCAAATTCGCTGGTCACGCGCGAAACCCAGGTGCGCAGATTGCGCGTGAGATATTTCGGGCGCAGAAAGATTTGCCAGCCGCGTTTCCAGTACAGCGCCGTAGGTGGTCGTTGCAACCACATTGCGTACCGATACGTGATGCCGAACGTGGCAAACAGTGTGGCAAAGGTGTAGCCCACCAACGCCGCATCAAAATGCTCCAAATTGCGCGACCCCAGCAGGATCAGGAGTGCCAGGAGGATGGTTACAATTCCGGCGGTGAAGGATGCTTTGATAATCTCTTTCGTCATGGTGATAAGGGAAAATGCGCAGCGAAGCCCCTGCCTCACACAACTTCAGTAACACTCAGCGGCTGCAAATATCGTGCCTGCGAAAAAATGCGTGAATATCAAAAGAATGGGGTTGGTGAAAATTCGTCTTGCGGAATTTTGCCCGGCTATGCGGATTATTCCGCTGCCGCTTCCCAGAAAATGTAATTGGTCAATTGCATCAGGAAAATGATGCGAATTCATTATTGTCTTCTCTCGGCCAGATGTAAATATTGTCTGCAAGGAAAAGAAACAATGAATGCACCTCGTCAAATACATTGGAATAACATTTACGCGACCAAGCTGGTCAACGGTGTTTCGTGGTATCAGGACATCCCGGAGAAGTCGTTGCAACTGATTCATCAGTTCATGCCGGTCGAAAGACAACCTGCCGTGATTGATGTAGGTGGCGGGGCTTCGCGGCTGGTGGATGCGCTCTGGGCCGAAGGCTACCGGTCGCTCGCTGTGCTGGATATTGCGGAAACAGCCCTGGCTAAATCCCAAGCTCGTCTCGGCTCAGCGTCTGAGCATATTGCGTGGCTGGTCGCCGATGTGACGGATACAAAGCTGCCGAACGATGCCTATGATCTTTGGCATGATCGGGCCGTCTTTCACTTTCTTGTCGAGCCGGAAGAACGATCCCGGTATGTGCAGCTACTCCGCCAGGCCCTGAAGCCAGGCGGCGTCCTGGTAATGTCTACCTTTGCGCCTGATGGGCCAGAAAAATGCAGCAACTTAACCGTCCGCCGATACGACTGCGACGAGGTCGGGCGAATTCTGGGGCCAACCTTCAAGCTGCTCCTGAGCGACCGAGAAATTCACCAGACGCCCTTTCAAACACAGCAAGCCTTCAGTTACTGTGTCTTCCAGAAACTGTAGCCCGTCACAGTCTCGATGCACGGGCAGTCCGAGCAATCACCAATGACGTTTGGGGGCTACAGAAAGAGAATCTGTAACAAACTATGTATGGCATTTTTTTACTACTGCATGTGTTGGCCGCAACCGTTTGGACAGGAGGGCATTTGGTGCTGGCGCTCGCTGTTTTGCCGCGCGTACTCAAAGAGAAATCCCCAGCGGAATTGTCGCGGTTTGAATCCGCCTACGAACGGATCGGGATTCCTGCCCTTTTGCTGCAAGTAATCACTGGTCTGTGGATGGCCTATCGCATGGTGCCGGACGTGGGGCAATGGTTTGCCTTCAATAATCCGCTTTCACGATTGATCGGAATCAAGCTCTTGCTCCTGACCATTACGATAGCGTTCGCCATAGATGCGCGGCTCCGAATTATTCCCAAGTTATCAGAAGAGAACCTGACTTCTCTGGCCTGGCACATTATTCCAGTCACAGTGATTTCCGTGCTGTTTGTGGTCGTAGGCGTTTCTTTCCGAACAGGATGGTTTTGGTAATCACCTGAGGAGCCAAAAAGTATTGAGTCCGGCGAGTTGATGCCGGACAAACAAAGAAAGAGGATTTTATGACAGATACAATTGTGGATGCGGTACGTTCAAGATACGGGGCATTAGCACAAAGCGGGCTTTCCAATGCGCACGCTGGCGTGCGTGCCGTGGCAGAAGCATTTGGTTATTCGGCGGAAGAACTGGCTTCGATTCCGGCGGGCGCGAATATGGGGCTGTCCTGTGGCAACCCGACCGCAACGGCAAACCTGCGCACAGGGGAAACGGTCATTGATCTGGGGTCGGGCGGCGGCTTGGATGTATTTCTCGCAGCATCCAAAGTTGGCCCGACAGGGAAAGCTATCGGGATTGATATGACGACGGAGATGATCGAACTCGCCCGACGCAACGCCGCGCAGAGGGCTGGTGGCGCGACGAACATCGAATTTCATCAGGCTACGATTGACCACCTGCCGCTCGCCGACAGTTCGGTGGATTGTGTCATCAGCAATTGCGTGATTAACCTTGCGCCGGACAAACGCGCGGTCTTTCGTGAAGTCGCGCGGGTGCTCAAACCCGGTGGGCGTCTGGCGGTCAGCGACATCGCGCTCAAGCAACCACTGCCGCTGGAGCTTGGCAATGATGTGCTGGCCTATGTGGGGTGTATCGCCGGAGCTATTAGCCTCGAAGAATATCGGCAAGGTCTGCTTGATGCAGGGTTCAGCGAAGTGATGATTGTTGACTCTGGCGCGGATCTCAACGCTTACGCGAAGATGGAAAACCAGTCCGGCTGTTGCTCTCCCGCGATGACTGAGACCTCGCAACCAGCAACGAGCAGCCTGCCCATCGCCAATGTTAGCTCCGACTGCTGCACCGGCACAGCGACAGAGTTGCACGACAGCCTGAAGGATTTACTGTCTCGCTATAACGTCAACGATTACGCGGCAAGTGTGAAAGTTTTTGCGGTGAAACCCGAAGCTCCATCCACTTGAGACGGTTGACCAAAAGAGAAAGAAATCGGGATCGTATGGTGCGGCGTCAACACCGCTGAAATGAGAGCCCCTCTCTAATCGCTGATATTGCAGATGCCAACAGGTCGGTAGATAATCCCCGCGCAGTTCTTCCCCACCAAACAAAAAGCAGACAACGCAGGAGTACTGTGATGTCAACGAGCAGAGAGTTACTTATCCGGCCTGAAATGCTGGAGGGCCAATCCGGCGAAACGTTGCTTGTGCAGCCGGAAGCCGTCGGGTTTGAGCATCTGACGTTTCGTGTGCGGAAGATGGCACGCGGCGAAAGTTTTTCGAGCGACACGAGAGCGAACGAGTTGGGCTTGGTCGTGCTGGGCGGCAGTTGTCGTGTCGCTTCGTCCGCTGGATCGTGGTCTGCGCTGGGCGCGCACCAAGATGTCTTCAGCGGGATGCCGACGGCGCTTTATCTTCCTCTTCAAATCCACGGGCGGCAAAAACTTGTTCGCCGATTTGTTTTGACCACGGAGGCTTACAGTGAAAACACGACGCTTAACAATGGCGCAGGCGCTCGTCGCATTTCTGGAACAACAGCACGTCGAACGCGATGGCCGCGAGCAGCAATTCTTCGCGGGCGTCTGGGGCATTTTCGGGCACGGCATTGTCGCGGGCGTTGGTCAGGCGCTGCATCAACATCCTGATTTTCGTTACTACTTGTGCCGCAACGAACAGGCGATGGTTCACACGGCTGCGGCGTATGCGAAGATGAACAACCGGCTGCGCGCTTTCGCCTGCACTTCCTCCATCGGCCCCGGCGCGACGAATATGATTACCGGCGCAGCAACGGCGACGATCAATCGTTTGCCGGTGCTGTTGCTGCCGGGCGACATTTTCGCGCGCCGCAATGTCGCACCGGTCTTGCAGCAACTCGAATCGGAGCACAGCCAGGATGTCTCGGTCAACGATTGCTTCAAGCCGGTCTCGCGTTACTGGGATCGCATCAATCGGCCCGATCAACTGCCGTTCAGTTTGATGGAGGCGATGCGCGTGCTGACTTCGCCATCGCAAATCGGCGCGGTGACGCTGGCCTTGCCGCAGGACGTGCAAGCCGAAGCGTGGGATTACCCGGAGGAACTGTTCGAGAAGCGCGTCTGGCAGATCGCACGACCGCTGGCAGATCGGGCGCTGCTCGAACGCGCCACGCAAATGATTCGCGCCGCGCGAAAGCCGTTGATTATCGCGGGCGGCGGCGTGCTTTACAGCGAAGCGACCGACGCTCTGGCGCGCTTCGCCGCGCAAACCGGCATCCCGGTCGGCGAAACGCAGGCGGGCAAAGGCTCGCTCACGTTCGACCATCCGCAGAATCTGGAAGCCGTCGGCGTCACCGGCACGCCGGGCGCGAACATCATCGCGCGCGAAGCCGATCTGGTGATCGCCATCGGCACACGCCTCAGCGATTTCACTACGGCATCGAAGACCGCCTTTCAAAATCCCGACGTTCGTTTCATCAACATCAACATCGCCGAATTCGACGCGCACAAACACGCCGCGTTGCCGGTGGTCGGGGATGCGCGCGCTGTGATTGAAGAACTGAGCGGCGCACTCGCGGGCTATCGGGTTGATGACGATTACTCGTCGCGCATCGCCGTGCTGAAACAGCAATGGGAAGCCGAAGTCGAACGGCTGTTCAATCTCCAGCACGGCCCGCCGATCAGTCAGGGCGAGGTCATCGGTGTCGTCAACAACTTCTCGCGTCCTGAAGATGTCGTCGTTTGTGCCGCAGGCAGTCTGCCTGGCGATTTGCACAAACTCTGGCGCACGCGCAACCCGAAAGGTTATCACCTCGAATACGGCAACTCGTGCATGGGCTATGAGATCGCGGGCGGCGTGGGCGTCAAGCTGGCGGATCCGGCGCGCGAAGTTTATGTGATGGTGGGCGATGGCTCGTACCTGATGATGGCGCAGGAAATCGTCACGTCCATCGCCGAAGGCGTCAAACTGACCATCGTCATTCACGACAATCACGGCTTTTCAAGCATCGGCGGGCTGTCGCAATCAGTAGGTTCGGCGGGCTTCGGCACGGATTACAAATATCGCCAGGCCGACACCGGACAACTCGACGGCGAATATTTGCCAGTTGATCTCGCCGCCAATGCCGCCAGCCTGGGCGCGCATACGATTCGCGCTACGACACGCGAAGAGCTGCAAAGTGCGCTCGCAGAAGCGCGGCGGCAGGATCGCACGACGGCCATCGTCGTCGAAGTGGACAAAGAAGTCCGCGTGCCGGGCTATGAATCGTGGTGGGATGTGCCGATTGCCCAAGTGTCCGAAATCGAAGCCGTCCAACGCGCACGCGCTGAATACGAAAAAAGAGTTCAGGACGAACGCTACTTCCTGAAAGGATAAAGATGTGGATCAACGTCGGCAACGCACCCGTAAGCTGGGGCATTATGGAAGTGGAAGGCTGGAGCGGCCAGAAGCCTTGCGGCGAAGTGCTCGATGAAATCGCGCAAGCCGGTTACAGCGGCACGGAGCTTGGGCCGTATGGGTATTTCCCGACCGAGCCGCAGCCGTTGCAAGGCGAATTATCAAAACGCGGGCTGGAGATGGTTACGGCTTTCGTCCCCGTAGCGCTGGCCCATCCCGAAGCTCACGAAGCGGGCTTTGCGGAAGCCATCAGAACGGCAAAGTTGCTTGCTGCCGTCGGCGCGCGTCTGATCCTGTTGGCTGACGCGATGACTGCGTCACGCATTGCAGTCGCCGGTCGCGTCAATGCCGCGCGCGATGGCTTGAGCGAAGAACAATGGGACGGCGCAGTCAGCATCATCACGCGCATCGCCGCGGCTTGCCGTGAGCTGGGACTGGCGACCGCCTTTCATCATCACGCCGGTACTTTCATCGAAACGCCCGCTGAGATTGCCCGGCTGTGCGACAGCACCGATCCTGAATTGTTAGGTCTCTGCCTCGACACCGGCCATTATTTTTACGGTGGCGGCGACCCGGTGGAAGCCGCACGGAAATATGGCGCGCGCATCTGGCATCTGCATTTGAAGGATGTCGAGCCGCCCGTGCTGGACGAGGCGCGCCGTGCCGGAATCGGTTTTCTCGAAGCCGTGCATCGCGGCGTTTTTTGCGAATTGGGACAAGGGGCGGTGGACGCGCCCCAGGTGATCGCCGCGTTGCAGGCCAGCAGTTTCACGGGCTGGGCCATCGTCGAGCAGGATATTGATCCCGATCAGCCAGGCGTTGACCCGTTCGCCAGCGCCGTTCGCAGTCGGCAGTATTTGAGCGGTTCCGTCGGAATATAGATCGGCCACGCTTCGGGAATGAATCGAAGAGTATTTTGCGCCTCTGCGTCATCCCTTCATTGCATTCCGATACGTCGCCAGATCGAAATAGTCGCGCCATTCCTTGATCTTGCCATTGCGTAGCTCAAAGACGCCCACGCAGGGCAGGTCAACGTTGCCCTTTGTCATTTTTGTTTTGTCCAGCCGTTCGGCGATGACCACATTGCCAACCGCGACAAGCGTCTTGATTTCCCACACTGTTTCCGTCCAGGTGGCAATAAACCCACGGATCATCTTCTCGATGTTCGCGCGTCCGCACACCGGTTGTGTGGGGATGTTGAAGTAACATCCGTCTTCGGCAAAGTACGCGGCGAGTTCCGCTGCATCGAGCCGCGACCAGGCTTGGATAAATGCGCGTATCAGCGTTTCGTTCTCACTCATCTTTTTGACCTCCTGACGATTGCTTCACGGTGAACTCGTAGTTGTTTTCGGCGATGACCTTTCCGCTGGTATCCGCGATGCGCGCCCAGAGCGTGTACCGGCCCGCAGCGGGCGCAGGAAAAGTTACGTCCATTAGCTTCATTGACGAATCCTCTGCCAGCGTCACGGGCTGTGGCGCGCGGCCTGACGCGACGATGCGACCCGCGTTGTCCTCAAGCCGCCACGTCACCTGCACGTTCGGCACGGCGTGCCAATGATCGTTGATAAGCCACAGTTCGGTTTTGACGGTTTCACCGCGCTGCCACGTGTCGCGGTCGTAAGCGAACGAAGGCAGCGCCATTTGAAATGAACGCTGCACCGTGGTGTAGGCCTTGGTCGGGCGGCGATAAAAATCCAGCGCAGCCATTGTCACCGAAGGCCACAAATCAATGGCGTGAAAATGCAGGATGCCGCCCGCCGGTTTGTACTTCTGCCGCCGCATTCGCTCAATCGCCAATTGAAACAGGCGCGCGACGTAAGTCTGCGTTTGCGGAATGTATTCCTGCAAGGTCATCGTGGCGGGTTCGCCCCACGCGCGCATCGCTTCGGGGATTTGCAGCTTGCGAAAGACCCATTCTTCTTCGTGGTCTTTGATCGGCCAGTGGTTGGGCAAAAATTGAATGAGGCTTTCGTAATCAGGCAATGCCGTCGCGCCTAGTTCCGAAACGAATTTTTCATTCATTCCGGCGTATTCCCAAATCGAGCCGCCGTACCAGCCATAATAAATATGCCCGTCGCCATACCGTCCGGTTGAGCGCACGACGGGACGCCGTTGCGGGTCGAGCGCGTACAAGCGCGGCTCCAGATGCTTGGTCAGCACGCGATAATTTTCCAACGACTCTTCATCGCTCGTCGCCCACAACGCGACCGATGGATGATTGCGCACATAGCGAATATGCGGGTCATACAACGCGGCGGCCTTGAGCGCAAAGTCGCGGTCTTCGGGGTATGCGGCTTCGAGAAAATCCTGCCAGATCAGAAGGCCCAGCTCGTCGGCCAGGTCATAAAATTCCGGGTTGCTGAAATGGCAATGCAGCCGGATCATATTGATGTTCATCGCGCGCATCAGCTTCAGATCGCGCTCGTAATCGCTGCGCCGCATCTCGGAAAGAAACAGGTGGTAATACGAATTCGTGCCGCGCATGAACATCCGCTTGCCGTTGAGATAAAACTTCCAATCCACATGTTCGATCTCGCGGATGCCGACCGCGCACGAATACTGATCCGAGAGCGCGCCCGCGTGCGCAATCCGCGCGTCAAGCGTGTAAAGATGCGGCTGGCCGTGATCCCACGTCCACCAGAGTTGTGGTTTCTCGACGTGCAAGACGAAACGGCGCGTCGTGCTTCCGGCGGCGAGCGGAACGGTCGCTTTTAATTCCAGCCCCGTCGCCGCGTCGAAATTGCGCGGCGTGAGTGTGAGCGCGAGTTCGGCAGATGCAGCTTGCGAGCTGTCGAGCGTGAGGTCAACCAATACATCGGCGCTGCCATCGCGCCTGAGTTGCGTGTCCACCGCGACATCACGAATCACAACCGGCCCGCCCGCGAGCAGATGAACCGGTCGCGTAATGCCGAGCGGCGTGATGTTGTCGGGCTTTTGATCCACCGCGCCATACGCGCCTTTGACCGTCCAGGGGCGATGCCGCCAGTAATAGCTGACCGGCGTCCAGACGCGCACCGCCAGCACGTTTTCCCCATCCTGTTTCAGCTTGTCGCTGACCTCGAATTCGTAAGGATCAATGTAGCCTTCGTGCCGTCCGAGCAGTTCGCCGTTGAGGTAGATGTCGGCGTAATAATCCGTCGCTTCAAAACGCAGCCGCAAGCGTTTGTCCCGCGCCGCAGCAGGCGCGCGAAACGAGCGGCGATACCACCATTCCTTGGTACTGATCCATTCGGCTGCACGCGTGTAGAGTTGCGACGCGGCGAGCCATTGCGTCTGCGCGCTGCCGGGAACTTGCACCACACGCCAACTGCTGTCGTCGAACTCCGCGCGATGAAATCCCTGCTTTTCGCCTTCGGCTTTCTCGGCGAAATTGAGTTTCCATTCACCGGCAAGGCTGAGATCGAAGATGCGCGAGCCCACAATCGTTGCTGAGCGTTTCAATGCAGCTAACGAACGTGTAGCGATTGTCGGTTGTGAAGCCGCGCCAGGTTTCATCTCAGCAATGCGGCCAACTGGCAACGGACGACTGACCACGGACAAAATCGGCTGCGTGAAGCGGCGATAGTCGGCGCGCGCTTCGACGACGGTCAAGGTGCCCTGCCAGCGCGGAAACGAGAGCGCTATTTCAATGGAATGTTTCGGAGCGTGCGCGGAGAACTGATGCGCGCCAACCCCGCGCCAGAATAGCGCCGGATCAAGTTCATAAAAACCGAGCGCGCCGTAATTTTCCCCGCGCTGATAAAACACGAAATGCCGGCCCGGCAGATCGTCGAAATCTTGCGCTGCTCCGACCAGATGATCGGGCGGATTGTCGGTCTCCCAGCCATCGGGAAACTTGACGGCTTCCGAGCCTTCCATCCAGCGGTCGAATGGCAAGTACGGCGTCGCCGAGACGGCATTGAAAAAGAAGCCGTAATGCGCGCGCGCCTCGCCGCCATCGCAGCCCGCGCGCCATTGCAAGACGGGGCTGCCCGCGCGCCATACGAACTCCCACGTTTCGCGCTGCGCGCCGAGCCGCGCGCCGGTCAATCGCACGCGCGCGCGCAAGGGCCCGGCTTCGAGAATCTCGACCTGCTCGAACGCGCCCGTTCGCGTTTGCCCGGAGAGAAACGAACCGAAGCCTGCGCCCGCTTTGCCGATGGCAGGCAGGTCTTTTACTGCGGGCACTTCGGGCGTCGTGTCAATCAGGTTGAGCATGCGCTGCTCGCCTGCGGTTTTGTTGTAGGCCGCGATGAGCGCAGGCTCTGTGCCTTCGCGTCCCAGGTTCAGCAGAACGCCGAAACGGTCATTCGCCAACTCCACGCGTGAGACGCCCACGCGCCGCACAACGATGGGCGACGCGCTGGCCGATGGCTTGATCTGCGTGTCGGCAACCAACTTGTACTGCGGACGCTCGCCGGGAATCAGCGAGGCAGGAAAAAGCAACTCAGCCGCTTTGAGCGAACCGCCAGCATGCGTCTCAACGGCGCTGAGTTGGGAAAGCACGACGCGGCCATCGGGCGCAATGACGCGCAACGCCTCAGCGCGCGCTTCACCGACGGCAAAGTTCAAGCGGACGCTCACGACTTCGTTGTCACGGCGATCAATGCCGGTCGGTTCTTCGAGCGTAATCGTCCAACTCTGTGCCAACGCAGCAGAGGCACAGCAGCCCATCAGCAACGCCCAGACGCTTTGCTGCAACACATGAAAAAAAGGCAAACCAGTCTTAGCCGGTTTGCCTTTCCTGCGATCCACCTTTTCTGTTGTGGTCATAAAGCCGCCTGCACTTAGAACGTGATCTTCATCACGCCCACAATGCGGCGCGGTTCATTGCCAATGTCCGCCCGCAATTGCCCGAAGCGCGTGTTCGTCACGTCGTTCGATTGCAGCACGCCGAAGAAGGGGTAATTGAACGCGTTCTGGAAATCGGCGCGGATTTGCCAGCGCACGCGCTCTTTGATCAGAAACTCCTTGAAGGCCGAAATCTCCACGAAGGTCGGGCTTGGACTCCGCACGTCAGGGAAGCGCGTCGGGAAGGTGCGCAACGTAAACGGGGCTTGCGCGGTGGTCGGGAAGAGCGTGGTGTCGAACCACTTGTCTACCGAGACATCGAACGTGCCCGTCTTGGCGCGTTTGTTGCGCTCGTCGTCCGTGAGGCGCGCGCTGCGGGCGGCGAGCGGTGCAGCGTTCGGATAATTGAACGCAAAGCCTGTTTGCCAGACCCATTGCGTGTTCAAGTTCCAGCCGCCAACAAAGCCATTTGTCACCGTGTTCATGCCGCTGCCGAATCGCTTGCCGCGCCCGAATGGCAGTTCATAGCTCACGACGACCGCCGCCTTGTGCGGCACGTCGAATTGATAGAGCCGCTGTTCAAGTGGCGTGCGGGTCAAATCGCTGAGGTTTGTGTCCTGCGCATTCAGCACGCTGACCGCTTCGAGCGTTTTCGAGAAGGTGTACGACACCGAGACGGCCAGCCCGCGCGAGAACCGCCGCGTCAGCGACGATTGCAGCGAATGGTAATTCTGCCTGCCGATGGGCACGTCGGTGATTGTCACCTGCGTGTATTGCGGGAAGGCAAACAGCAATTGCTGCCGCGCTACGTTCGCGCCGTTGAGTCCCGTGCCGGGCAGCAAGCCCGCCATCGGATTCGGCACCTGCGCGGTGAAGTAAGCGGAACGCTCCGCGACGGGGCGGCTTTCCAGCACTTCGCGTGGGAGGAAGTTCAGCGCCAGACTCACCGGCAATTGCTTTGTGAGGTTGCCGACGTAAGACATTTCGGCCAGCCATCCGCCGGGCAATTCGCGTTGGAAACCGAACGAAAACTGATGCGAATAGGGCAACGGGCGAATCAGATATTGCGCCGAAACCGCTTGCCCCAAATTGGTCGAAAGCCCTTGGCTATTGCCGATGGGTTGCAATAATCCGGTCGGATAAAGACTGGTCGGGAAGGGATCGCTCAACGTTATCGCCGGATTGATGTTGCCATTGGTTGAAGCAATCAACGGCGTCGGGCGACTGAACCCTGCCGCCGAGCCGGTGGCGCTCTGCCCCAAATAGCTCAGGCCGTACCCGGCGCGCAGCACCCATTTATCGCGGAACTGCCAGGCCACACCGAAGCGCGGTTGGAAGTTGTTGCGGTCGGGATTGAAGGCCATCCGTTGCTCGCCGTCGGTGCCAGCAAAAAGCAAGCCGCCTTTCAGCGAGAGACCGGAAACACGGCTGGCGATGGGGCTGGCCTGATCAAACGCGAAGCCGCGAATCATCCGATTGAAACGTTCGACAATCGGCGTTTCGTAATCCCAACGCAAGCCCACGTTGAGCGTCAGCCGCCGCGTGAGACGCCAGTCATCCTGGGCATAGATTGCGTAATATTTGTTCCGGTACGCCGGATCAATGTTGCGATCAATCGAACCGCTGCTTGGCAATCCCAACAGGAACGACGCGAATTCATTGCCCGACAGCGCATCGGCGCGCAGCGGATCGGCCTGCGTCCAGTTTTTGCCAAAGGTGTAATTGCCCGCCGCCGCACCGGGCTGCAAGCGATTCGAGTTGTACAGCCGGAACTCAACGCCCGTCTTGATGAAATGCTGCCCGTACGTCAGGCTCAAGTTGGGCTGGATGCTGTAGGTGTCCTGCACTTCGTAATTCGTCACCTGCGTTGCGCCAATCTCCGAATAGGTGCCGAGATTGAAGCGCGGGAATTGCAACGCGGTGAATTGCGAAACTAATGCTGCCGGGAAATCCAATTGACGCGGATCGAAGCCGCCCGCATAGGTGTTGCCGCTGAAGCCTTCATAACGCGCCAAGCCGCCGCGCAGATTGAAGACGATGGTCGGATTGATCGTGTACGTCCAATCCCAGCCCCAATTGCGCGAGACGCGCGTCGAAGGCGCTTCGCCGCTCGGTTCCGCCGCGTTGTTGCCCCACAAAATGCGCGCCACATTTTCCCACGGCGTTTGCCCATAGCGCACCGCCAGCGTGTGCCGTTCGCCCAACCGGAAATCCAGTTTGCCCAGCCAGGCGTCATAAGAATTGCTCGACGGATTGAAAGCCGCGTAGTTCAACTGACCATCTGCACCGCCGGGACGGTTTGCTTTGGGGTAAAAGGCCGCGACTTTCGCCGCGACGGGATTGATACGATTGGTGGGAATGCGGTTGTTGGGAAACTGATCGCGGACATACGCGCTGCCGACCAGCCGCACGGTGTTCGGATCGAAAATCCGAATCGTGCGTCCCTGATTGTCTTTCAGGTTCGAGAAGTCGCCCGTTAATTGTTCGGCTGTGGGCAGCGTGCGAATTTCGCCCGAAGCGCGCGGCTCGCGCAACGCTTCCAACGAAACCATAAAGAACGCGCGATTGCGTCCATTAAAAAGCTTCGGAATCCAGATGGGGCCATCCACCTCAAAGCCGAACGTATTGTTCTTGAAAGCGGGGCGCGCCACGTTGTTCGCGTTGGCAACCCAATCGTTGGCGTTGAGCTTGTCGTTCTTGAGAAACTCGAACACCTGCCCGTGCAGCGCGTTCGTGCCCGATTTGAGCGTGATCGAAGTGACGCCGCCGCCGATGCGCCCGAATTGCGCGTCATAAGTGTTCGAGCGCAGCGTGAATTCCTGTGTGCTGTTGAGCGATGGCGCAAGCACCACGCCGCGATTGCCGCGCGTGTTCGAGACGCCGTCAATCAGCGTTTCGTTTTCGCCCGAACGCCCACCGCTGATCGAAACGCCGTTGATATTGCCGAAAGCGTAGAGTTCCATCGAACCCCAGTACGTGGAGTTCTTGATGACGCCCGGCAGCGTGTATTGAAGCTGATAGAGATTGCGCCCGTTGGTCGGAATGTTTTCGAGCACGCGGTTTTCAATCAATGCCGTGCGCGAGGCCGTTTCGGTTTGCAACGGTGGAGCCGCGCCCGAAACCGTGACCGACTCCGCCAGATTGCCGACTTCCAGCCTGACATCCACGCCCAGCCGATCCGCCGACTGAATGTTCAGCCCGTCGCGGACGAAGCGTTTGAAGCCGCTCTTTTCCACCGTCAGTTGATATTTGCCGGGCCACAGCGATTGCACAACGTACTGTCCCGCCGCATTAGTGACCGTCTCGGTCGGAATATTTCTTTCAATGCTGGTTACGATAACCTTGGCACCTGCGACCGGAGCGCCGCTCTGATCAGTGACTTCGCCGATAATCGTTCCCTTGAATTCCTGCGCGAGAGCGTTGTGCGCTACTCCACAGATGAGAAGCGAAACCATACAAATGACTGAACGAAGCATATAACCCTCCCTGGTTAATTTAGCTGACAGGCGCAACCGCGGGGCCTCCGCTGCGCCAAAATAAATACTCGGCAGGAAAATGTAGGACAGGAAAGTAGGGGCGGCTGGTTGGCAGGTCTTTTCCCGTCCCGCGGTTTCCGGTCTCGTCTATTCGGAGTTCTTACCGTTAATGTTTATTGGTCGTTGCGCGGCCTGATACTTCTTCAGCCGCTTGGCGAACTGCGACAAGTGCGAGTGCATGGCCTGCCGCGCCTGCGCCGCTGCGCCGCTTTTGATATGCCGGAGAATTTGCCGATGATGCCAGAGCGCCTGCTCCGGCGCTGTCGGCGCGGTAGAAAGCTGTGCCATCAGATCGAGCAATAAATCCGTCACCGGATGGAGCAATAACGGGAACAGTTCGTTGCGCGTGGCTTCGGCCAGCAACAGGTGAAACCGCAGATCAGCTTGAGCAAACCGCGCGGCGTTTTCCTTTTCCGCTTCCATCTCGGCCAGCGCCGCTTCCAGCTTGGCGATGTCTTCCGCCGTCGCCCGCGTGGCGGCCAGACTGGCGGCCTGCTCTTCGATCATCTCGCGCACTTCGACCAGATTTTGCGAAAAGCTGCCGTTGCGTTGCCGCCGCAAATAAAGCTTCAAGGCGCTGGCCGCCGAGGCCGATTCCGGCTCGCGGACAAATGCGCCCTTGCCCGGCTTGACCTCGATCAAGCCTTTCTCGGCCAGCACCTTGAGCGATTCGCGGATCACCGCGCGGCTCACGCCCAAACGCCCGATCAGTTCACGCTCTGACGGCAATTGATCGCCCGGACGATGCTGCTCATTCAGAATGGCGGCTTCGATCTGCCGGGCGACCTCCTCATACATTTGCGGTTGCCTGATTACGCGCTGATACATATTGCTCTCCTGCTGATCTACTGAACTGCTGGCCTGACCAGTAGGCCACCAACCTTACGCCGCTTGCTGCTGTGTGTCAACACAGGCCGAGTGTTTTCGCTTGCGCGAGTATTGAGCGCACACTGCCGTTTCGTTTGCCGTTAAGCGAAGGACTCGATCTCCGTCCGGGTGACAATAAAATCGCGGATCATCGGCTCGATGTTGGCGCACCCGCACTGGTTGTGGATGGATATTGCAGTAACAACAGCCGCTCCTGCCTTGCCTGAGAAGCATCCACGATGTGGCTGGTTGGCAGCTTTCATTAGAAAAATGATGGGGGTTCATCAACCAGAAATTACGACCTTTGCACGGCGGCATCAGTCTTATGAAAAGCCCGAAGACTCCATATTTTTGTTTCTTGCTCAGGAGGTTCAGAAATGAAGAAGAATTGGTGGCAACCGCTGTTGTTCGTCTTAATCGTCGGCGTAACGGGCGTGATGTTGATGGGCATTCGCACCTATCAGGACGCTCCGCCGATTCCGAATTTTGTCTCTCCGACGGGCGAAGTGCTCATCCCGCACGCCGCCATTCTGGAAGGTCAAAGCGTCTTTCAGAAATATGCCTTGATGGATTACGGCAGTATGTTCGGCGACGGCGCAAGTCGCGGGCCGGACTTCACCGCCGAAGCGTTGCATCGCATCGCCGTCACGATGGAAGAGCATTACGCCGAGCAATGGCGCACGACGAAGCAACAAGAGCCAACGCCGCACGAACGCGCCGCGATTCAAGCCAGAGTCAAGCAGGAGATCAAAGCCAATCGCTACGATGCGGCGACTGGCGCGACGCGGCTCAGCGAGGGGCAGACGCACGCTTATCGTGAGTTGGTCAAATATTACGCGAGCGTGTTTCAAGGCCAGCACAGCGAAGCGTTCCAGCCTGTGGCGTACATCACCGACGCGACGGAGTTGCAACAGCTCGCAGCGTTCTTTTACTGGGGCGCGTGGGTTTGCGGCGCAGAGCGTCCGGGCAAAGATTACAGCTTCACGCACAATTGGCCGTACGATGTTGCAGCGGGCAATTTGCCGAGCGCATCGGTGACGTTCTGGAGCGTTTTCGGCTTGTTCGGGTTGATCCTTGCGCTGGGCGGCGTGCTCTTTGTTTATGGGCGTGCGGACAAATGGATCGGCTTCAATGGCGCAGATCGCGCGCATCCGATCATCACAATTGAAGGCATCGCGGGCTTCACACCGACGACGTTGCAACGCGCGACGTACAAATTCTTTGCCGTCGCCGCCGTGCTTTTTCTCGTGCAAGTGTTGGCGGGCGTTTTGACGATTCACGATTTTCTGCGCTTCACGACGTTCTTCGGCGTGGACATTTCGACCTGGCTGCCGATCACGATCACGCGCGGTTGGCACGTGCAGATCGCGTTGCTGTGGATTTCGGCGTGCTGGATCGGCGCGGCGATTTTTGTGCTGCCGCTGATTACACGTGAGCAACCAAAAGGACAACTGGCGCTGACGAATGCGCTCTTTGCTTTGCTGGTCATCATTGTCGCGGGCAGTTCGGCGGGCGTATTGCTCGGCCCGAAAGGAATGCTCGGTGAATGGTGGCGCTGGCTGGGCAATCAGGGCTGGGAGTTTGTCGAGCTAGGTCGCTTGTGGCAGGTTTTGCTCTTCGGCGCGTTTGCGCTTTGGGCCGTGATTATGTGGCGCGGCGTCCGACCGGCGTTGCGCGGACGCGAGCCGTGGTCGCTGCCGTACTGGATGCTTTATGCGGTGCTCTCGATTCTCTTGCTCTTCATCGCGGGCTTTGTCGCTGGGCCGCAGACCAATTTTGTGATCGCGGATTTTTGGCGCTGGGCGGTGATTCACATGTGGGTCGAAGCGTTCTTTGAAGTCTTCACCACCGTGATCGTCGCGTATTTCATGTACCTGATGGGATTGGCAAGTCAGCAGAGCGCGGCGCGTGTAGTCTATCTGGCAACGCTGTTATTTCTCGGTTCCGGCATTCTCGGCATCTCGCACAACTTCTATTGGAACGCGAAGCCGGTGATGACGCTGGCGATTGGCAGCATCTTTTCGACGCTGCAAGTCGTGCCGCTGATTCTGTTGACGCTCGAAGCGTGGCGCTTGCGGCAGATGCCTGATGCAGCGGTGCGCGAAGCGAATCGCGCCAACGGAACACGCGCACTGTTCGGGCAATCCGAAGCGTTTCTGTTTTTGTTGGCGGTCAACTTCTGGAATTTTATGGGCGCGGGCGTTTTCGGCTTGATTATCAATTTGCCGATTGTGAACTACTACGAGCACGGCACGTATTTGACGGTCAATCACGGGCACGCGGCGCTGATGGGCGTGTATGGCAATCTCTCGCTAGCGGCAGTGCTGTTTTGCAGCCGGTATTTGCTCAACGTAGAAAGTTGGTCAGCGCGCTTGGTGCGTTGTTCATTCTGGTCGCTGAACTTCGGTTTGGCGTTGATGGTCGTGCTCGATCTGTTCCCGGCGGGCGTGTGGCAATTTCTGCAAACACTGGATCACGGCTTGTGGTACGCGCGCTCACAGGAGTTCATTCGCAGCGCGCCGTTCCAAACCCTGACCTGGCTGCGCGCCGTCGGCGGCGTATGGTTCACGCTGGGTGGCGTCGTGCCGATAGTCTGGTTTATGCTTTCACGGTGGCGCAGGCTCAAGTCAGCGGCGTCATCCATTGAACAAGAGTCGCTGATTACGCCTCACGTCATCGAACAACAGGCCGCAGGAGATTGAACCATTGCCGCGAAAAAAAATAAAAACGAACCACTCGCAGCAAGCTACTGCTAAAAGTAACACCATCCCATCAAAGACCAAACGCCGTCGCCTGATTGCTTGCGCCCTCGTCACGCTCATGGCAGTGGCCGGCCTCTTGCTTTACAAGCAGACCGGGCGCGAGCGCGCAGTCTCAATAACAATACCAGCGGCGCAATACGTCGGTCAGAACGCTTGCGCCGCCTGCCATCAGACCGAAGCGGAACAATGGCGCGGCTCGGATCACGCGCTGGCGATGCAGGTTGTGAACGATCAAACGGTGCTGGGCGATTTCAACGAGGCGCAGTTTATTTACGCGGGTGTGACTTCGACCTTCTACAAACGAGACGGCAAGTTCTTCGCGCGCACGGATGGGCCGGACGGTAAATTGCACGATTACGAGATCGCGCACGTGTTCGGCGTGCGTCCGCTGCAACAGTATTTGATCGCGTTTCCCAATGGGCGGCTGCAAGCCTTGAGCATCGCCTGGGATGCACGGCCTGCGCGCGAAGGCGGTCAGCGTTGGTTTCATCTTTACCCCGATGAAAAGATCAAGCATGACGACCCGCTGCACTGGACAGGCCGGAATCAAAACTGGAATTACATGTGCGCGGAGTGTCATTCGACGAATCTGCAAAAGAACTATGATTTGGTCAAAGACAGTTATGCGACGACCTGGTCGGAACTAAACGTTTCCTGTGAGGCGTGTCACGGCCCCGGCTCCGCGCACGTGACCTGGGCGGAGGCGTGGAAAGCCGGGAACAAAAGTGCGGAGGATCAGACCAAAGGTTTGCTCGTTAATTTTCGCGGCGCGGGCAATGGCAATTGGGAAATCAGCGATGCGGCGAAAGGCACAGCGCATTGGACGGGAGCGCCCCGGTTGCCGGTTGAGGTCGAAACCTGCGCGCCGTGTCACGCGCGCCGTCGCCCCATCATTAGCCCGTCCGAACCTGGTCGGACATTCCTTGACCGCTACGTGCCAACCCTGCTCGACAATGGCCTCTATCACGCTGACGGCCAAATTCTGGATGAGGTTTATGAGTACGGCTCGTTTACGCAAAGCAAAATGTATCGCGCGGGCGTTACCTGTTCAGACTGTCACAACCCGCACAGCGTGAAGCTGCTGCGCACGCCGTTGAATACAACCTGCACCAAATGCCATCAGGCCGAGAAGTTCGACACGGCTGAGCATCATCGTCATCAGCCTGCCACCGAAGCTGCGCTTTGTGTCAACTGCCACATGCCGACGAAGACTTACATGGGAGTTGATGTGCGGCGCGATCATAGCTTCCGCGTGCCGCGCCCCGATCTCTCGGTTTCCTATGGCACGCCGAACGCCTGCACCCAATGCCACAAGGACAAAGCGGCGCAGTGGGCCGCTGATGCAGTAGCGCGCTGGTATGGGCCGAATCGTCGCCAGGAGGCGCATTATGGAGCTGCCATTGATGCCGGACGGCGCGGGCTGCCCGAAGCAGAAAAGGGATTGATTGCCCTGGCCAATGATCGCCAGATGTCAGCTATCGTCCGCGCCACCGCGCTTTCGTTGCTGCCCGATTACCCGGCTCAAGCATCGCTCTTTTCGGTTCAGAACGGACTGAAAGATGAAGAGGCATTGGTGCGGACTGCCGCGTTACGCGCGCTGGAACTGATGCAACCCGAAGGGCGCTGGCCGTTGGTTGCAGACCTGCTACGCGATCCCGTGCGCAGCGTGCGCATTGAAGCGGCGCGCGGGCTGGCCGGGACGCCGCCGGAGTCGCTGTCAGCACAGCAACGGGAAGACCTGAAGCGTGCCATCGCTGAACTGGTGGCGGCAGAAATGACGACCGCCGAGCGCCCCGATGCGCATTTGAATTTGAGTTTGCTGCACGTCCGAACGGGCCGTTTGGATGAGGCCGAACAATCGCTCAAGACCGCGCTGCGTCTTGAGCCACGCTTTGTTCCCGGGCTAATCAATCTGGCTGATCTTTATCGTAGCCTGAACCGCGATGGCGAGGGCGAGCAACTGCTGCGGCAAGCCATGGCCCTTGCGCCCGACAGCGCGCAGGCGGTCTATTCTCTCGGCTTGCTGCTGGTGCGACGAGGACAGCGCAAAGACGCGCTGGATTATTTTCGCCAAGCGGCTTCGCTCCAGCCGGGCGTGGCTCGTTATGGTTATGCCTACGGCCTCGCGCTGCACGAGAGCGGCGATCTGGTCGGCGCGCTCCGCACGCTGGAGCAGACGCATCAACGTCATCCGCTTGACCGCGAGACCCTGATTGCACTGCTCACGTTCGAGCGTGATCGCGGCAACCTCCCGTCGGCGCTCCGGTATGCGGAGAAACTCGTAGCCCTCGCGCCGCAAGATCAAGAAGCGCGCGCCACGCTGGAGCAATTGCGGCGAATGAGCCGGGCTGTGCCTTGATTATCCGGCCAAGCCGTTTCAGTTTCGGGAATGAGCATTCCCATATCCGAACATTCCAGTGAGGACTGCGACGAACCTGATGCGTTTCCCCTTCCTTGAATAAAGGACTTACCCGTTGCCTGGTGTGGCACGGCGTTTGGTTCTCACGAGTGAGGAAAGAGGTGATCGTATGACTCACTTATGGCAAGACCTGCGTTATGGCGTGCGAATGTTATGGAAGCGGCCCGGCTTTACCTTGATTGCGCTGTTGTCGCTCAGCCTGGGCATTGGCGCGAATACGGCGATTTTCAGTCTGGTCAATGCGCTGTTTTTGCGCTCGTTGCCGGTGATGGAACCCGAACGAATGGTGGCGCTCAACAGCGCAGCGCTCGACGGCTCGCGCGACTTCCCGACCTTTTCCATTCCGAATTACCGCGATCTGCGTGACCGCAACGACGTGTTGGCGGGATTGCTGGCCTATCGGAATACCGCCGTCGGGCTGAGCCACCAGGGCGAAAATTCGCGGGTGTGGAGCTATCTCGTGACGGGCAATTATTTCGAGTTGCTGGGCGTCCAGCCGCGACTCGGACGGTTCTTCACGCCGCAAGACGATCTCATGCCGGGCGCGCATCCGGTCGCCGTGATTACGCACGAATGCTGGCAGCAACGCTTCGGCGCGGATGCGGCGATTGTCGGCAAGCAGGCGCTCATCAACGGTCACAGCTTCACGATTATCGGTGTTGCGCCGCCGGGCTTTTACGGCACTGAAGTCAGTTTCAAAGTCGAGATGTGGTTCCCTGCGATGATGCTGACGAGCATCGAACCGGGGCGCGATTATTTGAACGCCCGCGACACGGCAAACTTCTTTGTGCAAGGCCGCCTCAAACCCGGCGTCACGCTGCCGCAGGCCGAAGCCGCGCTCAAAAACATCGCCGCACAACTTGCGCGCGAATATCCTGCCGACAACGAAGGTCTCACGATTGCGCTGTCGCCGCCGGGCTTATTCGGCACGTTTATGCGCGGGCCATTGATGGGTTTCGCGGGCGTACTGACCGCCGTCGTCGGATTGGTCTTGCTCCTGGCTTGCACCAATCTGGCAAATCTATTGCTGGCGCGCGCCACCGAAAGGCGCAAAGAGATTGCCGTGCGACTGGCCTTGGGCGCAAGCCGCACGCGACTGATGCGGCAACTGCTCACCGAAAGCGTGATGTTATCCGTCATCGGCGGCGCTCTGGGGTTGTTGCTGGCCTCGTGGTTGATTGATGCGGTGGCCGCGTTCAAGCCGCCGGTCGCAATACCGCTGATGATCGCGCTGCGCCTCGACCTCGGCGTGTTGCTGTTCACCGGCTTGCTGGCCTTGCTGACCGGCGTGGTGTTCGGATTATTGCCCGCGTGGCAGGCGACTAAACCCGATTTGGTTCCGGCGTTGAAAGACGAAATGAAGATGCAGGGCTTTCGCCGTTCGTGGTTACGCAACAGTCTGGTAGTGGCGCAAGTCGCGTTGTCGCTGGTGCTGTTGATTTGTGCGGGACTGGTCTTGCGCGGATTGCAAAACGCCCAGCACATCAATCCGGGGTTCGTCGCGCAACGTGCGGTGGAGATGACCTTTGATTTGAAGCAACAGCGATACGACGAAGGACGCATACGGCAATTCAAACAACAACTGTTGCAGCGCGTGCGCGCCTTGCCTGCCATCGAAGCCGCCGGTTTGACTAATTTCGTGCCGCTCAGTCTCGACCTCAACAACGAAGCCATCCAGGTCGAAGGCCAACCCGAAGCGCAGGGCGCGGAAGCACCGATGGCGATGACCGGTGTCGCCTCACCTGGCCTGCTGGCGGCATTGGGGACGCGGTTGGCGCAAGGCCGCGATTTCACTGAACAGGACAGCGAAAACCAGCAACGCGTCGCGCTCGTCAACGAAACCTTCGCACGCCGTTTCTGGCCAGAGCAATCGGCTCTGGGCAAACGCTTCAGTTTGGACGGCACGCGCGGCCCGTGGATCGAAGTCGTCGGCATCATTCAAGACGGCAAGTATTTCAGCTTGAGCGAAGCCACCAAGCCCTTCGCCTATTTCAATATGAGGCCGCGCGATGGTTTCGCTACGCTGGTAGCGCGTACGAATGGCGATCCCACCACAACGATTGCCGCACTGCGCCGCGAGTTCCAGCAACTCGATGCGACCTTGCCGGTTTACAACGTCAAAACGCTGACCGAACACATGGCCGTGCCGCTCTTTCCCGCGCGCGTAGCGGCTACGTTATTGGGCAGCTTCGGCCTGCTGGCGTTGTTGTTGGCGGCCATCGGCATTTTCGGCGTGATGTCTTACGCCGTTGCGCAACGCACCCGTGAACTCGGCATCCGCATTGCGCTCGGCGCGACTGCCGCCAACATACTGCGCCTCGTGTTGAGACAAGGAATCACTCTCACCGCTCTAGGTTTGGCGCTCGGTTTGGCGGCGGCGTTGATAGGCACACGCTGGTTAGACGGATTGCTTTTCGGCCTCAATGCGCGCGACCTCTCTACCTTTTTCGGCGTGGCTTTATTGCTGGCGGCAGTGGCCTTGCTGGCCTGTTGGATTCCAGCGCGACGCGCGACCAAAGTTGATCCGATGGTTGCGTTACGCTGGGAATGACGCTCCCTGCCCATCTTCATTTCTCCAGCCGAAAAAGAACCACGAGCCAACTGATTGATGGAATTCTATGGAGCGCAATTGCGGTGGTTAATGGGGAAGCTGCAGCCGTTGCAGCAAGGCCAGGAATTTGGGGTCGGAACGCAACGGGTCGAATCGTGGCTCGATGCCGATCAAAAAGAGGTTGGGGGCATGTTCCTGATAGCCTTTCTCCAACCAGAAGATGACCTGCTCTTTGTCTCCCAGACTGCTATAAATCATGGCTCTCCCATAGAGGCTCAGGTGCATGCTGATTTCCGGCGAAGAGATGATCTTCTGCGCTTCGTCTTGCTTTCCCATCCGTGCATAGACCGACCCGAAATCTTCCGGGATGCCCGCCACATTTTCCAGTGCCTGGAATTTTTGAAATTCGGTGAGCGCCTCTGCATACATCCCTTTCTGCTCATACACGCGCCCTAAATGCCGACGCGCGCGGGCGAAATTCGGAGACTGCGCCACGACTCGTTGCAGATGGGCAAGGGCGTCATCATAGCGGCGCAGGTAAAAAAGGATTTCGCCCACATCAGCATTGATGATGAGCGAAGCGGGGTCTATGTTCTGTGCCAATTTGATATTGTAAATGGCGAGATCAGGCAAGCCGCAGACCGCAGCAAAGTACGCATACCATTGACGTGCGGTGGCATACCCAGGTTGAATCTCCATCGCCCGCTTAAATTCAGGCCCGGCCCCATTCCAATCCCACTCATACCAAAAACGCACCATGGCGAGCGAGGCATGGGCTTCTGCGAGGTTGTCGTCCAGAGCCAGCGCCTTGAGCGCCGCTGCTTTGGCCTCTGTCGCGACGCCATAAGCAATATAAACGTCCGCCAATCCGGCGTAAGCCGACGCATAGTTCGGTTCCAACTGGATAGCCCGCGTAAAACTTTCCTGCGCTTTTTGAAAGCCCAACACCGTACGCTGATTCCAGTACCTGCGGCCTTGAATGTAGGCCTGGTACGCCTCAGAAGAAATGGGGTCACGCTTAGCCAGTTTCGGAGCTTCTTCCCCCGTCAGGCTGAAGATCAGCGTTTGGGCTACCTGTGCCGCGACAGCATTCTGAATTTGGAAGAGGTCAGTGACCGGTTCATCGAACTGTGCCGTCCACAGCGTGGCTTGTTCCGGTGTGCCGATCAATTGCACCGTCACGCGGACTTGCTCTCCGTCCCGCTGCGTGTGCCCGACCAACACGGCGTCTACTTCCTGTTCCTTCCCCACGACGAGAGGATCCGTCGCATTGCCTGCGTATTTTTGGATGGCGCTCGTAGGCCGCACCGTGATCTGGCCGAGATTGGCAAGCCGGTTGATGAGCGCATCGGCGATGCCTAAGCCGCCGAGAACCGCATCCTGTCTCTCGGTTCCCAACGATTGGAAGGGCAGGACAGCGATGGAGTGGACGGATTTCCCAAGCCCGTTCGGCTTCGGGCGAGAATACCACCAGGAAAGCAGGGCTGTCATTCCCCCCAGCAAAACGAAGGCGGTGAGCAGGAGTCTCCAATGCCTGCGCTGGCGTGTCCGCAGGCGCGCGAGCCAGTGCGGCGGGGAAGGCAGCGGCGCGCTTATTTCCGCCTCTCGCTGCGGAGCGAGTTGCGCCCCCTCTGTTTCTGACCATTCCCGCACCGGCGCGGTAAAGCGATAGCCGCGCCCCGGCACGGTCACGATGTAGGAATAATCCTGCGCGCCTTCGCCGAGCGCCTTGCGCAGCACGTAAATATGCTGGCTGAGATTAGCCTCTTCGACAATCGCGTCCGGCCAGAGCAAAGCGATCAACTCCTCTTTCGCCACCACCTGCGCCGCCTGTTGGACGAGCACGAGCAACGTCTCAAAGTCCTTCGGTTGCAGCGGCACTAGCACGCCCTCGCGCAGTAATCGGCGACGGCGCATATCCAAACGGAAAGGGCCGAAGGCGTACCCAGCCTGTTTCTGCTCGTTTCTCATTGCCTTGAGAAATCTTGAGAAATCTTGAGGGCTTTCTTGAAGACATCAAGACCGAAGTTCGCTGATGATGTACCTGAAACGGGGCGTTGATTGCTGAAAGCGCAGTGTAGCACTGCACAACAGCAGCGACAATAGGCCAGGGTGTAAAGTGAAACAAAGTGCGCAAGACAAAACGAACCGAGATCACATTTGAGACCGGGCAGGTGCTAATCGTCCGCCGCCGCCCCGGTAGCAAGCGCGCGTGGTGCGCGGCTTGTGAAGCCGAAGTCGAGATGGTCACAGTCGAAGAAGCAGCGGTCATCGCGGGTGTCAGTTCGCGCACGATCTATCGCCGGGTTGAGGCAGGCAGGATTTATTTTATGGGAACGCCTGAAGGGGTTTTGCCGATCTGCGGCAAGTCGCTTTCACTATAGCAGGAGCGGGGTAATCAAATTTCAGAGCAGGCGCACTCACTCGCGGTAACTAGAGAAAAGGCAAATGACGTAAAGAAAAAGAAAACAACCTTCCAAAAAGGAGAAAAGCCATGACTGAAAAAAATGAAAAGAAAGTTAATCGAAGAGAGTTTGTAAAAGGTGGTGTAACAACTGCTGCGATTGGGATGTCCTGTCTAAAGTTCGGGCTGAAAGAAGCTCTCGCGGCGGCAAGAGATACCGGCAAACCTATACTCACTGAGCGAAACCTCAATAGCTTCATAACCAAAAATGCAGCTAATATTCAGGCACTTGCGGCAGAAGCCAAGCGCGATCTTAAAGGCTTTATCAGTAATAGATTTACGCTGACGCCTGCTCAAGAAACTTTCCTCGACTCAATCTCGAAAGAGGACATAGAAAAACTTAACAAGGGACTGAAGATGATTGAGGAAAAGGGGGGAACAGTAAAAATCCGTTTCATCGAGAGAACAATTACTGAGCGATCTACCCGAGGGCTAGATACCCGAGGCCTCGGGCTACTTTTACTTAACGGGGGAAGTAGTGAAAAAGAATGTGAAGTGGACGTAAAAATAACAACACCTATGGGCTCCGCAGAGCTACACATTAAACAAAAGGAAAAACAGGAAAAACAGGAAGAAAAGTCGAAAAAAAAGAAATCTAGTCGACGGAGTGGGTAACTACAAAAGACACCCCCTGCCCTCGCAGGTACAGGTAATGGAGCCGGAAAGAAAAGACACTCGGTTCCTTAAAAAAGCGCCTGTCATAGCCCTGTGGAGGACCTGAAAATGTTGGTTTTTGTTCAGTTGCTGATACTGTTGGCGAATTCAGTGAGCGACAGCTAAAGCCTTTAGATTTGGCAATCCTTGTTGGCTTCAAGCCGATAAATGCTGCGGATTTTGAATTCGCCAACAGTATCAGTTGCCAAACAAACCCCTTGTTGGGTTGCAGCAATAGAGCGCAATAAACGAAACGACCCTAACCTGTAAAACACCTGCCACATACAACGCAGGAGTAAAAAAAGGAGTAAAAAAAGATGAAGAACCTTGCCAAGCTTTTATTGCTTCCCACGGATGCGGCAACCCAAGGGGGCGCATCCGCCCTGCCCTCCAGACCCACAGGTAAGGGAGAGCAGATGGCCCGCGCATGCTTATGGTTCCTGCTTCTCTTGTCCTTTTTGGCCGACAATTCTGTCGCAGAGACCCCGATTATTAAGCCTACAGATGTTGATGCCAATTCATCAGGTGGGAGGATTTGTTTTCGAGTAGACTCTCCAGATATTCGGCTAACTGGTCCGTATCCGACCTTCCGCACCGGACACGCCTTCGTAGCTCTACAGCCCGACACAGGACCTCAAAAGGGAAACAGCGGCCTTGTTTACGGCCATGTTCCCGAAGGGGGAACGCTTGGTGGCATTAACCCATTTAGCTCCAAGGGGAAAACGGAGGGGCAAGCCGACCATCCGTGGGACTACCAGATTTGCTATCATCTTAGTGCAGCGCAGTACAATGCGGCGGCAGCCTTTATTCGGGGTGAAATTACCTCACCTTCCGACTTCCACCTATTTACAAGGAACTGCACCGACTGGATTGATAAGGTGGCCGCAGCAGCGGGCGTTCATATCCCCCTGACTACCGATGACCCAAACCGTCGTGGAATTAAGGACCCGGCGGTCTTTGAGGGCTATCTCGAGAATCTACTTAAAGGAAAAAGACCAAAGGGTAAGAAAGCCCGACTCAAGGAAATACAGGACATTAGAGACAATGTAGGGCCAACATTTGAAAAGGGCAAAGTTGAAAAGTTTGAAGGTACGTTCGAGAAAGCGCATCAGTTCGATGCTTGCTCATGCCAGGGGCTGGACTTCGCCGCCACAATTGCCCCTCAAAAGCTTGCGTCCGGTTTGAAGTTAGAGGTGAACGTGCAAACGCTACCGGAGGTTCAGCTTGGCGTGGGCCAACCCCTTTCCATTGAATTGCAGAATGTTGACCCGGAGAATGCATTGATTTCGATGCATTTCAATAATAAAGATATTGTCAGAAGGCAACCTTCCGCGATTTACAAGTACGACCACTCAAGCACTTTCCCCATTCAAGTGGTCATCATTACACCTGGCCGGGTTAACTTGTTCTCGTTTCAAGCTGTGGTGTCCACTGTGCCGAAAACACAGACAACGATTGTGGGGATCACCGTTCCTTCTCCGTCACCGTAGGTGGGCAACGACAACGATTTGATGGAAAATGGGCCATAAGGGGTAGAAGGGGTAGTGTCACTATAATGACACTATCCCGATATGTGCCACTTGGACTGCGACAGGTCGCATTGGTTCGTCTTCCACCTAATCTACGAACTGCCGGCGGAGCTATTCAATACGTTAAATTATCCGAACTTGAATCTGCCAGTGGCGATAGCGAAAAAGGTTCAGGAATTCTCCCGTAGCGTTGGGTAGGGAGGTTAAGTCGCCTCCTGCCGAGTAGCTGAATGGAAGCAATGTCAGTCTCCTGATCCGACTATGGGCAGCTTGTCTGGTTGTCCGCGTCCGTCGGTGCAACGCGCTCGCTCATCGTTTGCGGTTGGATGAATTTCGCATCGAGCCAAGTTCCCAGCATAACCCCGATCACCAGGCCTACCAGCGCCCCCACGATAGCCATTACCTCCGGCAGATCAACGATGCCATATCCGCACATCATCATTTGTCCTGGATGCTGTCGTTGAAAATCCCACACGATTAGATACCGTTGGATGAAACCATACACCCAGCCCAGTTCTGTGCCCCCAACCAAGCCGAGGAAGATGACCAGCAGGATGGCGAGGTAGGGATGGTTTTTTATTCTTTGCTTCAGGCTCATTTCGCTTGGCCACTCCGCGCAGCACGTCAGCCACTGATACATTGCACAGAAAATCTTCACACGGTGCTGGAATGGGTCGTTTGAGTTCAGGTGAAAGCCATTCCATCGCAAGCAGGCCGCTACAGAATTCGCTTGCGACCACGCCGCCGCCAAACCGCTTGTTTCTGCCCAGGTTTGCGGAGCCACTTCCGGGGTTAATATTTTTCGGGCGTGCGAAAAACACCTTTGGCCCACTGCTGACTGACGATACATCCCTCACACGTGGTGATTGTAATCTTTAATGCACTCAGCTTGCGGATGGTCTCTTGCACTTCAGGGGGCAGCCACACCCCGCGTCTTTGCTGTTCCAGAAACGCTAACGCCGCATAGACTCTTCCGCCGGGATTATAGCCGCGCAGCACATTTTCAATCAGGTCCATCCGCCCCGCTTTGCGTAAGGCCTCCATCGCTTTTCTGCCTGCCGGGACTTCGCCCCCATACCCACAACCGCCTTTCCCGACGTAAGAATTTTCCAGCGGCGAAAGCAGGTATTCATAACTGTCTCGCAGCGCAGCAGGCACTGTGACGGGCTTCAGTTCTCCCAAGGCTGCGGCCACCGCCTGTTGGTACGCCTGAAACACGGCGGGGAAGGTCCTTTGCTGCACTAAGCGCCCGTCGTCCTCCTCATATTCTCCCCCGCCATTTTCCCACCAAGCCGCGATCAAACCCGTGCGGATGCGTGGCCAACTTTCCCGGCTGCCGCTCACACCAAGTTCGTAAAAACCAATTCTCCCGTGGAAAATAAACAGGTCGAGGTAGAAATGCGTATACCCATTGGGCTGCGTGAGGCGGACTCTTTGCGCTCCGAAGCCTAACTCTCTTTCCTCTCCGCCAGTGTTTTTCCCCCAAATGCATTTGAGGTCTTCCAGCGTATGCGCTTCCACAGGCTGTAACCGCGCGAGTAACTGGAGGGCTTTGACATCCTGTGCGAGCCAGTCCCTTTTCAGCGGTTCTTCGTCTTGTGCAAAAGCTGCGGTGGAGACCCAAAAGAGGACGGCGAAAATAGCATAAACCGATAGTTTCATAACTCCCCTTTCTTTGCGCTTGGCTTATGGCAGAATCCCGGTCATTTTACTCATAGCCTTGGGCATTGTTTGCGGTTGAATGAATTTGGCATCGAGCCAAGTTCCCAGCACCGTCCCGATCACCAGCCCCACCAGCGCCCCTGCCAGCGCCATCACCTCTGGCAAATCAACGATGCCCGTGCCGCACATCATTCTCCCTCCCGGATACTCTCGTTGAAACGCCCACACGATCTGCGCTTGTCGGAGAAGCCCATACACCCAGCCCAGTTCCGCGCCGCCAACCGAGCCGAGGAAGATCACTAACAGGATGGCAAGATAGGGGTTGCGGTGGATTCGTTGCTTCAGGTTCATGGCGATTTAGTCTTTCATGGGCACTTCCAACGTGAGCGGCTTGCCGTAGTCGGCGACTTTGTTTTCCGCCGTCTCTTTCTGAAACGTCACCGCAAAGCGGACGCGGTAGCCGGTTTGCCACAGCGAACGCGGCACGGCAAACCAGACTGCTGTCTGCGGCAAGATCAGTGCGCGTTCGATGATACAAATGCCAGAGGGCACGGGCTTGCCGTGGCGATCCTGCACTTCAAATTGAAGGCTGATTTCGCGGTTATTGCACAATCCTGCGGCGCGCACGCCGGGGGCGAATTCGTGATAACAGTGCGACTTGCCATAAGACGCGCTGAAGGTCGTTACTTCCAGCGGCAGCGGCGCGTCGTTGTGCAAGCGCAGCCACACGGCATTGGCTTCGGCAGGGGCTTTTTTCACCTGGCTTTTGCCCGGTTCGCCGGATGACAAGATTCTTTCGTCGAGCGGGTTGGTCATATCGCCATAATGCTCAAACGTGATGGACACCTGGTTTTTGAATCGTTTCAGATCACGCGCGGCTTGGCGGTTGCGTTGGGCTTGCGCGGCGGTTTCCTGGGCACGCAATTGGGCTTCGCGTTGCGCGCGTTCGGCGGTCAAGCGCGCCTCCAATTTGTTCGGTTGATAGGACGGCAGCAGTTGCCAGTGTTGTTTTCCGGTGCGCACGTCATACAGCGCCAGGTTTTGATTCTCGCCCCCGGCGGCCAGCGTTTTGCCGTCCGGGCTAAAAGCGATGACTTGCTGCCGCCAATCGCCTAACCGATACAGCGGCTTCGATTGATTGATCGCCCACAAACAAACGTTGCCGATGCTATCCGAAGTCGCAAAATGTTGTCCGTCGGGGCTGAACACGATGGCTTTGATAAATTCCGCTTCCTTGTCATCGAAGTGCATGAGTTCTTTGTTCAGGCGCGCGTCGTAAAGGCGAAGTTCGCGTCCCAGACCCTTGGTAGCGAGGACAAGCACCGTTCTTTCATCCGGGCTGAGTTGCAGTTGTACTGCCCCGCGGCGGATGCTGATGCCGCCACGTTGCTTTCCCGCCAGGTTCCAGAAGCGGAGCGTGTTATCCGGGTGTCCAGACAAAATCCGGTTGCCAGATGGATTGAAGGTCGCGCTCAGCACGGGAAGGCTGCTGTATCCGATGGTCATATCGCCGCTGGTGTAGGCGTAGGGCTTTTTGATCTCGAACGCGCGGAGCAATATTCCTTGCTGTGCGTCCCACAGTCGGAAACGAGTTGTCTCGCCGGACGTGAGCGCATACTGGCCATCAGCGCTGAAGGAGATGGTTCTCCAGTCCGCGTCTTTCTCCGCGATTTTTATGCTTTGCAGCAACTTGCCCGCTGGCCAATCCCAGGTTTTGATCGCACCATCTTTCGCCCACGATAGCAGCCGCTGACCATCGCCGCTGAAGGCAACGGAAAGATACGGGCTGGTATGTCCGACAAGCGTTTGCACAAGCATCCGCGTTTGTGCCGCGAAGACGTAAATGTTCGTATCACTGCCCGCGACGGCGAAATATCGGCCATCCCGACGGTAAGCGATGGAGCGCACAGTGCCTGGATGCGCGCGCAGCCAACGGACGGCCCCCGTTTGCTGGTCGCGGAGTTTGATCGCGGCATTGTCATCGTCGCCGTGTGTCGCTTCTACCGGGAACGCTTGTAAATTGCCATCGTGGCTCAACTCTCCCTGCGCCGAAGTCTGACGCAAGGTTTGCATAGGGCGAAGCGCGAGAGTTGGCGCTTGTTCTGTCACGGCCAAAATCTGGCCGGTGTTCGCATCCCAAGTTTGATAAGTGCCATTGGCGCTTTTCGTGACGAGGAACTGCTCGTCCTGACTCCACGCGAATTCTTGCAGGTCAAACGACTCGCGCAATTTGCGGATGAACCAGGTTTCCGCCTGCCACAGCACCCGCCCACTGGCGACATCCCAGAGATAGAGGTTTCCTTCCGTATAAGAAAGCAGATGACGATCATCGGGGCAAAATTTGACGCCCCAAATATGATTCCGGTGACCGGGTTGAAATGGAGATACCTGTGCTGAGGTGAGGTGAGCAAAGCAGAGAAGCAGGAAAGTAAAACAAACGGCTTTCATACTCGTGACCTTTCGCTCAAATTGTCGGCGGCTAACCGTCACGCAGTGTAGCACAGAAGAAACTTTAAAGTTGCGGCAAAAAAAGATCAGAGCCTCAGGAACGACAATTAGAAAAAGCTGCGGTGGAGACTCAAAAGAGGACGGCGAAAAGAGCATAAACCGATAGTTTCATACCTCCCCCGCGTGCCATCAAGCCGACAGGAAGCCCACGTGACGCTCGAACAGTTGCGGCGAGTGGCCGCCCCGTGATGAAATCTGCAAACAGGAACAGGCAGCGTAAGAGTTTCTCCTTCGACAATGATAATGAGGTATTTATGACTGAGGTTCACACGCAAAATCCAACGGGCGAATCAGAGGGACTGAGCGAACAGACACGAGACCGTGTCCTGGAGCGTCTTGGGTTCCCGCACCTTCCAACCACGAATCTTGCCGGCTTGCAAACTCTCTATCGCGCCTGGTGCGCGGGCGTCCCGTTCGACAACGTCCGCAAGATGATTGCGCTGCGCACAGAACCGGAGCGTCCGCTGCCCGGTGGCGAGGCAGAAGAGTTTTTCGCGCACTGGCTCGCGGACGGCGTGGGCGGCACTTGCTGGCCGACGAGCAACGCCCTCTTTGCCTTGGCGCAAGCTGTCGGCTTCGAGGCACGCCGCGTGGCCGGTTCGATGCGCGATCTGGGCATGGTCAATCACGGCAGCGTAAAAGTTCGCCTTGAAGGAAGTGACTGGCTGATTGACTCTTCTCTCTTGTGCAACCTGCCGCTGCCTTTGAATGAGGACATTTTCGTGAGCAGTGATTCGCTGTGCCCCATTGAGGTAGAACCTGTAGATGGCACACATCTCATCTGGGCAAATGTACCGCCAATGCCGCAATACCTGCCTTGCCGTCTGCTGGTGGATACCGCCGATCACACGCTTTACTTGACCCGTTATGAAGTCTCACGAGAGCAAAGCCCGTTCAATCAGCGTCTTTATGCTCGGCGCAATCATCCAGACGAAATTATTGTGCTGTTGGGACACACGCGATTCTCGAAAACCGCACACGGACTCGCGGTCAGCGAACTGACACCGGAGCAGCTTTGCCAGTCGTTACGCGAGGACATCGGGTTGTCCGATCACGTGATTGCACAGTGGGTGGATTCGGGCAGTTTGGACGCTTCTTTTGAGACGCCCAGTGCCCCCTAGCCATTGACCTGCTCCCAGGTTCCTGGCGTGGTTTATGGAACACGATGATGCTCAAATTACTGCATTTTCAATGGACCCAATCCGGTCGCCTGACTGCCTAATTCAACTCAATACTGAGATTAACCTACTTATCAAGCTTCAAGCGTTTTTGCTCGAATTTTTGCCACAGCAGATTTTGGTTGCAGCACTACTTGCCGAATAACCTGATTAAGTCGTCATGCTGGATGAAATCAAAACTTTCTGCGAATTCGACTACGTTAGTTTTCATCGCGCGATACATCTGGACTTTAGTGTATTGAGACATCAGGTTTTCCATCCTACCCTTCTTTGCTAAAGAAATTGAAACTCTTGTACCTATCTTCATTTAACCTCGCTGCACATCCACAGAATGAATTAAGTTGAAAACGTATCCATACTTCTAATCATCAGCAATAAATAGCAAAAGGGCTAGGATTAAATCCTAGCCCTTTTGCTGGCTTTTACTCTCTAGCAAATCAGACCGCGATTAGCAGACTGGGGTAAAGATCGGGATCGTCAGACGGTTTCCAGTTGTTCCCGTGTTCAATCCAGTTTTGTGTAACGTGCGGATACCACTCCAAGGATTGGTGGCAGCACCGACCAGACGTGGGGTCAGAATTAATCCAACGCCAGCTGTAACGTTAAACTTCAACGAGCCTGAACGACCTTGGCCTTGGGCACCAAGTAACGCGGCCAAACCACCTGGAACGCGTGGAGCAGAGCCAGTAATCGTCGCACGGCACAAGCAAGTACCACCGATGAATCCTTGGAAGCTACCAAATTTTTCATCCTGGTTGAATGCTTGACCAGTTCCGACCTGGGCGCAACCACCAGCAGCACCGGTCGAGATGTTACCACCAAGACCTGCAATTACCAGTCTCTGTCCAACAACATCTGAGGGATGCTGGATTTCAACTGCAAACTGGTTTGGCGCTGCATCGTAATCGGTGCCATCGAATCTGATTGTGGCAGTTCCGTCACCATTGTTACGGCCAGCTGTGGCGTTGCCCCAAAATGCTTCTGCTCCGTAATTGCCTTCGTAAACGCTACCAGCAACACCAGTGCTATCGTTTACAAATGCGTTTCCAATCAAAACGTTGTTCTGATTCGGTACTCCATTTGCGTCAACTGAAACAGCAATGACATAACCTGAGTTATCAGGATCATAGTCAGAAGCTTTGAAGCTAGCTGTTGCATTGGGCGTCAAACAAACGAACAAGTCAGCCTGAGTACAGTTCGCACCGCTCATCAAAAAGACGTGAACGCGAGTTGTTGCTGCACCTGATGCACCTGTGTTTGTCATCGAAATGCGGGTATCGCTCTTAATCTGTCCCGTACTAGAAATATAGTATGGATATACTAATACCGACCCGGCTTTTTGATCACTGACTGTTGCATTTGCTGGATTCTGAGCCAGCGCCATCGCAGACAATCCTGCGAGAGCCATTAACGCTAAAATTAGACGTGTGAGTTTATGTGAGGTTCGCATTCGAGTTTCTCCTTAAAATTTCGAATAAAGTCCTTGTTTTGTTAACCTTCGGCTAGCGAGGAGGAACAAGGAACTATCCCTTGTTCCCCACAAATAACTATTAGAAGCCAGGGACTGGCGGGCAAGCCGGCGGAATGAAGACCGGAATGGTCAACTGCGTACCATACAGTGCTGTTGCCGTATTTGCTATTACTACTGCTCCTGGCTGGCCCGGCGCATTAGCAACGCTTACGTTATACGTTCCACTGGTGATACGGCCTGTGTTAACATTTGTTTTATGCAAGGTACGGATACCACTGGTTGCTTTCGCTCCACCACGTGGTGTGATAACGATACCAACAGCTGGACCAGTGCTAAACTGCATCGTTCCCACTTGACCGCTGGGAATCAGCGCATTCATTCCGCGGGGAACGCGTGGGTTATTGTTATCAATAGTACCCATTGCTTGGCATCCACCAAGGATGAAGTTAACAAAGCTACCAAATGGTGTTTCATTACCATTAACAACTGTACCTGTACCAACTTGTCTGGCACCCGAAACTGCACCGGTTGAAACATCACCATTTAATCCAACAGTGATAATCATCTGACCAGGAACATCTTGTGGACTTTGGATTTCGACCGCGAACCGATTCGGTACAAAATCATATCCACCGCCATTTAATTGGAAGGTGCGAAGAACCTGATTACCTGTGCCAGGCTCTTTGTTTGTGTCGGTCGCTGAGCAGAAGGTTGGCGGCCCAGAGAAATTCAGCGTAGCTGTTGTTCCGCCACCACCTAAGGTGTAAAGACCAGGAATATAACCATTTCCGTTGTACCCATGATCACTAACATAGTCGCCTTCACCCGCTGCACCATCATCAACCAGTTTGACACGGCAAGAAGGATCAGCCGCAAATGCTGCCGCGTGATTCGGCAGATTTACTGTATTGTTAATCGGCACCGCCGAGCTACCATTGTTATTGTATGCAGTGAAGGATTCGGCACCGTAGTTACCGATGTTATTCCCTGCTGTCACAAACGCATTACCCGACAGCACATTTTTCTGAATCGGTCTTCCGTCAGCACCAACAGCTACAGCCAAGATCCAACCTTTAGCAATATCTGGGTCAAAATCTGAAGCCTTCAACTGAATGCTGGCATTTGCCGTTAAGCAGATAAATTGATCTGCTTGTGTACAACCGCTACCTTCAATAAAGAAGACGTGAACGGTCACTGCTGTGGTTGAAATATTGCTGATCGTCACCCAGGTATTTGCCGGATTGGCCTGGCTGGTACTTGAGGTGTAATAAGGAAACACCAAAAGAGAACCCAGCTTTTGATCGCTGACTTGGACTTGGGCCGGCGGATCAGCTTGCGCAGCGCCAATAGCTCTGCCAATTCCACCAGCGGCTGGCAAAAGACCATTTTCGTTGTTCCAATTACCACGATAACCGGGAGGCTGCGGAGTAGGGAACATCGGCATATTTAGGACAGGAAGAACAGGAATTCCATTGGAATTCTCAGGCTGTGCTCCCGGATTTGGTGCAAACGGATTTACTGCTCCGGCATTCGATTGCTGAGCCAACGCAGCTCCAGCCAGTGCCACGAGCGACATTAACGCTAAAATGAGACGTGTGAGTTTATGTGAGGTTCGCATTCGAGTTTCTCCTTGAATTTCGAATATAATCGTTGTTGAGGTAACCAAGTCTAAATAGCCACACTTAAGCCAACCCCCGAATTCGCACAAAACCCTGGATCAGAGTTGAAGTGGAAATAGTTAGCTAGAGCCGCCTCTTTGCTATAAGCCCAATAAAGCCAAAGGACTAAAACAAAGGGGATTAAAAGCTATTGACCAGTGAATGAGATTCCAGTGAGAGAGTAAAAGCTAGACAACTAAGTCTATGACTGTAAAAGTCCAAATTTGAATAAGTGATAAATTTGCCGGAAGAGATAACAAACCTTCAAGGTAGCTTAAAACATGCCGATGTGAGGAAGATTCGTTAACACAGCGAGTTTACAGCTTTTTCTTGGAGTGTCAATAGTTTTTTTTAACGTTTAGTAAAATTCCACCTGAATTGGGTGTATATGTTTTGGATTGCACTTACGGCAAAGTATAATCTCCCTATCCTTGCAATCGCTGTATCCATATGTTAGCCTTCAAAAACTAAATGGTCAGCAGCTTGCATCTCTTTAAACTCTTAAAATACAGTATTTTACCATCTAGCTGGTGTATTCTTTTGCTATAAAAATTTGATTATTTCCGTATCGTGACATTCTCACAGGAGTCCGTTATGCAGCCCTCAATTGTTTGGGAATCAGTATTGTCCTCAATAGAAAAGAAAGTTAACCATGAAAGCTTCACAACTTGGTTTAAACCCATCTCATTTCTTAACCAGGATGATAGAGGTATTTATTTAAATGTCCCAGATCGAGTCTTTGAAGATTGGATTCTTAATAATTACCGAGATGTATTAGATGAATCGCTCGAAGAAAATAATCTGGCAGGGGCAAACTTAATATTCACATTCAACGCGGTTGCCCAACCGCCAGATATTACATCAGAGCAACCTATGGCTACGCAATTCATAGAGTCAAGACAACTCATTTCTCCCTTCGTTAAAAATGAATCAAATATTCCGGTAGAAAAATCGTCATTAACAGACTTTGTTGACCTTGAGCCGCTCGAATTACCACTTAATCCCAAATACACTTTTGATACATTTGTTGTTGGATCCTGTAATCAGTTTGCTCACGCAGCTGCTCTGGCCGTAGCTGAGACCCCGTCTAAAACTTACAACCCACTTTTTGTTTATGGGGGAGTGGGATTGGGTAAAACCCATCTAATGTGTGCTATCGGGCAGCGTATAAAATTTAACAATCGTCATCTTCGACTTTCGTACATTTCTGCTGAGAAGTTCATGAATGAACTCATTAATGCGATTCGATATGATAAAACAATGACCTTCCGCGAGAAGTATCGTTCAATCGACATACTTTTAATTGATGACATCCAATTCATTGCAGGAAAGGAAAGAACACAGGAAGAATTCTTTCATACGTTTAACGCTCTTTACGATAATCAAAAGCAAATTGTAATTTCTTCTGACTGCCCTCCTCGCGAGATCCCAACCCTTGAAGAAAGATTACATTCTCGTTTTGAATGGGGATTAATTGCAGATATTCAACCGCCGGATCTTGAAACGAAAGTAGCGATATTAAGGAAGAAAGCGGAGACAGAACAGCTATATCTTCCTGACAATGTCGCGCTGTTTATTGCAAGCAAGATCAAATCGAATATCCGTGAGCTGGAAGGATCTCTAGTCAGATTAACCGCCCTTTCGTCTTTGCGCGGAGAACCAATAACCGTAGCTTTGGCTCAGGAAGCCCTGAAGAACATTGTTGATGAAGAAGAACGAGCGGTAACAATTGAGACTATTCAGAAAGTAGTAGCTGAGTATTACAACATGCGCGTTGCTGATCTAAAGTCAAAATCAAATGCCAGGAACATTGCAGTTCCACGTCAGGTTGCGATGTATCTATGTAAGACGTTGACCAAAGCCAGTCTGCCGGAAATAGGCCGAGAATTTGGCGGGAAACACCATACAACTGTCCTACATAGCATCAATAAAATTGGTGAGTTGTTTGAACAAAAAGGCAGTTTCCACAGGCTTATTAACAGCCTAATTGCCAGTTGCAAATAGACTTAGCTAGCTTTTCCACTTAGACCCTTGTGGATAACCTGTGGAAACCGTGGAAAAGTTTAAGTGTGGGCCTAAATTTCCACAGGATTTTATGTTTCACACATGTTTTCCACAGACTTTTCCACAAGACTTTTATCACCTAAACTCTAATTAATTCAGTGATTTGTGCAGCTTTTTCCACATTTCCACAGGACCTACTACTACTACTATATAAATAGATATTTATATGTAGTATTACAAGTAAAAAGACTAAGGTTGAAGGAGAAAACACTTTATGCACTTGATGGTTAGTAAGACAACCCTCCTAAAGGAATTGAATTTCATTCAAGGCGTAGTTGAAAAAAAGAATACGATTCCTATTCTATCCAGCCTATTGCTGGAGTCTTCAAACGGTAGCTTGAGTATCAAAGGAACAGATCTTGACGTTTCAATTAGCACAATCTGTGAGGCTGAGGTTTCAGCGGTTGGGGCTATCTGTATTCAAGCGAAGAAACTCTTTGAAATCATTCGTGCCCTGCCTGAAGCTGAGATTGAGATTAAATGTGGAGAAAACGATCAGGTAAGTATTATCTGTGAGCGCTCTCGTTTTAAAATGCTTGGACAGCCCAAAAGCAATTTTCCAGAGATTCCAGCATTTAAAGAAACTTTAGGCCATATTCCCTCAAATCTATTTAAGACCTTCATTACACGAACAATCTTTGCTGCAACTAATGAGGAATCTCGATATGCACTTAATGGTGCCAGATTTGAGCTTTCAGGCGAAGGCTTAAGAATGGTCGCTACGGATGGGCACCGTCTTTCATATATTGAGAAGAAAGGGGATTTTGTCAGTAACTTTAAAGTCGAAGCCATTATTCCCAAAAAGACGCTCACAGAGCTGGTTAAGTTAAGCTCAGAAACAGAAGATACTGTTGAATTTGGTAAGGATGAAAATCATCTATTCTTTAAACTTGGAAAAAGAGTTTTGGTATCAAGAATGCTGAGTGGGCAATTTCCTAACTATGAAATGGTATTGCCAAAGGAAAACAAAAATTCATTTGTTATTGAAAGCCAACGAGTTGCCGCTGCAACTCGGCGGGTAGCGTTGATGGCAGATGAGCGCTCACATGCAATCAAGTTTGAAATAGGAGCAGATCAGCTCAATATTACGGCTCAGTCTTCGGATGTCGGAGAGGCTGGCGAAACTTTGCCCATTCAATATGCTGGAGACCCCATAACCTCAGGGTTTAATGCTCAATATGTGAATGATTTCTTTGGGGTGGTTAATGAGGGGGAAGTTCGTTTTTCCTTTAAGGATGGAAATTCACAAGTACAACTGCAATCTTTGGCTGACACCGAGTATGATTTTCGCTATGTCATTATGCCAATGCGAATCTGAAGATTTTCTTAATCAAGTTTAATTCTTTAGTTTGTGGAACATCGGGAACATTTCAGGAGGTAGGTCGTTAATAGTGGCACGGGTGAACCTCCTGATAGTTGGCGACCATAGAGATTCTGGGGTGGGTTTAGAAGCTATGGTCGCCCATTTTTTTATTCATTTTTGCCCAGTAGTTTCTGCGATGAATTGGCTTCACCTAACAAATAATCATCCAGATTAAGTCTTGTCATTCCTCCTGCATCACTAAATGTCTCATCTAAACCTAGTTTTCGACGTTGCGTACGTCGCCAGTAAAAGAATGCTCCTCCTGCAAATACGCCAGTAAGCACTGCTCCTAAGACTAGCAGTCCAATCCAGTAAAAAGCCGCCACGATAAATTGGCCAGTTTGAACAGCTTCCCTAATAGAGACAGGATCGGGTGGACGGAATTGGAGTGGGATATCGGATATGCCCTTTCCTTCCCAATAGACTCTGGCCATATATTTTATCTGGCCTATTAGCTCTTCTGCCGCCTTTGGATCTGAAACATTAACAGCCTCAACTGCATAGTTACCAACTCGCCGCAGTATCCTTTTCTTTTGTTCCTCCAGGGGCAGGGAGCTGAAGTGTTGCTGGATTCTTGCAAGACCATCTGTTGCAAACTGAGGAGATTGAAACTCAACTAAAATCACGCTCATCTTTCCGCTTCCATTATTATATTCTGCTACTGCTGCGTGAGTCCCTCCGGTAAAGTCAATGACCTCTTTTAAATCACTTATCGCGGATATTTGTGAGACCGCTTCATTTCCAACAATGTATTTTTCACTAGCAGGAATTTTGTTTTGATCAGGCAGATAAGTTGGTAGCAACGGTATTTCTACTACATTGGCAGGAACCTTCTGCAATTCGGACATCAGGTTTTCTGCTATTTCCGCCGAGGGGGCCGAGATGTGAATTAAATATCGGCCATTAAAATATTCCCTTTGGTTATCCTGGAGAGATTGGCGGCGAAACGTCCAAAGGCCATATGAACCTGAAACATATTTCATTTCAAAGGCCTCAATTGCCAGCTTATCTTTGCCATTTGTATAAGAACGGTTGGTAACCGACTGCAATCCATATTCAGCGAGGATTTTTGCATCCGTGGCTTCAATGATTTTTTCAGCGGTCAATTTACGAGAAGGCGTAATTGCTTTCCACTCATTCGCAATTTTATCCGGTAAGCCTTGGGCTAAAGATTCCTCACTAAAAGACTGTGCTTTTGTGCCAGGAGTTAGTAGAACTGCAAGCAGCAATAAAAGAATTATAGGGCAAAGATTTGGTGTTTTCTTCTGTATCAAAATAATCCTCCCAAAAGAAAATAGTATAGCAGCTAGCCTGAGATACAGGCGGGTCGTTACTGGGAAAATTTCAGTCTGAGTTTAGCGGTGCAACTGCTGTAACTGCTGAAGGATTAGTTCGGCGTGTTTACGTGGGTCGGGAACTTGACGCATTTGTATCTTACCAGTCTGTGCCGCACTGTCAACAATCACGTCCCCAACCTTGATGATACGCTCAAACATCGTTGCGCTTACAGTCACATCCTGAGCGTTCCTGAGGGGAATATTGCGAACGGTCTTGGAAAAAAATCCAAAATCAATCTCAATTTTGCTAGGCGTCAATGTATAAACTACGCGATTGCGCTGGACATGTTTCATGAGCGGGAAAATAAAAGAAACTAGTGATAGCCCTAATGAGATTCCGATTGGAAGTCGAAAATATCCAAAAATTGCCATTGCCAAAATTGAGAATATCCCTGCCCCCAGGTAAGCCTTACCGACAGAGTAAAATGATGGACGGATGCGAAAGATAACCCTTTCATCATCAGGGTTTTGGCTAATACTGGCTTCGATCTTATCTGTTTTATAGGGAAGATTGATTGATGAATAAGGATTTTGGGGCGTTCCTACTTGGGCTGCGATAATTCCCATACCGCAGGAATTACAATAATTGCTTTCTGCCGGCAGTGCTTTGCCGCAACGATGACACCACATAATAATTTCTTGCCTTATTTCCGGTTCTGCGGAATGAGAATTTCTGAAATTGTATGACCACGCGATGCTTTGAGTTCTAAGCCAAGCAGCCGTGCAATGGTTGGGGCAATGTCTGTTAGCCGTGCATACTCAATTTGAGTTTTGGATTTGATACCCTTACCTGCTGCAATAAAAGCTCCTCGCATTTCTGACCGAGAGGGCGAGTAGCCGGAAGTAGCTTGCCCGGTTTTTCCGTTTACTTTTTCTGTTATTTTCTTTTCTGTAATTCCGTCCGAAATTGAAAAGCCTGGCGCTGCCTCTATAAAAAACGATGCGCGCGGATCAGCTCCGATTTTGGCAATATCTTTTTTGGAAATGATGCGCCAAATCGGACTAGATTCTTGTTTGTGGATTTCCTCAAAAATATTCTCAATTTGTTTTGCTGCCTCCTCGTTTCTAGCATCTTTTAAATAGATCGCTGCACTTCCGCTGGAGGAGTATACGCTGGCAATCCAATTCGTGATCATCCCTTTATCACCCGTAGTTATAAATCCTTTTTTAGCTAAAACGATATTGGGTCTAAACTCCTGTTCAACTTTCGCGTAACCATGACTTGATACGATCAAAAATGAGGTTTCATCTGTTAGGCCTGCTCGTTCAATGGAGTCCGAAATTGTTTTAACTGCCGCATCTATTTTTTCCAGCGACGAATAGGCAGCAGTTGACCCAATTCCAGCGCGTTGTATCGAATTTCCTAAATCGTCAAATCTAATTAATATGAGTTGAGGGCGATTTTTTTCAACCCAGGCTAATGCCTTGTTTAGGTCAGGAGAAGCGTAGTCTACTTCTGCTGGGTTAATAAATGGAAAGTTAATCGCTGCTGTTTTTATTCCCGCGCGTTTAGTCGTTTGCCAGATCGTTTCGGCTTTTATCTCGCCCGGATCTCCAAAAAATTCTTCAGATCGAGTTCCTGTTTTCTCGTCAAATTTCCAATCTGAGATGATGCCATGATCTGATGGGAACATCCCCGTTGCAATTGTGGCGTGGGCTGGGAGGGAAAGAGATGGATACACGCTCTCAATATTTAATACATAAGACCCGCGATCTCGACGGGATTTTAGGTTTGGGAGATTCAGTCTGGGATTATTGAAATCTTCGTTCCGAAGACCATCAATGGAGATCAAAACGACACAAGAGGTGAGCGGCAAAGGTTTTTCCTGTACCTTTTTCTCTCGCATGACTTGAGGATTGTTTGATGACTGTTGCGCGATACTATCGATAGAAAATGCAATGAGTAAAACTAGCGCGAAATGTAATGATTGGCATTTCATTTACTTATGTACTGCGAATCGCCGCAATCATTTCGCGCACTGCTTGATCTAATCCAACTAAAGCACTGCGAGCAATGATGTTATGGCCAATATTGAATTCCTGAATTTCCTGAATGCTGGCTATTGGACCAATATTTCGATAGGTCAGTCCATGCCCAGCCGCCACATTGATTCCCGCGTTTGCTGCAACCTTTGAAGCTTTTTTGATTCGTTCAATCTCAGCCTGAATCTCTTTAGTATTTCTGACTGTAGCGCTACCCGGAGATTCACATAAATGGGCATAATTGGCTGTACAAAGCTCGACCTGAAACACCTTCATTTTGGCGGCAGCTCGAATTTGCTTTATGTCGGGATCTATAAATAAGCCAACGAATATCCCGTTAGCTCTGAGTGCATCAACCGCTTTTTTGATGTCTTTAAGATTTGCAATGACGTCTAATCCCCCTTCAGTTGTCACCTCTTGTGGACGTTCTGGGACAAGCGTGACGACATCAGGTTTTACTCTTGAGGCAATTTCGACCATCTCATCGGTTGCTGCCATTTCTACATTTAAATGCGTCACTACGACTTGCTTGAGCGCGATCAGATCGTAATCCTGAATGTGGCGACGGTCGCTGCGCAGATGAGTTGTGATGCCATCCGCTCCGGCCAGTTCGCAAATCACCGCAGCCGAAACTGGATTCGGTTCATTTGTCCGCCGTGCCTGGCGGATTGTCGCAATATGGTCAATATTAACGTTTAGTCTTTTCATCTATTGCAATCCCACTTCTTCAGTCACTTTTCGGGAATCGTATTTACCCATCAAATCGTTCCAACGAATTTTGAAGACTTCTGTCAACACACTAATCGTGGCCGAAAACATTGTCACCTTTGATCCTTCAACATGACGCCAGACGACGGGAACTTCTTTCCAGCGCCATCCCCGTTTGTTAGCAATAAACAAAATTTCCGGGTCAAAGCCAAATCCTTCGATTTGTTGCAGCGGAAAAACTGTTTGCGATGCCTGACGCCGAAATGCCTTAAAGCCACACTGCGTATCTTTTATCTTCATCCCGGTCAGAATTTGAATGAGCAGGTTTCCGCCGCGTCCCCGCAATTGTCGTAAAAAAGATTGTTCGACTTGGATCACTGCTTCATCCAAGGCACGCGAACCGAAAACGACATCATATTCACCTTTCAGAATTGGTTGAATAACCTTAGGGATTTGGTCTAGCGGGGTTGCCAGATCGGCATCAAAGAATAAATGTATTTCACCGATGGCGTGCAGCATCCCATTTCTGACCGCATATCCTTTTCCTCGATTGCCAGGATTTTTCAGGACATATAATTTCGTTTTTTCGTTTGCCTGGGACTGGAAGCTATTTGCGATTTCAACTGTTTGATCTCTTGACCCATCATCCACCACAATAATTTCGCTTGAATAATCTTGGGCTGCAAGATAATCGAACGTTTCGGACAAGGTTTTTCCCAGCCGCTGCTCTTCGTTATAAGCCGGAATGACGATTGATAATAGGGGCGTGTTTTTATCCTTGGTCATGCGTCGAGCAAGAATATAGCCTATTTTGCACAGCCTGTGGAAATGTCTGAGGAAAAAGAGGGCGATCTGTGGAAAGATTTTCTAATTTGCCAAACCGATAAAAGCCGATTCTGTCGCAATTTGACGGTTTATATTAATGCGGAGATTGAAGCGCAACTCGTCAAATTTCTTAATCCATTTTGTCAGCTGCGCTATTCCGATTTTTTCCGCCAATAAACTAAGGCGATCTGCAACATCTATATTAACGATGTTCTCTATACTCCCGCTTGCTGCAATGAGAAATATATCCCGTAACAGATTAAGAAATAATAGGATCATTCGTTCATAAGCATCGCGTTCCTGTTTTCCGTAATGTTCAGCGGCTTTGAGCAAGCGGTGTTTATTATTTCCTGTTGCCAGTAAATCCATTAATTCTAATAATTCACGTCGTTCACGCCTATATTCTGTCAGGTCAATCGTCGTTGCCTGTCCAATCCTTCCTCCTGTTAATAGCGCTAGTAGTCTGGCATCAGGAGTTGCAAGTTGAAACCTGCTAGCCAGATATTTTTCCATCTCTGGTGTGGGTAAGGGCGCAAAGTTTAGTTTCTGCGCACGTGAACGAATCGTCGAAAGTAAAGAGTCTGGACGCGCTGTTAGTAAAATGATTGTTGATGTGGCGGGAGGTTCTTCAAGTGTTTTGAGCAGGGAATTGGCCGCTTCTTCGCGTAAGCGATCAGCCTCATCAATGAGAAAAAATCTTTGTCGTCCTTCACGAGGTCTGACTTGCACATCATTGATTAGTTCGCGCGTCTGGGCAATTTTAATGTATGTGCCATCAGGTTGAATTGTGACCACATCACTATAAGTGCCAGCCTGAATCCGTTGACAGGTAGGACAAATGTCGCAACTATCGTCATTGGTTTCTGGCAGATTCTGGCAATTCGCAACTTTGGCTAAGGTTAGTGCGAACTGTCTTTTTCCGATCCCTTCCGGCCCTGCAAAAATAAGTGTCATTCCTAAATTTTTGCGGCGCAGAAATCGTTGCAGAATTTGTTTGTTGTGCTCGTTACCAATCAGCCCTGAGAAAGACATGGCTTCAGTTTACAAAATTCCTTGCAAGGCTTCCATCACCAATGGACGCACAGCTTCAATGGAACCGGACGCGGGAATGATGCGGAAACGATTAGGTTCTTGCTTGGCAAGTTCCAAGTATCCTTGTCGGACGCGTTCATGAAATTCGTGTGGTTCGAGATCCAAACGATTTGCCTTATCTTCGTCCGAATTATTTGCTGTTTCGCCTCCGCGCCTGGCAATGCGCTCGATGCCTGTCGAGACATCAATATCGAATAACAACGTTAGATCGGGTTTTAGATCACTGGTTGCAAGTCGGTTCAATTTTTGAATTAGCGCGAGATCAAATCCACGCCCATAACCCTGATATGCGGTGGTTGCATCGTAAAAGCGATCACTTAAAACGATCTTCCCTGCGGCAAGATTTGGCAAAACAAACTCTTGTACATGCTGTGCCCGATCTGCAGCATAAAGTAATAATTCTGATAAGGGTTCAACTTTGTGGCGAGAGACGTTAAGCAAGGCCGCTCGAATCAGTTTGCCAAGTTCGGTGCCACCTGGCTCGCGTGTTGAGACAAAGGAAGTATTTCGGGTGGTAAGAATTCGTTCGAGCAGTCGAAGTTGCGTAGTTTTCCCGCAACCGTCAACGCCCTCAAAAGTGATGAGCTTGCCGCGATTCATCTTGCCTGATTGTCCGTCTCAATTTGGAGACTAGCTCCCTTGAGTTCCGCCATTTGGTGTTGCCGGTGGAGCTGGAGCTGAAGGAGGCGCGGGAGGCGCACTACTTTGCTGATGTGGCGCATGATGTCCATGCTGCACGGCACCACGTGGAACGGAAATCGTAGAAATCGCGTGCTTAAAAATTAACTGTTCCAAATTACCAGATTCTAAAACGACTGAGAATTTGTCGAAGCTGCGAATTCGTCCGGTGAGCTTAACTCCGCCGATCAAATAGATCGTCACGTTAATGCGATCTCGGCGAAGAGTATTCAAAAAACCATCTTGAACGTTTTGAGATGCTTGGGTATCCATCGCTTGACCCTCTCTCGTGGAAGTTTGTTTATTCGTTTTTTAATTATCCATTTCGGGGCACCACCTGTAACAGCCGCGTATACTAACCGAAAACGCTAAGCTCAGGCTACTAAATATTTGGAAAGACGAGCAAAAGGCATAAATTTATTTTTCTCTTACAAAGGCGCTTTTCGCTCTTCCATCGCCCCCACGTCGTATCATTATTATCTCAGCTAGAATAGCTATGGCAATTTCTTCAGGCGTTTGTGCTCCAATATCCAATCCTATTGGGGCACAGACACGAAGCATCAACTCATCATCTACTCCTTCCCGTTTCAGGTGAGCGCGAATCGTTGTTGTGCGGCGACGACTACCGATCATTCCGATATAACGAGCAGGTTTATCAATGACTTCACGTAAACAGATTTCATCATGTTTATGCCCGCGCGTGACAATGACCAAGTGCGAAGCTGGTGTAATTTTCAAAGAATGCAGTGCTGCAACAAAATCATCTGAAATTAGATTGATTCTCTCATCTGGAAAGCGCTCGCGCCCGGCAAATTCTGCACGATCATCAATGACTGTCACCCGAAAACCGAGAAAGACGCCCGCTTGAGCTACAGCCTGGCCGACGTGACCTCCGCCGCAAACAATCAGTTCGAGTGGCGGGCGGGCAATTTCAAAAAGCAATCTCGTGTCTGCGAAATCTTGTGTGACGATTTCTTGCCGCTCATCTTTTATTAATAAGAGCGCTTGCTCAGCAGTTGAAGTATCGAACGCCTGATTCAGACCTAGTGTGCCACCGATCACCCCTACGCCTTCTTCTATTAATAATCTTGTGTTCTTTTCTGAAGTCGCTCCAGCTTGGGAAACAATTGAAACAATTGCCAACGAATGCCCCTTGTTAAAGGCGCGATTAATGGCAACAGAAATTTCAGGGGCAGTCATCATAAAAAGATTTGGGATAAAAATAGACAATTGAGCGACCAATAACTCAATTACCAAACTTCGATCATTACTTCCATTTCGCCGCCACAAATCATGCCTTCTTCATCGGGTGGGACATCTGGATTGTCGCGTAAGGTGAAATGACAAACTCTCGCTTTATTATCTTCTAATGCTTGACGAGCTTCAGCCCAAACATCTGCTTCGACGCAACCGCCGCCGACTGTGCCGAGCATTCGTCCATCATCGTAGACCAACAGTTTTGCTCCTGTGCGTTGTGGCGTGGAGCCAGAAGTTGTGATGATTGTGGCCACAGCTAATTTGTTTCCTGTGGTTTGGGCTTTGGTGATTTCATCATAGACTTCAGTTTGTGTCAGTAAACTCATACAGTGATTTCTCCACGGCGCAAAGTGTACAGCACGATTTCCGGGGGACAAAGAAAACGTACGGGTGGCCCGACTGTTCCAATGCCGCGAGTCGTGTAAATTTGCATGGTGTTGCGTCGCTGCAATCCCATCACGTATTCATGGCCTAGTAGTTTCAAATGTGGTGCACCAAGAATCGGGAAGCGTATCTGACCTCCGTGAGTATGACCCGAAAGCATGAAATCAGTGTGCTGTTGCTTTTCAGCATATTCGCCCAGGAAGTCAGGATTATGCGAAAGCGTGATCCGCATTTCATCTTTTGGGCAATCGTTATACAGCTTTACTAAATCTGTCTTGCCCATCAGTAAGTCGTCAACACCAAAAAGCCAAAGCTTTTCCCCTCTTTTTTCCAGTCTTTCTTTGTCATCAATTAAGACTGTAATTCGTGCTTGTCGCAAGGCACGGGTTACTCGGCCTGCACTATTGTAATGATCATGATTGCCAAGTACTGCGAATTTCCCGATGCGCGGTTTTAGGCCGGAGAGAATTTCGCCACAGGGCTCCGAATACGCTTTTGCTCCAAAAGTAAAATCACCCGTGAGAGCAATTAAATCCGGGTTCAAGCTGTTTGCGATTTCCACGCAGCGATTGAGATAGTCTGCTGGAATAAATGGACCGTGATGGATGTCACTGAGGTGTGCAATGGTGAGTCCGTTAAATTCTTCAGGCAATCGCGGCAGATTAACATTTACCTTTGAAACCTCAACCCTTGTGCGCAGCCACATTCCTAAGCCTAATCCGCCCAGACCGAATGTCGTGATTGAAGCTGCGGAAAGTTTAATGAACTGACGCCGCGAAAGTTTCAAGGCTGACCGCCTTTCAGTGGTTGAACGCTCGCGCTTGTATTTTTTAAGGTGAAGAGGTAAATGATCTGCGCCCGCACGTCAATTGGCTGGCCATCTACCATTGCTGGATCAAACGTCAATCGTTTGGCAGCTTCAAGCGCGCTTTCGTCCAGGCCTGAACCAAGTTTTTGTTCAACGGCTAAATCTTTGACTTTTCCATCGCGGGTAAACAATGCGCTGAGTACCACCTTGCCTTCGACTTTTTTCTCGCGGGCTTTCATTGTGTACAGAGGCAAATACATGGCGCGAATGTTTGGGCGCGGAATCTCACGGGCAACTTTTGGTTGCGCCTCCAGGTTGGGCGGAGGCTCAACAGGTCTTGTATTTGCGGCTTGTGCCTGTCTGATTTCTTCCGGGTCTGGTTCGTAAACCGTGATCGTTTCAATAATGTCGCGTGGATTGATTTTCGGACGTGTTTGGCGTGCGCTTTCTTTGGTATTCCGTTCGAGCACGAAAAAACGTTCGCCTCGTTTTTCGATGCCACTGATTTGCCACTTTCCCCCCAGCACATCGCCCACTCGTAAGCTTTGACTTTTAACTTCGCCAACCCCAAGCATCGTTGTGATTTCGTCTCCGGTAAGAATCTGCAAATCTGGAATAATGTCTTCGCCTGAATTTATCGCATGTTGCTCGACGTATTGTCGCTGTAAAAGGAGTCTTTGTTTGGAGCGGGTGTAATCACTGCGGCTGATTTCCTGGTGCTGGATTTGGAATTCCAATTCATTCAACTCTTCCTCCAGGTTGATGAAGTACGCAGTAATGACTGGCCCGTATACATTTTTGTTTGCTTGCCCTGTTTGCGCTGAGGTATAGGGCACAAATAACAAAAGAAAAATGATCACTGAAAATAATTTTGCCATTGACGTGTCTCGGTCGGGCCAAATAAACCAGCGCAAATTATGGCGTATCCGTTCTCAGCGGGTCAAGAAAGCATTTTTTGCGATACCTACACTGCTAATTTGGGCTATCAGGCGCTTCATCTCTCAGCTCAACAGATTGGATTCTTCCATCGGAAACCAAACGAACCAGCGTTTCCTGCACCTGAACAACGGGCGGAATCATTTTTTTGATTTCTTCTTCGGTGAAGCCATTGGTTTTTGCCAACTCCAAAAACTGCCGAGCATTTTCGATCCGAAGCTGCACGTTTTTTAGCATGATCGTTTCGTTCTCTAAGGTTTTCTTCGTGTTTTCAACTGCAATCAGGTCATCCTCTAAAGCCCGTCGGCGCGATTGCACGCGATAGTCAATCAGTCGCAAAAGGAAATCTTTGATGTGGCCAATGACGGTTCCCATCCCGCCCAGATCGGTAAAACCAGGAGAGCTGTAGTGAATTTGACAAACCTCCAACTCAGCACGCGGATACTGATTTTTTGTATGATCTGATAACACGGATTTTTCTGCCCACATTTCTATTTGCCTTTGTTGTTCGTTACTGGTCGCCGCAGCAACAATCCTGAGGCCTAAGTTATAGAGATAATCCAACTCGTGCAGGAAAGTCGCTATGTCCGATGCTGACCAGTCATCACTGATATTAATCCTGATGATCTGCCGTGAATCGAACAGCATAATCGTTCCTCCAATTGTCAAGTGAGGGATTTTCGATGAAAATAGAAAATTTATTGAGCGACCTTATACCATCAAGGCTAGTCAATTTCAATATGATTTGTTGACAATTTTCGTGAACATTCGATAATTAAGCTAAAGCTTATTAAGATGATTCGATAATTTGGGAGTCTCACGAAGGGAGTGATTATGGCCCTAACCGATCAACAACATGCTGTCTTTCAATTTCTGGAGCAATACATCACCGCGCGTGGTAAATCACCGACAATGGCTGAAATCCAGCGCCGTTTTAAATTTAGCTCTCCCTCCACCGTCCATCATTATTTGAGTAAACTGGAAAAAGCGGGCAATATTCGGCGGACTCCGAACATTTCACGCGGCATTGAAATTCTGAGTCGTGGCGACGAACGGGGTGAGATCGAAATTCCATTGCTTGGTTATGTTGCCGCCGGGAAACCGATCATCACGGAACTTAGTGATGAGTGGATCACGATTCCGCGTTCGATGGCTGGGAAGAAAAGAACTTTTGGCTTGATTGTGCGCGGCGATTCGATGATTGGGGATGCGATTCTGGATGGGGATTATCTGGTGATCGAAGCAAGCGAGACGGCGCAAAATAAAGACATTGTCGTCGCGCTGATTGATGATGGTGCTGTTGTCAAAACCTTCTTTCGTGAAAAAGGACAAGTGATTTTGAAGTCTTCCAATCCTGCCTATCCACCGATTAGAGTGAAAGCTTCACAGCGATTTCTGATTCGTGGAAAACTGCTTGGGGTTCTGCGTTTGTGCAACCGTCATCGAACATAATTTCTCACGCATGGCCGACAATTCTGGCAACACATTCATTATTCGTAGCGCATCTCTTGAGGATGCTGCCGCACTGGCTACGCTTACGCGGCAATTGCTGATCTATGAGCGGGAATTATCCGGGACGACGAATGAAGTGAATCCCTGGGCGGCCAGCGTCGAGGAACTGCAAAAGCAGCTTCGCACGCCGAATACGCGTTTTTTTGTTGCTGAACAGGAGCAGCAGGTTGTCGGATACATCAGGGCTGTAATCGTGGGGCGACAGTTGCCGCGTGAAGAGATTGGTTGGATGCAATGGGGAAAAACTGTGATAGAGCGATTGGCGCGCTGGGGCTTTACTTTTGTCATGCGCCGCCCTCGTCCTGTCATGCAGGTGGAAAGTGGTTATATCGCAGGAGCATTTGTTACAAACGAATCACGTCGCCTGGGAATAGGTGCTGCGTTGGCGCTCGCAGCTGAACATTGGTTTAGTGAGCAGGGTCTGAAAAATAGCGAATTGCACGTACTCTTCAACAATGAGGCAGCACGTCGAATGTGGGAAGAGCTTGGGTACGAATCATTGGCTCTGGGAATGAGAAAAAAGCTCTAATTGATCTACTGATTTTGTTTGTACCACTCAACCGTCTGGCGCAATCCTTCGGCTAAGCTAACGAGGGGTTTATATCCAATCAGTTTTTCTGTGAGAAGAATGTCAGCCTGTGAATCACGAACGTCGCCTGCTCGCAGTTCCGCATAGTTCGGAGTCAGATTGGTGCCCAGAATTTTTTGCAACTCGGCCAACAATTGATTTAGTGAAATACGATCTCCCACGCCGACATTTACAACACTCCCACTTGCATTCGGAGCCTCTGCCGCCAGTAAATTTGCACTGACAACGTTGTCCACATAAGTAAAATCGCGCGTTTGCTCTCCATCGCCAAAAATAAGCGGTGGTTCGTTTGCCAGCAGGGAAGTCACGAATTTGGAAATCACGCCGGAATATGGGGACGAGGGGTCTTGGCGTGGGCCGAAAACATTGAAGTACCGTAAAGCCACTGTTTCCAACCCGTAAACTTTCGAGAACACCTGACAATAAAATTCGCCGAAAAGCTTTTGTGCTGCATAAGGCGAAAGCGGATTGGGATACATTTCTACATGTTTGGGCAAAACTTCCGTATCACCATACGCTGAACTTGAAGCGGCAAAAACCAGTCGTTTTACTCCCGCTTCTTTTGCTGCAAGCAGAACATTGAACGTGCCTTCGACATTAGCTTCGTGCGTGAAACGCGGCTCAACAACAGAGCGAGGAACAGAAGGAATTGCAGCTTCATGGAAAACTATTTTGACGCCTTCCACTGCCTGACGCGTTACCTCAACATCACAAATGCTGCCTTCAATGAATTCGATTTTGCCCTCAAGATGCGCCAGGTTCGACCGATGCCCGGTAAGTAAATTATCCAGTATACGCACCTGATCGCCTCGATTTACCAATGCCGTAGCGATATGTGATCCAATAAATCCTGCCCCACCTGTGACCAAATATAAATTACCCACGATACTTACTTCCTTTCACAATAGCTTTTTCGGACAAATATAAAGGCGACCGAAGTCGCCCTTCTGAATGACCTACTGTTTGATAGAGGAATAATTGCTGGTAGCGCGTACGGGACTCGAACCCGTGCTCTCCGCCTTGAGAGGGCGGCGTGTTAACCAGTTACACCAACGCGCCATGAAGTGAAAACATATTATCAAGAGGCCATTCACCAAGACTTGTATATCACTCTCCTTATGGTTTTTCAATCATCTATGCAAGTCTTATAGGGATACTGGACAACCGCCTACGCGAAACTTAGAATAGTCACTAACCAAGTAGATTACGCATCTCCACTCGCTGGACAAAAGGAATTCACAGATTATGTTTCAATCCAAAACAAAAGCCTCCACTGCGAAGAAATCACTGGCAACGAAATCCAAAGCGCCCGCTGTACAATCATCCGCCCCAGTCTATGATGCTGTCATCATCGGATCGGGCGCTGCTGGCGGAACTGCTGCCCAGGTGCTGGTTGAAGCGGGCCTCAATGTTGTCATGCTGGAAGCCGGGCCATTGCGCAAGAACATGGTAGATTTTTCTTATCACGATCCCTTCCCGTATGAAGACCCGTACCGTGGTTCTAAAAGTGAATCGCCCAGTGATGAGATGAGAAAGAAGTACATTTTCGGTCCCAATGCTTATGCGCCCTGGCCAAATCCCGATGAGCCGTATACAACTCCAAAAGACACGCCTTTTGAGTGGATGCGCGCACGTAACGTCGGTGGGCGTACAATGTTTTGGGGACGCTTTGCCAATCGGTACAACGAAGCAGATTTCAAAATGCGGTCGCGAGATGGAATGGGATTGGATTGGCCGATTGAATATAAAGACATTGCACCCTATTACGATAAAGCCGAGATTTTTATGGGGGTCTGTGGGGCCAAAGAAAATCACCCTGATTTGCCGGACGCCGATAATTTCCTGCCGCCGGTAGCGTTGAAGTGTTCCGATCATTTGTTATGGAAAGCTGCGGAAAAAATCGGAATTCGCGCGATGCGTGTGCGGCGCGCGATGTTGACCAAATCGTATCGCCCGCCTGGCTCAAGCCTATTTGATAAAGATATTGCGCAATGTCATTACTGTGCGGATTGTGATTCGGGTTGTGAAACGCATTCATTTTATAACTCAGCCTTTCGGCAGGTCGTCCCGTTGATGACCAAATATCCGAAGCGATTTACTTTGATTCCCAATGCGATGGCGCGTGTGGTGACGGTCAATAAAAAAGGGCTTGCTGATGGCGTGGCTTATATTGACAAAACTACGGGCCAGGAACGTGAGATCAAAGCACGCACTGTTTTGCTGGGCTGCGGCACATTGGAAACAACGCGGTTGCTCTTGCTTTCCAATATTGCCAACTCCAGCGGCCAAATTGGCAAAAACTTCATGGAGCACTTAGATTTGGCGGCCCAGGCGTATCTGCCCGATTTAAGTTTTGCAGATCGTGAAGCCGGAGATGGCATTGGTGGGTCGCACATTATCATTCCGTGGTTTGGATATTTTCGCCCGAATGAAAAGCGCGATTTCGTGCGCGGTTTTCAGATTGAGCCTTCAGTGCGACAGCGCATGCGCCCTGACAAAAATCCCAAGCAAATGGCTGGTTTTGGACAGGATTTCAAGAAGGAAGTGCGCCGTTGGCAAGGCACGCGTGTTTCGTTGGCGTGTCACGGAGAAATGCTGCCAAGTCCGAATAAATTTGTCGAAATTGATAACACCACAAAAGACAAATGGGGCATTCCAGTGCTGAAGATTCATTACAAGTGGGACGACAATGACTTGAATATGTTCAAGTACGCTCGTCGCAGCTATGAAGAGATTTTTGCGGCAGCCAAAGCTGTTGATGTACGACTTCCGAAGAATCCTGATCCCGCAGGTCATTCGATTCACGAAATGGGAACAGCACATATGGGGAGTGATCCCAAAACATCGGTGCTGAATAAATTCAATCAGTCCTGGGATGTGAAGAATTTATTTGTGCTTGATGCAGCGGCTTTCTCATCTGGCACGCACAAGAATCCAACGCTCATGATTATGGCGCTGAGTTGGCGAGCGGCGGAATATCTATTAGATGAAATGAAGAAGAAAAACCTGTAATGATTGCAGGTTGCGGATTGCAGATTTTGGATTGATGCTTGTAGACTTCGTGTTCCCATAAAACGTCATGAATGATCAATCACAAGCAACTCCAAAGTCTGCATTTCGCATTCCCCCTTCCGAAATCGCCGCCGCGATTATTTGCCTGCTTTATCTTGGCTTTCTGGTTTATTTTTCCCGTCAGCATCCTTTCGGCACCTACGCAACCGAAACCGACTTCTATCATCTTTACGCTCCAGATGCTGCACGTATTGCTGCTGGTCAGTTTCCGCTGAATGATTTTCAAGGCCCTGGTTATCCTGTCTTATTATCCTTAATCACAAAATACACAGGCGATGTCTTTATTGCTGGCAAATGGATTTCGATCATTAGTGCCGTGCTATGCGTGTGGATGATGTTCGTCTTATTCAAGCAATTGTTTGGTAATTGGGTCGGCGTAGGTGCAGCGATATTGTCCACTGTCATGATTGAATTCCCTGAGTTTTCGTTACAGGCCACGACAGACGTCTTCTTTCTGTTGATTTGTTTGGTTGCCTTGGTGATTTTTACAGGGTCATTCTTTTCTTTGCGAATGCGCCTGATTTATGCGGCTTTTATTACCAGTATTGCGTACCTTACTCGATACAACGGCCTGTTTTTGTTGGGGTGTTTCTTATTTGCTTTGCTGATAATGAATTATTTTGAGCAATCGTGGCGTGAGCGTTGGTTATGGTCGGCAATTTTTGTAGCGGTTTTCTTTCTTACAGCATTGCCCTGGTTTATTGCTAACTATCGTCACAACGGTTCGCCATTTTACAACGCAAACTATTTGAATATGGCGACAATGCTTTATCCAGAATTGGTCGGTGGCGATGTAGTGCAGGACGGAACGCGCAAAATGCGAGAGCAGTTTCATTCGTTCGGAGATGTCCTTGGCTACAATCCCAAACAGGCAGTTTCGAGGTATTTCAGCAATCTTAGTGAGGTTTTCTTAAATTCATTGCGACCGACATTAGTCACACGGCTCATCGGATGGCTGGGGTTGATCGGGTTGTTTGTTGCTTTGCTGGAAATCCGATTACGCGGCTTTCTTGGGAATGGAAAATTATCCACGCAGTCCAAGGGCCGATTGTTATTGTTCGTTTCGATGGCGGTATATCTGTTGTTGATGGGCCTGAATCATTGGGAGCCACGCTATTTCTTTTTCATCGGCCTATGCTATTCGGGTTTGGCTTCGTATCTGGCCTACACTCCAATTAAATGGCTTAATGAGGTCAGCCCCTTGGCAATCAACCGGACGCTGGTTCAAGTCGTTATTCCTACCATTTTTATTCTAGGCATAGCCGCACCTGCTTTTACTTCCACGCGCGAAAGCTTTCAAACTTTCATGCAGAATCACCCCTATGAAATTCCTGCAGCTGCAAAGTTTCTCCAATCACAAAATGCCGCGCCGTATAGTCTGAAAATCGTAGCTCGCAAACCGCATCTGCCGTTTATGGCCAAGCAGGAATGGGTCTTCTTTCCGCAAGTAAAATCCCTTGACGAATTAAAAGCGTGGCTGGAGAAAAATCCCGTAGATTATATCGCCGTTGGCAAGCGTGAATTGAAAACCCGCAAAGAACTTACGCCCTTAGGTGATCCGAAGACTGCGCCCGACTGGTTAAAGGCGGCGTGGGTAAATAATGATCCGAAATTCATTTTGTATAAACCGAATCTCAAGTAGCGTGGCGTTCCGATAACCGACTACTTACAACCCCGCGCCCGACAACCGCGCCCAACACAATCACGCCGCCGATCAACGCCAATAATGACGGCCTTTCGCCTACGGTCAGCACCACCCACAGCGGATTCAGAATCGGCTCAATCACTGTCAGCAATGTGGTTTCCAACGCGGTAACGTGCCGCGTCGCTTTAGTGAACAGCACATAGGCAAACCCAAGCTGAAACACACCGAGCAGCACCAATCCGATCACACTGTTTGTGCTTGGAACCTGCCCCCAAAACGCAGGCAAGCCAATGATCGCCGTCAGAATATTGCCGAGCAGAACGGATTCAAATGGCGAGGCGTCTCGTTGTTTGCGAAGCAGAATTGCCAGCAACGCATAACACACCGCGCTCAATAACGCGAATGCGTTGCCGCCCCAATTGCCCGCGCTCAAGCCATCCAATAAAAACAGGCACATGCCAATCAGCACCAAACCAATCGTCGCCCAATCCAGCGCCGTCGAGCGCTCTTTCAAAAACCATGAACTGAGCAATGCGATGTACACTGGCGCAGTGTATTGCAACAGGATTGCGTTCGCCGCTGTCGTCATTTTGTTGGCAATTACGAAAAACAAAACGGTTCCGCAATATGCGACGGCACAGCCGATTTGCGTCGCTGACCAATTGAATTTCGGGCGACCAATGAAAAGCAGAATGACAATAGCGGCAATCGCGCTGCGACCGCCCGCCACCGCGAGCGCAGGCAATTGCACCAGCTTGATCAGCAGTCCGCCCGTGCTGAAAAGAAAGGCCGCGCAAAGCAGATAAAGAATCGCGCGGCGGCGTTCAGGAGCAGTAGTCATAGGCTCGAACTTTTACTTGAACTCTGCCTGATCGTGCAAGGCAAACAAGAACCTTGTGCTTTATTTTTGCGCGTGGAAGAATAGCGCTTTTGTAGGATTTAGGATTTGGGAGCTAGGATTTAGGGTTTTTATCCATGCTTCAGTTCTACAACCAAGCGCCTGGCAGCAAAATCTATATCCTAAATCCCGAATCCTAAATCCTGATTCATTGACTATATGACCAAGACTTTTTACGTCACAACGCCGATTTACTACGTCAATTCGCACCCGCATTTGGGGCATTTATACACCACGATCATTGCCGACACAGTCGCCCGCTTCAAACGGCAACGCGGCTACGATGTGTTCTTTTTGACTGGCACGGACGAGCACGGCATTAACATCGAACGCGCAGCGGCAGCGGCAGGCCTGCCCGTCAAGCAACATGTAGACAACATCGTTAACGAATTCCAGACCGCCTTTGCCGATTATAAATTCAGCAACAATCACTGGATTCGCACGACGGACGATTACCACAAACAAGGCGTGGCAGAACTGTGGCGGCGCGTGCGCGAGAACGGCTTCATTTACAAAGGGGCTTACGATGGTTGGTACTGCGGAAGCTGCAACGAGTTTTACAATGAAAGCGAGGCCATTAAAAATGCTGAAGGCGTGCTGGTTTGCCCAACTCACACGGTAACGCCGCTGGATTTCATCACGAAAGAAGAAAGCTATTTTTTCAAGCTTTCGGCGTTTCAGGACAAGCTGCTCGAATACTACGAACAGAATCCCAATTTTATTCGACCCGAAGCGCGTCGCAACGAAGTCATCAGCTTTGTCAGCGGTGGTCTCAAAGACCTTTCTGTCAGCCGCACCTCGGTCAAATGGGGCATTCCCGTTCCTGACGATCCCGAACACACGATGTACGTCTGGTTCGACGCGCTGTCGAATTACATCACCGCGATTGGCTTCGGCAACGACACGCGCGGAGGCGAAGCGGAGTTTCAGAAATACTGGCCTGCGAATTTGCAACTGGTTGGCAAGGACATTCTGCGCTTTCATACTGTGTACTGGCCTGCGTTTTTGCTCGCCGCCGGACTGGAACCCGCCCACACCTGCTTCGCGCACGGAATGTGGTTGTCGGGCGGGCGCAAGATGTCGAAAACGCTTGGCAATGTGATTGATCTGGCCGTACTCGCCAAACATTTTCAGACGGATGCCGTCCGATATTTTGCCCTGCGCGAAATGGTGTTTGGACAGGACGGCGATTTTACCTACGAAGCCTTGATTGATCGCATCACCGCTGACTTAGCCAGCGGTTTAGGCAATCTGTCCAGCCGCACGCTGACGATGATTCGCAATTACTGCAATGGCGAAATCCCCAATGTACGTCAGGCTGCCAGCCTGACAAACGCTGATTTAGAAGCCCGCGCCGCCGAAGTCAAATCCGCCTTCGCCTCCGCGCAGGAACAGTTCGATAAAGAATTCGACGAATACAATTTCTCGCGCGGCCTCGAAGCCGTGTGGCAGGCCATCGCCGTCGTAGACAAATTCATCTCCGATGCCAAACCCTGGGACATTGCCAAAGACGAAACGCGCCGCGCCGAACTTGAATTGGTACTCGCCACCGCCATCGAGGCCTTGCGCAGCGCAACTGTTTTGCTCGCGCCCGTTTTGCCCGAATCCACGCAGGCAATTTGGGAACAACTCGGCGAACAGGGCAACGTCGCAGACATCGCACCGAACGCGCTTGCACCTATTGCACCCGGCACGCGCATCGGAGACATCAAACCCGTATTTCCACGATTGGACAAAAAGAAAGTTATGAACGAAATCAACCAAGCCGAAGCCGCGAGCCAGGAAGCTCGCGCGCAAGAAACAAAAACTGAAACTTCCGTAGCACCCGCGCCAGAAGCGGCTCCGGCTGCACCTGCTGTAGCACCTGCCGCGCCCGAAGGAATCGCCTACATCGGCATTGAAGACTTCCTCAAAGTCGAACTCCGCGTCGGCGAAATCTTAACTGCCGAACGCATTCCGAAAGCCGACAAGTTGCTGAAATTCACAATGGATTTAGGCGAAGCCCAACCGCGCCAAATCCTCGCCGGCATCGCACAATATTACGAACCCGAAAAACTCATCGGACGCAAAGTCATTGTCGTCGCCAACCTCGCCCCCAGAAAGCTGCGCGGCCTCGAATCGCAAGGCATGATTCTCGCAGCTTCAATTGGGGAGGAAGGACGACCGATTTTGGCGGGCTTTTTAGAAGAAGTACCGAATGGGGCGAAGTTAAAGTAAAAATGTTGTATGGATATTGATCTAAAAATCTCGAAACGGTTCGATGACTTGATAAACGTTGCTGCCCAGCTTTTGGGAACTAGAAATACAGGTAGCTACCCTGTGGCTGGTGTTTATAGAGCGCCCTACGACAAAGTTGATAGCGAGAAAGCCAGTCAGTGGGGCATCAGTTGTTTACACGTGCTCAGAACCGTATTTGGGGAAACTAGCGATCACTATGCTAAGTTTGACTCGCTATTTTCACAGTTTCCTGATTTCACTCCGGTGAAAAAAGCTTTTGGTATTTTAAAGGCAGCCAAAGAAGATTATTCGAGTGGCTTTGTTTTTAATCTGCAATCCGCAATTTCAGGCGAAATATTCCAAGACTTTGTTGAGCTTGCCAAACGTGCTTTAGCGGAAGGCAATAAGGATGTGGCCGCAGTCTTGGCTTGCGCCGCACTCGAAGACACACTTAAACGATATGCACAAAAACAGGGCCTTGCTGTTGACGACAAAGATATGACCGATGTCGTTGCAGCGTTGAAGTCTCAAGGATTGGTCAGCGGTGCGCAAAAGACTTTGCTTAGCACAATGCCAAAAATCAGAAACTATGCAATGCATGCCAATTGGGACAAGATTACCGAGCCAGATGTGAATAGCGTTATTGGTTTCGTTGAGCAATTTCTGATCACTTACTTTTGAAGGGGAATTATGGAAGCAATTCGCCAAATTTACGAACGAATTCCCGGCACAATCACAATCCCGCCTGAACTCCGTGATCGTCGGGTTGAAGTCATTATTTTGCCGCTTGACCAAAATGAAGAAAAGAAAACGAACGGCACGGCAGTGGATGAAAACGGCTGGCCAATAGGATTTTTTGAGGCGACGTATGGGTCTGCTCCTGATTTGCCAGAACGTGAACCGCAAGGAGAATATGAGGTGCGCGAGGAACTGGAATGAAATACTTATTGGATACAAACGTTTGCATCCGATATATCAGCGGGCGCTCGCCAAACGTCTTGCAAAAAATGCGCTCGACGCCTGCTGATTCAATCGTTGTTTGTTCGGTAGTTAAAGCGGAGCTTTTTTATGGAGCGATGAAGAGCCAGCGACCGCAACAAACGCTGGCTGGGCATCTACAGTTTTTCAGCCAATTCCAATCGCTTGCTTTTGATGATGCAGCATCCATAATCTTTGGTGACATCCGTTCTGACCTGGCTCGCAAAGGCACGCCGATTGGCCCTTACGATTTACAAATTGCTGCCATTGCCTTAGCCAACAATCTCACACTCGTCACGCACAACACGGACGAATTTAGCCGCGTCTTGAATTTGCAACTTATTGATTGGGAAATTTGAATCTGCCCCAATCCCGCCGCAAGTGCTTTTTTCCAAAGCATACGGTATCATCGGCAATTCTTATCTCAACTGAATCACTTAACATAAGGCTATGTCTGAACCTGTTGATCTGAAAACGACTGTCAATCTTCCGAAAACGGATTTCCCGCTGAAAGGCAATCTCTCGCAAAACGAACCGCTGCGGTTGCAGAAGTGGGAAGCGATGAACCTGTACGAAATGCTCCGCGAAGCGCGGCAGGGCAAGCCGCTGTTTGTGCTGCACGATGGGCCGCCGTATGCGAATGGCAACATTCACATCGGGACGGCGCTCAACAAAATTCTCAAGGATTTTGTCATCAAATCGCGCTCGATGATGGGGCATTGGGCACCGTACATTCCGGGCTGGGATTGTCACGGGTTGCCGATTGAAATTAAGGTCGAAGAAGAGCTGAAGAAGAATAAACAAGAACTGGATCGGATGGCGATTCGCAAGGCCGCGCGTGCGTATGCGAACAAGTTTGTGGATTTGCAGCGGCAGGATTTCAAACGGCTCGGTGTGCTGGGCGAATGGGACAATCCGTACATCACGATGGCTCCCGCGTATCAGGCGAACATCGTGCGCGCGCTCAGCAAATTCGTCGAACGCGGCGCGGTGTACAAAGGCTCGCGCCCGGTGCATTGGTGCATCAGTTGTGTGACTTCATTGGCCGAAGCGGAAGTCGAATACAGCGATCATTCCAGCTATTCGATCTATGTGAAATTCGCGTTTCCCGATGCTGCGAAAGTTGATCCGGCGCTTGCGGACAAGCGCGTGAGCATCATTATCTGGACAACAACCCCGTGGACGCTGCCTGCAAATTTGGGCATCAGCTTCAATCCGAAATTTGAATACAACGCTGTCGCAGTTGGGGATGACGTGTTCATTGCGGCGAACGGCTTGCTCGAAGATGTGGCGAAAAAACTGGGTTGGGAAACCTACGAAATCATCGGCACGTACAGCGGTGAAGTGTTTGATCGCTTGAACGCGCGGCACCCGTTTGTTGACCGCGATTCGTTGTTGATGCTGGGCGATCACGTCACGCTGGAGGCGGGAACGGGCGCGGTGCATACGGCTCCAGGACACGGTTATGAAGACTTTTTGATTGGGCGCGAATACGGGTTGGAGATTTACAACCCGGTGGATGGGCGCGGCTATTTCATGAAGGATGTTGAGCATTTTGCGGGCAATCGCGTTGTGGCGCTCGGCAAAAATGATCCTGACGGCAACAAAGCGGTCATCGCGCATCTGGAATCCATCGGCGCGTTGCTGAAATCCGAGAAGTTCAATCACTCCTACCCGCATTGCTGGCGCTGTCGCAATCCGGTAATTTTCCGTGCGACGCCGCAGTGGTTCATTTCGATGGAAAAGAGCGGATTGAACGCGGCGGCGGTCGAATCGTGCGACAACATTCATTGGCATCCGGGCTGGGGCAATGAACGGATGAAGAATATGTTCCGCGACCGTCCCGATTGGAACATCTCGCGCCAACGTGCGTGGGGCGTGCCGATCACGGTGTTTTATTGCGACGATTGCGGCGAAACGTTGCTTGATCCGGCAGTGATGAATTACGTCGCGGATTTGTTTGAGAAAGAATCCGCCGATGCATGGTACGAGCGCGAAGTCAAAGATTTACTGCCGCCGGGAACGAAGTGCGGTTGTGGCTCGGAAAAACTGAGCAAGGAAAATGACATCCTCGACGTGTGGTTTGATTCGGGCGCAAGCTGGATCAGCACGATGGAACCGCGCGGATTGCCTTATCCTGCCGATGTGTATTTAGAGGGCGGCGATCAATTTCGCGGCTGGTTCAATTCGTCGCTCGTGATTGGCTTGGCGGTCAAAAACGCGCCGCCGTACAAAGGAGTTATTTCCTACGGCTGGGCGGTGGACGGCGAAGGTCGCAAGATGTCGAAATCGCTCGGCAATACGGTCGAGCCGGAAAAAGTCATCAAGCAAAGCGGTGCGGAAATCATTCGGCTGTGGTGCGCGGCAGTGAATTGCTACGAAGACATGCGCATCTCGCCGGAAATCCTGACGCGGCTCTCGGACGCTTATCGCAAGATTCGCAACACGGCGCGGTATTGTCTGGGCAATTTGGACGGCTTCGATCCGGCAACGGACAACGTGGCACTGAACGAAATGCTCGAAATTGATCGTTGGGCGCTCGCGTCGGTCAACGAGATGACAAAACGTTGTCTGGATGCCTGGCAACGCTACGATTTCACCGACGTGTATCAGGCGATTTATCACAACGCGACGGTGACGTTGTCGGCGTTGTATTTCGATATTTTGAAAGATCGGTTGTACACAACGGCGCCCAAGTCGTTGGAGCGTCGTTCAGCACAAACGGCGTTGTATGAAATCGTCGTGCGCATCGCCAAACTGTCTTCGCCATTGCTGGCGTTCACGTCGGATGAAATTTGGGAGAACATTCCGGGGGCGACGGCGGAAGCAGCTTCGGTGCATTTGACGACGTTTCCGGCGTATGATGAACACTTGCGCAATGACGAATTGCTGGCGCGCTATGACAAACTGTTTGGCGTGCGCGATGTGGTAATGAAAGCGTTGGAAGAAGCGCGGAATGCCAAGTTGATTGGCGCGGGACTCGAAGCGAAGGTTACAATCACAGCCAATGCTGACACGCGCGCGTTCCTGGAATCTTTTGGCGCAGATTTGCGATTTATGTTTATCGTGTCGGGGGTTGCGTTGCAGGACGGCGCAGACTTGAAAGTCGAAGTGGCGAAGGCAGACGGTGAAAAATGCGAACGTTGCTGGAACTACACGACGGATGTCGGTGTGAACGCAGCGTATCCGGGCGCGTGCGGACGCTGTGCCCAGAACATTGATACAATGCTCACAAGTTAAGCGATGAATAACAAACTCACCTACTTCATCATTGCCATTGTCGTGCTGATTCTTGATCAGGCGTCAAAAGCTTGGGCGTCAGCGAAGCTGCAATACATAGATACGATGGAAATCATTCCTGATTTCTTTCGGTTTACCTATGCGCGCAATCGCGGTGTGGCTTTTAGCCTTTTTGCCGACAGCCAATTTGAAACCAAATGGATCCTGGCTTCGATTTCGGCAATTGCAGCAATCGGAGTTAGCTATTACTTGATTCGCTCGGCAGCGAACAGTCGTCGGATGAATCTGGCGCTTTCCTTCCTGTTAGCTGGCATCGTCGGCAACTTGATTGATCGTGTGCGTCTGGGCGAGGTAGTGGATTTCATAGATTTTCATTGGTACGAAAAATATACCTGGCCAACGTTTAATATCGCAGACGCATCCATCTGCGTAGGTGCTTTTTTGTTAGCACTGGAAATGATTCGAGAGGAAAAAGTCTCTCAGGCACAAACCACGGAAGGCTGAAAATCACGCCAGAGATGAACTGGCGCTAATTGCATGTTTCCTGAACTATTCAAAATTCCCGGCTTGGATTTTACGGTCAATACCTACGGCGCGTTGATTGCCATCGCATTTTTGGCTGGGCTTTATGTCATGGGGCGGCAGGCTTCGCAGGATAAGTTAGACAAAAATCGCCTCTATGATTTGGGACTTTGGGTACTGGTGGCATCCTTGGTTGGCTCAAAGCTGTTGATGATTGTGACGGATTGGGATGATTTCAAGGGTGACTGGCGGCAGTTTTTTTCATTAGACTTTTTGCGCTCGATGGGCGTCTTTTACGGCGGCTTTATCGGAGCTGTGATCGCTTCGATTGTCGTGATGCGCATTTATAAATTGCCCTGGTGGCGGACAGCAGATGCATTTGCACCGGGCATTGCGATTGGGCAAGCGATAGGCCGATTGGGATGTTTTAGCGCGGGTTGTTGCTGGGGAAAACCTACGACTTCATTTCTTGGAATTCATTTCACAGACAAAGGCCACGAGACGACCAGTGTTCCGACGATAGTGGAGCATTTGCCTTTGGCCATCCAGCAAGAATGGGCGCAACGGCTTGGTGGTTTGAATGCGCCAGTGCATTTACATCCTGTCCAGCTTTATGAGACCGTAGCCACCCTGATTATTTTCGTGGTCTTATTGGTGATGGCGCGTAAGCGCAAGTTTTATGGGCAAATTGTACTGGCTTATGCTTTTCTATATGCCATTGCTCGATTCATTATTGAATTCTGGCGCGATGATCCGCGCGGAGCAGTGCTGGGGCTTTCCACTTCGCAATTTGTCGCAGTGCTGATTTTCTTTGGCGCGCTTGGTTTGTATCTGTATCGGTACAAGGCGATGAATGGTGTTTCCACCGCGCAAGTTTCCACTGTGAATTCCTGACTGTTGTGATGCGTCTCGCCTATTTCACTCCGCTTCCACCCAGTAAATCCGGCATTGCTGATTACAACGCCGAGCTGTTGCCACATCTTGCAGCGGGCGCAGACATCACTGTTTTTGTAGAGCACGAACGCGAGATTCGCTCCAATCGGAATCGCCCGTATCAGGTCCGCGATGTCATGCATTTCAAGGGAATGCATGCTGAACGCCCATTTGATCTTTGCATCTATCACCAGGGCAATAACCCATATCACGAATTTGTCTATGATCTAGCAATGGAATATCCAGGTCTGGTTGTGTTGCACGAACATTGTTTGCATCACTTGATTGCGCTCAAGACTTTGGATCGAGGCGATCTGGAAGCCTATCGCCGGATCATGTTTCAGACATACGGACGCAGTGGGGCAGTGCTGGCCGATACACGCGAGCGAGGGCTTGGCAGTCAGTTTCAGCAGTTTCTGATGCCGCTAAATTACCCAATCGTCGCACGCAGCCTTGGAATTATTGTTCATAATGAATTTGCTGCCGCACATTTGGAAATTCCTGACGACATAGACCTTGTGAAGCGACAACCGGGCGCGTTGGCTGAACCGCCACTGGTAAAGGTAATTCCGCATCATCTGGCACCTCAGATTTATGAATTGGATTCTTGGTCAGCTGACGAATGTCGCGCCACGCTTCATCTGCCAGCTGATAAGTTGATTGTTGGTGCATTTGGATATGTGACCGAAGTCAAACGCTTACCGATTTTGGTCAAGGCCTTTCAGCAATTACTGTCGGTTGTGCCGAATGCTTTGTTGGTAATTGTTGGCGAAGACCATTGGGCACAAAGTATTGCGCCACTGATTTCTGAACTGGACCTGGATGATTATGTTACGGTCACAGGTTATGTGAATGAACAAGAGTTTTTTACTTACCTGAAAGCGGTTGATATTGTCGTCAATCTTCGTTACCCGACCGCAGGCGAAACCTCTGGTACGCTGATCCGCACGCTTGGCGCTGGAAAGCCGGTGATTGTTTCTGACTATGGTCATTACGGCGAATTGCCTGATGAGATTTGCCTCAAAGTTCCGGTGGGTGATGAAGAAGAGCAGACCCTTTATCAGCAACTGCGACGGCTGGCATTTCAACCCATGTTGCGGAAACAGCTCAGTACGCAGGCGATGAATTGGGCGCGGCGTGAATGCGACATCAAACGCTGTGCGGCCCAATATCTGGATTTTGCCAAACAAGTCGTACATGAGCGGCCCGTAAAACCTGTTACCATTCGGCAGAGCAAACCGACACCGAATATCGAATGCGATGCTGATGAGGCATTGAATGATTTGCTGGATTGGTTTGCTGATGAGGCGGCGCGAGGGTACATTTTTGAGCATCGCCGTCGTCTAATAGATACGCTGAAACTGATTCCGAAAGGGGATGGGTCGCAACGGTTGCTTGAGTTGAGCAGCTACCTGCAATTTCCGCCTTTACTTCATCATTATGGCAAATACGCAGAAATTAGTACAACTGCCTTCTGGCACGGAGAGCCGCAACGAAAACCGCAGCACATCCGCAATGCCAAAACTGGAGAAGATCTGCGGTTTGATCTGATTCGATTGAATGTTGAAGGCGAGCGCTTCCCATTTGAAGATGAGTATTTCGATGTGGTGTTGTGCTGTGAATTGATTGAGCATTTGGCCGAAGACCCAATGCACATGATGACGGAAATCAATCGCGTGCTGAAATGGGACGGACTGGCAATTATCACTACGCCAAACATCACCAGTGCTGTCAGCATTCAGGCAGCTTTGCGGGGGCAGAGTCCTTATCTGTTTGGACATTACAACCGCGAGAATGCCTTTTACGGTTTGGGTGATCGGCACAATCGTGAATACTCCCCGGCGGATGTCAAAGTCGTACTGGAAGCAAGCGGCTTTGATGTTGTGGAATTAGTGACCCATAATTCCTGGCATGCGCCAAGCCCAGAGCTGGAACAGTTGCTTGCCAGCACCTTTGTTCCGGCAGAACTGCGCGGCGATAATATTTTCGCTGTGGGGCGCAAAGTCAGTTCGCATATCGAACGTTACCCCGAACAACTCTACCAATAATATCCTCGTGATTTCTGTCCGTAATATCTCCAAGTTGTATCGCATCTACGACAATCCTTCTGGGCGGCTTAAGGAAATCTTGTTGCAAGGAAGGCGCAAATATCATCGTGATTTTTGGGCCTTGCGCGATGTCAGCTTTGAAATTCCATCGGGCGAAACCGTAGGCGTGATTGGTCGCAACGGGGCAGGGAAGACGACACTCCTGCAAATCGTCGCAGGCGTCTTGCAACCTACCGAAGGTGAAGTGACTGTGGAAGGGCGCGTGACGGCATTGCTGGAACTCGGCAGCGGCTTCAATCACGAATACACGGGCCGCGAAAACATCCTACTTTCCGGGCAAATTCTTGGCTTTAGCGAAGAAGAAATGCGCCAGCGAATGGATGTCATCGTGCGTTTCGCTGAACTGGAAGATTTTGTAGATCAACCTGTCAAAACCTACTCAACCGGAATGATTATGCGGCTGGCCTTTGCGGCGGCAATTCACGTTGACCCGGATGTGCTGATCGTTGACGAAGCCTTGTCGGTTGGTGATGTGTACTTCCAACGCAAATCGCTGGATCGGATTGAGCATTTCCGCAAAGCCGGAAAAACCGTGCTGTTTGTCTCACACGATCCTCGTTTGATTCAGCGGTTCTGTACGCATGCGCTGTGGCTGGAAAACGGGCGCACGGCGATGCAAGGAGATGCGCGCGAGGTCGTCACGGCTTATGAAGCCTTTTGCCAGCGGCTTGAGAACGAACGCCTCAATGCCGTATCACAAGAGATGGAAAAGCGGGCGCAGGATTCGGCGGCGGATGGAATTGTTCGTGATTTGCAGTTGATTGGTTCCCGATGGGGCAATGGTCGGATTCGCCTCTCAAAACTTGAGTTATTAGATGCAAAAGGCGAGGCGAAATGGTTATTCAAAACGGGTGAAGATGTGACGATCCGATTATCTTTGCTAGCCGATCAAGAGTATGGCGCGCCTGTCTTTGCGATAGATATTCATCGCTTCGATGGTTTTTTTATGGGAAGCGTTAATAATTACGACACGCATCCGGCAACCTTACCGCTGCGACAGGGTGAAAATACTTTTTCCCTGCAACTTCCTAAACTCGACTTACCACAAAATAGTTATTTCCTCTCGTTCAAGGTTTACACAGAAGCCGATGCTCCGCTTTGGCCTGACCCTGCTGATGTTCATAATCAAATGTATCAACTAACAATGATTGCTGATCAAGAGCGACACGGGTTGATACAGTTTAAGGCTGAATGGGTGAACTCCGCCGAAGGCAGCGAAATGAACCTTGCTTAATAGTATTCAATCACGGGGAAATTGCTTGACACTTCTTTTGATTCAGGCATAAATTCACAGTACCGGCATAGCAAAATCTGCATATTCTGATCGCGGGTCAGATTCTAATTAACAAACAACAATCCCAGTTTCCGAAAGGACGGTATTTATGGCCCTCACGAGATCTTTGTCGGCGATGGTTTTGACCTTACTCTTTCTTACTGCACTGCCTGTCATTACTAAAGCCGATACTATTACCTTAGTCGCAACATTATCTGGAGCAAATGAAGTTCCGCCTAAAAACGTCACAGGTGCAGGCGCTGCCACTGTGACACTTGATACTGTCACCGGCAAGGGGACTATTACCGTTGGCTTTAGTGGTCTGACGGGAGCGTTTACCGGCGGTCACATTCACTGTTGCGCAGCACCGACAGCTAATGCCGGAGTTATCGTGCCATTTGATGCTTTTATTACACCAAGTGCTAATGGCACGGCAGGGGCGTTGGCTAACTACGCTTTCACTTTAACGGCCACTCAACTTGCAGGCATGTTAAGTGGGCAGGCTTACGTGAATATCCACACTGCCGCTAATCCAGGTGGTGAAATTCGTGGGCAATTGATTCCCGTGAATGCAGTACCCGAACCCGGAACTCTCTTACTCTTAGGAGCAGGATTGGCTTCGGTTGCGGGTAAGCTAAGAAAGCGGCGTAAGTAGAATATTTAGGCACTGTGAGTCATCTATCTCAACAGAAGGTAGCAATCTCACTTCACTTCTTTTCCTGGTCATTTGACCGTTCAAGATGACCCTGAATGAAATAAAGCCCGCGATGTGGATAAGCATCGCGGGCCTTTTCTTGTTCTGCTCTTAAAGCCGTTATTTCTCTGATCCAATTCGCATGCCGTAAAATGACCGCCAGACGAAGAAGACCGAAATCACGAAGAAGATCGCTGCCAGCACGTGACTAACGCCAGCGCCCTGACTTTGTGAAAGCTTCAATCCTAATTCCACTGCCAGTAATCCAAATAGCGTCGTGAATTTGATGACCGGATTCATTGCCACCGAAGAGGTATCTTTGAACGGATCACCAACCGTATCACCAACGACTGTTGCATCGTGCAGCGGCGTCCCTTTAGCTTTCAATTCGACTTCGACAATCTTCTTGGCGTTGTCCCACGCGCCGCCGGCATTGGCCATAAAGATTGCTTGATACAATCCGAAGATCGCAATCGAAATCAAATAGCCGATGAAGAAGTAGGGATCAACCAGCGCGAAGGCCAAAGAAGAGAAGAACACCGTCAGGAAGATATTGAACATGCCTTTTTGCGCATAGACCGTACAAATTTCGACGACTTTTTTGCTGTCTTCGACCGAGGCTTTTTCAATACCTTCCAGCTTGATATTCGCTTTGATGAACTCGACCGCGCGATAGGCTCCGGTCGTCACGGCTTGTGTCGATGCGCCGGTAAACCAGTAGATGATCGCACCACCTGTAACCAATCCTAGTAAAAACAAGGGATTCAACAACGATAGGCTTTCAAGAAACTTCTCAGTGCCTGCGGCTTCAGTCAGTCTTGCTGCTATGGCTTTGGCGATTTCCTCACCGCGTAACAGCTGAATGATGGAGAAGATCATCGTCGTTGCGCCGACAACTGCTGTTCCGATCAACACGGGTTTGGCGGTCGCTTTGAATGTATTGCCTGCGCCATCGTTTTCTTCAAGCAAATGCTTGGCACGTTCGAATTTTACATCTATACCGAAGTCTTTCTTGACTTCATTTTCGATGTTGGGAACCTGCTCAATCAGCGACAACTCATAGACCGATTGCGCGTTGTCCGTCACCGGGCCATAGGAGTCAACCGCAATCGTGACCGGCCCCATGCCGAGGAATCCGAACGCGACAAGGCCGAAAGCGAACACTGCCGGAGCCGCCATCAACGCCGCTAAGCCAACAGTGCTGACGCCATACGCAATCGCCATCAAAATCACGATGGCGATGCCCAGCCAATAAGCTGAGAAGTTACCCGCGACCAAACCTGACAAGATATTTAGTGACGGGCCGCCTTCTTTTGAAGACGTGACGACTTCGCCGACGTGGCGTGATTCAGTGGATGTGAACCATTTGACCATCTCAGGAATGATCGCGCCTGCTGCTGTACCGCACGAAATGATGATCGAAAGTTTCCACCACAACGTCGCATCTCCGCTAAGCGTCGGAACTATTAAATACGACACCACAAAAGTCAGGATGATTGATACGACAGAGGTAATCATCACTAAGCTTGTCAGCGGCTTTTCAAAGTTCATTTCATCGGAGTTGCCGTATTTTCCTTTAGCCAGCATCTCATTGATAAAATATGAACCTGCTGATGCGATGACCATCATAATGCGCATCACGAAAATCCAGACCAGCAATTGCACTTGGACAGTCGGGTCTTTCACTGCTAACAGAATGAATGAAATCAGTGCGACGCCCGTCACACCATAGGTTTCAAATCCGTCTGCTGATGGGCCAACCGAATCGCCCGCGTTGTCGCCTGTACAGTCCGCAATGACGCCCGGATTGCGCGCATCGTCTTCCTTAATCTTAAAGACGATTTTCATTAAGTCTGAACCGATGTCTGCAATCTTAGTAAAGATACCACCCGCGATACGAAGTGCTGCTGCGCCTAAAGATTCACCAATGGCAAATCCGATGAAACAAGGACCTGCATAGTCACCAGGGACAAAAAGCAGGATGAAAAGCATAATCAACAATTCCACTGAGATCAGCAGCATTCCGATGCTCATCCCAGCCTTCAGCGGAATAGCATAGATGGGATACGGCTTGCCTCCGAGCGACGCAAATGCCGTACGGGAATTGGCAAAGGTGTTCACTCGAATCCCAAACCACGCAACCCCGTAGCTGCCCGCGATCCCCACCAGACTAAAGAGCAAAATGATCGCGACGCGAACGACTCCCAGACCCGACAACACACCAAAGTAAAGCACGATGATGACGGCAATGAAGATTTCGAGGATAAGGATGAATTTGCCTTGCGTGACAAGATAGGTTTTACAGGTTTCATAAATCAACTCTGAGATTTCCAGCATTGATTTATGTACCGGCATATTTTTCAATTGATTGTAGATCATCAAGCCGAAAATCATTCCCAGCGCGCTGACCACCAAACCAATCAGTAACAAGGTGTGACCATTAACGCCGCCCAGAAAATTGACTTTTGATAAATCCGGCAATACCAGACTGGCTTCGCCGCCGCCTTTGTGTTCTTGTGCCAGGATTGTTAAGGAGTTGAAGATGAGGAGTGAAAGGGTGAACAGAAGATATTTTGTATGGCGTATGCTGCCTGCTACGCCTCTGATGTTAAGGATCATATGTTAGGCCCTCAAGTTGATGGAAGTTTTTAGAATTAGCGGGAGTTTTAGAATGCGGCATTATAGACGATGCCCAACTGAATGCAATAAGGCGATAAAAAACATTTATGGCAAATCACGGCTGCGTCTTCAGCCATTTAGTTACCGCCATTTGGTTACCGCGAAGAGACCACGGGAATCTTTGTCTGTGACCAATCCCAGCTTTCCAGCTTTCTGGCATTGACCGCTTTCACTGTGACCAACATCCCAGGCTTTGCATCTTTCAGCGTTACTTTTGCTGACGTGACCTGGATTTGCTTCATCTGCTTCTCATTTGCGCCCCACGCGACAATGTAGTGAGTTATGTTTTTTTCCGGTGATCCTGCCCAGGTAATTTCTGCTGTCTTGCCATTAAAACTCGCTACTTTCAACTCCTTCACAGGGGCAGGGCTAGACGCGAGCATCATCATTGTTGCTGCTGTTGTTTTGCTGGTTTCCGTAACAAGCTGATGATTAATTCCTTCGAGTAAATCCGTCGCCTGGTGGTAGTGAGGATTGCCGAGTACCGGATACGATCCGATGCCACCAATAATGTCGCCATACGTTTCAAAGAACGATGTTGCATCTGTTCCTCGATGCCAGCGGGCGTCGTAGGTAATAAGTTTTGTGAATTGCATTGCGGCAGCATGTTCAATGTCACGGATGCCTGTGTTGGAATAGCGAATTGTATTATCAAGCCGATTGTCGTTAGCCCAGCCGATCATATCGTTGTTGAGCACGCCGACAATTTTCATTTTGTTGGCCACTGCCTGCCGCACAAACTCACGACTACCAAGCAACCCGGCTTCCTCGCCAGTGTATGAGACGAAGATGATGGTCGCGGGCTGTGGATGTTTGGCCAGAATTCGCGCAGCTTCCAGCAATGCCGCAGTGCCGGAAGTATCATCATCCGCACCCGGCCCAACTTGAACCGAATCGAAATGGCTACCAACGACGTAAATCAGATCGGGATTTTCTGTTCCTTGCAGCGTGGCATACACATTACACGTTTTTCCACCTACAGCGCTGCGCACTTCAAAACATTGCTTGACTGGTTCGTAGCCAAACGATTTATAGGTTTCGTACAAATATTCAATCGCTTTTTGATTGCCTGGTTTTGTGATGTGCTTGGAGTCGAAGTCAAACAGCGATTTTTCATAACTGTAGACACGATTGACCGAGGCTTGTGCAACCACTGTCTGAACTTCGCTGGCAATTGGCGCAAAGATGCGTTTGCCTTCCGTATTCAATGCAGTTTCTGCCGCAAGGTTTTTTTCAAGCCGTGCAATCAATTCTTCTCGTGTGACTTTGCGATCAAGGTTCACCAAATAAAGCCCGCGCTCGGCTGAGACTGTGTCCCCGTCACGGTCAGCCTGAACTAGGACTTTTGTCCCATCATTCGAAACCTGCCAATCATATTCCGGCGAGATCGTACGCACGGTGTTATTGTGAAATAGCTGATGCTTATGTCCTGTTTGCAAATCGTAGAGCCACGCCCGGCGATGACGTGGTTCGCCAATCACATCCAATACCTTATTTGCCGAAATAAGTCGTGGCAGAACATTATGCTGGATTTCGCGTGACACGCGGGTTTCGTTCTTCCCGTCGCGATCTATCAGAACGGTTTCATAATCATCATTGATTCGCCGCGAATAAATGAGTCGCTGACCATCAGGCGAAAATGAAGGAGTTTGCAGTAAATCGGTCGTTTTAAGGACTGTGTTTGTGGTTCCTTCGGAAACGGACTTCAGGATCAAATTTGTTTCCTGTTGGTTGCGGGACAGGTAAACAATTTCTGCCCCATCAACAGAAAAGGCAGGCATCAGACCGTTGATAAGACTTGCTTTTTTTGTAGCGAGATCAACAATTCCAAACCCCGTAGCTGCTGTACCTCGTTGTGGATTAGACGCAACACCGCTGGTTGGGGTTTGTGCTGCCGGTCGGCGTGGCAGCGGGTTAATCAGTGAAAGCGAAAATAAAATCGTTTTGCCGGATGGCGAAAGAACAGGCGCGGATTTGAAGCCGTCTAATTCAGTAATATTTATTGGTGGGATAGAAGCTGTGACTGCATAAATATCGCTTCGCCTGGATTCATCATCGCGCGTGCCAACAAAATAAATCGTCTCGTTATCCGCACCGAACAGTAAGGATGTTTTCAGCAGTCCCGTGGTTTCAATTTCAATTTCTTTCTGCGTCAGCAAATCATGAACAACAATGATCGAATGTTTGGCTTGGAGGTAATTTACCGCCTGAAGGGCTGAAAATCTTGTGACTCCCTGAGCTGCCTGAAGCGCCTTTTGCGCTGTATTGAGTTCTTCATTTGGTTTGATTTTAAGATACGCAACTTTATCACTCGAAGGCGAAATCGCTACATTCGTGCCTTGGAATTCAGCCAGTAATTTTTGTTGCCCGGCAAGTTGGACAACGCGAATGATCGGCGAATTGGTTGGGCCTGTTTCGTAAGCAACCAATTTTCCATTCGCACTGAGTCGCGGTGTACGGGCATCATTTGAAAGCTCATCCGTATGAAAAAGCTCACCGGTTTGAGTTGCAATGGGTTCAATGTATTGATCGCCCTGCGGCCCTTTGAGCAATTGCAAATAAGTCTGCAACGCCGGTATGTATTTGCCACTTACCCAGGCATCATTTGCATTCCGTAATTCAGAAATCCCATCGCGACTTTGGACTACGAGCGATGTGATAAGAACCAATATTGATAAGAGCAAAGCAGGGCGCATCTTCATGGTTTTGTGAATCGCAACTCTCTTTGTTATTCCGCACGATAATTTGGGGCTTCTTTAGTAATCAAGACATCGTGGACGTGAGATTCCTTAAGACTGGCTGCGGTGATCTTGATAAAGCGAGCTTTGGTTTTCAGTTCCTCGATAGTCCGGCAACCAGTGTATCCCATTCCAGCGCGCAAGCCTCCAACTAATTGTCCAACCATTGCAGCAAGTGGGCCTTTGTAACTGACGCGGCCTTCGATTCCTTCTGGCACGAGCTTGCTTTCCATTTCAGTAGCTTCTTGCGCATAGCGATCTTTGCTCCCTTGTTTCATCGCGCCAATCGAACCCATCCCTCGATACGCTTTAAAATTGCGCCCTTGATATAAAATGATTTCTCCAGGGGATTCATCTGTACCCGCGAGTAACGAGCCAATCATGATCGAATCAGCCCCCGCTGCGATTGCTTTTGTGATGTCACCAGAAAATTTAATTCCGCCGTCTGCAATGATCGGAATTCCCGTTCCTGCTGCGGCCTGCGCACATTCCGAAATCGCTGTGATCTGCGGGACACCTGCGCCGGAGATCACGCGAGTCGTACAAATTGAACCTGGGCCGATGCCACATTTCACTGCATCCACGCCAGCTGCAATCAGCGCTTTTGCGCCTTCTCCGGTTGCCACGTTGCCCGCGATCAGCTGTACTTCGGGATGGTTATGCTTGACTTGTCTGACGGCTTCAATTACCCGCGAGCTGTGACCATGTGCTGTGTCAATGGCCAACACATCAACACGAGCTTTTATAAGTTCGGCGGCGCGTTCCAGATAATCACCCGTTGCTCCAATTGCCGCAGCACAGCGCAGACGGCCAATTTCATCCTTTGCTGCGTTTGGATATTTGATAGCTTTTTGGATGTCTTTGACGGTGATCAATCCTTTAAGATGATATAGCTCGTCTACGACCAATAATTTCTCTACGCGATGCTTTTGTAAAATTCCCTCTGCTTCGCGTAGCGTCGTGCCGACCGGAACTGTAATGAGGTTTTCTTTTGTCATTATGTCCGACACGGGTAAATCAAGACGTGTTTCAAAACGAATATCCCGATTGGTCAAAATACCAACGAGCTTCCCATCCCCAATGACTACAGGTACGCCGGAGATTTTATACCGCTGCATCAAGGCAAGGGCATCTCGAAGTGGGCGATCCGGCCCAATTGTAACGGGGTCAACAATCATCCCCGACTCAGAGCGTTTTACTTTATCCACTTCGTCGCGCTGAACATCTATCGGTAAATTTTTATGTATGACGCCGATGCCGCCTTGTTGAGCAATCGCAATTGCCATAGGGCTTTCGGTTACAGTATCCATCGCTGAGCTTAGCAATGGAATATTCAGACTGATTGTCCGGGTGAGGCGTGTTGTCGTATCGGTTTCCGTTGGCAATAAATCAGAATATGCTGGTAGTAATAAGACGTCATCGAAGGTCAATGCTTCTGGTAGATTTTCAATCAACATAACACTCATTTCTCAATGAATCACTAAAACGAAAACCGCGCGAGGGTTACTTCGCGCGGCGGTGGTTACTATACAAATTTTTATGGCAAACCAGACCTCACATCAATGTTTTGCCCGCGCGCACATTTACAATGTGCAGGTTGCTGCGGACTATTGAAGGAAGGCTTGATAGTTATCCTTTGTAAGAACGACATAAGAGGTGACGCCCTTCAATGGAAGTTTCATTGGGCGTCCATTCAGGGTTGCCGTTACACCAACGGCATTTCCAAAACTCATTATTAACTTATCCGAGGCGGAAAATTCTCTAACATCTCCCGGATTTAGCACGCCATCAGCCGGACGGTTACTATCAACCCACACTTTCAACCAACAGGGCTCGCTTCCGATCTGCACTTTTACCTGCAAATTTCCTGTCAGCGGCGGTGCAGGGGAAAAGCTGCCAGCGGGCGTCGGAGAAACTGTTGGGGAAGCCGCCGCTGATTCGCTAAGCGAAGTTGTCGGCGAAGGCGATTCTGACGGTGTTGGAATCGGTGAAGCACTTGATTCCGTGGTTGGTGATATTCCTGGCGTTGGTGTTGTGGTGACCACAATCTGACTTGTAGCATCTTCCCCTTTGAACCATCTATAGGCTGTATAAATGCCAGCGCTCAAAAGTAAAAGAATAATTACGATCAGGGCGATACTACCCCAGGGAGAGGCTGGCTCTTCATCAATCCCGTCTAAGCTTGGTGCCATTGTTCGAGGGGCTTCCCCGCCTTGTGCCTCAAGCTGTTCGTTGTACATTACCAGCGCTTGCTCCTCATCCAGACCAACGTAACGGGCATAACTTCTGACAAAACCACGATTGAAAATTCCACCTGGCAAAATGGAATAGTTATCCGCTTCTATCGCCTGTAAAAACCGCCCTCCGATATGAGTTGCTTCGGCAACCTCACGGATTGAGAGATTTCTATGTTCCCGCAATCGCTTTAATTCTTCACCTAATGTGGGCATGATTGGCTCTGGCCTCTCCTCTCTATTACTTGAGGCTCTTTATGAAAAGGTCGAATCTTGAAAGTATCCCTTTAAGAGTTCGCAATCTTACAGTTATTACGTTGTACCTGTCAATTTTGACATCACGCAAATTACGAACCCATCACAACGGCTAAAAATCCTTGCTTGACAAATAACATTTGACAATCGTCAGACCCCATTGCTAGTCTTTCCCGTTTCTGAATCTAGTTTATATGGAGCTATAGCTATGGCAAAAAGAACATTTCAACCAAACAATCGGCGTCGCGCCAAGACTCATGGATTCCGCGAGCGTATGAGCACTAAATCAGGTCGGCTAGTCTTGAAGCGCCGCCGTGCCAAAGGTCGCAAGCGCTTAACGCCGCATCATTACTAAGAGACCCTACATCACCAATCATAAATTAGCTCTGGGCGGATAAGCATGAAGGCAACCAAAAGTAATGACAGATTGCTTTCCAGTTCGCAGTTTCGAGCGGTTTATGAGCGGGGCCAAAAGTTCAGCACACCATATTTTTCAGCTTTTGTTTTGCGTACTGATAGTGGCCATCAGCGTTTAGGTCTTACCACCACTCGGAAAATCGGGGGTGCTGTCTTGCGTAATCGGTGTCGGCGCAGAATGCGGGAGATTTTTCGATTACGTGATCGGTCTATTTTGGCGGAAGTTGGCTTTGATGTCGTATTTAATTTGCGGACAGGAGTTGCTTCTGCTGATTACAAAGACATAAAAGCAGCCTTCGATCAAATGTTGCACCGTTTTCGTCGGTCATTGAGCCTGGCCAAAGATTTGGAATAAGCAGAATGAAAATCATCGCTATTTATGTTCTGCGTGGCTACAAACTGTTTCTGTCACCGCTTCTTCCACCTTCGTGTCGGTTTTTTCCGACTTGTTCCGTATATGCAGCTGACGCCATAAATAAATATGGAGTGCTAAAAGGATCTTTGTTGGGATTAAAACGTATCCTACATTGCCATCCATTCAACCCGGGTGGCTATGATCCGGTGCAATGATATTTTGTCAGATTGCTGGCCCCGTTTAGCCGGATAATCTGAAATGAGTTTTTAGATGGAAAAACAACGGCTTACGCTTTTTATTTTACTTTCGGCAGTTATTTTATTTGGCTCTCAGTTCCTCTTTCAAAAATTCTTTCCTCAACCCCAAAAATCTCCTGCTGAACAAACAGCCCAGACTGTCACACCCACTCCGGCACCATCTGCAACTCCCTCGCAAACTTTGCCAGTTCCACAATCTGGAAATTTGCCCCAGGTTGAGTTGCGTGAAATTGCCTTGAAGTCCAACTTTTGGAATGGAAAGTTATCAAATCAGGGGGCTGTTCTGTCCGAATGGACAATGACTCATTCGCCGAATGGGAAACCAGTTGATCCTCCTCAGGGTGTAAATTTGGTTTCTGCTCAAAAAAGCCAGGAGATAGGTGCGCCACTACGACTTCTTATCCCATCGGATCGAAATCTTGAAAAAGAGCTGAACTCCGCTCGGTTTACCTTGGCGGGAGAACCAGGGCAAACGGTCGAAATTAAACCTGAGGAAAAAAAATCCTTTACGTTTAATTATGGAAATGCAGGTGGGGTGAGTGCGTCTAAAACTATGACTTTCAATGGATCTGGATTTGACTTTGATCTTAAGGTGGATGTTAAGCGCAATGGACAACCGATAGAAGCTTTTGTTGTTCTTGGACCAAACTTTGGTGATCAGTCCCTTAAGGAATATGGTTATTATAAACCTGCGCCTCAGATCACTTATTCTGCGTCAGGTAGTGTGACACATCACGCCGGAACGGATGTTAAATCGGCTGATCCTGAAGGCATTAAAGAAACGAATCTTCTTTGGGGCGCGGTTGATGATAACTATTTTGCTCTGGCGTTAGTCCCATCTGTTCCTGCCAAAACAGCAGCCCTTCTTAACGTTAAGCGGAATGAGAAAATTGGCGACAAGGAAACCGAACACAATTACGTGTCAATCGCCATCCCTGTTGTTAATGATCAGGTCAACCATGTCTATGCCGGGCCTAAAGACCTGGACATGCTTGCGCAGGTTAATAAAAAATTTGGCCTTGCCAATCAGGAGAAAAATCTCGAATATCTGATTAGCTATGGCTGGAGCGTAGTCGCTTGGCTTGTTAAGCCAATTGCCGCATTTATGCGCAGCGCTTTCGTTCACCTCTATGGCTGGACGGGCAATTACGGTTGGGCCATCATTTTACTGACGGTCGTTCTTAACATGTTCTTCTTCCCCTTGCGGTGGAAAAGTTCTGTCTCGATGAAAAAAGCCGCTGCCTTGCAACCTAAAATGAAAGATTTGCAAGAGCGCATGAAAAAGCTGGATAAGAACGACCCTCGTATGATGGAGCTTCAGAAAGAGCAGGTTGCGCTGATGCGCGAAGGTAACCCCTTAATGGGATGTTTACCTTTGTTGCTGCAAATGCCGTTTTTCTGGGCTGTTTTCATTGTTTTGAGCAGTGCGATTGAATTCCGTAATGCAAAGTTTATCGCCTGGATAAAGGATTTATCTTCACCCGATCCCTGGTTTGTCTTACCAGTGATCTTTGTTATCTCCATGATTGTGCAAACCGCTTTGACTCCTTCGACAGCTGATCCAATGCAAAAGCGGATGCAATATTTCATGCCTTTGATGATGGGATATTTCTTTATTTATGCTCCAGCGGGATTGGTCTTGTACTGGATGGTTGGAAATTTGGTTGGTATTGCACAGCAATACGTTATTAATAAAATTACTCCAAGTCCTCCGGCTCAATCGAACGACAGCGCAACATCGCAACCAACAAAGGGCAAGAAGTCCAAAGAATTATTGGCTAACCCTTGAACTTAAGGGTAGCCGTAACTGATGGAATGGGTATGGATCAATCTAACGAACTTACAAAGCGTGTTGAGAGGTTTGTCGAAGACTTGATAAGTTCTTCGTCACTTGATTTACGTGCAATTATTGATGATGACGATGATGGTAGCATCCGAGTTGAGTTTCAAGGATTCGATTTACCCTTACTCCTCGGTCACAGTGCGGAATTATTAGATTCAATGCAGTACATCACCCGTCGCGTTTTTGCTGATGAAGTCGCCGAGGGAGCCCAGATTGACTTTGATGCAAGTGGATATCGTGAGGCGCGGCAGATCGAATTAGAACTGATGGCACAAAAAGCAGCTGAGAAGGTTAGGATTTCTAAAGTGCCGTTTGTTTTTGATCCGATGAATGCTCAGGATCGTCGCATTATTCATAATGCTATTGTTGATATCGAAGGTGTCCGAACTGAGAGCGAAGGTGATGGCCAAATGCGCCGCGTAAAAATTCTGCCTGCTTATTAGTTCTTAGCATTGCAATATAAATCATCGCCAAGATGAAAATAGGTGCGATATTCCTGTTTTGCTTCTTGGCGATTTTTCTTAGTCGGTCGCAATATATTTTTTGAGATGCGTCTTTACGAGAATACCACTATTGCCGCAATTGCTACTCCGCCGGGCTATGGTGGAATTGGTGTTATTCGTTTGAGTGGAGACGACTCTCTTAAATGTCTTCAATCTTTATTGGATACCAAAAAAGCGACCGAGCTGGTTCCTAATCAAGTTTCTCTCCAATCCCTTATACATTCTGAATCTGGCCAAGTAATTGATGAAGCTCTTATCACTTATTTTCGATCCCCACATTCTTATACGGGCGAGGATGTAGTCGAAATATCCTGTCACGGTTCACCTGTCGTCTTAACTGAAATTCTCAGATTGTTAGCTTCGTCTGGTGCAGAACTAGCTAAGCCAGGCGAATTTACTTTGCGCGCGTTTCTGAATCAACGGATTGACCTATCACAGGCTGAAGCGGTGAATGATCTAATACATTCGCAAACTCGCTATCAGGCGCAGCTTGCCACTCGGCAATTGCGGGGCGAAGTGTCAAAACAACTCAAGCCCTTAAAAAATGCGTTGGTTGAAATGATCGTTTATTTCGAATCCTCTCTTGAGTTTGTCGAGGATGATCTGGATTCATTAAATATTGAGCGATTTCAGTTACAAATAGATATTCTCTGTTCATCGGTACAGAAACTTATATCCAGCTATCAATTAGGTCGTTTGGTTAAATCAGGCATAAAATTAGCAATTGTTGGACAGCCAAATGTAGGGAAGTCCTCTATTTTTAATGCTTTACTCGGAAGAGATCGGGCAATAGTTTCTGCCATTCCTGGGACAACACGTGATACTCTCAGTGAGGTTTTGGCAATTAAAGGTATTCCTGTTGAACTAATTGACACTGCTGGAATCCGAGAAACTCAGGATGTTATTGAAAATCTAGGTGTAGAAAGAACTCAATCTGCAATTGCAGATGCCGATCTTGTCATAGCCGTAATTGAGGCCTCTCACAATCCCACAACTCTGGAGCTTACTTTTCTTTCTCTGCTTCCTTTCGATTTACTGGTGATCAATAAATGCGATTTAGAAATGGCCTTTGACGAAGAATTTATAAATGCCATCAAACAAAATAAACCTGTTGCAGAAGTTTCCGCATTGACAAACCAGGGGATTGGCGAGCTACAAGATCTGATTCATTCAACTTTAAGCTCTGGTTCTTTGCCAATTCAGGAAGGTGGTATAATTACCAATGAAAGACATTATCAAGCTTTGTTAAGTACATCCGAATCTTTACTGAAAGCCAAGCAGGATTTAGACCTTGGGTTCAGTGAGGAAATAATTCTTGTTCATTTGCATGAAGCCTTACGATGTCTTGGGATCATTACTGGCGAAACCTTGATTGGTGACATTATCAATCAAATATTCGCTACGTTTTGCATCGGGAAATAATCCCTGACTCAAAATTATGTTTCAATTCGACGAAGAATTTGATGTGATTGTGATTGGTGCCGGGCATGCAGGTTGTGAAGCTGCGCATGCCGCTGCACAAATGGGGGCTAACACTGCAATTGTCACTTTTAATCTCGATTTAATTGCCCAGATGTCGTGTAATCCTGCCATTGGCGGCATCGCTAAAGGCCATATTGTCAGAGAGTTAGATGCTTTGGGCGGCTTGATGGGGCGGGTAATTGATCAGACTGGGATACAGTTTCGACTGTTGAATCGTAGTCGGGGTCCTGCTGTGCAGGCACCACGGGCCCAGGCAGATCGTGCTCTCTATCGCCAACAAATGCGGCGCGAACTTGAAAACCTACCTAACCTTTCGCTTCGTCAAGGGGAAGTTGTTAAGTTACTTTTAGATGGAAATAAACTCGTTGGTGTCGAATTGATGGATGGTCGTTTATTAGGGGCTCGTGCCGTTGTCATCACTACGGGAACATTTTTGAATGGACTAATCCATATAGGAGAAAAACGATTTTCTGCTGGTCGGTCAGGCGAATTACCATCTATAAAACTTGCTGAGAATCTTAAAGCGTTGGGTTTTAGAATGGCTAGACTGAAAACCGGGACGCCACCACGACTTGACGCTCGCAGCATAAATTTTCAGGCTTTTGAAGAACAAACTGGAGACCCAATGCCTGTTCCATTTTCGTTTACCACGAAACAAATCAAGCAGAAACAAATCTCGTGTTTTATTGGGTATACAGGTCACAAAGTCCATCAGCTCATTCGGGATAATATCCAGCGGTCTCCCTTATACAGCGGGCAAATTCAAGGAATTGGGCCTCGCTACTGCCCATCTATCGAAGACAAAGTTATTAAATTTCCTGATAAAGATCGGCATCAACTATTTCTTGAACCAGAGGGCTATCATACCTATGAAGTCTACCTAAATGGTTTTTCCACCAGCTTACCCGCTGACTTGCAACGGGAATTAGTTCATCAAATACCTGGTTTGGAGAATGCGAAAATTTTGCGCCCTGGTTATGCCATTGAATATGACATGGTTGATCCAACTGAACTTTGGGCTTCACTCGAATCTAAGCGAATTAGAGGCTTATTTAATGCTGGTCAGATTAATGGTACAACTGGCTATGAAGAAGCCGCAGCCCAAGGGATCATGGCTGGCATCAATGCCGCTAGGTCCGTTCAACAGCTTGATCCCATTACAATTAAGCGCGATGAAGGTTACATCGGTATCTTAATTGACGATTTAATTACGCAAGGCGTTGACGAACCTTATCGCATGTTTACTTCACGTGCCGAGCAACGATTAAAGCTGCGTATTGATAATGCAGATGATCGTTTGAGTGATTTAGGTGCAAAAATCGGATTGCTTGATCAAGTCAGATATAGACAGTATCAGGATAAATTAAATAGGAAGAATCAATTACGAGAATATTTTCAGCGCGCTGTAGTTACGGCGCGTACTCAAGGCTATGCGGAGTTTTCTGGAATGACATCAATTCAAATTCTGGACGGTATGCCGCTTAGTCAGTTAGCTAAACGGCCTGAAGTACTTCCAGAACATCTGAGTGTTTTATTGCCGGATAGTTTACGAATTGATACTCAAGAAGAAGTAACTACAATTGTTACTGATTTCAAGTACGAAGGATATCTAGCCACCCAACAGGATTTGAATCAACGGCTTTCTAAAGCAGTTCATAAAAATATTCCGACCTCCATTCAATTTTCCTCAATACCTGGCTTATCTAATGAAATGGTCGAGCGCCTGGAACGAATCAAGCCTCAAACTATAGGTCAAGCTATGCGTATTCCTGGTATTACTCCGGCTGCTATTTCCTTGCTCACAATCCATGTTGAGCTTTTATCCCGACACAAGTGATTTATCGTGAATCCTCAAGAACAACTTCGGGGAATTTTAGCATCCCCCGCGTCTTTTAATCTCAATTCCACACAGCAAGATAGTTTTGTTCATTATTACGAGCTTATTCTGAGATGGAACCGCTATTTGCATCTAACAACCCTTACATCGCCTTCTGAATTTGCTGAAAGGCATGTTTTTGAATCGTTTTTTGGTGCATCATATATTCATTCCTCAATTCGTGAAATTCTAGATATTGGCTCTGGAGGCGGGATACCTGGTATTCCTATTGCTATTCTTCGCCCCGACCTATCTATTACCTTGAATGAAGCAAATAAAAAGAAGGCAATTTTCCTAAAGGAAGTAGCAACTGCAATACGACTTGATAATATTTGCATCTTAAATAAAAGATTCGAAGATATAAAGAATATCTCTCAAGATGTGTGTATCACCTCAAGAGCCTTAGATCAATTAAGACAAATAGTTCCTTCTTTAATGAACCTAATTAAGAGTACAAGGCAAGGTCTATTATTTGGCAATGAATCTCTTCTGGAACTAGCCGAAAGAAGTATCTCTCCTGGCTGGTCTGTTTCTGCTTACCCAATTCCTAAGACGGAAAGACGTCTGCTTATTTCACTTTTGCGTTTCACGTGAAACACGCAACTAGGTTTTGCTTGTTTTCCATTGTTTGGTGAATTTAGTATTGGCGATTATTGGCCAAAGTGCATCGTTTCAAGCAAGAAAAATATCAAATTTTGTTCTTGTTCCTGGGTTTCACGTGAAACATTCTCAAGAACTTTTCAGGCGGGTGTCAGCTGTGTTAATGTGAGGGAAAAGGTCACGAGCCTGTCTGTTAAAGATATATGGGTAAAATAATAGCAATTTCAAATCAAAAAGGTGGCGTGGGAAAGACCACAACTGCAATAAATTTATCAGCTTCATTAGCCGCAATAGAAAAAAAGACGCTTCTGATAGACCTTGATCCACAGGGGAATGCAACGAGTGGGATTGGCATAAAGAAGGGGACATTTAAGCGAGGTTTGTATCACTGCTTGATTGTCAATGAACCAATTGAGAATGTAACCCTCAAGACAGATTTGGAATATTTAAAAGTAGTCCCCTCTGACCGCAATCTTGCCGGTGCTGAAGTCGAATTAGTTGATTTTGAGAATCGAGAATTCAAACTAAAGAAATTATTGGAACAGGTTCAGGCGCAATATGATTATCTGATAGTTGATTGTCCACCTAGCTTAGGCCTGTTAACATTGAATGCGCTCACTGCCGCTGATTCAATTTTGGTCCCAATACAATGTGAATATTTTGCATTAGAAGGGGTAACGGAGTTATGGGATACATTAGTGAGAATACGACGTGGATTAAATCCCAACTTAGCGATTCAGGGATTTTTACTGACCATGTTTGATGAAAGAACAAATTTGGGAAATCAGGTTGTAGCAGATTTGCGGGATTTTTTAGGTACACAAGTGATGAGTACCATGATTCCCAGAAATATTCGCCTTGCAGAAGCACCAAGTTATGGAAAGCCAATTATACTTTACGATATAAAATCAAAGGGTGCAGAAAGCTATATTAATCTGGCAAAGGAGGTGATTGAAAATGACAAGAAGAGCGCTCGGTAGAGGGCTAAGTGCCTTGCTTTCAGATGGCTCACCAAAACTTGAGGCCAAAGAAGAGCTATATGACGTGGATATTGATTTAATAGATCCGAATCCAGATCAACCACGAATTGTTTTTTCGGATATAAAGTTGGAAGAGCTATCTCAGTCAATTAGAGAAAATGGATTGGTCCAGCCAATTTTACTTCGTCGAAAGCAGGGAGGCCGCTATCAAATCGTGGCAGGGGAGCGCCGATGGAGAGCTTCGCAGCGTGCAGGTTTACAAAAGGTAAGTGCGATTGTAAGAGAGGTAGAAGATGAAAAATTATTAGAAATTGCATTGATAGAAAATATCCAACGACAGGAATTGAATGCGATTGAAGAAGCAAGCGCATATCAAAGATTAATGAATGGCTTGGGATTAACACAGGAAGAAGTAGCAAAAAGGGTAGGGAAAGATCGCTCTTCGGTTGCTAATTATCTGCGATTGTTGAGATTGCCAGAGTCGGTGCAGCAGCTTTTAATTGACGATCAATTATCAATGGGACATGCAAGAGCACTGCTGGGACTGGAAATTGAATCAGACCAATCAAATCTAGCACAGAGAATCGTTAATGATAGACTCTCAGTTCGAGAGACTGAGCGATTAGTCCAAAACCAAGTTGTTGAGACAAAGGATCGCGAAATCTCGACTCCGATTAAGAATGATGCTAACATTCGTGCTGCTGAGTTAAAGCTCAAACGGTTTCTCGGAACCCAGGTCAAAATTCAAATGGGTTTGAAAGGCGGGAAGATAAGTATTGAGTTTGGGTCGGCATCCGAGCTGGATCGAATTTATTCAATTCTAATGAAAAGAGGTGAGCACCCCGCCTCAGACTTAGAGATTAATTAGATCAACCGGAGTGAAAGTAGTATCAATTGCCCCATTCCTACCAAAAAAATAATGCAAAGGACAAAGCTATGATGAAATTTGGGAAATCTTCTTCCAACATTACTACCTCAAATGCCCCAGTAAGTGACCTAAAAGGATTTTTGGGTGATGGGACTGAGATAAAAGGTGAATTATCATTTAGTGAGATGCTTCGCGTGGATGGGAGTATTTCTGGAAAGATAAAATCTGATTCCGGAACACTGCTCGTTGGTGAACGGGGATATATAAAAGCATCTGTGGAGGCTGCAAATGTATCGGTGAGTGGTACAATTGAGGGAACTGTAACGGCTAAAAATAAAGTAGAGATTCATCCGACCGGGAAGGTTTTCGGTGATGTTTATACGCAAGCGCTAATCATTGAGCATGGGGCAGTATTTGATGGCAAATGTCATATGACGGGTAGGGAAATCCCAGCAAAGACGGAACCAGTAGAAAAATAAATTACACAACAGATCAACAATTATTGAGATTAAAGAAAAGACGGCAAATATTTGCCGTCTTTGAGTTTATAGGCACCAGGCACGCTTATTCACAGGTTTTCCACAGGGTTATCCACAATGCTTTCCACAGGCTAGGGAAAGAGATTCATATTTCGGTGGAGCATTGTTACAATCTGATCAAGAAGGATGTCTTCATTGTAATTTTGTTTGGGCGAGATATTAATAATTTGGGACTTTCCAGTCCCAAACGGTTGCCAACGATCTGCGAAAAGGCTGCTACCTGAATTAACAAAAACGGTGATTAATGGAATGCCTAGAGCAGCTGCGATATGTTGTCCAGATGAATCATATCCAATGTAATAATTACTCGCCGAGATAAGGGATGCGAACGAACCAATTCCACCTTTCCAGGCAATAAGATCATAGTTTGAAAGTGCAGGATTTAGGTAGGTGGAGAAATTTTGTTCATCCAGCCTTAGAATTTGTTTCCCTGAAATCGTAACTACCCTAAGAATTGCTTCCACCTCCTCAGATTCCTGTTGAGTGAAGCCAAAATCAAGAAAGATTTTGTAATCCCTAGAAAGTAACTTAACGAGGTTCTGCTCAAATGAGGCAGTAACCCGTTTTGATATATTTCCTCCATACCCAAAACTGATGCAAATAATGGTAGGTTTTGCTTCGTTCCAAAAATATTTCCTAAGTTGTGTGCCAATTTCTCGTTTTAGCGGAGGTAAAGAGACGTAGGGATAAGTTGGCTGGCAGTCTGCAGAAAATTGGTTGATCCAGTGGCTTGTTAAATGTCCTAGTTTTGAGATGTTTGATTGAGTTAGGGTGCGACTGGGAAAAAGAAAATAATTTGTGAACTCAAGGGAAGGGGGTAAAAGGGGCAATATCCCTAGCTGCGTAAGGCGCGAATCAGGATCAAAGATATAAAATTGATCGGCAGAGAGGGACGATATTTCTGCCTGAACAATATCTAATACACTGAGCCAGGCGTTAAGACGCCCAATTAGGGAATCAGTTCTCTCATAATTCAGGGGAGAAATTCGAACCTGAGCATCGCCGCCATATAGATCCGATAATTTAGAAGGGCCAATTATTACAAGGTCGGCATATGGATATATTTTTTTTAGATGAGAAAGAATTACGCTACTAATCGCTACATCAGCGCCAATAGTGATCCGAGAAAGAAGGATGATTTTTTTTATGGCGGCGTTAGGATCAATGGCGTTGGACTTTTGTCGCAGTAACTCTATACGTTTGAGTAGCGATAATTCATCGGGGAGACCAAATTGAGTTAAGGTCGAATCTAACTTATGGCCTTCTGGAATAGCACGGCAAAAAGAGATGACTTGTGAAAATACCTCGTCGTAAAGTTTGCAATAAGCTGGGTCGAAAGCGTCATTTAGTCGTTCAATTAACTTGGGGAAAAGTGCATTTACTCCAATCCGGGAAAGATTGGGATCAGGCAAGATGTTAATACGGCAAAGCAATTCAATTGCTTCGCGTAAAACCTGTTGGGTAGAGTGGTAATAATCAAAAAAAAAGGAAATAGCTTGATTGGCAAATAGTTTTACTGTCTCAACTGATAAGCAATCCGCGCGATCTCTAAGTTGCTTGAGAGATTGATTAATAATAAGTCGTGGGTCGTCCATCGCTTATAAAGAAGCCCTTGAAAGCAAAATATGAAGGAGAGAAACTAACATCAACTGGAGAAAATTTCGAGAGATGAGTAAGGGAGTAGATTCAATTACTCATAAGCGAATTTCGAGCAGAGATGCGCATTACAAACCGTTAGAAGGAATACGATTGATTGCGCAACTCTAGCAAGAATTCCTGGATACTTTTACAAGGTTGTAATCTTATCGGGATAAAAACAAAGCTTGATCAAATTCCTTGGCAGGGCCTGCCACGGCAAAGTGATAATTCTTTAAGTATTTATTTGAGACACGATTGAGGTCTTCCGGTTTTACTTTGGCAACGTCGTCCAGCCAGGTAAGCGCCCGACGCCAATCACTGGCGAGCAACTCGTATTCAGCCAAGCGCGCAGCTTGTGAATCATTAGTTTCCAAATTGCGATAATAAGTAGTAAGGAACCCCGTCACAATTTCGCTCAACATCGCCGGAGGCAATATATTGCGTTGCAATAGCTCAATCTGGTCAAACATGATTCTAATTGCTTCGTTTGGTTTTGGCGTACTCACAGAAATAAAACCGGTATTCGTCGCCTGAGTGGAAAGATCAATATTGGGAGCATAAGAAAGGTTGCGTTTATCACGGACTTCAATTTTAAAAAGTTGGGCCAGAATAGTTTGGGCTACCATCAGCGCTGGATAATCTGGGTGGCCAATGGAAGGAGCAGGAAAGGTTCCGCGAATGTAATTTGTTGGAACGACCTTGTCTATGATTTCTAATTCTGGTTTCGCGTTGTTTGTAAATTCGGGGGGAGGAGATTGTTTGTAATCTCCCTTTGGTAACTTCCCAAAACTAGCTTCTATTTTGGCCTTAATTTCTTCTAGTGTAACGTTCCCTACAACTACAATAAGCATTCGTGTCCCTTGTAGTTGCGATGTGTGATAAGCCTTGAGGTCAGCCGAAGACAGTTTGCTGATTGTCTCAACGCTTCCAAACGGTCGGTTACTGTAGGGGTGTTTGGCATAAAGTAGCTTGTCGCTAAGCGACGTCACCTGGTTTTCGGGATCATCATTTTCCTGTCGCAACGCATTGATTAGCTTATCTTTTTCAAGGGCCACCTCTTTTTCATCAAAGGTCGGATTAAGAATTACATCAGATAATAACTTCCACGTACGGTCGAAATGCTGGCGAACGCAAAGACTTGCGACTACGCTAAAATCGTAACTTCCGCCGGATGTAATAACTGTTCCAACACCGTCTTTTTCTCGATTAATTTGACTCTTTGTAAAATTCTTAGTTCCTAATTGTGCTACCTCCCAGAGTAGGGTTTCAATACCCGCGTTCTTTTCGTTAATATTTCGAGACCCGCCACGAAAGTAGACGCGTGTGGCAACGACTTCGTTTCCTGTAACGCGACGATGAATCACTTTCAGTCCATTTGGAGTAGTGAAATCTGTGGTGTCAATTGCGGATACAGCCGAGGGCACCGCAGCTGGTTTCGTTGCTGGAACAGGTGTCTGGGCAGCTATAATGTTAGGAAATAAAAAACAGATGGAAAGGAACAGTGTATAGAAGGAAGTTTTATGAAACATCTTACCTCGTTGTCTTAGAAAAATGAGCTGTCTTCTTTATAAGCGTTTACTTGACTAATAAATCCTGGTCGGTGAGTCCGATTCTCTTTTTCTCTTCTTCAGATAAAATCACACCGATAACGCGATACTTGCCTTTGAGGTATTTTTGGACATAACGTTGAATATCAGCCTTCGTAACCTTACGACAGTTTTCGACATAGTTTGCATAATAATCAAGACCTGAACTAGCCCACCAAAAGCTGACAGAATGAGCATATTCCGAAGGTTTTTCGCGACGGAAAATTTCTTCAGCTTCAAGTAGTGTTTTGGCGCTTTCAAGCTGTTCGTTGGTAATGTAATCAGGTGCTTCCAACTTCGCAATTTCAGCATTCAGGGCTTTAATCGCAGCTTTCAGCTTGTCCGGTGTCGTTTGGGCGATAAATTCGATGGGGCCGACATTGCGTTGAGTGTAGTACCACATCTGTGCAGACGTGGTGAGACCTGTATCTACCAGAGCTTTATAGAAGCGCGAATCCTGCTGGCGCAGGGCGAATGAAAAGACGTCTGCTGCATACGTGGCTGCGGCGTCTGTATCTGTAGAAGGGCCATGATAGTTAATTTTTATTGTAGCTGCGTTAACAGGTTGAGTGACGATTACAGGTTCATCTTTCGTGAGCGGAGGGTGTGGAACAAGAGGGTCTTTGACGAAGGGGTTTTCGCCTGCTGGCCAATCGCCATACAGCTCTTCTGCCATTTTAAAAATCTCTGCTGCATTCACATCACCCGCTACAACTAATGCGGTATTGTTTGGCAAATAAAATTTGCGTTGGATTGTCCGCATTTTTTCTGGTGTGCAGGTGGCAATTACCTCTCGTTCACCGAGCGGATTTTTGCGAGAGTAGTATTTGTACCAAAGCTTATGTTCTACCGCTGAATTTAGGTGGTAGTAAGGATTGGCTTCATTCCGAGAGAACTCGTCCAGCACAATCTGAATTTCCTGCTTTAGCTCAGCGGAGTCAAACAGAGGATAGCGCAAGGCATCGCGCATAATCGTCATGACAGGCCGCAACCCCGTTTTGATGGCCATGTAATAATAGTTCACCACTTCTTCTCTGGTCGTCCCATTATACTGAGCACCTAATTCGCCGATCCCATCCATATATCCTTCTGTCCGTGAACGTTCATTGGTGCGGAAAAACATGTGCTCGTAGAGATGAGATAATCCATTGAATTCTGGTGGTTCAGTATAGGAACCATTTTTTACAGCCAGCTCCACTGTTACTAATGGAACCGAGCGATTTTCAATCACGATTATCTGTAACCCATTTTTCAGTGACTTTTGTTGCCATTCTGGTTTGGCGAAAACTGGGACAACGAACAATAAAAATAGCAACGCTGTGATGTAACGAGTAGAACGATAAATAACCACGTTTCTCCTTTTCAAGGGACATTTAATCGGAATGGGTGGGGCAAATCATTATCAGCGATAGGGGAATCGCATTCAAGAGGATGTTCAAGAATAAAACTGTTGGGTAAAACAAAGCCGCCAAGCTGAGATTCGCAACCTGGCGGCTTAATCATAAAAAGGACGAAGTGCTAGTCACCAGACTTCAGTTGTGAGTCTGGAACGGTAGGTAGTTTCTCCAACTCGTCCTGATTCGCCGGAGCGGATTTTTTCCGACGGAAAACACTAACAAGTTTGTGCCACCACGTAGCCTCAGCCATATCGTCAAATAGTGAATAGGCTACGGGCGTCATCAGCAGCGTCAGCAACAGGGAAAGCGTTTGGCCACCGATCACGACAATTGCAATAGATCGGCGTTCTTCTGCACCGGGGCCAGAACCCAGCGCCAGTGGCAACATACCTGCGACTAATGCCAGTGTGGTCATTAAAATCGGACGCAACCGGTCACGATTTGCCTGAATAATTGCTTCGTGCCGTTCCATCCCTTGTCGCCGCAAATTCAGTGTGTGATCAATCTGTAAAATTGAGTTTTTCTTCACGACACCGAATAAAACGAGCATTCCCAGGGCGGAATATAAATTCAGCGTATTATCTGTGGCCCAAAGCGAGAGTAGCGCAAAAGGAACAGATAGCGGCAAGCTAAGCAAAATCGTGACCGGGTGGATTGTGCTTTCAAATTGCGAAGCAAGAATCATGTACATGAAGGCAACTGAAAGCATGAACGCCAAAATAAATTCACTGAACGTTCGTTCCAATTCTCGACCACGTCCACCGATTGCATAGCTGTAGCTGGAAGGCAGCTTCAAATTTGCAAATTCCTTTCGGAACGCATCCATACGATCAGCCAGACCATAGCCGGGCGCGACCGAACCACGCACGCTCACGACTCGTTGGCGATCCTGTCGGTCAATGCGCGATGGAGCTGTGGAGCGCTCCAATTCGACAAGATTATCAAGTCGTACCAGTCCCACTTTGGTTGAAGGGACGAATAATCGTTCGATTGTTTCCTGATCATTGCGATCCCCTTGTTGAAGTCGTAACTCGACATCGTAGTCAAAATTCGTTGTCGAGTCATAAAATCGTGAAACGCGATCATCGCCGCCCACCATCAGCCGTAAGGCGGTTGCAATATCAGTTGTATCAACCCCTAAGTCCGCAGCACGGGTGCGATCCACTTTGACGCGAAGTTCAGGCTTATCAAGTTTGAGCGAAACGTCAGGATCAAGAATTCCATTGTTGGCTGCCCATTCGCGCATCTGATTCGCTTTTTGAAACAGCGTCATTAACTCTGGCCCTTTCAAGCTAAAGTCAAAATCGGAAGGGCCCGTACCGAGGTTAATAGATTGCGGATTACGAACCGAGGGACGCAGATGGGTATATTTACGAAGTTTGCCGCGAATCTTTTGCATCACATCGCGCGCCGTGTAATTTCCCTTGAAACCGTCCATTGGGGCACCACGTTTTAGGGCCGCCCAAAATTTATCAAAATTGAGGGTGCGCTCTTCGTGTGGAGCCAGACGAACATAAATATTGGCACTATTCACTGATCCCATACCGCCGCCGCCACCGCCACCGCCACCGCCAACAGAGGCCAACATCAATCGGATTTCAGGCATGGTTTTCAGATCAGCTTCAACCGCCTGCAATGCTTCGTTCATTGCCAGCAGGCTTGTTCCTTCTGGCGCATCCAGGTTTACGTAAAACTCGCCCTCATCCACATTGGAAGGGACGAACTCCTGGCGAATTTGTTTATAAAAATACCCAGAGGAATAGATGACCAGCAAAGCAATGACCGTAACAATCAGCCGATGCTTCATTACCAGTCGCAACATCCAGGTATAGCCAGCATCAATGAAGCGGTAAAATCCTTTGCGCGATGCCGAGGCGTGATCTCCCCCCGCGTGTGCATCTTCCTTTTTCAGCAAGCGCGCACTCATCATGGGAGTCAGGGTAAATGACACCAGCAAACTTACAAGAATTGCGACTGCCGCAGTCCATCCAAATTGATAGAGAAAGCGCCCCGAAATCGAAGACATAAATCCAACCGGCAGGAAGATCACCACAAGAGAGAGCGTGGTTGCCATAACTGCCAGCCCGATTTCTTTAGTGGCTTCACGCGCCGCATCCATCGGAGACATTTTCTTTTCTTCAACGAATCGAAAGATGTTTTCAAGGACGACGATGGCGTCATCAATTACGATACCGACCATCAACACAAGCGCAAGCATAGTCACACTATTCAAGGTAAAATCCAGCGCCCGCATCATGCCAAAAGTCGAAACCACAGAGGTCGGAATCGCTATGCCGGCGATGACCATTGAGCGCCAGGAGCGCATAAATAGAAACACCACGAGACACGCTAAAATACTGCCTAAGACAAGGTGGGTGTTGATTTCATGGAGTGCGCTGTAAATATAGCGCGATTGATCCTGAATTACCTCTAACCGTAAATCAATCGGGAGTTGGCTTTGCACTTTGGCAAGACGGATCTTTACATCTTCAATGACGGCGACCGTATTTGATCCAGATTGACGTACAACACCAATGGTGACAGAAGGCACGCCATTCAACCGAGAAACCGTACGCTCTTCTTTTGAACCATCATCTGCTCTGCCAATGTCTCGAATGCGAACCGGAAATCCATTGATTGTGGAGATGATAATGTCATTGAATTCCTGGGGATCAGTGATTTTCCCCATCGTGCGCAAGACCAACTCACGACGTCCGGCATCAATGTTTCCGCCGGGAATATCAGAATTTCCACGCACCAAAGCTTGCCGAACTTGGGTAATGGGAATTTTGTAAGCAGCTAAGCGATCTGCATCAACCCGAACATTGATCGCGCGTTTCAGTCCTCCGTAAACAGAAACTTCGCCCACACCCAGTGCGCGTTCAACTTCGACTTTGACCCGATTTTCCGCGATTTCCCGCAGCTCTCGTGCAGAGCGTGGGCCTGAAACTGCAACGGTGATGACGGGCTGGGAATCATTATCAGATTTGCGAACGATAGGCGGATCAGTTCCTGGCGGAAGCTGACGAACGACAGACGCCAAGCGATCACGAAGGTCTTGCGTAGCATCTTCAATGTTTCGTTTCAAATCAAAGGTGACAATCGTGAAGCACATCCCTTGTCGAGAAACGGAGCGAACTTGTTCAATACCTTCGACCGTGTTCACTGCTTCTTCGATCAATTGCACCACAGAGGCTTCCAACTCTTCGGGCGATGCGCCAGGCAGAGTTGTGTTAATGAAGACTGTTGGAATGTCTATGGACGGAAAGCGATCAACTCCGAGTTTGAAATAACTTTGAGCACCCACGACCACGAGCGATAAAATAATCATCGCCGCAAAAACAGGACGTTTGATACAAATTTCAGCAAGCTTTTGCATGATGTTTTACCTATATAAAAATCAGTTCATTCTCCAACTCCGACCCTAGTGATAAAAAGTGAATTATGAAAACCATCGTTAAGGAATTTCCAGGTTTCGCACGATGTAAGTCAGGCGCGAAACCTGAAAATGGAATTTGATTATTGCTGAACAATGACGGGTTGGCCGCCGACCATATTTCCCGGTTCATTGATCAAGGTTTCTCCTGGCTGCAAGCCCTCCACCACTTCGACCCAATCCTCTTGTTTGCGCCCAATGATCACTGTGCGCTCAATGGCTTTGCCATCTTTCGGGAGAAAGACTTTCTGAATTCCGGCAAACGTGACCAGCGCGGTTGCTGGGATGGTCACTACAGACTTACTAGAACTGGTTTGCAATTCGGCCTTAGCGAATGACCCCGGACGTAAGCGACCATGTTGATTGTCTACTTCAGCTTCGACAATCAGGGTACGGCTGGCTTCCTGAAAAGCCGGGCTAATGCGTGCAACACGACCTGAATAACTATTGCTATCTCCTTCGACCGAGACTTTCACTCCCAATCCGGGCCGAATACCAAAGGATTCGCGTTCGGGCACTTCCACGCGCATTCGTAAGGGGTGTAAACGAACAAGCGTTGCAATGGGAGCACCGGTTGCCAGATATTCTCCCGGCGTGGTCAGCTTCTCACGGATTGCACCATCAAAAGGCGCATATACAACCGTGTATTCGAATTGCTGCTTAGCCAGATCAAGCTCAGAGCGACGTTGCGCCAGCAATCCCTGACGATTGCGTACTTCTTCCAAAGCGTCCTGATAGCGGCTTTCCGCAACTTTGTAATCCGATTCGACACGGTCTTGATCGGCTTTGGACTGGATGCCCTGAGACACCAGTTGTCTGGTTCGGTCACGGATCGCACGTGTTGAGTCGAGCACGGCACGGGCTTGGCGAACGGTTGCAGTGTTTTCTGTATTTACGCGATCATCGCTTCCTGTCAGAGACAGCCCCAGCCGCGCACGGGCTTGTTGTAACGCCGCCTCCGCTGCATCCACGCGTTGCTTAAAGTCAATGGTTTCAAGTTTGGCGATAGGCTGGCCTTTTCTTACGACGCTGCCGAGGTCAATCGAAAGCTGGGCCAAACGGCCTGCAACGCGGAAGCTGAGCGAGGCTTGTTCGTCTGCCGCCAGTGTTCCGGTCGCCGTCACTATTTGCGTCAGCGTTCGGTCTGTTGCTTGTACCAGGCGCACATTTCTGGCTGGGAGGCTTTCACCGCCGCCGCCACCACGTCCACCGCCCCCTGGGCCACCCGGAGCACCGCCGCCACGTCCGCCGCCCGAACCCTGTGCCACGGCGTTCGTGGGAGTGTTGGACTTGCATCCAATCAGCCAAAGAGCCAGGAAAAGAAGGATGAAAATAAGAGAGATTTGCAATATGGATATTTTTTCAGTCAATCGGGACATTAGGTTATCTGGTTAATAGTAAAGTGATTATTCTTCCAAACACAAAATCAAGTCTGACATTATAACGTGCTGAAATAACTCTTGCACTTGCCGGACGACCATGTAAGATAAGCGTGCGCTGCATCCAGCGCCAGATTCTCTCAGACAAGCGGTATCCACGAGCAACGAATCCAGAAAGCTCTTGTTAGCGATAAAAAAATGAATGAGCATTCTGGGACGACGAGGAGTTTATGTATAACCAGCAAGAAATCGAGATGGTTCGACGGCAAACCATTCAGATCGAAACCGAAAAACGCGCCCTGCTCAAAATGGTCGCCGTTTGGACCTCTATCGCCTGTGCCGTCGGAATAGCCATTGCTGGCTTTTTCTTTTACCTGTACGCATCAAATCGCAGCGAGGTTACAGAATCACGATCCAAGATTGCACAACTACAAGACCAACTCAAGAAAACCAATGATGAGTTGCAAAAAAAGACGGCAGAACTCGAACGTCGTGCGCAAGTCGCCGCTGAGAAGAAACAACGTTATGATGCACTATTAGCCAAGGCCATGACCTCTACTGCTTCGTATACGGAAATCACCGAACTTGCCAAACAAATCTATGAATCGCCGCAAAAGGTCGTCGAAGTCGCAGGCATTCCACCCAGCTCACTTTTCAAATGGTATAAATATCGTGATGGCGTTAAGACCTATACTTACGCGTTGGTGCCTGGACAAATCGAAGGGAAATACCACATCTACTCAATTCTTGTGTCTGTGACCTCGCCTCCACCGAAGCTCTAACCCCTCTTGCTTGCTTTATGCTTCCGCCTGAAATTGAAGCTTATCGTGATCACTGCTGGCAACGCGATCCAACGCAGCGAGTAGAAACCGTGCAACAGGCCGAAGCCTTTGTCGAACGTGTAGGGTTCACTAATTCACTGACAGATTCACGTAAACCAGGCCCATCGCTCTACGTCACGGTTTGTGGAAGACGTGATGCTGTCATGCCACGCAATGTGCAAAAAGATGCGGAAGCCTCGCTGACCTGGGTTTTGAAAGACGATGTCGTGCGACGCGGAAAGGTATATTACAGCAAACTCGCGCGTGGCAGAGCCATGTTTGTGGCCCCGCGAATAGTGCCATATTTCTACGCCGTTTGGGGAATTCGGAAAAACGAAGAACGGAACCAACTTAGTGCCCATGCTCGCTCCATCCTGAAGGTGCTGCGCAAGGAATACGAATCTGCCAGCATTGATTTACGCAATGATTCTGGCATTACCGACCGCAAAGAATTCGCGAAGGCTTTTGATGAATTACAAGCCGCGATGATTGTCATTCCGAGCGAAGTCGTTTACGAACCTAAATTCACTTACATCTGGACGCTCGCGGAAATTCGCTTTCCCACGCAACTCAAAGCCAAAATAGATCGGCAGACCGCTTTCCGGGAAATCGCGCGTTGTTTTTTGGAAAGCGCTGGAATGACTGTGCCGGGTGAACTGGCCAAAGTCACAGGTTTGTCGCGCCCGGAAGCGGGACTCGGAAATCAGGCTTTGGTCAAAGAAGGCTTCGCCATTTCTCCTTCGCAAGGAACATATGTTTTAGCAAATATTGACGAGCGTTTGAGAGCCATTAGCTAATGATCAATCCGCCAAAGTCTGCGTCAAAAGCTCCTGCGCCTGTGCGACGATTGCTGCCAGATGCGCTTCGCTCTTGAAGCTTTCTGCATATAGCTTGTAAATGTTTTCCGTTCCTGAAGGCCGCGCGGCAAACCAGCCATTTTCTGTCACGACTTTCAATCCGCCGATAGATGCGTTGTTGCCGGGCGCTTTAGTCAGCTTGGCAGTGATTGATTCGCCCGCCAGTACCGTCGCCGTGACATTTTCCGGCGAAAGTTTCTTGAACGCTGCCTTTTGCTCAGGTGTTGCAGGCGCATCAATCCGCGTATAAAAGGGCGTGCCGAATTGTGCTGTTAATTCGCAGTAATGTTCGCCGGGGTCTCTGCCCGTCCGTGCCGTGATTTCTGCTGCGAGCAAGCCCAGAATGATGCCGTCTTTGTCCGTCGTCCATACCGTTCCATCACGGCGCAGGAAACTCGCGCCCGCGCTTTCTTCGCCGCCAAAGCACATGGAGCCGTCAATAAGTCCTGCAACAAACCATTTGAAGCCGACTGGGACTTCGACCAATTTGCGATCCAGGCTATTCACGACGCGATCAATCAACCCGCTACTCACAAGCGTTTTGCCGACGGCGGATTCTGCTGACCAGTCGGGGCGATGCGTGAGCAAATAGCGAATTGCGACGGCCAGATAATGATTCGGATTCATCAGCCCGACTGAACGTGTGACGATGCCATGACGATCTGTATCCGGGTCATTGCCCCACGCAATGTCAAAGTTATCTTTGAGCTTTACAAGTCCAGCCATTGCATAAGGACTGGAACAATCCATGCGAATTTTGCCGTCGTGATCCAGCGTCATAAATCCAAATGTCGGATCAAGGCGCGGATTCACGACCGTGATGTCCAAGCCATAGCGTTCGGCTATCGGTTGCCAATAATGCACCGCCGCACCGCCTAGTGGATCAACGGCGATTTTCAAACCTGCTGCTTTGATCGCGCCAAAATCAATGACTTCTGCCAGATCGTACACGTAGGCAGCAACAAAATCCTTTTCGTGCGTCGTCGCGGCTTTCATTGCTGTTTCCAACGAAACTCGTTTTACCTCCTGATTGTTGTCGCGCAGCAGTTGATTCGCGCGATCCTGCACCCAGCCTGTGATGTCTGTGTCGGCTGGGCCACCATTCGGCGGATTGTACTTAAAACCGCCATCGCGCGGCGGATTGTGCGAGGGCGTGATGACGATGCCATCCGCTTGATGAGCCGTGTTGTTGCGATTGTAGGCAAGAATTGCGCGCGAAATCACTGGTGTCGGTGTCACGCCATCATTTTGCTGAATAATCGTTTCGACGCCATTGGCCGCCAAAACTTCAAGCGCATTTTGTTGTGCCGGACTGGAAAGCGCGTGTGAGTCTTTGCCCATAAAAAGCGGGCCATCAATTCCTTGTCCTTGCCGATATTCGCAAATGGCCTGCGTGATGGCCAGAATATGCGCTTCGTTAAAGGCCTTGTCGAGCGACGAACCACGATGCCCGCTGGTGCCAAAGCTGACCTGCTGGGCCGGATTGTCCACATCTGGTTTTTGTTCGTAGTATGCACGTTCAAGTTCTGCGACATTGATTAACAATTCGGCGGGTGCAGGTTGTCCAGCTAGTGGATGGGCGCTCATGGATGGTTCTCCTCAAAGGAATATGGTTTGATTCGCCAGGCCAGTACGGGCAGGATGCCTTTCCGACCTTCAGCGTGGTAATAAAATCTTTCAGCCAGAAATAAGTCAAGAGATCGAAGTCTGATTATGAAAGTCTCTAAACCTCATTTTCAGGGCTGTTCTTGAGCGAGATTTCAGTTGAGATTTTTCCGAGCATTTCGATTTGTTGTTGTTGCAATTCCACTAACCCCACCCAATCCTGCTCACGCAACTGATTGATCTTTTCGTGCAATTGCAGGATTTCAAGTTCGGCCTTGATGTTGACCTCGTAATCATTCTGCGCTTGCAAGCGATCAATTTCGGCCTGCCGATTCTGGCTCATCATAATAATTGGCGCTTGCAGCGCAGCCAGACACGAAAGGATTAGATTCAACAAAATAAATGGGTACGGATCATACGCGCGCGTGGCCAGCACGACACTGTTCAGAATCATCCAGACAATCAGAAAAACCGCAAAACCACCGATGAACCGCCAGCTTCCACCAATTGCCGCTACGCGATCTGCCATTCGTTCGCCGAAAGTCAATTGCGCATCGAATTCGCGCATGACGTTGCGTGCAATGCGCCCCCGGCTGATGAAACGTTCGACGATCAATCGCTCTTCAACCGGCAGTTTTTCCAATTCTGTCTGCAACAGTTTTTGAGCTGTGGCCTGCCGGTTAACTTTGACGGTTTTAGCCCTGGCAAATTTATTATTATTCCATTTGAGGTTTTGCATAATGTCTCCTGTTCAGCAGCCGTTAAGACTTAATTTCGGGTGTGGTATGCTCCCCTCGCATTTATCCTATCTTGTAGTAATAAACAAGGAGCAGGGCATGAGATTCATCGTTTGGGGAGTTCTATTTTTCTGTTTTTCGCTAACACCGTTTGCACAGGTTACGGCTGATCTGATTTTAGTAAATGGCAAAGTCTGGACGGTTAATGACAAAGAACCAGAAGCCGAAGCCATCGCCATTCTTGGCAATCGCATCATCGCCGTCGGCACAACGCAAGCCATTCGCAAATTTTCGGGGCCGCAAACGCGCATGCTTGATTTGCAAGGTCGCCGCGTCGTGCCCGGCTTCAATGATGCCCACGTCCATCTTTTCAATGGCGGAGCGGGGTTGGCTTCGGTGCAATTGCGCGATGCAAAATCGCCAGAAGAATTTTCCCAGCGGATTGCCGCGTTCGCGAGCAAAATCCCGAAAAACCGCTGGATTCTGGAAGGGAATTGGGATCACGAAAACTGGTCGCCGGCAAAATTGCCAACACGCCAACTGATTGACGCCAACACGCCGAACAATCCGGTTTTCGTGCAGCGGCTTGACGGGCACATGGCGCTGGCGAATTCGGTCGCGCTCCAACTTGCGGGCATCACAAAAAACACGCCTGATCCTGCGGGTGGCTTGATTGTGCGTGACGAAAACGGCGAGCCGACAGGGGTACTCAAGGACGCCGCGATGAATGCGGTCTACGCCGTGATTCCAAATCCCCGCCCCGAAGAAATTGCCGAAGCTGTGAAGGCAGCAATGCGCTATGCCGCAGAAAATGGTGTCACCAGTGTGCAGGATATGTCTGCTTCGTCAGATGTGCTGAGTGTCTATCAACAATTGCTCGCCCGTGATGAGTTGACCGTGCGAATTTCCGGGCATCAGCCTCTGTCGCAATGGCAACGCTTAGCCGCTGTTGGCGTGCGGGCTGCCTTTGGTGGCGACAAGCTCAAGATTGGCGGACTCAAAGGTTTTGCCGATGGTTCGCTCGGTTCGACAACAGCCTGGTTCTTTGCTCCTTATCTTGACGCGCCGACTACGTCGGGGCTGGCGAGCGATGAATTGGTAGACGAAGCAAAAATGCAGGAACGCGTCATCAAGGCTGATCAAGCCGGATTGCAAGTTGCCATTCACGCAATTGGCGACAAAGCAAACAATCGCATCCTGGCAATGTTTGCCGAAACTGCAAAACAAAATGGCGCGCGCGACCGCCGCTTCCGTATCGAACACGCCCAGCATTTACGTCCTGAGGAAATCAAAGCCTTTGCCCAACAAAGAGTCATCGCTTCGATGCAGCCGTATCACGCGATTGATGATGGACGTTGGGCCGAAAACCGCATTGGCCCGGAGCGCGCCAAAGGCACTTACGCGTTTCGTTCCTTGCTGGATGCCGGAGCCGTTTTAGCCTTTGGCTCCGATTGGTTCGTCGCGCCGATGGAGCCATTGATGGGAATTTACGCCGCTGTGACTCGTCGCACACTGGATGGCAAACGTCCGCAGGGGTGGGTGCCAGAGCAAAAAATCACCGTTGCCGAAGCGATTCGCGCCTACACGCTTGGTTCGGCGTATGCCAGTTTTGATGAGGCGCGCAAAGGTTCCATTGAGGTTGGCAAACTCGCAGATTTTGCTGTGTTGTCGGCTGACATCTTGAAAATTAACCCGATTGAGATCGAAAAGACGCGCGTGATGATGACGGTTTTTGACGGAAAGGTGATTTATGAACGTGGTAAATGAAAGTCAGTAGTGTAGCCGACAGGGAACGTATCTCAATAGTAAGAACGCTTCCTATCGGTTGGGCTACTGACTTTTCCGAAACCATTGGCCTTGCTTTGACGTTTGGAATTACGCTACTGTCCGTTACAAAGAAAATCCGCAATCCAAATATTTGAATGGAGTCAAAAAAATTACCGTGAAAATTAGACCTACCCTGGCCCTGAGCTTTGTCTTGCTTGCATTGTTCCCTTTTCTGGTTGATGCCCAAATTCATCGTGGGACGATTCGTGGTCGTGTGACTGATTACAACCGTGCTGCGATTCCAGGCGTAGTCGTTAAGGCAATTCATACAGAAACGGATCTCACCCAAACCACGACGACCAGCGCGACAGGCGAATACATCTTCACGCAACTGCCGCCAGGCGCGTATCAGGTGGAGATGGAAAAGCCCAACTTTGATAAGCACATCATCAAAGCAGAATTGAAAGTCAATCAGGTATTGCGCCTGGATCAGGCTTTGAAAGTCGCCGGAATTACACAAACGGTTGAGATTGTTGCGCCCCGAACCCCGCTCAAGAAAGATTCCTCCGCACAAGGTAACGTGATTGAAAATCAGCAAATCACGGGCTTGCCGTTAGACGGTCGTAACTTTCAGGAATTGGCGCTGCTTGTTCCGGGTGCCGCGCCTGCGGCCCAAGGTTCTGCCGGGTCAGTGCGCGGCGATTTCAGCTTCAATGTAAATGGCACGCGTGAAGATTCGACAAACTATTTATTGGATGGCGTATACAACATTGATCCAAAGCTCAACACGGTTGCTGTACGTCCGCCTGTAGATGCGGTGCAGGAATTTGAAATTGTGACGAATGGTTACGATGCTTCTTTCGGACGGAATGGAGGCGCGCAGGTCAACGTCATCCTTAAATCGGGCACGAACAATTTTCATGGCACGGCTTACGAATTCTTCCGCAATTCTTCATTGGATGCACGTAACTATTTTGTACCTGCCGATCAACCTGATCCTGCCTACAAACGCAATCAATTTGGCTTTGCCCTTGGTGGCCCAATTGTCGCCAACCGCACGTTTTTCTTTACCGATTACGAAGGGAGGCGCGAACGCGAAGGCATCACGCGCGTCACGAACGTTCCGACACAGGCCGAACGCAACGGCGACTTTTCAAACAGCTTTCTGCCTGCGCCAATCAATATTTTCGGGCAGCAGCCACAACCGTTTCCGAACAAACAAATTCCATCGTTTTTTCAAGACCCGATTGGTGTGAAGATCGCGGCATTGTATCCGCTGCCAAATCGCAACGTGCCGGGACAGAATTATGTTTCTTCGCCCACGCAGCGGGATCGTCAGGATCATTTCGATGTGCGCTTGAATCACGCCATTACCGATAAGACGGCATTGACCGGGCGCTACAGCTTTGCAGATCGCACATTATTTGAGCCGTTCACGGGCGCAAGTTATCCGCAGATTCCCGGTTACGGAGACACTGTTCTTCGGCGCGGGCAAAATGCCATGATTAGCGCCACAAAGATTTTTTCGCCTTCACTTATTAACGAAACTCGCCTTGCGTTCAATCGTGTTGCCAATGCCGTCAATCATCAAACGCAAGGCAGCACGATCAACCGTACACTTGGGTTGCCAACTGTCGTCACAAATCCGCGTGCATTGGGTCTGACATTTATTTCCGTTCTTGGCTTCTCGCCGCTTGGCGATGAATTCAATAACCCCCAGAACACAGTCACGAATACGTTTCAGGTATTAGACACGGCGACCTATACCCGCAGCTCGCATTTGCTGAAGTTCGGCTTTGAATTTCGTGCCAATCAGCAAAATGGCTTTCGTGATGTGCAGGCACGCGGCACGCTGAATTTCACGGGAGCATTTACACAAAACCCGCTGGCCGATTTGCTGCTCGGTTTGATTACTTACAGCAGCAGCGCGAAGGTAGATAATCATCAGCATTTGCGCACCAACAGCTACAACACATTTGTGAATGACAGTTGGCGCGTGCGCCCGCGCCTGACGCTGAATGCCGGCGTCCGCTACGAATACAACACGCCAGCGGTAGACGCGCAAAACCGCGTTGCGCTGTTTGATACGACTGCAAAATCTGTGGTTCCGGTCGGAACGGGTAGCATGCCGCGCGCAGGTTATGAAGGTGATAAAAACAATATCGCTCCGCGCGTCGGCCTCGCGTGGACATTAGATTCCAGCGAAAACACCGTGCTGCGTGCGAGCTATGGGATATTTTACGATCAGTCGGCATTGGCTCCGGGCGAAGCATTGTATTTCAATCCGCCATACTACGAATTGAACTTCAACTTGCCCACACAAACCAGTTTGGTGACGTTGCAGAATCCATTTCCCAATACGTTCTCAGCGTTCATCCCCAAATCTGTGTTAGCCATACAGCGCGATTTCCGCACCGCTTACTTCCAACACTGGAACCTGAGCGTGCAACGACAACTGGGGGAGAATCGAATCTTTGAAGTCGCGTATGTCGCGTCAAAAGGCACGAAGTTGTTGGCGGGGCGTGACATCAATCAACCACGCCCCAGCACGGCGGCACAGAACCTGCGCCCGTTGCCGCAATTTTCCGACATCACAATTTTGGAATCGCGCGGAAACTCCAATTACCAAAGCCTGCAACTGAGTTATCAACAGCGTCTGAGCAATAGCTTGTCAGTGCTGGGTGCCTACACATTTGGTAAATCCATTGATGATGCTTCGGGCTTTTTCACCAGTTCCGGCGATCCGAACTTTCCGCAGGACAGCAACAATCCCGGTGCAGAACGGGGTCGCTCTAATTTCGATGTGCGGCATCGGATGTCCGTGAGCTATTCGTATGCGCTGCCATTTGGAGAAGGGAAGCGCTGGCTGAGCAATGGCGGCGCAGCAGCAGCGATCTTCGGCAACTGGGAAAGCCTCGGCATCGTCACGTTGCAATCGGGGCGTCCGTTCACAGTCGCACTGCAACCGACGCTCGACAATAGCAACACGGGCTTTGCGAATTTGGGCTTCAATGGCAATGACCGACCGAATTTGGTTGGAAGCGCCAGGCTTTCCAATCCAACGCCGGAACGCTGGTTTAATACGTCAGCGTTCGTTACACCTGCGTTCGGCAGCTTTGGCAACGCAGGACGCAACATTGTGGATGGGCCGGGCTATGCCAACGTCAATTTCTCAATGCTGAAAAACATTAGTTTGACCGAAAGTTTGAGACTGCAATTCCGTGCTGAGGCCTTCAATCTATTCAATCGCGTGAATTTTGATTTGCCCGATAACTTTGTCGGTTCGCCGAGCTTCGGTCGCCTTCGTTCGGCACAAAGCCCGCGTCACATTCAGTTTGGGCTGAAGTTATTGTTCTAAGGTTCAAGCAGTTTTGCTAAGCGATCTGAGGCGTACTCAATGCTTCCTTTGAAGATAATTGTACCTTGCGGATTTACGATGAATGTTGTGGGGTAGCCATTGATGCCTAGGGCTTCTGCTAAATCGTCGCGTTTTGCGATTGCAACCGGAAAAGTGTAGCCACGTTCTCTAATCATTTGGAACGCCTGACCTTCTTTATCGTCCTCAAGCGGTTTATTAATGGCGAGGATCAGGACTGCGGGGTTGTCTTTATATTTTTGGTATACCTTTTGCACTTTTGGAAACTTCTGGAAACAGACTCCACAGGCGGTATGCCAAAAGTCTAGCAGCACAATTTTATTGGCAATATCTTTACTGCTTATTACCTTGCCAGTTTCATCTGTAGCGGAAAACTCACCGGGAAACGGATAGGTAACTGCCCCTGTAAAAGTTCCATTATTTAGCTTATGAATCCATCGATCATAACCATCGTAATACATCAGAAGCGACAGTGAAAAGCCCACCAGCGCAACTCCCCACCTAAGTTGGGAGCGCAGAATAAAAAATAGAAAACCACAGGAAATGCCAAGCAGATGAAAGCCAAAATCGGGCAGACTTAGTAATCCTATATTGAAAATGCGAATTGGCACTTCCAAAATACAAGCCCCAAGTAAGATTGCGCTCACAATTTGGCTAGAAGTCAGATGTGTCGCATATCTTTGTAAGACATACAAAGTCAGTAAGAAATTTAGGGTGAAGCCAGCCAAGGTACTAGCATGCATGCCTACATAGCCTCTTAGGGGAGAGATCGCTAGCACATCTAATAGAGAAAGAGAAAAAAGAAGCAAAAAGGTTTTAAGTTTCAACAGAACCTCCTATTTTCAATATTAGCGTGTAGTTATCATAACCTAACGGGAAAAAGCGGCGGAAGATAAAAACCCGCCGCCGCTGAAAGTAAATATTGCCTTTGATTAGTCGATAATCTTAGGTTTGCAAAGTCCATCGCACGGCCATCCCCATAAAGGCCCACAGCCATGTGCAGTGGTAGTGCAACCATCTGCACCCGACCTGCATGTATCATCGCCACACCAATTCCAGTATGTGCTACAACCACAATCGGTAAAAAAGCCCGCTTTTTGTATGGCCCCTTGCGGGGTAAGTGTTAAGGCATCTCCCAAATCATCGAAGATCGCGCGCGCCTTTGTTAAGCCGAAAGTTGCTACGGCCTTTTCGTAAACAGCTTTCACCCGCGATGTATGCTGTATGGATGCCGTCAGATCATCGTAGTTAATCAATCTTGCGAGTTCGAGCGCTTCTGCGTATATCGCATCTTGGCTCGGCGTCAATTGGGAATTTAGCCGATATAACGTTAGATGAAGTTGCCAGATACGACTTTTTTCGTCTGCTGTGAATTGAGAGTACGCTGCTTTTCGCGCACTACCACCTGACATAGCAAGTAAAACATAGAGCTTGCCGATGTCGGAACCTTGTTGATATTTGATTGTGGTTGGCAGTGAATTTGCTGCAAGATTTGGCGTGAGGTTTGTTTTCACATGGGCTGTATTGTTCGCCTTCGCATCACGCGAAGCGTAGATCGCCAAAGATAGCGCAATGGCTACTAAAAGCGACACGGCTAAAAACACCTTGCGGGAATGATTCATAAGGTAGTTCCTCCTCGTTAAAAGTGAAGTAAATTTTCAGGGATGCGGAAGGAGGAATACCAAAGGCGACGTTTATTGTCTCGCGCGAATGGCGCGAATGGTGTGTCTAGCGCGAAATACGCGAAATACGTTAATGGCATTAATTCCCTTATTTTAGTTCTCGCGCTTGATATATTCTGTCACCGAGTTCAAATAGACCTGATGTTTTTTGCCAATCTTGATGGCCTGAATCCAGCCTAACTCGATCCAGTTTTGAATCGTGCGCTGTGACACGCCAAAAATCTCGGCTGTGCGGGCTGTGTCTGCAAACAGCTTATTTCGTTGCTCTGCGGTCTTTTCAAGATAAAAGGGAAGTAACTCTTCCTTCGTATATGAACCCATCGCATCCTCCAAATGAATACACCCGTACAAACAAATGCTTTCGGCATTTGCCAATCTTGAAGGGCAAAGTGTCGGACAAGTGCTGGCTTACGCTGAGTGGGCTGAAAACCAATCCATTGTTGTTGGGAATCAGACTGAGCAATCCCAACAACTTTTGTCCAGAACCAACCTTTTTAGCTTGCAGTAGAACTTGTGGCACTGTAGTTGCCGGGGGGGGGAATGTCAAGACAGGGGTTCCGGGCGAGGCTTTGCCTAATCGAAGCGTACAATGAGGCTGACGGTTTTCTTTCGCGAGTGTAAAATTGACACCGCATGAATATTCATCACCAAACGATTTCTGCCCTCAGTAAAGAGCAAATCCAGCAATTCATCACGGACGGTTTTATCCGGCTCGACAATGCCTTTCCGCGTGCCTTAGCTGATGAAGGGCGCGAAATCTTATGGCGTGAAACGGGCTGTGATCCGCACGATCCGGCGACCTGGACGCAGCCTGTGATTCGGCTCGGTGGATATGCGCAAGAACCGTTTCGGCAGGCGGTCAATATGCCTGTGTTGCACGCTGCGTTTGATCAGCTGGTGGGTGCAGGGCGTTGGGAACCGCGCGCCAGTCTCGGCACGTTTCCGATTCGCTTTCCGCATCCTGATGATCCGGGTGATACGGGATGGCACGCCGAAGCAAGCTTTGCGGGCGAGGACGGTTCGTGGCGCTTGAATTGGCAATCGAAAGGACGCGCGTTGTTGATGCTATTCCTGTTCTCTGACGTAGGGGAAGACGATGCCCCGACACGGATTCGAGTTGGTTCGCATCTGGATGTCCCGCACTTGTTGGAACCAGCAGGAGAGGAAGGATTGTCCTATCTGGAGTTAGGTCAAAAACTGGACGTGACAGCAAATCGCCCAGTGGTATTGGCGACGGGAGAAGTCGGGACGGTTTATCTTTGCCATCCATTTCTGATTCATGCTGCTCAAATGCATCACGGCAAAAATCCGCGTTTTATGGCGCAACCACCGCTTTATCCGGCAGAACCTGTGCAACTGCATCGCGCAGATAGTAGCTATTCTCCGGTTGAAATCGCGATTCGCTTAGGACTTGAATTATCACCTAGCGGCATTCGGGATAGAGCTGATCCAGCGCGGAGTTGATAGCTGATTCAACCGTCAGCTGAGCAGTTCTATGATCTGCCCACCAGCGCGCATTAAATTTTTGTTCCTCGTCGGGCGAATAGGTCACGGCTAATCCAAGTCCTTCTTTGTTGAAATATCTCTTCGCCAGATTCCCTTCAAAACGGCTGAAGGACGGACGAATAACTAACAATGCCCGCTGCCAGCCCTGCGCCTTTGTTTTCTCGGTGAAGCGCGGCAATACCTGTGCCAGGCAATCATAATTTGGTAAATGCATGACCATCACGTCTTCTGCCGGAACGCCCAATTCGATCAGGTGTTGTCGCGTATAGTCGGCAGGATAGATGTCACATAAGGACGCCTTGCTGATACATACAATTTTTTTGCCGCGTTGTTGGCGGTAAAGCTGTGCGACGTACTCATCCACACCCGTGTTGTAGGCAATCGCATAGTGCAAAATGACGTCAGCGGAAGCTGATTCTGCCGGAGAAATCAGAATCCACGGCAGGGAGAAAAAAGTAATTCCCACGAGAAGCGTCAACGCCAGGAATGACGCAATTGCCCAGCGAAAGCGCCGTGATTGAATCCATGTTTTCACCGTAACCCTCCCACAAGTGTATTTCCCCAGGCGACGAACTCACGAATGGTCAGCCACACATCGCCCCGCCGCGTCCACCATCGTTCTTGTTTCCATAAGCTCATCTTTTCAGATACCGGGGCAGCCAAAAATTGTAAATCCGACGCAGCCCGTTCACAGGTGTACGTTGCGCGGCGCGTGTGATAGGGATCAGTGACGATGATGGCTGACTTCCAGCCATTTTTTCGCATCATGTGCGCGAGCAGTTCGGCTTCGGCGCGTGTATTTCCTGTGTCACCTGCAAAAACAAGATCAGATTCCGGCACGCCTAAATTGATGAAATGTTGTCTGACCGTTTTTTCGGTATCCGTTCCCCATTCAGCAGCTAGCCCATTGATCACGATTTTTTTGGCCAATCCTTGTTGATAAAGCTCGACCGCGTAATCCTGACGCATACAGGGAACACCGCCGCCCAGCGCCACAACAATGTCAGCAGGTTGCAATGGATCGCGGCGAATTAGTAGTGAAGCGGAAAAATGCAACATCAAGGGCAGGAAGAAATACAGGCACAACAAAACGGCGGCGAAAATGATCCATCGTCGCCACCGTTTTGCTTTTGCTATAGGTTCTACTACCGCTTCCATTTCCAGCCCAACTACTTAACTTTCACAAACACGCGCTTAGATTCAAACGACTGTTCGCCGCGATCAATAAAGTAATCCACTGTTAACGTCGCACCATCGGCAGCAAGCGAATATTTGCGTGTGGTTCGTTGTTTGACTTCACCATTCGGTGTTTTGATGACCGATTCATCTATCACTAGCACCCCTTTATCACCTGCCAGCCACGAAGCTTTGCGTTTGCCTGTGGAGCCGGGAGCAGCATTGGGCGGCGTGAATTCGTGTTCCTGTCCATCCAATGTCCAGGTTTCGTTCACTTGCGTTTCGCGGCCTTGCACCGTGACTTTGGCATCCAGCTTCACTTCTTCGCCGTTGTGAGCAATGGTCATGATTTGATCCAGCCCGGCGGGATTGCTAAAGCTGCGATCTTTGTCCAGTTTCCAGGTACCACTGAGGTTCGGTTTGGTCACGGCATAACCCAGCACCGAAAGGCTGCCAAGAAGCATCAGCATGAAAAAAAATTTTACTTGCTTCATCTTGTCACCCTTTCTTTGTGCTGATACAGAACAAATGTTTATCGCCGCGAATGAAGATCATCCCGTCGGCAACAGCGGGTGAAGCGTACACCGGTTCGCCAACAGAGTTTGTCGCAATCACCTCGTGCTTCGCGCCCGCTTTGACAATGAATGTGTCGCCGTCCTCACTGGTCAATAAAATCTTGCCGTCAAATGCAATGGGCGAAGCTGTGAACGTTGCCGGAACAGGCAAGCGCCCACCTTCATACACAACCTTGCCTGTTTTGGCATCAAAGCACGTTAACACACCGCGATCTGTGGGCTGATACAAATACTCGCCATATAAAATGGAAGACGGAACATATGCCGTGCCTTTGTTGTACGTCCACACAATACTCGGCGAATTGGTGATGTCACCGGAGGCGCCAAGCTTAATGGCCATTAGTTTTTTGACAGGATACCCTGCGGAAATGAAAACCATGCCGTATCCGGTGACCGGTGTAGGTACGGTGTAGCTGCCATGTCCCTGCGTCCGCCATAATTCTTTGCCGGTTTTTGGATCGTAAGAAATGATAAATTCCCATCCGCTGGTAATCAGTTCCGCACGCTGCTGCGCTTTCACAAGCAGTGGCGTAGACCATCCAGCCTGGACTTTGCGTGGAGTGCGCCAGGCTTCTTTGCCCGTCTTTTTGTCAATCCCGACAACGAAGGACTTTTCGCCGTTATCTTCGTCGCATTGCAGAATCACAAGGTTTTCGTAGAGCAGCGGCGACGTTCCCGGTCCCAAGCCCACGTTGGCAACCTTGCCGACGGAGGTTTTCCATTTCAAATTGCCTTTGAAGTCGTAGCAATACAATCCCTCGCCTTCTGCGCCAAACCACACATAGACATTGACGCCATCGGTCGTCGGCGTTGGCGAAGCATACGCGCCTTTGCGATGACGCGCGTCATAGACTGTGCCTTCATACGCCGTGCGCTCCCACAGCAGTTTGCCGGAATCACGATCCAGACATAGTACCTTGAACGTATGTTTGCGATCTGCCCCCACACTATCAGGATGTACAAAGTCCTGACCTTCGAGCTTATGGGGCACGGCCATCGCGCCCGGCACAGTTTCGCCTTCAAGGTCAGAAGTCAGAAAAATGCGATTGCCCCAAACGATGGGCGATGAATGCCCCCGCCCGCCAAGCGGCGTTTTCCATTTGATATTTTTGTCGGGCTGCCAATCTGTCGGCAAATTAGTTTCGGTCGAAACCCCTGATCCATCAGACCCGCGCCACTGCGACCAATTCAGGTCTTTCGGCTTGGCACCAGGCACGGCCAAACCAATCAATAAACAACATAAAGTTAACAACGAACTTTTCATGGATACTCCTTAAAGAAGGTAAGATAGGCGTTTTGCCCGTCCGAAGATTTCAAATAAGGACGGACGAAACGCCTATCCTACCTTTGTTAGTTGTTAGCTTTCAGGAGACACTCAGTTTTCACTTACCTGAAAACCGCGAAAAATAAATCTTGATTCATTTCGCAGGTTGCGGCAATTTAATCTGCACCGATCTGAAAAAGCCGCAAGCAATCCATCGAAAGATCAAACAAATGGGTGCAACCAGAAGCGCCGCCGACTTGTTCAGCAAATTGCTTTACATAGCTGGCAGTCACGCGTTGCCCGTTTAGTCCGGGAGTCCGCAACTGCGCGCCTTCGCAGATACCATAGTAAGGCAGTCGTTCGCCGCGACTTTGAGCCTGAGAAATTACACCGTCAGGTGCAATCGCAAAGCTGATTTGAATGTCGTGAATGCGATCCTGCATCGCGCTTTCGCATTGATATCCGCCATTCGGCAGCGAAGAAATGACCAATTGCTTCTTGCGCCAGAACACGCGTTTATCGCCCGGCTGCGGACGCGTTAAGTTACCTTCAAAACCGCAACGAACTTCCCTCTCTGCAAACACGTTCGCCGATTCATCCCGATAGGTAAAACACGAATTCGCCAGCTCCGGCATATACGTCCGATCTTTCGTCCAAGCCACACGGGCCTGCTCTGTCGGGTTGTCTGATGTGGGGACAAATTGTTCCTCAAAGCCGGGCGGGAACTGATAAACCTGCTGTGCCACGCGGGCCATTTCGATGGCGAAAAACAAATGTTCCTGCAATCCGGGCAAATTCCCCAATGCTTCCTGCACGCGTTTGGTGAAGCCACGCCCAACACGGACGCCAGCAATTTTTGAATAGCGTTCGCAAAGTTCAGGCGCAAAGGATTGCGGGTCGCCTTCGACTTGTCGGGCACTTGCTGCAATCACTTCATACTCAGGTGTGCGTACGTTCCAGGTCTGTTCCAGCGCAATGCGATGATCATGAAATTGTCCGCGAACAAGTAACTCATTCGCGGACAAACAATCTATTTCTGCCGCAAAGATTCGCTGATAACCCGATGGCGGAATTGGCAGCGGGAATTGAATGCTCATCTAGAAGAATCTCAAATCTCGAATTTGAAATTAATTTCGGGCCAGTTTGCCGCCGTTGCTGATGCAGTACAAATGCTTTTCGCCGCGAATGAACAAACGGCCATCTGCAATTGCAATCGAAGTGCGGCACGATTCGCCCAGCGAGTTTGTGGCTAAGACTTCGTGCTTCGCTCCAGCTTTAATGACGAAAGTGTCGCCGTCATCACTGGTGAGCAAAATCTTGCCATCAAACGCAACGGGCGACGCGCCGTAAAACTTCGTAGCCACAGGGACGCGGCCACCCTCGTACACGATTTTGCCAGTTTCCGGTTCGACACAGGTCAGCACGCCCGCATCACTCATCAGATACAACAATCCATCATACAAAATCGGTGAAGGTACATACGCCGTGCCTTTGTTGTAGCTCCACAACACATTGCTGGTTCCATCCAAATTACCGGAAGCGCCAAGCTTGACCGCGATCACTTTTTTGGTCGGATAGCCAGAAGACAAAATGGCGATGTCCCCTTTAATCACAGGCGTTGCAATCGCATGACTCTTAACCCCGGTGGTGCGCCAGAGCTCTTTGCCGGTTTTGGGATCATAGCCGATCAGGAACTCATTGCCATTTGTTACTAACTCGGTTCGCCCAGCCGTTTTGACCAAAACAGGCGTAGACCAACTGCCCTGAATCGGGCGCACAATGCGCCACACTTCCTTGCCCGTCTTTTTGTCGAGCGCAACCATAAACGAATCTTTCGGCGTGCCCAGATTTTGGTCGGCCACAAAAATCACCAGATTTTCATAGAGCACAGGCGAAGTGCCAACGCCCATTCCGAACGTGTTGATGTCGCCGATGTCATTTTTCCAAAGCAGCTTGCCCTTGAAGTCATAGCCATACACGCCTTCGGAACCGAAATAGGTGATGACGTATTTGCCATCTGTTACGGCTGTCGGAGCCGCATAAGTGCCGCGCCGATGACGATGATCGTAGACCTTACCCGTATACGCTGTCTGCTCCCACAAAATTTTGCCGGAATCACGGTCGAGGCACAGCACTTTAAAGGTGTGCAATTTGTCCGAACCAACCCAATCAGGATGCTTGTACTCTTCGTCGCCGAGCATATGTTTGGGTGGCTTGTGGTCTGCTGGCGCAGCACCGGCCTCGATGGCTGTTGTCAGAAAAACCCTGTTGCCCCAAATGATCGGCTGCGAATAGCCAAGTCCGGGAATCGGTGTTTTCCAAAGCACATTTTTCGTGTTGCTCCATTCGGTTGGCAAATTCTTTTCGGTGGAAATGCCCTGGCTATCCGGCCCGCGCCACTGCGCCCAATTGGAATCGCCACCTGCCGCGCTGGTCAAAGAAGAAAACAAAACGAATGCCACAAGCACCGCTGTGAGAAGGCTAATTGTAACTTTCATGCAAAACCTCGTATGTCGGAAAAATTATTATGACACTCGTGAATGTGGTGCGAAATGCGGACTATTTGGCCGCAGTTTCTTTCGGCGCAGATTTTTCTGCGATTGCAAATAAATGTTTTTGCCCGCGAATAAAGAGCATACCGTCAGAGATCGCAGGCGTTGCCATCATCACTTCGCCCATTGGATTCTTGGAGAGTAGTTCAGGCTTCGCGCCCGCTTTCATCACAAAAACATCACCGTCTTCGCCGCTAAAATAGATTTTGCCATCTGCCGCAACTGGCGACGCGCTGAAGCTGCCCCCGTCGCGCCCGATCCGTTCCTGGTAAAGACGTTCGCCTGTTTTCGCGTTGTGAACGGAGAGAGCGCCGTTGTTATTGCAAATGTACATTTGATCGCCATAAATCAGCGGCGAAGGCTGATAGCTGCCGCTGTTGGTCAGGCTCCAAATCACCGCACTGTTCGTTTTTTCGCCTGCTTTGAGTGAGATGTCGCCGTTCGCTTCGCCTTGTTTGATTGCAGCGACGAAACGCTCTTTGTAACTGTTGCAAATGTAAATCAGATCGTGTGCAGCAATCGGCGTGGTCGAAGTGATTTCAGGGTTGCCTTTCAGCCTCCAGAGTTCTTTGCCCGTCAGCGGGTCGTAACCGCGCGCGGCTTTGGTGGCATTCGTGACCAACTCAACGCGCGATTTGCCTTCGACGATGGTTGGCGTGCCCCAGGATGGGATTTCTTCGCGTGAGGTTTTCCAGACCTGCTTGCCGTCTTTCAAATTGTAGGCCGCAATAAAGGAACCTTTCTGGATGTCGCATTGCACGATCACAAAGTCTTTATAAATAATCGGCGAACTGGCGGTGCCCCATTCGTAATCAGGATCAAAAAACCATCCTGCATTCAGGATTCCCACATCCACTTTCCATTTCAGCTTTCCTTTCAGGTCAAAGCAATACAGTCCTTCGGAACCAAAGAAAGCCACAACGTATTTTCCATTCGTGACAGGAGTCGAATTGGCAAATGTGGATTTGATATGGCGTTTTGTTTTTGGTGCGCCTTCGTATGCAATTTGCTGCCACAAAATCTTGCCTGTCTTTTTGTCCAGGCAATAAACCTTCCAAGAATGTTTGGACATGTCTTCGGCGGAATCTACATCGCCATAAAGGCCAGAGCGAAAGACGGATTTCGGATCGCTGCTGACGGCAGTCGTTACAAAGAGTTTGTCTTGCCACACAATCGGGCTGGAATGGGCAAGGCCAGGAATTTCGACTTTCCACGCGAGGTTTTCATTTTTCTCGGCGTCCCATTTGGTCGGCGTCGGTTTGCCCTCAGCAATGCCATTGGCATTCGTGCCGCGAAATTGCGGCCAGTTCTGGGCAGTGAGACAAGTTGCGCCACTAACAAGCAAGACGAACAGTAACCCGATCTGAAGCTTCATTTTGGCATCTCCTTTTTTAGGTTCATCAACTGATTCGGGAATTTAAGTGCAAGCCCCGTTACATTGTCACCATCTACGGTAAAGGTCGCGACGATTCCCGCGTCAGCATTCTCGAATGTATGAAGTTTAAGTGGAACCAGAATCGCTTCCTGCCCGTTGGCTGTGCCAATTAGTTTCCCTTCTTTGGCCTGAAAGATCAGGGTTAGATTGTCGCCCTTAAACGTGCCTTCGTACTTCTTCATTGCCTCTGCTTCGATTTTGAACTCCGGCAATTCTTTTGCACCCGCAGCCTTCAATGCCTCGACGATTTCCTTTTGGCCTTTTTTACTGGCGACGCGTAAGTATTTATCAAGGTCTTCCTGCGGGAATTTCGCTTTCTCCAAGGTGATTTTCGCCAGTTCAATGTGATTTCCATTGATGGCAAAATTCATCGCCTGGTTCAATCCTTTTGCCCCGCCTTCAACCAGAAGTTTGATGATCTCTGGCTTGCCTTTATTCATCGCCCAGCCCAGCGGAGTTGCTTTATAAAATGTGTCCTGAATATTGGCATCTGCGCCGTTTTCCAGCAGTAGTTTGACGACTTCGACACTGCCGCGATCACAGGCGAAAAAGAGTGGGGTCGCACCGTACGGCGATTTGGCATTGACGTCTGCGCCTTTGGCCAACAGTTCCTTGATTTTGGCCACATCACTTTTACGAGCGGCGGCCAGAATTTCTTCGTTCAGATCCTGTGCGTGAAGGAGAAGAGGAAAACACAGTAAAAGAACCAGGCAAACGAAGCGAAGATATGGCATAAATACCTCACAAGGATGATTGTCGAAAACCTTTGTGACATGCCCCTTTTCTTGACTCAGGGGATGCCAAAATATAATCTGACTTCAGTGGAGTCAATGTAATCGAACAAATAATTGCAACCGGATACAGCGGTTGCCGTATTCAGTGTTTCCAGCATTACAATTCCTACAAGAGTGAATCTGAAATTTCGTATGAAAACCAATTTGCCCAACTTCTTACTCGCGTTTTTGTTGGTTTTAATTCTCGTTCCTGTCCCTGGCGTCGCGCAATCCAAATATAAAGCCAGCGGAAGCGATTGGGCCGAAGGTCGTGGCCCCAGTCGAGATGGAATTTCTGCCGAAAAAGGATTGCCGGAAAAATGGTCAATCACCGGAGAAAATCTGGTGTGGAAGGCACCTTATGGGGGACGCTCTGCGCCGATTGTGATGGGCAACCGCGTGATTCTGTTCAATTCCGCAGGCGCGGGCGAAACCTTTCAGGAACGTGTGATGGCATTTGATGCCGACACCGGCAAAGTCGCGTGGGAATACAAATACAACGTGTATTCTTCAGACGTGCCACCGCGTCGTGTGGCGTGGTCGTCTCCGGCGGGCGATCTGGAAACGGGTAATGTGTATACGTTCGGAGCCAACGCGCATCTGACGGCATTGTCCTACGACGGTAAATTGTTGTGGGAACACTCGCTCACCGATGAATTCGGTGCCTGGACAACGCATGGCGGACGCACAGCTTCACCGATCATCGAAGGCAATCTGGTTATCGTCAGCACCGTGACCGACGGCTTTGGTGATTTGGCAGCGCGCAAACATCGCTACTACGCTTTCGACAAGCGCACGGGCGAATGCGTGTGGATCAGTGCTCCTGGCGGACGTCCCTTCGATACGACTTATTCAACGCCAGTTGTGACGACCGTTGATGGGCAGCGCGTCCTGATTGCAGGCGGTGGCGATGGTGGCGTCCACGCAATGAAAGTGAACACGGGCGAAGTCGTGTGGAGCTACATCATGAGCAAGCGCGGCGTCAATCCGGGCGTCGTGGTGAAGGACGGCATCGCGTACGTTTCGCATCAGGAAGAAAACCTCGACACAAACGAAATGGGCCACCTTGCAGCGATCAATGTCGCATCCAAAGGCAACATCACAAAAGCGCAAACCAAATTCGCCATCAATAATTTTCAGCTTGGCCCATCATCGCCTGTGATTGATGGCAATGTTTATTATCAGGTGGATGCTGGCTCAAACTTATTTGCGTTCGATACCAACACGGGCAAAAAGCTGTGGGAACAAAACCTCGGCACGATTCAGAAAGCGTCTCCAGTGTTTGCCGATGGCAAGATTTATGTCGGTTCAGAGAACGGCAAGTTCTACATCATCAAACCCAGCGCAACTGGCGCACAGATTTTAGATGCCGATGAACTCGAACCGGGCGCAAAGCTGTCTGAAGCAAGTGCCAGCGAAGTCGGCGACGACATCATCGCATCGAACGAACAAATTATCGCTTCGGTTGCCGTATCGCGTGGTCGCATTTATTTGGTTTCGACCAAACACCTTTATTGCATCGGCAAAAAAGCGAAAGCCAAGGAATTGCCGCTGGCAAAATACGTGAATGAAAATGCACCTGCGAACGCTGCCATCGCGCATGTACAGGTGGTGCCTGCAGATTTGGTTTTGAAACCCGGAGAAACGGCAAAATTCAAAGTGCGTTCGTTTGACGATCACGGTCGCTTTATTCGTGAAGAAACAAGTGCAACCTGGAGCCTGGAAGGATTGAAAGGCACATCCGCGAATTATCAATTCACTCCCGCCGCAGATGCTGGTGGACAATCCGGGATGGTAAAAGCAACGGTCGGCAGCGTCGTTGGAATTTCGCGGGTGCGTGTGATTCCGGCTTTGCCGCTGACCGAAAACTTTGAATCTATCGCACCAACGAAAGTGCCAGGCTATTGGATCAACACCGACGGCAAATATGCGGTGCGCGAAATGGATGGCGGCAAAATTTTGGTTAAGAATCCGACACCACCGATTTTCCAACGTTCGCGTTCATTATTTGGCCTCGCGAACTGGGCAAATTACACCGTTGAAGCCGATGTCCGCGCCACTGAAAAGCGCCGTCAAATGGGCGATGGCGGGGTCGTCGGGCAACGATATGAATTAGTCCTGGTGGGTAGCGGTGGCAGACTGGAATTGCGTTCGTGGCAAATTGAACCGACGCGCACGGTGAAGGTTCCCTTCAGTTGGAAAGCCGACACGTGGTATCACGTGAAACTGCAAGTCGAAAATCTGCCCGATGGCAAAGTACGTGCACGCGGCAAAGCCTGGCTGGCCTCGGAATCTGAACCTGCCAACTGGATGATTGAACGCGTTGACCCCATTGGTAATCGGATGGGGAGTCCCGGCATTTTCTCGTACGCGCCATCAGAAGTCTTTTTTGATAATATTAAAGTCACGCCGAATAAGTAGGCGCGAGATATTTGCATCAACCACAGAGAGCACAGAGAACACGGATCAAGGCAAGACAGGATGAACAAGATTTTCCACAAGATTTACAAGCAAAATCCTGACAATCTTGCCAAAAATCTTGTCAATCCTGTCAAAAAAACTCCGTGTGCTCCGTGGTAAGTCATCGTTGATACTTGCTTCGCTTTTTTTGATCTGTTCACCGCATCGTTGTGAACTGGAGGTTTTATGAAACGATTGGTTTTGTTTGTAAGCGCGCTGGCATTGATCGCTGGTTCGTATTCTTTCTTCACGTTCAATCAGGCTGCGGCATCAGATCCGGGTGGCGGTGATTGGCCGATGTGGGGTGGCACACCGGATCGCAACATGGTTTCCAGTGCGAAGAACATGCCGGTCAAGTGGGATGTGAAAACCGGCGAGAACGTCAAATGGGTCGCTGCGCTTGGATCACAAAGCTATGGCAACACGGTCGTCGCGGGCGGGCAGGTTTACATCGGCACCAACAACGAAGGCTTGCGCGATCCCAAACAACCCGGTGATCGCGGCGTTTTGATGGCCTTTGATGAAAAGACCGGCGAATATTTGTGGCAGCAGGCCAATGAAAAGCTCGCCGCCGGACGTGTCAACGATTGGCCGTTTCAAGGTGTTTGCTCGTCACCTTATGTCGAAGGCGAAAAGCTGTGGTACGTTAGCAATCGTGCTGAAGTCGTCTGCCTGGATACTAAAGGCTTCCGCGATAACGAGAATGACGGGCCGTACAAGGAAGAAAAACTAACAAGCAAAACCGACGCTGACATCATCTGGAAATTTGACATGATGGAAGAGGTTGGTTCGCAGCCACACAATATGGCGAACTCCTCACCTGTTGTTTACGGTGATCTCGTATACGTTTGCACCTCGAACGGGCAGGACGAAAGCCACGTCAATATTCCTTCGCCCAAAGCGCCTTCGATTATTGCGATCAACAAAACGACGGGCAAGTTGGTGTGGGAACACAACGCTGTCGAAGACCGTGTGTTACACGGGCAATGGTCATCACCTGCGGTCGGCAAAATTGGCGATGTGTTGCAAGTTGTCCACGGGCAGGGCGATGGCAAAATTCGCGGCTACGAAGCGCTGACGGGCAAGATGCTTTGGGAATTCGACTCCAACCCGAAAGATTCCAAGTGGCCGAAGACGCGCAACGAATTGATAAGCACACCGATCATTCAAGGCAACTACGTCTACGTCGCTAACGGCCAAGACCCGGAACACGGTGAAGGCCCTGGCCATCTGTATTGCATTGACGCGACGAAACGCGGCGACATCACGGAAAGTGGGCGCGTGTGGCACTTTGATAAAATCCGGCGTTCCATCTCAACGGGAGCTTTGGCGGATGGGTTGTTGTATTACTCCGATTTCAGCGGCTTTCTGCATTGCCTTGATGCCAAGACAGGTACTGAACTTTGGCAGCACGATATGTTCGCCGCGATTTGGGGGTCGCCGATTGTGATGGACGGCAAAGTCTATCTGGGCGATGAGGACGGCGATGTCGCAATTCTGCAAGCAGGCAAAGAAAAGAAAGTCCTGGCCGAAATCAACATGGGCAGTTCGGTCTATTCCACCCCCGTTCCCGCGAACGGCGTACTGTACATTATGAATCGCAATCAGTTGTTTGCGTTGGCGAATGGCGCAAAGACGGATCCGTCAAAGATGGCTCCGCCGACCATCGGTAAGGATGGCGATTAGTTTTTTCCGTCCACGAAGTCACATAAAGAATTGCGAAGTTTTTTGACAGGATTGACAAGATTTTTGCAGGATTACTAGGGTTGATTTCATAAATAATCTAACTTGTAAATCTTGCGGTCAATCCTGTAAATCCTGTCTGATCTCTTCGGGTGGCTTCGTGGATGAATCGTTTTGAGCGAATGAATTCGTCCTTTGATTTTCAGCCCCGCACACGCGTTTTGTTTGGCCTCGGCTCTTTTGCACAGCTTGGCGCGTTGTCCCACGAGCTTGGGTTCCATCGCACTTTGCTTGTCGCAGACCACGGGATGATTGCTTGCGGGTATGTGGCTGAGGCCGTCAGTACACTTGCACAATTCAACATCGAAGTTTCTTCCTTCCACGATTTCTCTGAAAATCCTGACACAAAGATGATTGAGGCTGGGCGGGCATTTGCAGCATCACTGGGCGTTGATTCGATCATTGGCCTGGGCGGCGGCAGTTCGCTTGATACTGCGAAAGGAATCAATTTTGTGCTGACCAATGGCGGCACGATGAAAGATTATTGGGGGCATGGCAAGGCGACCAAACCAATGCTGCCGACGATTGGAATTCCGACGACCTCTGGCACGGGCAGTGAAGCGCAAAGCTATGCGCTGATTTCCGACGCCGAAACACACATCAAAATGGCCTGCGGTGACGAAAAGGCTGCCTTCAAAATCGCATTGCTTGATCCACAATTGACGGTTACGCAACCGGTGCGGCTGACTGCTACGACAGGCTACGATGCGATTGCTCACGCTGTCGAAAGCTTTGTGACGACTAAGCGAACCCCGTTGTCTGAAATGTATGCGCGCGAAGCCTGGCGTTTGTTGGAGCATAATTTTGAGCAAGTGTTGACCAAGCCGCAAAACATTGAAGCGCGCGCGGCCATGCAACTGGGGGCGTATTTTGCCGGTGCAGCGATTGAGGCTTCGATGCTTGGAGCCACACATTCCTGTGCGAATCCATTGACTGCGCATTACGGTACGCCACATGGCGAAGCGATAGCCGTAATGTTGCCGCAGATTGTGCGGTGGAATGCTTCTGTTGTCGGAGACCGCTATGCAGAACTTCTGCGCATTGCAGGACATTCGATTGTGAACAACGATCCTGGCGAAACCTTGGCGCGGCGCTTGGAGCAATTATCCTGGGCAGGGAATTTGCCCAATCGCTTGAGTCGCCTGAATATTCCGCAAACTGATTTGGCAATGTTGGCGGAAGCAGCCGCCAAACAGTGGACAGGGACATTCAATCCGCGCCCGTGGGATGCTACGGGTGCATTGGAGGTTTATCAGTGGGCCTATTAAGAAATCAAAAGGCAAATATCAAACGGCAAACGGCAAACGGGCGGAGCCTCTTTTTCCTTTTCTTTTCTCTGCTGTTGCCCTTCCCCTCAGTGTTGGCTGATTGGCCACAGTTTCGTGCGAATCCGCTTTTGACGGGCGTTGCCACTTCTGAGCCACCACCGAATATCAAATTCTACTGGGCATTTAATACAGGCACCGAGCCGATAGAATCTTCTGCTGCCATCAGTGATGCAACGATCTATGTCGGCACCGCAACGGGGCATTTGCACGCAGTTGATTTATACACAGGCAAAGGCAAATGGAAGTATCTGGCCAGCAGTGACGGCATTGGCGAATCTTCGCCCGCGATTGCGAATGGCATTGTGTACGTCGGCGATTTGACCGGAACGTTTCACGCGGTCAATGCCTCGAATGGCAGCAAGCTTTGGACGCATAAAACGGGTGGCGAAATCAAATCTTCTCCGGTTGTGGTGGGCGATAAAGTGTTGATTGGGTCTTACGACGGCACTTTGTATTGTCTAAATGCGCGGACGGGTGCATTGGTATGGAAACTGCAAACCGAAGGTCAAATTCACGCGACGCCCAGCATTGCCAATGGCGTAGCCTATATTGCAGGCTGCGACGAGTATTTTCACGGCGTGCGGATAGCGGATGGCAAAGAAATTTTCAAAGTGCAGATGGGGGCACAGGTTGGCTCTTCACCCGCGATTGCCGGAACGATGACCTATTTTGGCACCTACGCCAATGAAGTGCTGAGTCTGAATCTGACAGCAAAGAAACTGGGTTGGCGGTATGAGCATCCGCAGCGGCAGTTTCCGTATTTGTCTTCGCCAGCACTGGCGGATGGCAAAGTCGTCATCGGCGGGCGTGACAAGATGGTACATTGCTTGAATGCGGCAACGGGCAAAGAGTTATGGTCATTCACGACCCGTGCGCGTGTTGAATCTTCGCCTGCCATTGCTGGCAACCGCGTCTTTGTCGGATCGAATGACGGACGCTTTTACACCCTGGATTTGGCCAAAGGCACGAAGCTGTTTGAGTACACCGCAGGCAGCGCCTTTTCTGCTTCCCCGGCAATTGATGAGGGCCGCGTGGTTATCGGCTCGCATGATGGGAAGCTTTATTGTTTCGGCGGCGTGCCGTAAAAATTTCGGGACTTGCCATGAGTCGAGGTGAGCTTTTCACACGAATGACAATCTGGGTGGCGCTCGCGGGTTATGCTTTGGGCGCAATCACTCATTTTGTCTTTCGGGGAAGTTTGAAATGGCAATCGCGCGCCCGCTGGGCCTGGACGATTGGTTGCATTGGGATGCTGGCGCATATTATTTGCGCGTACCATTTTTACCACGCTTGGAGCCAAAGTTCTGTCTATCAGGAAACAGCACGGCAAACGGCTGAAGTTTTCAATTTGAATTGGGGGGGCGGCGTCTACGTCAATTACGCATTCATCACTGCTTGGGTGCTGGATGTGATTTGGTGGTGGCGCGGGCTGGATATTTATCAACGAAGACCGCGCTATTTGGTTTGGGCTTGGCAGGGATTTTTTCTGTTTATGGTCTTCAACGCGACAGTTGTCTTCAAGACAGGATTGCTGCGCTGGATTGGCGTTGCATTGTGTGTTGCTTTAGTTGGAGTTTGGTGGATGACGAATCGCTCCGCAATTTATGCAACCAGCAAAGGAATAAACGCATGAACTCACTGCCCGCTGTTGCCTCACGCCCAATGATTGCGCGTCTGCCGTTTTATTACGGATGGGTGAATATGCTGATCGCCGCATTTGCAATGGTTGGCACGTTACCGGGACGTACACAGGGCCTGGGATTGATAACCGAACCGCTGCTGAAAGACCTGCAACTGGATCGCGTGCAGTTTGCGCAAATCAATCTTTGGGCAACCTTGATTGGCTCGCTGTTTTGCATCGGCGTGGGGCGCTTGTTGGATCGCGTTGGCAGTCGGATCGTGGTGACAGTCGTGAGTGTGTTGCTGGGAACCGTCGTGCTGCTGATGAGCGGTGTGCGCGGTGTGTTATGGCTCACGTTGCTGATTACGTTGACACGTGGATTTGGGCAAAGCGCATTGTCTGTCATTAGCCTGACGATGGTTGGGCAATGGTTCGGACGAAGTTTGAATCTGGCGATGGCGATTTACTCAATTGTGATGAGCATCGGATTCATGATTGCCTTTCCGGTCGTCGGCAACATCGTTAGTACAAACGGCTGGCGCACTGCGTGGGCGGGTGTTGGCGGCACAATTCTGGTGGGCTTAGTGCCACTGGCGTGGTTGCTGGTGCGATCCTCACCGGAGGCTTGCGGGCTTGCAATGGAAGGAGAAAAGCCCACAGAAGAGGCGTCCGTAGAACCAGCAAGCGGATACACGTTATGGCAGGCATTGCGCACACCTGCGTTTTGGGTTTTTGCCTTGGCCAGTGCTGTGTACGGTCTGATTGCTTCTGGCATTTCGCTTTTCAATGAATCCATTTTGGCAGAGCGCGGTTTTGATGCAACGACGTATTATTACTCGCTTGTGATTACGGCATTGACAGCATTGGTGGGCAATTTTCTCGGCGGTTGGCTCTCGGCGAAATGGTCTATGAATCGGTTAATGGCGCTGGCGATGAGTTTGTTGATGGGCGCACTGGTCGCACTACCGCACGTCACTACCAAAACGCACGTTGCATTGTATGCTGCGGTGATGGGCATCGCAGGTGGCTTTGTTATTGTGATTTTCTTTTCCTTCTGGAGCCACGCGTTTGGCCGCGCACATCTGGGAAAGATTCAAGGCGCAGCGCAAATGCTGACCGTACTCGCTTCGGCCATTGGCCCGTTGCTGTTAGCCGAATGTATAGATCGAACGGGTTCGTACGCGATCATGTTTTATAGCTTGGCGTTGGTGGTCGGTTTGTTGGGAATTGGCTCCTGGTTTGTTTCTGCGCCTGCGAAAAATGCGATTTCCGCTACGAAGTAACACGAATTTTCACGAATTGTTTTTAGCCACAGATTGACGCAGATTTTCACAGATTCATATTTGCCATGAGCAATTATCTGTGTGAATCCGTAAGAATCTGTGGCTTATTTTATTTCGTGAAAATTCGTGTTACTTCGTGGCTACTCCGCCGAGTCTTTTTCCGGTGGTTCAGGTAACCAGAAACTTGCGACGACAGCGATGGCATAGACCAACAACGCTACGGCTGCTGCGCCATAAGATAGTTTGGTGGCCGGAGTCGTTCCCGGCATTGCAGCAGCAAATTGTGTTGTGAGCAGCGCGGCAGAAGTCCCAATCATCCGCCCGCCAATATTGGCCGCAAAGCTTTCGCCTGTGCCGCGCAAATGCACCGGATAGACGCGCGGCAGGTAATTCCCCCAAAAGCTTAATTGGGCCACTGTGAACAATCCGGCGAAAAAGATGCCCCATCTGAGTAAGGCCAAATCCGACACCGCCGGGAAAAGAAATACGAGCGGCACAATCACCAAACCAGGCAACAGGAAAACACGAATCAGATTGCGGCGTGAGGCGATACGGACAGCAAGAAAGGCTAGAAGCATTCTGCCAATCAGTCCGCCAAGCTCCTGCATGGTTTGCACGCCTGCCACTGTGCCCTGGACAAGTTGAGCGCGTTGTGGCGGCGGCATGCCGGGTGTAGGCGGAACCAGTGCCGGAACAATTTGCGGCAATTGCTGAATCGCACCGAATGCCGCACCTAAGCTGCACGCAAACATGATCGCTGTGATAATCGTGGTCTTGCGATATTCGGGCTGGAAAAGTGCGGCAAGAGAAGGCCGCTTTAAGGTGCCCGCTGCCCGCCGTTCCTGCCAAACAGGTGATTCAGGCAGGAACGGGCGAATGACGATCAACGGAATCGCCGGGATAATGCCGGAGATCAGCAGGTAACGCCAGTTGTCATGGCCTCCGTGAATCGCGGGCAGAGACAACGCAATTTTGGCAATCAGCAACGCCATCAGGCTGACCATAAAGCCGCCCAGTGAAGAAAACGCCTGCGTCCAGCCAATCACATTTTCGCGGCGTTTGGGTTCGGTGAATAATTCTGCCAGCCACGCCACCGCCGCGACAAATTCTACGCAAACGCCAATGAATGTTGTCGTGCGGAAGAACAGCAGCATCGGCAGCGAAGTCGAAAAGCCTGCTGCCAAGGCCGAAAACGCATAGAGCAAAATGCTCCAGGTCAAAATCCGTCGCCTGCCTAACCGATCTGTCAGATACCCGCCGAGCAATCCAAAAATACCGCCGCATACCGCAGGGACGTAAAACATCAAATCGCGCCACCGCGTGAAATCCGGCGAACCAAATTGAAAAGGGCCAAGCTGCTCAATGGCAGGCCGAATAATCAGCGGCAGCATCAGCAATTCATATGTGTCGAATGCAAAGCCAATCGCGGCAATGATGCAGATCAGCCATTGCACAGATGTGAGACGGGAAGAGGTTTCATTGGTCATAGCTCAAGCAGAAGAAGGTACGCGATCAGAAAAAATCCGCGCGTTACAAAATATTTTGGGTGATCGTAAAGAAATCTTTTATCGGAAATAACGACGAAGCGTTTGCTCGTTTGGTTTCGATGTTAACAACGAAACTGTGATCATCAGCAGGAAAGAAATGATGACCATCGGAACAACAGGAAGAAAGCCCAGCACCGCAGTTCCTGCCGGAGTGCGACTGATAAGCGCTTGTCCAAACAAAGAACCAAATCCTGTTTCCGTGCCCGGAGCAGGTGCGGGAACAACGGATTGAAAAATGGCGACGGCGGTGACCGCTGCTGCCGCCCACAATGTGACCGCCAGCGCGCCCCATTTTGTGCTGCGCTTCCAAAATAATGCTCCGACCAACAATGGCAACAATGCTGAATAGCCTGAAAATGCAAACTGTACGGCTAAGTCAAAAATAGATTGCGGCCAGCGCAGCGCCACAACATAGGCAATGATCGTCAACAGGATAATAAAAATACGCCCTGTATACACTTGTGCTGCTTCGCCAAACTTTGCCTTGCCTTCGTAAAACGCAAAGATGTCTTCAGTGAACATCGTCGAAAGCGCAAGGATTTGCGAATCGCTAGCCATCACGGCAGCCATAATTCCTGCACCAAGTAAGCCAGCCAGCCAGAGCGGAGCGTAATGTTCGAGCAATCGCACTAACACATCATCCCCCGCAGACTTGGCGCGCAGTTGCGTTTTTTGATCGGGCGATAAGGTTGCACTTTGTGTTGCCAACGTGCGGCGCGCTTCGATCTTGGCTTGAATCGCGGGCACTTCAACCGCCCGATTTGCCGTCACGCCTAAAAATACGGCGGGAAGCCAGATCGCCAGCATGCAAATCGGGTACAACACCACAGTCTTTTTGAAATGTTGCAGTCGCTCAGCGGTCAGGCAAAAAATGATGATGTGCGGGAAGCAAATCGAGGATAGCGGAATGAACGTATAACTGAAAAAATACAGCGGCGAAACCCGTTCGCGCGTGAGCAAAGCTGACGTTGCGGGCGATGCCATCAATTCATTTACTGCTTTGCCAAAGCCACCCATGCCCGCACCAATCACACTGAGCGCGATTGCGCCAAACAGCAAAAACAGAATTGTCTGAAACGCATTGACCCAGGCCGTGCCGCGCATTCCTCCAAAGAAAACGTAGCTCATCACAACCAACGCAACGATTGCACCACCAACCCAATACGGAATGCGCCCACCGCTGATGGCATTCATCGTCGTGCCACCACCCATCACGCCGATGATGATGTACGGCACAAGCAACGCGGCCTGTACAACGGTGATGACGGTGCCAATGTGCGAGCATTCCCAGCGGTCGCGAAACATTTGCACAGGCGTCATAAAGCCGTATTCTTTGCCCAGCGCCCACATCCGCGTGCCGATCAAGAACAACGACAACGGCACAATCAGCGCCGACGACGATGCCATCAAACCATAGGTTACAATCCCATTTGCAAAGGCATGTCCTGATGAACCAAGCAGCGCAAACGCTGTCATATTCGTCCCGAACAGCGACAGCAAAAAGACAAACACCCCCAGCGAGCGCCCCGCTAAAAAGTAATCTTCTGCCTCATTGCGATGGGTTGAGCGGCGAAAAGCAAAAATGCCAATGTACAAAACGGACGCGAGATAAATGAAAACGACGATGGCAGGAATCAAGAGGCAGCGTCCTCGCTTTCTGAAAGTAAGGGAGTCGAGGCGGAAGCAGGCGGGGGAGTTGTCTCACTTTTCTTTTCTCCCACGTTTTCCAAATGCTTTGGCCAGGCCACCTTTACAAGCAGCCCCATCAAGGCAGAGACTGCCAGCGTGAAACAAACGTGATAGGTAATGCCAACAGGCAAAAAGCCGAAAAGCAATGGCGAAGCAGTACGCCAGAACCACACGTCCTGATGTAACGCGTACAGCACCACGATCAGTAGCACAAGAAACAATTGTTTCATTGGAGAAAATCCGAAACTTTGCTCACAATCGAGATGACGAAAACCTTTGGAAACCTGCAACCGGACTGGCGCGTACTATCCCACAGGGGTTGCGTAAATTGCAACTCAAGGGAGCCACAGTTAGAATCGGTTGCTTAATTCCTAATAAAATCTGTGATCTGGCTTCGATCACGTGTTTCAGGGTTGCTCATACAATGCAAATTCACAAACTTCTTCGCGCGATATTGGTCGCTCTTGGTCTTTCTTGCTTCGGCAGTTCTCTTTTGGCACAAACCACCAGCACTATTACCGGGACGGTGCAGGATCAGCAAAGTGCCCTCGTGATGGGCGCTAAAGTAACGGCGCGTCATCTGGAAACGAATCTGACCCGTACGGTAGTAACCGACGCGCAAGGTCGGTATGTGTTTCCTGAAATGCGGGTTGGTGCTTATGAAATTCGCGCGGAGCAGGGAGGCTTCAAACCCTATGTGCGAAACAATGTCATCCTGGCGATTGGTGAGTCCAGCGTCATCAATATCACCCTGGAAGTTGGGGCCATCACCGGGGACGATTTTTCAGAGACTGTCCAATCCACTGTGAACACGCAAACCCAGGAGCTGAGCTTTCTGGTCGGAGAGCGGGCGATTCGTGAACTGCCGCTCAACGGGCGTAATTACACGGATCTGGCATTTCTACAACCGGGCGTAGTCGCCTATCCGCACCGTGATGGCGGTTCGGCTGTGGCACACGGTACGGCGGCAAGTATTAACGGGCAAGACCCACGCTCAAATGTGTACCTGCTGGATGGCACCTTGCAAAACGATATTACGAATGGCCCGGCGGGCAGCGCGGCAGGCACGGCGCTCGGCACCGAAAGCATCCGTGAGTTTCGCGTGGAAACAAATTCCTACAGCGCCGAATTTGGTCGCAACTCTGGCGGGCAAATCAACGCCATCAGCAAATCGGGCGGCAATGATTTTCACGGATCGCTCTATGAATTTCATCGCAACGACAATTTGGACGCGCGCAATTTCTTTGATCGCCAACCACTGGGCAAGCCTGAATTCAAGCGCAATCAGTTTGGCGTGACACTGGGCGGCCCGATCAAAGCTGACCGCACTTTTTTCTTTGGCAGCTATGAAGGCTTGCGCGAACGGCTGGGGCGCACGATCAGCACGTTCGTGCCGGACGCGAACGCACGGCAGGGCATTTTGCCGAGCGGAACTGTCACCGTGAATGCTGCGATCAAACCGTATCTTGATCTCTATCCGTTACCAAATGGCCCGTCCATCGGTGGTGGAATTGCGAATTACTATTTTGGTTTTCGGCAAACGCTGGATCAGGATTTTGCTTCCGGTCGTGTGGATCACAAGTTTAATGACAACCATCAGTCCTTTGTGCGCTACACGTTTGATGATGCAGATCAACTGCTGCCGACAGATTATCCGCAATTTCCGCGGTCATTCATTTCGCGCAACCAATTCACGACCATCGAACATACCTGGTTAATTTCCGCGAACACCGTCAGCACGTCGCGCATCGGTTTCAGCCGCACGCGCATCGGGCAGGACGTGCAGGCGAATTTGTCCACGCAACTGCCGCCGTTTGTGCCGGGCCGCCGATTTATGGGCAACATTGATGTGGGTGGTTTGCTGCGTATCGGGCCGCAAAATTCCGTAAACCTGAAATTGGTGCAAAATCTGTTCAGCTTCAGCGAAGGCATTGTGCATACGCGCGGCAAGCATCTATTCAAATTCGGCGGGCTGGTCGAACGTTATCAGGACAACATGGTCAACCCGACATTTTCGTTGGGGATTTATTCATTTGCGGATTTGAGTAGCTTCCTTCGCAATGTGCCGCGTTCGTTCGTTGGTCTGACGCCCGAAGCGCAATTTGATCGGTACTGGCGCTTTACGACGCTCGGATTTTACGCACAGGATGATTACAAGCTGACGCAGCGGCTGACATTGAATTTGGGCTTGCGCTATGAATACGCCACCGTGCCGCTGGATCGGCGCGATGTTTCGCTCAAGAATGTGTTCACCGATACGGCACTAACGCCGGGGCCGCTTTATCAAAATCCGACGACGAAAAACATTTCGCCGCGCGTAGGCTTTGCGTGGGATATTTTCGGCGATGGCAAAACCAGTTTGCGCGGCGGCTACGGCATTTACTTCAACACAAACAACCAGCAAAACCTGATTGTGACCGTAACGAACCCTCCCGCGACGCCGCGCCCGGTAATTCCAAATCCAACCTTCCCGAACCCGAATTTTGCGACAGCCGGGATTTCCGCTGTGCGCCCAATTGAATGGAATCTGAAAAACCCGAATGTTCATCTCTACAATCTGAACGTGCAGCGACAATTGTGGTTCGATACGGTGGTGACCGTGGGCTATGCCGGATCGCGCGGGATTCATTTGTTGCGCAATGCAGATGTGAACACGGGCGTGCCGGTACAACAAGCAGATGGTACATGGTTTTTCCCAAACAATTCGCCGCGCCGCAATCCGCGATTTGGCGTGATTGAGTTGAAAACCAGCGATGGCAATTCGTGGTACAACGCGTTGCTTTTTGAAGTGCGCAAACGCTTCAGCAAGGGCGTAGATTTTCAATCGTCCTACACGTTCTCACGCAACATTGACACGACACAGGCTTCGACCTTTTTCTCTGACGCGACAAACGGTACGGTGTCTGCGCTGCCCGAATTGCCAGGGCTGAATTACAACAAGGGCCTCGCGGATTATCACGCAGCGCATAATTGGGTTTTCAATTTCACCTGGGAATTACCGTTTGCCAAAGGCTTGCAAGGTGGCGCGGGCAAGGTGCTGGGCGGCTGGAACCTGATCGGCATTGGGCAAATGCGCAGCGGGAATCCGTTGACCGTCTTTTTGCAGGCAAATCGCTCGCAATCGAAATGGTCGCCTTCGGCCAGTCCGTTGGTCGGCCCGGATCGTCCGAGTTTGGCCGCAGGCTACACATACAAATCCGCCGTCATCGGCAACCCAAATCAGTATTTCGATCCAAAGGCGTTTGTGCTGCAACCTTCAGGCACCCTCGGCAACATTGGGCGCAACGCGTTCATTGGCCCGAACCTGCGCACGTTTGATCTGGCACTGGTGAAGAACACGCGTATCACCGAACGCTTCAATGCACAGTTCCGCATCGAGTCTTTCAATCTTTTCAATCGCGCGAATTTCAGCAATCCCGGCCTGCTCGTGTATGCCGGAACCGCAGCGGCGAACAACACGCCTTCGACCGCAGCGAATGCAATTGCGTGTCAGCCTTACGACAGCAGCGGCAATCCTGATTTGACCAAACCTTGTCAGAAATTGCCTTCATTCGGCGTCATTCGCTCGACCACGACTTCAGCGCGGCAAATTCAATTGGCGTTGAGATTGTCATTTTAGAAAGCATCAAGAGAGGATACATGAGACAAACGCTTTCCTTTGTGGCGTTAGCCATATTCGTTTTGGCGATTGGAACAACCGCACAGAAAACCAGCAACAATCTGAGTCACTGGCCACAATGGCGAGGGCCAGATTTCAATGGCATGGCGCGCAGCGATGCGCCCACAAAATGGAGCGATACGGAAAACGTCAAATGGAAAGCCGCAATCCCTGGACGTGGGCATTCGACGCCTGTGATTTGGGGGGACAAAATTTTCCTGACTACGGCGATTCCTACAGGCAAGGTTGCAACTGCGGCGGCTCCTGACCAAGCAGGAGGCCGACCCGGTGGCGGACGTGGTGGCCCCGGCGGCGGCGCGGGCGCAAATCTGGAGCATCAATTTGTGGTTATGTGTCTGGATAAAAAGACGGGCAAGACCTTGTGGCAGAAAACCGCCAAAACGGCTGTTCCCCATGAAGGCTATCACGGCACGTATGGCAGCTTTGCTTCCAATTCACCTGTGACCGATGGCAGGAACGTGTACGCATTTTTCGGCTCGCGCGGCGTGTATTGCTACGACGTGAATGGCAAGCTGATTTGGGAAAAGGATTTCGGAGTCCAGATGCAAATGCACCTACAATTTGGCGAAGGCACCGCCGCCGTGCTGGAAGGTGACAAGCTGCTTTTGAATTTCGATCACAAAGGCGGCTCATTCCTTGCCGCGCTCGACAAACAAACAGGCAAAGAAATCTGGAACACGAAGCGCGAAGAAATTTCCAATTGGGCTGCGCCGCTGGTGGTCGAACACGCAGGCAAGAAGCAGGTGATCATCAGCGCCACAACCAAAGTCCGCAGCTACAACCTGAACGACGGGAAATTGATTTGGGAATGCGCCGGACTGGGCATGAACACGATTCCTGCCCCAGTTCATTTCAACGGCGTGGTCTATGTGATGAGTGGCTATCGAAATCCGAAATTGCTGGCAATCAAGTTGGGCAAAGAAGGCGATTTGACGAACACCGATGCCGTGTTGTGGAGCGAGACGCGCGGGCTTTCTTATACTCCATCGCCCGTGTTGTTCGATGGCAAACTCTACGCGCTGACCGATAACGGAATGATCAGTTGTTTCGATGCGAAAACAGGATCGCCGTATTATCATCAACAACGATTGCCGAAACCTTACAACTTCAAAGCATCACCCGTCGGTGCGAATGGCAAATTGTATCTGGCCACCGAAGATGGCGATGTCGTCATTTTGAAGATGGGCGAAAAATATGAGGTGTTGGCAACGAACACTTTGGAAGATCAAATGTTCATTGCCTCGCCAGTTATTCTGAATAACGAGATTTTCCTGCGCAGCCAGAACACGCTGTTTTGCATCAGCGAAAAGAAATCGTAATGCCATTACAAAGGAGCAGATGCCATGAAAAAACACTGCACGGTTTTGCCCGCCATTCTCCTTGTCACCGCCTTCCTCAGCGTCAGCGCTCAAACCAATAACGCCCAACTCAGTCATTGGCCGCAATGGCGCGGGCCGGATTTCAACGGCATGGCGCGCAGCGATGCACCCCTAAAATGGAGCGACACCGAAAACGTCAAATGGAAGGCAGCCATCCCCGGACGGGGCTTTTCGACGCCGATTGTGTGGGGCGAGAAAATCTTTTTGACGACCGCGATTCCGACCGGAAAAACAGGCAATCAACCCAGCGATGGACGCCACCCGAACGGTGGCGCAGGGGCAAATCAGGAACAACAATTTGTCGTCATGTGCCTCGAAAAAAAATCGGGCAAAGTGCTGTGGCAGAAGACCGCGAAAACCGCCGTGCCGCACGAGGGGTATCATCGCATGTACGGCAGCCATGCCTCGAATGCGCCTGTGACGGATGGCAAGAACGTGTATGCCTTTTTCGGCTCGCGCGGGGTTTACTGTTATGACCTGGACGGCAAATTGATTTGGGAAAAAGACCTGGGCGTGAAGATGCGGATGCGCAATGAGTTTGGCGAGGGCACGGCTGCGGTTGTTCACGGCGACACACTGATTTTGAATTTCGATCAGGAAAGCGACTCGTTCATTGTGACGCTCGACAAGCATACAGGCAAAGAGTTGTGGCGGAAAAAACGCGATGAAGTCAGCGCGTGGGCCACGCCTTTGGTCATCGAACACGCCGGACGCCCGCAGGTGGTTGTGAGCGCAACGGGGAAAGTTCGCAGCTATGATTTGAGCAATGGCAAAGTAATTTGGGAATGCGCCGGACTGGGGCTGAACGCGATTCCTGCGCCGATTTATCACGATGGTGTTCTGTACGCGATGACCGGATTCCGCGATCCAAAGTTGATGGCCATCAAATTGGGAAGGGAAGGCGATTTGACGGGAACGGATGCCGTGTTATGGAGCGAGACGCGCGGGACTTCTTACACGCCCTCGCCGCTCTTGCACGACGGCAAACTGTATACGCTGACTGACAACGGGCAATTCAGTTGCTTTGACGCGAAAACAGGTAAACCCTATTATCACCGTACGCGTCTGCCCAAACCGTACAACTTCAAAGCCTCGCCGGTTGGCGCAAATGGAAAGATTTATCTGGCAACGGAAGAAGGCGATATTGTGGTAGTAAAAATGGGTGAGACGTTTGAGGTGCTGGCAACGAATACCTTAGAGGATCAAACGTTCATTGCCTCGCCTGTCATTATCAATGACGAGATTTTCCTGCGCGGGCAAAATACGCTGTTCTGTATTTCGGAGAAAAAATAAGGTTGCGCAAACTGGCGGTTTGCGTCGCGGGCAAAATGAACTTTCAGACGAAAGCTCCATTTTTTTGCCCAGAAAGACTACGGTTTTAATGCAAATTACCCCACGTGCAAATCGCAATCTAACTGTTTGCGCTACTGTTAGCATTCTTTTCTTTCTCGCCAACTTTGGGTTTGCCAATGATGACTGGTCACGGTTTCGTGGGCCAAATGGAGCAGGAGTCTCCTCCGCAACTGGCTTGCCGACAGAGTTTGGGCCCGATAAAAACGTAGTTTGGAAAACGCCTTTACCGCCAGGGCATTCGTCGCCTGTGCTGACGCGCGACCGTATTTTTGTGACAGCACACACGCCGACCACGAAGAAAGATAAATTTACCTATAAACTGTTTGTGATCGCGCTCGACCGAAAGACGGGAAAAATTTTATGGCAGCGCGAAGTGCCTCGCCCGAACCAGGTTCGGCTTGAAAACGTCAACGGCCCTGCTTCGCCGAGTCCCGTAACCGATGGCACAAATGTTTATGCATTCTTTCAGGATTTTGGGTTGATTGCGTTCGATGCTGCGGGCAAAGAGAAATGGCGCATGCCGATGGCGGCGTTCAATATGTTCTACGGCTTTGGTGCGTCGCCGATTCTGGTGGATGACAAACTGATTCTGCCCGTGGATCAGGACCTCAGCGCGTATCTGCTGGCGGTTGACAAAAATTCTGGCAAAGTGAAATGGAAAATTGCGCGCCCCGATGTGATTTCGGGGTATTCGACGCCGACGATTTACCAACCCAAAACCGGGCCAAAACAGATCATCGTTCCTGAATCGTTCCAGCTTTCGGCCTATTCGGTTGCGGACGGCAAGCGCGTGTGGTGGGTGCGTGGACTGGCCTGCGAAATGAAGTCGGTGGCGAGTTACGACAACGAATATTTGTACATCAACGGTTGGGGCTTTCCTTTGAATCAGCCTGGTCGTCAGATCGCTACCGTGCCGTTTGCCGAAGGGCTGAAGCGCTATGACAAAAACAACGACGGCCTGATTGCCAGAGAAGAAATTTCCGGCGATGCGCCAATGGATAAAGTGCTGGCTCCGAGTTACGGTTTTGATGCCTTCGATCTCAATCGTGATGGCAAGCTGGAAGCAAAGGACTGGGACATCTTTCGCGCCATGATGGCTTCGGAAAACGGGTTACTCTCAATCAAGCTGGGCGGCAGCGGCGATATGACGGATAAAGCAATTCGCTGGCGCTATCAAAAGCCAGTACCGCAGGTTCCCTCGACCTTGCTGTATCAAGGGGCGCTGTTTATGGTTAACGACAGCGGCATTTTGATTTCGTTTGATCCGGTCACAGGCAATGTCATCAAGCAAGGACGATTGAAAGGCGCAATTGATAAATACTTTGCTTCACCCGTCGGAGCTGATGGTAATGTCTGGCTCATCAGTCAGGACGGAACCGTTTCCGTAGTCAAAGCACAAGGCGAATGGGAAACGGTCGCGGTAAATTCGCTAGGTGAAGAATGTTTTGCGACGCCTGCGATTGCGGATGGACGGTTGTACATCCGCACGCAAGGCACGTTGTATTGTTTCGGAAAGGCTTAAAGAAATCGCCACGAATTTTCACGAATGTTTTTAGCCACAGATTCACACAGATTACACAGATTCTTTTATTGCCAGAAAAATCTTTGGGAATCTGTGTAATCTGTGGCTAAAAATTCTACCTTTATTCGTGGCAATTCGTGTAACCCGTCACCAAACGAGTCTTAATTTATGAAAACCGTAGAGAGGAACAAATCCATGTTGTGGGTCATGTTTGCCGTGATTGCGGCATTATCGTGGGGAATTTATGGAGCTGTGTTGCATCAGGGGCAAGTCAAGCTCGGCAATCCAATGCGCGCATTGTTATGTGTTGGTGTCGCGTATTTTCTGATAGGTGTTCTTGTGCCAATCGGAGCCTTGGCCATGCAAGGCAATCTCAATGCAAGCGGATTTAATCTGAGCGGTACAACGCTGGCAACGTTTGCTGGTGCGTTGGGTGCCATCGGAGCCGTTTGTATCATCCTTGCATTTAAGTCGGGTGGATTGCCGAATTATGTCATGCCGCTGGTTTTTGGTGGCGCTCCGCTGATCAACGTGCTTGTCACCATGATTTTGCATCCGCCGAAAACACCGCCCAATCCGATGTTGTATGTGGGATATTTGTTAGCCATCGCGGGGGCCGGAATGGTGCTGTATTTCAAGCCACAAGGATAAATCAAAGACCGCAAAAAAATAGGTACTTTGCAGGCGAGCAGTTAGTTGGAAATCACCAAAGTAATTGCTCGCCTGCCTGTGAAAAAAAACAGAATATCCACTTACATCCAGCCCTCAGCCAGAACGTTAGGTTTTTCACTACCAAGCGCTTCTCATTTCATTTGTGACGCATCCTTGCGCGATCTCAAAAAATTAGCTTCACAATTTGCCAATCCTCTAAAAAACAGAGTGAGTTCATCATTTCTTACAATGGACGTGTTTGATCACGGCAGCTGTAAGGTGAAGTAACCTGACAGGCTGACCGTTTACAGAATGAATTCACCCTGTTCGGGCAATACCGCACGCGCCTGCTAGTTCGCGCTCCTCGTGCTTATAGGCTGCTAATGAAATGTATTTACTGCGAAACCAATGAAGCCAGAGACGTGTTGCTCTGTTACGGTTGTCAGGTGGATTTATTTCCGCTGGTTTCTGCGTGGGCATATTGCGGAGCCTGCGGCCTTGAGCTGCCCGCAAACAGCACAATCTGCCCACAGTGTTCCTCTGTTGCTGTCAAAACGAAATTGCCAGAGGCCGAAGTGGCTTCTACCTTGCTACCCGAACCTCAAAGCGTTGAGATTGCGCCCCCTTTAAAAATTGAGATCGCGCCCCCTTTAAGAGTCGCACCTTCACAAGCATTGATATTATCCACGGCAACATCGTCCCCCTCTTTACCCCTCAGACCTCTTGCCAGCCCCACAGAAATTGCAAAAGCACGCCGCTTACAGATTTTCATCAAATTCATTTTTGCGATGATCTGGTTACTTATTATTGCTTTGGTTTTATGGTGGGCCAGGGATTGGGTGAACCAGCCAATAGACCCGGTTATTCCCTAACCGCAGGTCTGAAATTCCTCTGAGTTTTGAGATTCGCTAAATAAGCTGAAAGTCGAAGCTTTTGCCTTGTCGTCTATCCATCGGTAAAAAAATATCCCGTCGTGGCCCGTCTCTTTCTTTCCTTACGCCTTATGAGGTGAACGTAAATTTTTCAACCCATAAGAAGGAGATAAGTATGACAAAGCGACTCACCGCAAAATTGTTTTTTACTCTGTTGCTACTCAGTTCTGCCCCCTTCGTGCTGGCCCAAAATGATGGGCATCGGTTTGAAGTGTCTGGCCTTTACACGCACGCGCGGATGACCTATGCAAGCACTACGTTTACCTTCAACGACGGCTCAAGGACAGTTACGGTCAATGCCTGTCAACAGCCCAATCAATATGTTGCACCGAATGCCAGCAAGGCTCTTTGTGATCGGCGGGGCTTTAATGGCTTTGACGTTTCGGCAGTCGGAAATATCACGCGATATTGGGGGATCAAAGGCAACTTCTCCGGGTATTTCAAAAAGGATCGGTTCACAGATACGCTGACGAATCCGACCGAAACGTTTACGAGTGATTACCGCGAGCGGTATTACCAATTTCTGGGTGGCGTGCAGCTCAAAGACAACGCGACCGAGGCACGCGTCAAACCATACGCCCATGCTTTATTCGGCGGCGCGCGCTATCGCTCGACGCTGGTGATGGTCAGTACAAACCCCGTCAACAGCGACAATCAAGTGACGGAAATGACGGCTCCGGCGCTGAAGTTGGGCGGCGGGTTGGACGTGCGACTAAACGCGCGGATGGATTTGCGTGTGTTCGAGATCAATTACAACCCTGTATTCGGACGCGATCACACGACGACCAGTCTCATCACCCCGTTCAGCAATCAAGGTGTGACCAAACACAATATTTCGTTTGGTATTGGATTGGTAATTCATTGAATTGCATCAACTGGAGGAAATTATGCAAATTAGCAAAGGCTTTGGCGCAATCATCTGTTTGTTCTTTATCGTCTCCCTCGCGTTGGCACAGCAGGCCTGGCGCGTCGGCGATCAAGTCGAAGCGAAGCACACGACGAATTGGTACAAGGCCACAATTCTGGAAGTCAGAAACGGCTGGTACAAAGTTCACTACGACGGTTACGACAATGCATACGATCAGTGGAAAGCAGCGGCGGACATTCGTCCTCGTGCGAATGCTGCGAACCCGAACAATGCACTGGCAACTGGCAATGCCGTACAGGTCGGCAGCTGGGTGTTGGCGAACCTGGGCACTCCGAACTGGGCAGCCGCGACCGTGCTGGAAATCAAACAAGGACAATACAAAGTGCGGTTTCACAACGATGCGAAAGATGCGTATTACCTTGTGCCGCTCAACCGCATTCGCCCAATGCCAGCGACATCTATTCCTGCAACCGATGCCAGCTTCTTTTTCGGCAAGTGGGATTTGTCCATTTGGGGCGGCGTGCAAACAGTCGAACGCGGCGGCAAGGTCGTGCGTGAGTTCGATTACGCCGCCGCCAAAGTTCCACCGCTGACGATCAAAGGCGATGGCACCTACGAATGGATTGTGTTGGCTAATGGCGGGCGCAAAGTGATTGCTGGAAGGTGGCGTAATGTCACGGCGGCAGAGTGGCGGTATGATAGCTTTGCCATCGTGTTGCTCACTGGGGAGAGCGGCAAAAACTGGATTCTCCGCGAAAACATCACGTTTTGCACGCCCAAGTTTGTGGGCGAAAGGGATAGTTTGTGTACGCCGGATAAAGTCCGCGACAAGATCAAACTCTGGGACGGCGACATCAATTACGACGGGACGAAAACGAGGTAGGCAAAGTTGCAAAGCGGTATTACCTGGCAAGCGCCGCTTCGCATTCTTTGATCTTCTGGGGCAGTGATTCCAGATTCTTTTCGTCCTTGCTGCGAATGACATTGCGTTGCTTCAAGCCTTGCCAAACCGCCAGCGCGCGTTGATAGGAATCATGCGCTTCCCGCCAGCGTTTTTGCTCTTGATATACGATGCCGTGACGTTCGTGCAGGTCGGCGAGTCCGCGCGGCCAGACCACGTTGTCTGGCTCGCGCTGCACGAAACCTTCCAGCACGGGTAACGCTTTTTGATACGCCGAGAGTGCGTCACTCCACTGCTTCTTTTGCGACATCAATTCTCCGATGGCGATGTGATTTTCAGCGATGGTGAGCCGCGCGCGCGTGTTGTCAGGATTGGCTGCCGCCATTTCTTCGTACATCTTCAGCGATTTTTCGATGTAGCGCAGCGCCTCATCCGTCTTGTTCGCATTGGCAAGGCTGAACCCGAATTGACCGTAGGCATCAGCAAGCTGCGTGCGCAGCTCAGCATTCGTCGGATTCGCCGTGGCCATCTGTTCGTTGTTCTTCAGTGCGCGCTGATAAGCTTGTTCCGAACCTGCCTGATCTTTCATCCCTGCCAACAAATCGCCGAGGTCAATGTAGGCCAGCGTCAGGCTGCGGGCGGCGCGCATGTCTTTGGCATCAACCGCCGTGAGCTTTTCATAGATTTCGATGTGTTTGCGGCGGTAGGGCAATGCCGCGGACAAGTCGCCTTGGTCCTCCAGAATGTCGCTGAGCTTGTCGTAGGTGAGTGCCAGATAATCCAGCGCGCGTGTATCGTTCGGCGTATCTTTGACCCATTCTTCGGCAATCTTTTCTGCCGCGTGCAAAATCTCCAATGCCTTCGGCGTTTCGCCTGTGACGTTCAGAATATTGGCATACGAACGGCTCATCGAAACAATACTCCAACGGTTTTTGTATTCCTTCGGATCATTAGCAAAGAGGGACTGCGCGATTTCGTAGGCTTGTTGATAATGCCCCCGCGCGCCTTTTGTATCGCCAAGATTTTGATTGCCCGGAAAGCCCAGTACGTCGCCGATGAGTTGATGAATCGTCGCCAAATAGCGGCGTTTGTCTACCTTCGTTTTCGCCAACTCTGTCATGATGCCGCGCGCCTTTTCATAGTAGTCGAGCGCCGCTTTCAGATCGTTTTGATTGCCCCGCGCCTGTCCCATTTTTTCGTACGCATACGCCAGCTCGCTTTGCCATTGCTGGTTGTTCGGCTCCGCCCGCAACGCCGCTTCGCGCAGTTCGAGCGAACGTTGATAACTGCGCAGCATCGCAGCGGTGTCGTTTAAGTTGCTGTGGTTCGTGTTGCCCTGAATGTCGCCGATGCGTTCGTACGCTTTGCCGAGTTCGCTTTGCAACGCTGGATCGTCGCCCGCTTCACTTGCCAAGCTGTCGAGATACGCGAGCGAATCTCGAATCATTCGCGCACGCAGATCGGTTGCACCGGGCAATGTTTCCATCGCACTTTGGTAATCGAAGATGACTGCATTAGCGAGCTTGCGCACTTTGCCGAAGCGTTTGATGGCGCGGTTGCGTTGAATAATCGTTGCCGTCACGCCGCCCATAATCGCCAATAAAATCAGAGCGGTCGCCGCGACGCTGAGCCGATTGCGTTTCAGAAATTTCGTCGTGCGATAACTGAGCGTGTCTTTGTGCGCGAGCACCGGCAAGCCATCGAGATGCCGCCGAATGTCGGCGGCAAATTGTTCGACCGACGCGTAACGACGGCTTGGTTCTTTGCGCAGCGCCATCAGGATAATGTTGTCGAGATCGCCGCGAAGAGCGGAAGTCGGAACGCGGAAGTCGGAACTCTGAATAAAAGCAAACCTCTTTTTCCCTTGCGTGGTCTGATGGGCCGCTACAGTTTCTTGCTTGCCGCCTTGCGTCTTCCGCGTTCCGCGTTCTGACTTCTGACTTGGCAAAGATGGTTCTTGTTCGCTGACGATTTTGATAAGTTCAGGGAGCGACTTGCTACGGGTGTCATACGGCGCGTGCCCGGTCAGCAATTCGTACAAAATCACGCCGAGCGCGTACACATCACTGGCAGTCGAAATCGCTTCGCCGCGCACTTGCTCCGGGCTGGCGTAGGCGGGCGTCATCAAACGCATCCCCGTCGCCGTTTCGTTCGCGTCTATGGTTTCGTTGTTTGCCAACAGCTTCGCAATGCCGAAATCCAACAGCCTCGGCATGCCGTCTTTGGTGACCAGAATGTTGCCGGGTTTGAGGTCGCGGTGAATGACGAGGTTTTGATGCGCGTATTGCACGGCGGAACAAACTTGCAGAAACAGCTTCAGCCGTTCAATCGTCGAAAGTTGCCGCGCGTCACAATATTCATCCAGCGGCTCGCCTTCGATGAATTCCATGACGAAGTAGGGCGAGCCATCTTCTGTCGTGCCACCGTCCAGCATCCGCGCGATATTTGGGTGATCAAGGTTCGCCAGGATTTGCCGTTCAGCGCGAAACCGTTGCCGCAAAAATTCCGACGCCACGCCGCGAATCAATTTGATCGCTACCTGCTTCTGATATTGATCATCGGCGCGTGTGGCCAGATACACCGCACCCATTCCGCCGTGGCCGAGTTCGCGCGTGATTTGATACGCCCCGATGCGTTGTCCATCAACAGTGTTGCGCACGGCGTCACGCGGCGAAGCTTCCAGAAACGTCTCATCTTCCTCGTGATGTGCAAGGAGGTTTTCGACTTGCGCGCGTAATTCGGTATCGTCCGCACACGCCGAAGAAAGATAGGCGAGACGCTCTTCCGGTTCGATTTCGAGAGCATTTGCAACAATGCTTTTGACCTGTTGCCAACGTTGTGGGGAATGCTGTGGCATAACGAGAACCGGGAGCATTTTTCAATGGTCATTTTTCAATGGTCATTTTTCATTGGGGCTGCGCGTAGCCTCAGCAATGATAAATATCAAATGACAAATGGAAACTGGAAAATGATTACGTCCGACTGATTTGTTGATGCAGCCACGCTTTGGCGACGGCCCATTCGCGCTTCACTTGGCGCGGCGAAATCTTTAGGGCTTCGGCAGTTTCTTCGACTGAGAGTCCGCCGAAAAATCGCAGTTCGACCACTTTGCTTTGTTGCTCGTCCATCTCGGCTAATTCCCGCAATGCATCGTCGAGCGCAAGCAAATCCAAATCCTTTTTCTCGAAAAAACTCACCGCATCATCCAGGGCAATCATCGTTTCGCCGCTGCCGCGCTTGCCGGCGTTGTGGGCGCGCGCATGGTCTACCAGAATACGCCGCATCAACGTCGCCGCCACGCCGAAGAATTGCGCCCGGTTTTGCCATTGCATTTGGTTAATGTCTACCAGTCGCAGATACGCTTCATTGACAAGAGCTGTCGGTTGCAACGTGTGATTCGCGCGTTCGCCGCGCAGGTAATGCGCTGCCAGTCGTCGCAGTTCGTCATACACCAATGGCAACAGGTGATCCAGTGCAGTCTGTTTGCCTTGGCTCAACTCCAGCAACAATAGGGTAATTTGACCCGTCGGAGGGTGCGACATAAACGCCTCAAGAGAAGATCAGGGCACAATGATTTGGCACGGGCTAGCATAACGATTCAGACTAGGACGGTCAATTTTATTGACGCTGAGCAAAAGTTATTTGGCCCCTCTGAACAAAGGTTTCCGCCTTACTTGATGAACACAACTATTTCACCGGAGGAACACTTATTACACTGTAAAGTAAGTTTTCT
>JAFDVL010000119.1:24419-67425 GCA_018268995.1 Acidobacteriota bacterium | reverse complement strand
AAAATGTGATGCGTTCGCCCTAGGGCAAAAGCCCTTCTTGTCGAAGAGAAAGACGTTATCTGACAAGCAATCCCTAAAACATTTTGTCAATTGTGAAACTTTCTTTTGAAATCAGCTCTGCAATAGCGATAATGCCCGCATTATGTCTCCCAGCTTTGAACCAAAACTTTTCTTTCTTCTTCGACAAGGATATTCACAAAAACAATTCGTCGCGGACTTGATTGCCGGAATCACCGTTGGCATTGTTGCCTTGCCACTGTCTATTGCCTTTGCCATCGCTTCAGGCGTTAAGCCGGAGCAGGGATTGTACACAGCGATCATTGCCGGATTCGTGATTGCTGTGCTGGGCGGAACACGCGCGCAAATCAGCGGGCCAACAGGCGCGTTCATCGTGATTCTCTACGGCATTGTGTCGAAGTATGGATACGATGGATTGGTGATCGCCACGTTGATTGCAGGCGCGATTCTAATTGTGATGGGCGCGATGAAAATGGGTGCGTTGCTCAAATTCATTCCCTTTCCCGTGACGGTCGGTTTTACGAGCGGTATTGCCGTCATTATCTTCTCTTCGCAAATTCGCGATTTCTTCGGGTTGCAAATGCAGTCAGTGCCAGCCGAGTTCATCGCAAAATGGGAGGCGTACAAAGTTGCAGCGCCAACGTTGAATTGGCAAACCACGCTCGTCGGTCTGATTTCACTGGTGATCGTGTTTGTTTGGCCGCGCGTGACCGCTCGCGTGCCAGGTTCACTGGTCGCAATTATTCTGCTCACCATTGTCGTGCAAGTCTTTCATCTGCCAGTTGACACGATTGGGTCGCGTTTTGGTGAAGTGCCAAATCACTTGCCCGCGCCGCATCTTCCGCACGTCACCTGGGCTTTAGTGCAACAAATGTTTCAGCCCGGCTTGACCGTTGCGTTGCTGGCGGCGTTGGAATCGTTGCTCGCTGCCGTTGTGGCGGACGGAATGATGGGCACACGGCATCGCTCCAACGTTGAGCTGATCGCGCAGGGCGTGGGAAATATTGCTTCGGCATTGTTCGGTGGAATCCCGGCGACGGGAGCGATTGCACGCACCGCAGTCAACATCAAAAGCGGCGCACGCACGCCGATTGCAGCAGTGGTTCATTCGTTTGTGCTGCTCTTGATTTTGCTGGTGTTTGGCAAGTATGCCGCGCTGATTCCGATGGCATCGCTCGCTGCAATTTTGATTTATGTAGCATACAACATGAGCGAATGGCATACGTTCGTGCGCCTGCTGAAAGCGCCGAAAAGTGATGTGATTGTCCTGCTCGCGACGTTCTCGCTGACTGTGCTGATTGACCTGACCGTCGCCATTCAAATCGGCGTGTTGCTGGCAGCCTTTCTCTTCCTGAAACGAATGTCGGATGAGACGCAGGTGCGGCTGGTGACGGAAAATCTGCGCGAAGAAGAAGAGACTGAAGCCCGCGATATTTCCGATTTGAAAGTTCCTGCCGGAGTCGAAATTTTTGAAATTTACGGCTCGTTGTTTTTCGGCGCGATTGAGCATTTCAAAGAAGCGATCCAGCGCATCGAAGCCCCGCCGAAAGCTGTCATCCTGCGGATGCGCAATGTCATTTCGATTGACGCCTCAGGCTTGCAGTCGCTCGAAGATTTTCAGCGACGCTGTGCTAATGAAGGCACGAAACTGATTTTCTCCGGCGTTGGCGCGCAGCCGTTAGCGGCGATGAAACAATCTGGTTTTTATGAACAGGTCGGTGCAGAGAATTTTTGTGAAGATATTTTTGCGGCACTGGAACGGGCGAAAACGATGACAAAATCCTGATGGCGAAACAGGCTTAAGCCCTGTACGCGAAGCCCGTTCAAAACGGGCAGACCGGTTGGTTGTCACCTTCCCCCCCAGCCATCGAACGGCTGGGCTATGTACCGCCTGATGGCGGGAAGCCGCGTGAACACGGCTGGAAAACAACTGCCCCGTTTTCGTAGAAACTATGACCAATGAACTCTCGCAATACGACATCCTTAGCTTGAATGGGTCTCACAATCATCCTGGTTGCATCACGCTGGACTGCTGCGGTCAACCCACTCGTAACTGCCTGCCAGTCTGTACCGATTCGGTTGACTAAACTCGCCGCAAACGCCAATCTTACGCCTTATGAAATTGGCAGCAAAAACTCCCACGACATCCCATTTGGAAACCCTCGTTCACGAACTGCGCGAGCTTGAAGCGCGGCTGATGCAAGGCGGCGGCGCAGACAAGATTCAGCGGCAGCACGATCAGCACAAACTCACGGCGCGCGAACGGATTGAGTTGTTGTTTGACGAAGGGTTTTATCAGGAAATCGGGTTGCTGATTGCCTACGACAAGTACGATGGGCAGGCTCCGGCGGCGGGCGTCGTGACTTGTGTGGGCAAAGTGGCGGGGCGCGAAATTGTGGTGGTGGCGAATGACGCGACCGTCAAAGCCGGGTCGTGGTGGCCGGAGACGATTACGAAGATTTTGCGCGCGCAGGAAATTGCGATGCGTTGCCGCGTGCCGATTGTCTACCTCGTAGATTCTGCCGGAGTGAACCTGCCGTATCAGGGCGGTGTGTTTCCGGGGCAATACGGCGCGGCGCGGATTTTTCAGTACAACTCGGTGATGCGGCGGTATCTGAAAGTGCCGCAGATCGCTGCCGTGATGGGGCCGTGCATCGCGGGCGGCGCGTATCTACCGGCACTGTCCGACGTGATCATTATGGTCGAAGGCACATCGTTTATGGGCCTCGGCGGGGCGAATTTAGTCAAAGGCGCGACGGGGCAGAAGGTGGATAACGAACGGCTGGGCGGCGCACTCACGCACAACGCGATTTCCGGCGTCGCGCATTATCGTGCGAAGGATGACGAAGAATGTGTGCGCAAGATTCGGGAGTTGATTTCAGAATTGCCGAAGCCCAGTGCAGTACCTCAAGCGGTAGCGCGGGGGGGCGGTGGTACAGTACCTCAAGCGGTAGCGCGAGGGTCAGTAGATTCCAAACGACCAACCACCGATTTGTACACGATTCTGCCGAACGATCATCGCGGGATGTACGACGCGCGCGCGTTGCTGGATTGCGTTTTGGATGCGGGCAGCTTTGACGAATTCCAAGCCGACTACGCACAGGAAATAATCGTTGGTCACGCGCGTATTGCTGGCATCAACGTCGGCATCATCGCCAACAGTCGCGGGATGATTAAAGGCGAACCGGGCAAGCCGCCGCGCATTGGCGGCATTATCTACACCGAAAGCGCCGAGAAAACGGCGTACTTTATCGAAACCTGCAATCGCCACAGCACGCCGCTGCTGTTTATTCAGGATGTGTCCGGCTTTATGGTCGGCGTCGAAGCGGAGCATTCCGGCATCATTCGCGCAGGCGCGCGCTTCGTCGAAGCGATGGCGACAGCGACCGTGCCGAAAATTGTGCTGACGATCAATCACGCGAGCGGCGCGGGCTATTACGCAATGGCAGGGCAGGGCTTTGATCCTGATTTTATTTTCACGTTGCCCACGGGGCGAATGGGCGTGATGGAAGGCGAATCGGCGGTGATGGCGTTGTTTTCGGGGCAACTCGAAAAGCTGAAAGCCGCAGGCAAAACGCCGGATGAAAAGATGCAAGCCGAGATGCAAAGCGTGCGCGACGAATACGAACGCCAACTGGATGCACGGCACGCGGCGGCGCGCGGCTTTGTGGATGCAGTGCTTGCGCCGGAAGAGATTCGCGCGGCGTTGGAGCTTGCCTTGCGCACGGCGCTGAATAATGCTGGCGCGCATCTGGGACAATTTTTGTTGTAAAGAAAAGCGGTGGCCGGAGTAGCGCAACCAGCCATGGTTGCGAGGCGTCATCGCCAATCCATTGATTGTCAATGAGCTTTTTCGTTGCAACGGAAAGTTCTCGCTGCCAACGAAGCAACCATGGCTGGTTGCGCTGCTCTTCATGAACGTTATGCCCCTTGCCCCCAACACAAAATTCGATCATTACGAAATCATCGCGCCGCTGGGCAAAGGCGGGATGGGCGAAGTCTATCGCGCGCAAGATACCCGCTTGCACCGCGAAGTCGCGCTCAAAGTTCTGCCTGCCGACTTTGCCCAGGACGCTGACCGCTTGCGTCGTTTTGAGCAGGAAGCACGCGCGACTTCGGCGCTCAATCATCCGAATATTCTGACGGTGCATGATTTCGGCTTGTATGACGGCAGCCCCTATTTGGTCGCCGAATTGCTCGGCGGCGAAGAACTGCGCGCGCAATTGGACGAGGGCGCGTTGCCCGTACGCAAAGCCATTGAGTACGCGCAACAAATCGCGGCGGGCTTAGCGGCGGCGCACGACAAAGGCATCGTGCATCGTGACTTGAAGCCGGAGAATCTGTTTGTCACCAAAGACGGGCGCGTCAAGATTTTGGACTTTGGCTTGGCGAAACTGCGCCCGCCGCGCAATGTTTCCGCTGGCTCGGATGTGGCTACGGCGAAGCAATACACCAGCCCCGGAACGGTGATGGGAACCGTTGCCTATATGTCGCCGGAACAAGTGCGCGGCCAGGATTTGGATTATCGCTCGGATATTTTTTCGTTCGGCATCATCCTGTACGAAATGTTGAGTGGGCAACGCACGTTCACAGGCGAATCGCAGGTCGAAGTGATGAATGCAATTCTGAAAGAAGACCCGCCGGAGTTGTCGAGCGCGAAGATTTCACCTGCGCTGAGCAAGATTGTGCGGCGCTGTTTGGAGAAGAAACCGGAGATGCGGTTTCACTCCGCGCACGATCTGGGCTTTGCGCTCGGCACCCTGACGACGCCTTCGGGCGCGCGCGTGGAAACAGCGACGGCGGTCGCAGCGATGACGGAGAGTTCGCCCGTGAGTACGGCGCGGTGGTTCGGCAATGCGCGTCTAGCGTGGCTGATGACAGCGGTCGCGGTGCTGGGGCTACTGCTGGCGTTGCCCTTCGCCGTGAAGTCTCTGCGCCAGTTGCCGCCTGCTGCGCCCGTTGCCGCGCGCTTTACCATCGCCGCGCCGGAGAAGGCTACGGCCATCGCGGCACCGGAGCTTTCCCCCGATGGCCGCCGTCTGGTTTTCGCTGCGTTCGTGGAAGGCAAAGGCAGTCTCTGGCTGCGCCCATTGGGTTCGTTCACGGCACAACCGCTGCCCGGCACGGAGGGCGTTTCCGGCCTTCCTTTCTGGTCGCCGGACAGCCGCTCGCTTGGCTTCTTTACTGGGGGCGAACTCAAGAAGCTCAATCTGGCGGGCGGTGCGCCACAAACGCTGTGCCGGTTGCCGCCAGGCCTCAACTTGGTAGTTGGCGGCACATGGAATCGCGACGGTGTCATTCTCTTCTCTGGCCTCGCAGGGATTTATCGCGTCCCGGCGACGGGCGGTGAGCCGTCGCTGGCGCTGCGATCAGATCAGCCGGGGCTTTACCGCTCGCCTGTCTTTTTACCTGACGGTCGCCATTTCCTCGTGCGCAGGACGACTACACAGGGGGCGGTGGAGATTCATCTCGTCGCGCTCGACAGCCAAGAGACTATGCGCCTGCTGGCGGCGGATTCACAGGCGTGCTATGCCAACGGTCATCTGTTTTTTGCGCGCGGCGGAGCCTTGCTCGCCGCTCCCTTCGATGCCGATAGCCTGAAGCTCACAGGCGAGCCTTTCGTGGTCACGAACAAGGTACGAGTCGCAGGCGACCCCAGCAGAGGATACTTTTCCGTCTCCGACAACGGCAGCCTGGCCTACGACCCGAACGCTATTGCCGACAACCAACAACTGACCTGGGTGGATCGCGCGGGCAAGCCGCTTGGCACGGTCGGGCCACCGGGCGAGTATCACTATCCCCGGCTGGCACCCGACGGGAAGCGCCTCGCGGTGGTGCGAAGTGATCCGCAGAGCCGAACCTGGGACATCTATGTGATAGACCTCGCGCGGGGCGCTGGTTTGCGGCTGACCTTCGATCCCGGCGATGATCGCTATCCGGTCTGGTCGCCCGATGACAGTCGCATCGCCTGGGGTACGAATCGAGATGGGGCTTTTCAGATTTATCAAAAGCTGGCGAGCGGCGTCGGACAGGAAGAGTTGCTGCGCAAAGAAGATGTTGCCATCACTCCCGACAGTTGGTCGGCGGATGGCCGCTTCCTCCTTTACAATCGGAATGATCCGAAAACGAGATCGGATTTGTGGGCGCTGCCGCTCGTGGGAGACCGCCAGCCCACGCCGTTATTGCAGACGCCGTTCGCCGAGTACACGGGACGATTCTCGCCCGACGGGCGCTGGATCGCTTACACCTCAAACGATCAGGGAAGACCCGAGGTGTAAGTGCAGACCTTTCCCGCTTCAGGGGGCAAGTGGCAGATTTCGACCAGTGGCGGACGACAGCTGTGGTGGCGGAGCGATGGCAAAGAGTTGTACTACCTTTCCGCTGACGGGAAGCTGATGGCGGTGGAAGTGAAGCCGGGCGGCAGCTTCGAGGCAGGCGCGCCCCGGGCACTCTTCGATCTCGCGCCAGCGCGGGCGCTCGGTGGCGCGAGCAGCTATGCGGTGACGGCGGCGGGGGATCGCTTCCTCTTCGTCACGGCGCGGGAGGAGGCCGCGAGTTTGCAATTCACCGTCGTAACGAACTGGACAGCCGAGGCGAAGAAGTAGCGCAAACTGTCAGTTTGCGTCGTTGCGGTGGAAGTAGCTTTGCTGGAAGCCACACAAACTAACAGTTTGTGCTACGTTGGCGGAACGGGATGGTATACTGCGAGCCTCGAAAAACAATCGGCGAACTGGGAGGTATCAAAATGGCAACCACAACTGTTGAATTTACCAGAGACGAAATCGTGCAGCGTGGGAAAGAAATTTATTACCGCAATATTGCCCCTGTGGTCGAAGCGGACAATTATGGGCGCGTGGTCGCAATTGATGTTTGCACAGGCGAATATGCATTAGGCAAGGACGCCATTGAGAGCGCCGCCTTATTACGCGAACGTCTGCCCGACGCGGTGATCTTTTTCATGCGGGTTGGATACCCCACAATGGCGCGGGTTTTGTAGCAGCAATGATGACTGGTCACGTTAATAAGAACCTGGAAGCCGTTCTTGCACTTTCGATCTTTGGGGCGGATGGCGTAGCCAGTGAGATCACCGCTGTCATGGATACGGGCTATTCGGGCTTTCTTGCTTTGCCTGCTGCCTTGCTAATTTCGCTTGGTTGCAAACTCAGCGGTTCAGCACAATTAACTTTGGCAGATGGATCAGAGATCAACTCTGATGTTTATGAAGCGACGATTCTTTGGGAAGGCCATCCGCTCAAGCTCCAAGTAGATGTGCTGGAGGCCGAGTCGTTAGTAGGAATGGCTTTGCTGAAGGGCCACGACCTTCAGATTCGTGCTGAGGTAAACGGGCCAGTAACAATCACACCAATTCAATAAACAACACTTGTTTTCAGGAGACAGAGGAATGAAACAACTAACGTTCACCTTGCTGATTGCGGCTTTGCTCGCACTCTCAATTCAGGCACAGAAGAAAGCTATGATTACAAAACAACCATTTGGGAAAACTGCCGACGGCACGCCCGTAGACATTTATACACTCACAAATACTAAAGGCATGGAAGCGCGGATTATGACCTACGGCGGCATCGTCGTATCGCTGAAAGTCCCGGATCGCAATGGCAAATTCGATGACGTCGAACTCGGCTTTGATTCGCTCGATCCATATTTGGCAGGGCATCCGTTCTTTGGCGCGCTCGTCGGTCGCTACGGCAACCGCATTGCCAAAGGGAAATTCAAAATTTCCGGCAAGGAATACAACCTGCTCGTCAACAACGGCGAAAATCATTTGCACGGCGGCGCGAAGGGCTTTGACAAAAAAGTCTGGAAAGCGAAATCGGGCAAATCCGCTGATGGGCCGACGCTCGAATTGAAATACACGAGCGCCGATATGGAAGAAGGCTATCCGGGCAAGCTTGATGTGACGGTCGTGTACACGCTGACCAATGATAATGGGCTGAAAATCGAGTACACGGCGAAGACAGACAAACCGACGCATTTGAATTTGACGAACCACTCGTACTTCAATCTAGCGGGTGCAGGCAATGGCCTCATCCTTGATCACGAAGTCATGATCAATGCGGATCGCGCGACGAAAGTGGATAAGGGATTGATCCCGACGGGCGAACTTGTCAGCATCAAAGGCACCGACATGGATTTCACTTCGCCGATGCGGATTGGGGCGCGCATTGATTCCACGCAGGAACAACAGGCGTGGGGCTTTGGTTACGATCACAACTACGTCATCAACGGAGGAGGGAAGTCGCTGACTCTGGCTGCACGCGTTTCGGAACCGACTTCGGGGCGTGTGATGGAGGTGTGGACAGATCAACCGGGCGTGCAGTTTTATACGGGCAATCACTTGAACGTCCCAGCAGGCAAAGGCGGCAAACCCTATCCCAAGCGTTCGGGCTTTTGTTTGGAAACGCAGCATTTCCCCGATACTCCGAACAAGCCGGAATTTCCGACGACGTTGCTGAAACCTGGCGAGACTTACCACACGACGACAACCTATAAGTTTTCAGCCAAGTGACGAAAAATCGTAGCGCAGATTAACAGTTCTTGTCGGTCAAAACTGTAATTCACCGTTCGAGCTGACCGAAACTACGCGTTGACTCAATCACGGTGAATGAACCGACCTGTAAATCTGCCGTGGTACGCAATTCGCAATGAGGTTGGCGTGAGTTTATGAGGCTGCTGAGAGGTCTCCTGCGAATTTGATATTTTCTTCGCACTTATATCTCTCATCGGGTCTTAGTTTTCGCATCAACCTCCTTTCAGTTGAGGGGGCAGTCACAAGCGTGGCTGCCCTTTTTTTTATTTCCCGCCACAGGCATAATGCCCGCTCTTCTCCGAACATCGCGACTTGCTAAAAAGGAAGAGCGTTCACGTGAAAGCGCACACCAAATATTTGTACTTCAATACTCCGCGCCGCCGCGATTACATCAACATCACTGATGAGGTTGCGAAATGCGTTCAGGAAAGTGGCGTCCAGGAAGGATTCGTCCTGGTTTCTGCCATGCATATTACAGCCTCGGTTTATGTGAATGATAACGAGGATGGGTTGATCGCGGACATTGACGAATGGTTGGAAAAACTAGCCCCGATGCGACCTGATTATCGCCATCATCAAACGGGCGAAGATAACGGTGACGCCCATCTGAAAAATCTATTGATGCATCATCAGGTGCTGTTGCCCATCACCAAAGGCCAGCTTGATCTGGGGCCGTGGCAAGCCGTGTTTTATGCTGAATTCGATGGGCAGCGTAAGAAGAAAGCCATTATCAAAGTAATTGGAGAATGAGTTTCGTCCTTCGTCAGTTGTCGGTTGTTACCAGCTTTGAGACCTGCACAAATGACGACTGACAAATGACCAATGACAACGAACAACAATGAAAAAATACCTCCCGCTTATCATCGCAATTTTAGTTACTTTACCCTGGATGTTTTTGGAACTGACCGGACAAGGACATCACATGCATTCGGGGTTGGTTTCGTTGCTGGCTGGTGTTGCCATTATTGGCGCAGCCTTTATTTTAGGCTGGGGGGCTGAGCTGGCAGAACGAGACATCCCACGCTCTTTGGCCTTGATTACGCTGGCGTTGATTAGCGTGTTGCCAGAGTACGCAGTGGATTTGAATTTCGCCTGGGAGGCAGGAAAGAACCCCGAATTTAAATCCTACGCCGTTGCGAATATGACCGGGGCAAATCGAGTGCTGATCGGCATTGGCTGGCCCCTGGTCGTGTTTATTTTCTTCTTTCGGCATAAGCGCCGCTCGATTGAAATAGATCGGTCGCAGGGACTTGAGTTGAGTTTATTGATGATGGCAACAATCTACTCCTTTCTCATTCCCCTGAAAGGCACCTTGTCGTGGGTGGATATTGTCATCTTGTTTGGCATGTTTGTGTTTTATGCCGTACGCGCGGCCAAAGGCGGGCACGAAGAAGAAGAAGCCGATTTACAAGGCATTGCCGCAGAACTAGATGCGCGATTGGGGGATGGCGGGCGGCGCGGTATTGTGCTTTTGATGTTTGCGTTTGCGGGCTATGCCATTTGGTTGTCGGCAGAGCCATTTGCGAAGGGGTTGGTCGGGATGGGAGAAGCCTACGGCATGGATAAATTTTTGCTTGTGCAATGGCTAGCTCCGCTGGCATCCGAATCACCGGAAATCATTTTGGCGTTGATCTTCGCACTCAAAGGCAAGGCTTCAACCGGAATGGGCGCACTGATTTCGTCAAAGGTCAATCAGTGGACGTTTCTGGTGGGCGCGATTCCGTTGGTTTACGGACTTTCGGCAGGTGGCATGGTTCCGCTGGATTTAGACGCGCGGCAAAAAGAAGAATTGTTGCTAACGTCGGCGCAATCGTTCTTTGCCGCTGTGGTGCTGTCGGATTATCACTTGAATGTTTACGAAGCACTCGCGTTATTGACGCTCTTTCTCGCACAGTTTCTGTTCCCGGATACACACGTTCGATACGCCTTTAGTGTTCTCTATATTATTTTGTCAATTGGCATGTTGGCCGTCTCGAAACAGCGGCGTACTGTGTTGTGGCGGGCACTGACATTACGCAGCTAGGACGCAGATGGATGCGCCAGTTGATCGCTTACAAGCCGCAATTCATCTAATGCGTTTTGTAACTCCTGATGCTTGCCCTCGTGCGTTGCCGGATCGTCTTCGACCTTGATGGGAGGGCCGATTACGACGTAGGCGCGGGAAAAGGGTTTGGGGATTTGAATCTTGTCCCAACTTGGCAATTGCCAGTACCGATTCAGCGAAATTGAAAATGGTAAAATCGCCGCGTTAGCTTTCGCTGCAAGCAGCACGGCTCCCGGCTTAGCTTCGTAAATCGGGCCGCGCGGGCCATCCACAGTGAATGCCGCGCTTTTGCCGTCGCGCACTGCTCGAATCATCTGAATCAATGCTGCTTTGCCTCCACGAGTCGAGCTTCCTCTGGCTGCACCATAACCAAATCGTTGAATGAATCGCGCAATGTATTCCGAATCAAAGCTGCGCGACGACATCACGACGATACCGCGATTGCGCCAGAAATACGTTGCGATGGGAATGCGGTTGTGCCAGAAGCAGTAAATCAGCGGTTCAGTTTCACTGAAGTTTTCCCATCCCTTAACCTCAAAACGCATCGTTGCACCAATTACACGAATCAGCCAATACAGCGCTACGCCCGCTACGCGAATGATGAGCCTTTGTTTGAAGCTGTAGCAAGAAATGTCGGCGAATGAATACAACCGATCTGCGGATTCTGTCATTGTGTTGTTATTTACCCATTGTTTGTTGCCTTTAGCAGAGCGAAAGGGTACTTGATGAAGAGTGCGAATGCAAAAACCGCACCTTGACACCTTCAAACACCAGCCCGTAAGATGGCGGCTTATTTTACTCTCCCGTGTCGTACTAAGAGTTGTCCCCAATTCCTAAGGAGCAAGCGCAGTGGCAAGTCCAGAAGTTGCAAAGAAAATTTGGCATAACGGAAAATTTGTTGATTGGAACGATGCGAACATTCATGTGATGTCACACGTGATTCATTATGCATCGTCTGTATTTGAAGGCATTCGATGTTACTCGACGCCCAACGGGCCAGCGATTTTTCGCTTGCGTGAGCACATCGAACGGTTACGAAACTCGGCATACGTTTTTCGCATGGAGTTAGACTATTCCGTAGATGATCTCGTCAATGCCTGTGTCGAAACCGTACGCGTGAACGATTTTCAGGAATGCTATATCCGGCCTGTTGTGTTTCGTGGCTATGGGCCATTTGGCGTGAATCCGCTCGGCAATCCGATTGAGATTTATATTGCCAGTTGGGTATGGGGCAAATACCTTGGTGCAGAGGCAGTGGAACAGGGCGTAGATGTGTGCATCGCCAGTTGGTCGCGCATGAATGCCAACACATTGCCTGCGACTGCGAAGTCGGCGGCGAATTATCTGAACTCCCAGTTGATCAAGATGGACGCAATCAAGAACGGCTACTCTGAAGGCATTGCATTGGACGGTAACGGAAATGTCAGTGAAGGCAGCGGCGAAAATATTTTCATTATTAAAGACGGTGTGCTCTACACGCCGCCGCTCAGTTCGGCTGTGCTGCCAGGCATTACGCGGGATTCAGTGATGCAGTTAGCGAAAAATCTAGGCTACGAAGTTCGTGAACAAGTGATGCCGCGAGCGGCGCTGTATATTGCCGATGAGATTTTCTTTACGGGCACGGCTGCCGAAGTTACCCCGGTTCGCAGCATTGACAAGATCAAAATTGGCAATGGCTCGCGCGGGCCGATCACGGCTGCAATTCAGAAAGAATTCTTTGCGATCACTTCAGGAGAGAAGGAAGCGCCAGGAAATTGGCTGTCATTCGTCAAAGAATAGTCATCAAAAATGGAAGAACCACAGACTCAAAAGAGGGGCGGCGTTTCGCCCCTTTTGCTTATTTTCATTACGATATTAATTGATTTAATCGGCTTTGGGATGGTGGTGCCGTTGTTGCCCTTTTACGCTTATGATCTGGCCCCACATTACAGTAAAGAAACAGTTAATCTCCTGATTGGAATTATCGTCGGCGCTTATTCCTTCGCACAGTTTTTCTTTACCCCGTTACTCGGTCGCTTGTCTGATCGTGTTGGACGGCGGCCCGTTTTGATGTTCAGTGTGTTCTGTTCGGGGCTGGCGTTTCTGGGTCTAGGGTTTGCAAATTCTCTATGGCTGCTGTTAGCCGCACGTTTATTTGACGGTGCAACGGGTGGGAACGTCTCAACCGCGCAGGCTTATATTGCTGATGTCACCACCCTAGAGAATCGTGCCAAAGGAATGGGGTTGATCGGAGCAGGATTTGGCTTGGGATTTATCTTTGGGCCTGGGTTGGGTGGTGCTTTGAGTTCATATAGCATTCATGCTCCATTCTTTTTTGCTGCTGTCCTGGCGTTTACGAACTCGATTCTGATTTATTTCTTCCTGCCAGAATCTCTCAAGCAAAAACGGCAGACCTCGCTAAACTTGGGCGAACATTTTCGTGATATTGGACGCGTATTGAAGAATCCTGATATTCGATTTCCTGTGTTGATTTTATTCGTCGCGACATTGGCTTTTGGCATTTTCCAACCCTTGTTCCCACTCTTTGCCAAGACGAAATATGAGTACGATCCCAGCCATGTCAGTTATTTATTTGTGTATAGTGGATTGGTCGGAGCGATTATTCAGGGGGGATTCCTTGGAAGGTTGGTGAAATCAACCTCAGAGAAAACGCTGCTACTTTCTGGACAAGTGTTGTTAATTGTTGCGTATTTTGCCTTGCCCTGGACGCCAACATTAGCCCCACTGTTGGTCGTTCTCGGCCTCTTGTCTGTTGGCACGGGGCTGACCAGCAGTTTGTTGCCCACGCTCGTTTCTCAGCGCACGCCAAACACCGAACAGGGAAGCACGTTGGGGATGACACAGGCGGCTGGCAGTCTGGCGCGCTCTATCGGTCCGTTTTTGGGCGGACTGATGATGGCGTATGCCGGGCAACTCACGCCCTTCATCGCTTGTGCAGTATTAACTTTTCTTGCGTTCTTGCTTTCGCTCGTCCGTCTCAAATAGCAGGGTTATTGAAGTGTCTGATCCACGGTATCCAATGAAGAGCTGATTTTACTGAGGATTCCTTGGAGGCTTGTCCCGACACCAGTCAAGTAGGCAACCACTACGCATCCAATGATCACGCAGAGAAGCGAATACTCGACTAAATCCTGACCGCGCTCGTCGGAGAGGAACGCTCGCGTCTTGGTAAACATATTGATCATCCTTCCAACCAGAAGTCTGAAACCCGTGTGAGGAAACCCGGCGCTTTTCCGACAAGGCTCGCTTTCGGTACTTTTTGCACTAATACACATCAGTCAAAACCCTGATGAGATTGTCTCAGACTTTGTTGGGCGCCAAAGGCCTGAAACAGGATTCTGTGAGGGGGCCTATGACTTTAAGGTTTACGGAGCATCAATTCTAAATCCGCCATGCGGGTTAAGGGGGTGGAATTGATGAAAAATAACTGATCGTTGGCAGGAGTAGCTAGCTTGGTAAATTAATGTGAAGAATGAATAGCTACTATGAAGCCTGCCGTGAGGTTTCTCTAAAAGAACAAATCGCCTAGCACCAATTGTTTATTGTTAAAAAACGCCCGCAGTATAGCAATCTTTTTTACTTGCTGTAAAGCCGAAATTTTGTCACAAGTTAGCTGCTCAGCTGTGACTTTACGGATGAGATTTTAAGTGTGTCACATCTTCATCATCGGATTAAAACACCGGAACAACAAAAGCCAGTTAAAAATACATTGCTCGCATGAGCCTCCATGCAGACGAGATTACTACTAGAAAAAGCGGAGTCCGAATCATGTCCAAAGAAAATAGTGCAGACAGAAGACGCTATCGGCGCGTTGATACTGGGTATCCGGTGACTTTATTCTGTCAGGGAGAAACCTATCGTGTGAAGGCGACCAACCTTAGTATTGGCGGCGTTTTTATTGCTACAAAATTGCCATTACAGGCGGGCGCTTTGGTTCATCTGCGCCTGAATCTGCCGGATCGCTCTTTTATTCAAGCCACCGCACAAGTCAGATTTATCCAGGCTGAAGTTGGTGTTGGGGTTAGATTCCTGGAAATTGCTGAAAGCGATTTAGCCAAAATTCACGAAATCATTGAGAAAACTGCTGTTGAAAAAGACACTGATGATTTGCCCGGAGTTCGATTGCGCGATACGCGCGTTCGGCTGGGAGTGAAATTAATGATTGAGGGCAAAGATCGCTTTGGACAGGTTTTTACCGACGAAGTGTATACAGAAGATGTTAGCCGTCGTGGTGTTTGCCTGCGCCTTAGTCGTCAGGTAGGTGTAGGAGATTTGCTCAAGTTATCAGGATTAGAGGGGCAGTTTCAGGTTGAAGGTGTAGTCAAATATACCCATCAATCTGATGGTTCCTGGCGCGTAGGCCTCCATTTCCTCACTACACCCAAACGATGGGTGATGATGGGGATGGCTGTTTCCGCACTGTCACAGTGGGAAATCAAACCCGTGCGCTAGAGCTATACCTTAACAGATATTACGCAAAGAACAGGCTCACCGATGGGCGCTATCCGTCGGTGAGCCAATTGCTTTTTATATTATTGGAAACAAACTTGAGAAATTTAGGCCCGGTGTTGCAACTCAAGCAATGTGAGGAACGGCCCCAAATTAGCGCAGCAGGCATGAAACCACAGAAAAAGAACCCTGCTGTATTGAGAAGGCCGAAAGCTTAGAATGCACCTTTGACCAACTCTGCACGTAACTCTTGCTCGCGTAAAATTGCATTGCGCAAAAGCGTGTCACGATGTGCCAGCGCACGTTCAGCGCGTGCTAATTCTGAATGCAGTGTGCGAAGTTCGGCCTGTAGTTCATGGATATACTCAACCGCGCGTTTCAGCCGTTGTTCTGATGAACCGGAAGCAAAAGACTCAATTTCAGCCAGAGTCTTTTCAGGATGGATAATTTGTGGACTAACTAATTGGATTGCTGCGCTCATAGCGATAACTCCTCGCCCGTTTGGTTATTTGTTTGTTAATCGTTTCTACAAAGAATACATGAACGTGAAAGAGTAAGTAATTTATAAATGTTCTATCGCCTCAAACCCGTTTTATGATGCCGAAAGGCTATATACAGTTTCCTGATAAAGAGAATAATTGCTTTGGGCGTTAAGTTTATGACTAACGGGTTACTTTTCACCAAACGAATAAAAGTCATCAGCCTATCAAATAACGATAGTGTAAAGACACAAATCCAACCAATGAATAATGAGGTTTCGGGGCAATACTCTAAGGGCAGGCGAGGGGGCAATTAATTAGGGCAAATACCTGCTTCAGAACACTGACTGAGGGGTCAGCGGATAAGGAGAAATACTGCTCAGTTCCTTACGCGGCGGATAATAGCATAATCAGTTTTTCGACAAAATAAAAAATTACGGTTGCAATCCTTTTGTCAAAAGAGAAAATTGATTTTTCTCAACTGGCTCCAGCAATGTGAATTTTTCACCTTCAACCATTGGGCCTGTGGTCTTAAAAATTTCCTGCAAACGGGCGTCTGCAAAGAGTTCGTGCCAGCGCTGATCGAATTCTGCCAGCGAGGCAAATTGCCACAATTCCATATATTCACCGACCTCTCCAACGAGCGTCCGCCAAAGTCCTTGCGGGTGAAGGTTGTGTTCCTGCGCGAGCGGGATGATTTGCTCGTGAAATATCTGCTCAAACTCTGCCATGTGATGAGCGCGCAGGCGATAGGTGATTTTCAGCAAAACCATGATTACATTTCTTTCAAGACGAAATCATCGAACCACACATATCCGCGTGTGGGGTCATCATACGAGTATTTGGGAATGCGTTGGATTTGGATTACCACCGCAGTTGCATTGGCTGGAGCAGTAAATTCCAGACTTCCTTGTTGCCAGGCATGGGTGCCTTCTGGTAATGGTTCTGTGGCAGCGACGACTGTTTGTGCGGCCTGATCTGTAACTGCAATGCGCGGCCCCATCGGGGTAATTAACTCGCGTATTTTGTATTGATATTCAAGCCGATAGCGCTTGCCCGGTTTTACCAGCAGCAGCTGTTTGATTTCTCCATCAATGCGAGCTGTATCCTTTCCCATAAAGGCGATACGCAAGGATTGTGACCCAGATCGCGGGTTTTGCGGGTCCAACGCAACGCGAGCATAGTCATTATCCTTGAGCATCCAATCAAACTGAGCAAAGACCGGATTGATTTCAGTTTCAAAGCCACCATTCCAAAGTAAAGGTGGCGGTTTACCTTCTTCTCCTCCCATTACATCTCCCCACAACTCACGCGCTAATGGAATCTGATTCGCTGCAATTAAAGCCGTGATGATCGTTGCTGTGCTCTCGGCTTCAACGCGTCGTGCTTCGCGATCAATGCGCCGATAGAGGGTTGCCACCTCTGTAAATTTCGCTTGTTTCACGAGAAACTCAGCCAGCGTTAGTTGGGCCTTAGGCGCTGCACTTGTGATACTGGTTATCGCTTCAATGCTGCCATTAGAAACATTCCAGATCAGGTCGTATGCGTTGGGTAAAAGCCCCAGATTTCGACTTGTTGCATGACGAAAATATTCCAACGACTCGTTAATTTTTCCCTGGCGTACCAGGTTATTCGCCAGCCGCCAATGCACCTCAATGTAGCTTGGAGCCAGCCGCAATGCTTCTCGGTAGGCTGCTTCTGCCGCTTCTCGATTGCCTTGCCCTTCAAGAATCGAGCCGAGCAGCAAGTGAAATGTATACTCTAACGGCAACAGGGTAATGGCGCGCCGGATGTGAGATTCGGCAGAGAGGAGGTCTCGGTTCGCTCCCTGCATTTCTGCGGCAGCAATTCGATAGTGCAGGCGTGGCGAATTGGGAAAATATTGTAGTCCGACCTTTAACTCTTCGTACGGAATGGAGAGGCGCTCGTCGGTCAATCTTCCAACAATTACAAACCAGAGGGCAGCAAACACTAATACGCCAAAGGTCGCGAGAGTAATCGCCCCCATCACAAATCTGGCCAAAAGTGAGTCAACTGAAATACGGACAATCATTGTTAGGGCAGTTGCTGAAGTGTTTTTGAAAGATTTCCTAAGCCAATCTCAACATCGGTTGTCTGGACGGCAAAACCTAGTCTGAAGTGGCGCGCTTCCTCAAAAAATTTGCCAGGCACAATCGAAGTTTCATACTGCCGCAGCAAATTATGCAACGCTTCACTGTCAGTGAGTTTTTTCAGACGTGGAAAAACGATCATTGAATGTTTAGGTAAGACGTATTCCAGATAGTCTTCATGCGTTTGCAGGAAGTTACGAATCAGGTATTGGTTCGGCTCAATGATTGAGCGTGTGCGTGCCAGCAAACGATCCAGTTGTCGAAAGGCTGCGAGTGCCAGTGAATCGCTTGGCATTGAACCCACAGCGCCAAACAAATCATTCATTCGCCGCATTCGTTCGGCTAGTTCCGGCTCGCATAAAATCCAACCGCAGCGCAACCCACTTAAGCCGTAGGCCTTCGTCAAACTGCTGGTCGTGATGAAATGCCTGCCCAAATGCAGCGCCACAGGTTCTGCTTCATCAAACAAAATATCGCGGTACACTTCATCTACCAGCACTTTCGCTCCAACCGCTGCCGCCAAATCGCCAACCTGCGCCAAGGTGTTCACGTTTAGATTCACGCCGCTCGGATTGTGCGGATTGGAAAGCACAATCAATTTTGTTTGGGGCGAAAGTGTATTTTTCAGTTTGTCGAGATCAAGCTGATAGCCATTCTCAAAGCGGCGCGAAAATCGCTTAATGCTCGCACCTAAATACGAAGCTGCTGCCAAGAATGGATCATAGGCGGGTTGCTCAATCAGCACTTCATCTCCTGGCTCAAGCAGCGTCGCCATCGTCAGAAAATTCGCCATCGAAGTGCCTTGCGCGGTTACGACGCAATCGGGATCAACCGCATACCGTGCGGCAATCGCCTCTTTGAGTGGCGCGTAGCCTTCGTGATTCGGGCCATTGATCTGGACGTCATCCAGTGTGATCGTAAGGTCGCTTAAGCTGCAACCCAAAATGCCACTGTTGGCCAAATTGTATTTGGCTCCAGCGTGGTACTTGGCCCAGGTCATGTAAACGCTTTGTTTCATCCAAACCTCTTCCACAAAAAGAAAACAGGAATGCCAACGGCAATGATGATGGCACCGATCACGGCATTCGTTGTGTCGGCAATGAAAGTATTCACGACAATGCCCAATCCTGCAATGATGAAAAGCAGTGGCGTAAATGGATAGAGCGGTGTTTTATGCGGGCGTGGTGCATCCGGCAACGTAGAGCGAAACACCATCAAGGCGACACCTGCCAACGCAAAGAAAATCCAATCGGCAAACACCGCATAGCCAACCAGCTTGTCGTAGGTGTTCGTCAATGCAAACAAAGAAGCCAAAAATCCCTGCAACAAAATGGCATTCGTCGGCGCATAAAAGCGCGGGCTGAGCTTGGCAATAGACTTAAAAAACAAACCGTCTGCCGCCATTGCATAATAAACTCGCGGCGCGCTCATCAAGGCCAGGTTCAAAAATCCGAAGGATGAAATCACAATCAAAATCGTGATCGCGCTCGCGCCTTTTTCGCCAAGCAATTGTCCGGCGACATCTGCGGCGGGCGTTTTCGTGGCCGCCAATGCAGGCGCAGAAAGCACATGGACATAGGCGATATTCGCGCTGACGTACACGGCAATGACGCACAGCACGCCGATCATAATCGCGCGCGGCAGATTGCGGAGCGGGTCTTTCACTTCCTCGGCCACGAAGTTCAGATTTTGCCAGCCGCCATACGAAAACATCACTGGCACCAGTCCGGCAAAAAACGCCGAGAGCAAAGAAAAGCCTTGTAAATTCGGCGACGTGATCGGCTCAAACGAGATGCCGGAATTTTTCGTGAGCAGAAACGCAATGATCACCAGCACCGCAATCGCAATCGTTTTGCCGAACGTGATGACATTCAGCACGATTGCGCCGGGCTTGATGCCCAGGGCGTGAAATAATGCCAGTGCTACCAGAATCGCAATGGCCAGCGGCGTCACAATGTTTGGGGATAAATGTAGAAGTCGGATTAAGTATTGCGCAAAGGCGACCGCCACGGCGGCAGTTGCGCCGGATTGAATGATGAAGAGCAACGACCAGCCGTGCAGAAACGCAACGAGCGGATGAAAGGCTTCACGGAAGAACGCGTATTGTCCGCCGACTTTCGGCATCACGGTGCTGAGTTCCGCGAAGACAAATGCGCCGGCCAATGCCAACACGCCACCTGCAATCCACACAGCAAGAATCCAAAACGACGTGTGAACTTTTTGGGCAACGATGTAGGGATTGATGAAGATGCCTGTGCCGATGATGCCACTGATGACGATCATCGTGGCATCGAACAGGTTTAGTTTGCGGGCGAATTTGGATTCTTCTGTTGCCACAGGGGGAGACGTTGCGGCCATAGTTTCATCTCAGATGTTTGGCATTCTGGGTTTTACTTCTCGTAAGACGTCGAGCATTTGTTCATGCAGCAAGCCATTGGAACAAACCATATCCGGCAAAGCTATATCAAACGCGCTTCCGTCTGTTTTGGTCATCTTGCCGCCTGCTTCTTCAATCAGCAGCCAGCCCGCCGCGCAGTCCCACGGGTTCAAACCCCATTCCCAAAATCCATCAAGGCGTCCGCAGGCAACATCGGCCAAGTCCACAGCGGCTGCGCCTAAACGTCGCACGCCTTGGGCTTTGCACAAGAACGCTTCCCAGGCTGGAGTATAAAAGCTCAGGCGTTCGCGCACATCGTAGGGAAAGCCTGTCACGAGCAAGGCTTTTTCTAATTCCGTGATTTCTGAAACAGCAATCTTTTGCCCGTTGAGCGTTGCCCCTGCGCCCCGTTCGGCGGCAAATAGTTCATCGCGGGTCGGATCATAAATTACGCCCGCAATGATTTCGCCTTTGTGCTCAAGTCCAATCGAAACGGCATAACAGGGAAGTCCGTGCGCAAAGTTCGTCGTGCCATCAAGCGGGTCAATAATCCAGCAATAATCGGCATCCTGATGATGGCTGATGCCGCTTTCTTCGGCCAGAATTTTGTGCGTCGGGTAATGCGCCGAAATCAATTCCTTGATGTGCTTTTCGCTGGCAAGGTCGGCTTCCGTCACCAGATTGATGCGGCCTTTGTGAATAATGTCGAAGCGGTTGGCAGCAAACTCCTGAATGATCGCGCCTGCTTCGCGTGCGGCTTGAATCGCAAGGTCTAACATTTACTCCAACTCCCGATTCAGCGCGTTCAATTCGCTCTGCAATTTTTCCATGCTGGCGCGAACGGCTTGTAATTGGGGGCGGGCGTGTGCAGCCTCCCGTTCGAGTCGTTGTAGCTCTTGTTGCAAGCGCAGTAAATCGCCTTCGATTTGACCCGTCACCAGCGAAGGCGAACGGAAGGATTCGATGGTTTCCTGCGCTGCTTCAAAATAATCTTCGTCAACATAGATGCGATACGGCTCGCCGCTGCGAATCTCATCGCCGTGGCCACCATGTAAGACAGATGGCACGCCCGCATCATCCAGCAGGCGGCGCACAAAAGTCGCTTGTGACCCACTGGTTAAGGTCAGCAGCAATTGCAACTCGCTTTCGCTGTCATCCTCTTCAAAATAAACCTCGCCTGCGCCGTTCGTTTCAGCATTCAGCGAGGCTACCAACGGAACGTGACAGGAATTGCATTCAGTAAAACCGCTGCGGAATTCTGATCCGCACGATGGACAATATGGCATATTGAAATCTCCAAAGAATTGAGTTGAAAAAGAAGCGCGCACTATATCACGGCGCAGCGTGTGCGTGCTAACTCGCTGGGTACGCACGCATCTTGCGTGCTTGGGTTTGGCGATCTGAAATATCTTATAGCGGTTTTCAAGTGCGTGCGACCAGCGGTACGGTACGAGGAGCGGTAGCGACTTGGTCGCGGCGGCGCTGGACCAAGTCGCTACCGCTCCTCGTACCGTACCGCGCCGTGCAGTTGAGGTCGCACCCATCTGAAAACCGCTATATTGATTGCATCAGCCTCGTCTGCACGCATCCTGCGTACTTGGGGGTGTGCGCGGTGGGCGTGAATTTTTGCACGCAAGATGCGTGCGTACCCAGCGCCGCACGGCTACGTCAGTTCCGCGCAAATGATCGCGGCGGCTAGCAATGGAATCATTAATTCGTGATGTCCTGTAATGCTATAGCCTTTGCCCGCGCCATTGGCTACGGGGCGTTTCACGACATTGGTGTTAGGGCGGTAGTGTTGGATGAAATCAAAATTGGCGGTCGTGAAATTCTGAAGCGGTACGCCAAGATTGCGCACGACCGTGACTGCTTTTAAAAAGATTTCCGGCAGCGTCACGGCGGAGCCGATGTTCAGATACACGCCGCCTCCATCCAGTTCTTTCACCATCGAAGTCAGCAATCGAAAATCACGATGCGCTGTTTTGCCAATGCTTGCGCCGTCTGCATTTGGATGCAGATGAATGATGTCGGTGCCAATCGTGGCGTGAACTGTGACAGGGGCTTTGTGTTTGTATGCTTCATGCAGCAGGGAATATTCGGCGAACTGTGGTTTCAAATCAAAGAGCATTCGCCCGACCGCTTCGCCCAGTCCGATGTCATCGCGTGCGCCTGCATTGATTGCATCATTTAGCATCTGTCCTGTTTCTTCGGCCATTCCGAATGCGCCCGCGCCTAATGCTTCGTCCACGTCTTCGGAGGTCGAGCCGATCAAAGCAATCTCAAAATCGTGGATCACGCCGGAGCCGTTCAGGGCGATGGAAGTTGCAAATCCGCGTTGCATCAAATCAATCAGGATTGGAGCCAGACCTGTTTTGATAACGTGTCCGCCTGCGCCCCAAATGATTGCTTTGTTTTTGGCTTTGGCCGTGATGATGGCCTGCGCCACGGCGCGCAGGCTTTGCACCGCGAGAATGTTTGGAAGCGAGTTGAGCAATGACGAAGCGGCTTTAGCTTCATCATCGCTCAGCGGGCGTGCGAAATCTTTGACCGTTACTTTGCTGTGACGCGAGTCGAGCGGGTAGGTAGAAATTTGCGACAGGTCAAATGGTTGCGCACTGTAAATAGAGATGGGGTCTTTCATTGTAAGGTGAAATTAAAAGTTAAGATGCCTTGAAGTTTAACGGGTACGCCTGAGACTTCGGTTGGCTTAAAAGTCCATTGTTGAGCTGCTTCCACTGCCGCAGCGCGTAGCAGCTCATGTCCGCTCACCGCATTTGCTTCAATGACTTTTCCTTCTTCTGAAACGGTAATGGCAACTTGAACCGCTCCGGTTGCGCGCGTCGCCATCGCTTCCTGCGGATACCGGGGATGTACTTTTTTGAGCGCAATGTCATTGAGCACTCCACCGGAAACACGCATCATTACTGGCTTGGTGCTACCTCCGAAGCCTTGGCCCGGAGCCGGTGGCGGTGGAGGCGGATTCGCTCCAGCGGATTCGATAGCTAACAGCTTAAAGGAATCCATAAATAATTTTGGCTCTTTCAAATTTGGTTTATTAACAGGCGAATCCACAATGACCGTGTAAATGCGATCATCAACGAAAAGCATCCGTTGCCAGCTAATTTCCTCAAATTGTAAATATTGATACTTGAACTCAATTCCAGGGTATCCTTCGATTTCAATTTCTTTGCCGCCTAACCATTTGTACGGCCCTTCTTCCAGGCCTTTCAGCATTCCTGCCAGCCGAGGTTGAATTTGTTCTTTGGTTGCACCGCCCTGACCGATCAGTTGTGTAAGGGTGACGGAGTACGTGCCATCTTTGGCTACGACTTTATACTCGGTTGAGACGCGCTCGGTGCCATTGCGGGTGGCTGATTTGCTTTTCTCAGTTGGTTTTGTTGGGAACGATGCTGCAAAACCTGCTTGTGGATACGGCATCACTTTCCATGCCTCAAGTGGGTACGATGAAATTGGCGCGGGCGGTGGCGGCGGGGTAGCAGGCTGAAATATTCCTTTGCCTGTTGGCCCTGCGGCTGGTGGCGGTGGCGGCGGAATTTCGTCGTTGATTCTTGCCTGCTCGCGCGGAAGCAGCTTGAATGAATTCAGGAAAACTGGCGGTTCTTGTAGTTCCGGTTTGCGGGGAATCGTCTCTGCAATGATGCGGTACATATAGATGTCCGCCGCAACAAATTTTTGCCAACTGATCAGTCCCGGCCCCTGGGATTGATATTTGAATTCAATGCCCGGATAGCCATTGACCATAATTTCTTTGCCACCCAGCCATTTGTAAGACCCTTTTTCCAATTGCTTCAACATGCCGCGCAGTCGCTGTTTGAGTTCTTCTTCTGTTTCCGGTTTTTTGAAGGGAAGTTTGATGACGGTCACTGAATATGTGCCATCCATCGTCAGCACTTCGTAAATCGTCGAAGTGGTTGCAACTCCATTGACCGAATCCGTTTTTGACTGTTCTTCCGGCTTGATGGGGAAGGCGATGGAAAATTTATCTTGAGCAAAAGATGCCTCTTTCCACGCCTCAATCGGATATTTAGGGGCAGCGGGCGGCGGCGGGCCAACGATTCCACCGGGGCCGACAATCACCCCTTTGGGCATTTCGGGGGGCGGCTCAAACTGATTTGTCTTTTTTGACTTGTCTGATTTTTTTTGTGGCGTCTGCGCCTGAATGCCAATGGCAACAATGAAAATTAATAATAAATAAGCACCAATTCGATTCATTGAAAAACTCCTGATTTTTAAATTGGGGCGGAGGTTGAACTGAGGAAATATCCGACAAACTACTTATTATTTTGAGTGCCTGTCGTACCAAATTTGAAGGTTAGTCGTCCTTGTACTTTAACCGGGGTCCCATTTAGCAGGAATGGCTTGAACGTCCATTTTTTCGCGGCCTTGATCGCTTCCTCATAGAAAGCTGGGAAGCCATCGCTCGGCTCAATCTGTATTACCTTACCCTCAGGCGAAACTGTCACTAGCACCGTTACAGTTCCACGGGACACTCTTCCTGTGGAGCCAATGCTTAGTTCGGGTTTCTCAAGGGCTTGTTCCCGTAGTTTTTCAGGCGTGATGTAATACATGCCTTGTGCCAATGGGGTGAAGTCCGGGAGAGATTCCTGTGTCAGAGCCGGAAGTGCTGGTCGCCGCGCTGGCGGCCCCCACAGCTTGAAGGATTCAATGAACATCGCTGGCTCTTTCAACTCTGGTTCTTGCGTAGTATATCGAGCGGCGATTTCATAAACACAGCCAAAGGCGAAAAATTGACGCGACCACAACGTAATAGTACGAGGGCCTTCTGAGTATTGAGCTTTAAATTCAATCCCTGGATTGCCTTCATAGGAAATTTCGCCGCCGCTGATCCATTTCAGATTGGGAACTACTTTCAGATTTTTTAGTAAATTATCAAAGCGTTCGCGAATCATTTCAGGGGTGGCGAGATTTTCAGAAAGAAATGTATACGCTACCTGATAATTTCCATTGCTGGTCGGCACGATATACCGATGATCTTCAGACAAGCCTGATTGCAACCGATAGCGTTTAGTTTCTTCTTTAGGAGGAGTCGGGAAGATCACTGAAAAGTTCCCCTCTTTTGATTGAAACGGCTTCCAATCACTAATCAGGTATTTCGGAGCAGCAGGCGGCGCGGTCGGTGTTGCCTCCGCTGGCTTCGTTGTTTGGGGCGGCGTTTCTTGCGCCAAAACAGACGTGACGCTCAGCACGATTCCTAAAAATAAAGGGGCTACCGCACGGTTCATAATCAATTTCCCTTCACCGTAAAAATGAACTCTTTTCTGCCAATGCGGATGCGGTCTCCGGCTCGGAGCTTCGCTGATTTATCAAGGCGTTGCTGGTTGAGCCACACGCCATTGCGGCTCCCACAATCAAGCAGGAGCAACTGTTTATTTTCTCGCTTGATTTCAGCGTGATAGCGGCTGACGCGGTCATCATCAGCAATCACAATATCATTGTCAATATTGCGTCCAAGCCGCGTTTCAAGTCGGCGAAGCGGATACACTTCATTATCGCTGACGGCTATCAATGAAAAGCGCGGGTCAACGGAATTATCAAGCGGAGAGTCATCTGCACTTGTGTCTTCAGGGTCAAAATCAATCGTTGTTTCGGTTTCTGCTGCTGGTGGGATGGAGTCGCGAAAAGCTATCCCATTGGTGTCAATAAAGGCATCTGGAATCTGTTCCAGAATTCCGGTGTTGTAATTGGCGCGACTGGCAAGTGGGCTGGCTTCGTTTGAGAGCGCAAACCGAACCAGGCGACGGATGCGCTGGATCAAATACGGCTGCTCAGCGACGATTTCAGTGACGCGTCCGCCAACGCTGCGCACATCGTTGATTTGCGCCAGAAACTCGCGGATGTCCAGCTTTTGAAAAAGGCTGGTGCCAACACCAAATTTCAGCATCGTGCTGATCGAAACCGTCAACGATTTACAGGCAATCAATCCGGCGCGATCCGCTGTGAATTCCGTCCGATTCATCCAGTCGCCAAAAATGACGCTATCAAGCAATTTGCCAATGACCGGAATGTTGGAACCCAGCGGGCGGAGCAACGTCCGCAACCAAGTATGACCGGCGCGTATATGCCCAATTTCTCGCCCGATAAAAAATTGCAGACTCTCATTCGACATCTGGTCAATCATCGAAGATGTAATGACGATGATCGGTTGTTTTAATAATCCTAACGTGTAGATATTCTGTTCTGACGCCCGCTTCACATAAATTGGCACATGCGGTGCGGATAATCGCGAAGCCGCAATCGTGCCCGCTTCATAAATTTCAGGAAACTGTTTTTGGCTGACTCGTACTAATGTGCCAAACGCAGAGCGCTGTTGGATGATGACTGTAACAATGTACACGCCCAATCCAAGCACTGTAAAAAACAAGGTTTGCCAGACCTGAGTGGCATTGCTGGGGAAGAACCGAATTGCTAAAGCATACAATGACGCTAAGATAAGAAATGTCAGCAGCAGTGAGGATACTTCGCCGGGGTAGCGATAGTGTCGCAATTTGATTTGTCTGACAGAGGAAACATCGCTAACCATGAAAAACTCCGGGGCTTGCAATTTGAGGAAATGAGGCTTCCTTGGGGATTATAGCAAATGGTTGCTTGAATGCTACGGCGAAGTTGCAACCGCTGACAGAACCTGTTAGGTTGCGCCTCATCAATCAAGGGAATGTACGATAGACATCCCCGTCTGTCGTCGCATCTGTGGGAAACAAATTTGACATTGCGGGCAGGCAAAATGCTATAGCCTGCATCTTCTGAGGAGAAGTTCATGCGAAAGTTTTTAGCAATCGTTTTGTTGCTTGTTTTGCCTGCAACGTTACTGGCGAAAGCTCCGGGCAGCAAAACACTGGAAATTTATTATGTGGATGTTGAGGGTGGTGCGGCGACTTTAATTGTGACTCCGGCAGGCGAATCCATTTTAGTAGACACGGGCTGGCCGGGATTTGAAGGTCGCGACGCCAAGCGCATTCAGGCTGCGATGAAGCAGGCGGGCATCACGCAAATAGATCATTTGATTATCACGCATTATCACGTAGATCATTTTGGCGGCGCGCCGGAATTAGCGAAACTTATTCCTGTCAAAAATCACTACAATCATGGCGAGTTGCCGTCGCCACCGGAAAATGCCGCACAGCCGAAACAGTACGCGGATTACTACGCTGCAACGAACAATAAAACAATTACGGTGAAACCTGGCGATTCGATCAAGCTCCGCACGATGAAAGGCACGCCGCCCGTAACCTTACGTTTTCTGGCGGCGCGTGCTGAAACGCTGCCTGGAAAAACCAGAGAAGCAAATCCGGCCTGCGCCGATGCCAAGCAACTGCCGGAAGATAAATCGGATAACGCGCGCAGTGTTGTCTTTAAGCTCAGCTACGGCGCATTTGATTTTTTTGACGCGGGTGATTTGACGTGGAATATTGAAAGCAAATTGGTTTGTCCCTCCAACGTGATTGGCAAAGTTGATTTATATCAAGTCACACATCACGGCATGGACATCAGCAACAATCCCGTTTTGCTCAAAAGCGTTGAGCCGACGGTCGCAATCATGAACAATGGCCCACGCAAAGGCGGCAGCGCAAATACGGTGAAATGGTTGCGCGAATTGCCTTCGCTCCAGGCGCTTTATCAGGTGCATCGCAACATTACCACGACGGATGATCAGAACACTGCGCCTGAGTACATCGCGAATCTGGATGACAAAACAAGCGAAATGATTTGGGTGTCGGTGGATGCGGCAAAGAAAACCTTTACCGTGACGAATGGTAGAACCAAGGTCAGCAAGAGTTATTCGATTAAGTAATATGAAAGTTCAACTCCGAACCATTGCACACGCCCGTTCCGGTGACAAAGGCGACACATCCAATATCGGACTGATCGCGCTCAAGCCGGAGTATTACCCAATTCTGGTCAAAGAAGTGACCGCCGAACGCGTCAAGCAACACTTCACTGGCATTTGCAAAGGTGAGGTCGAGCGGTTTGAACTTCCTAACCTGAGTGCGCTGAATTTTTTATTGCATGAAAGTTTGGGCGGTGGTGGGACGGTTTCGCTGAAAACTGATCCACAGGGAAAGACGCTGAGCGCGGCGTTGCTGAGAATGGAAATCGAAATGGAGAGTCCAGAGAGTCTATAAAGTCAAGGAGTGTGGAAAGTCTTGCAGTTGCATTGACTCTCCACACTCTCTGGACTCTCAAAACTTTTGAGACGATTTTATGGTTTCTTGTCTCTGGCCCGTGCCGGTGCAACTTGTGTCTCCGGCGCGATTGCCTCAGCATTTAGCGAATGGTGTTCCTCAATCGAATCCAAATCCAGAATGTTCGCGCTGGATTCAGTGACTAACGCCCCTTCAGATTCTTTCGAGAAAGTCAGTTTTCCGATCTCCGGCGAATAATCCACAATCAACAAATCACCCAAACCAATTTGCCCTGTTGCTACCAGATTGGAAAGCGGGAAGACGAGGAAGCGTTCAATCGCGCGCTTCAAATGACGTGCGCCATATTTGAAATCAATGCCTTCGTCCAACAGAAATTGCTTGGCTGCCTCAGTGCATTTGAAAATGAACTTCTCGCCTGAGCCGCGCATAATGCGTTCTTGTACCGCAGTCAATTCGATTTCCAGAATTTGCCGCAAATGTTCATCGCGCAAGCTGCGGAACACGACAACCTTGTCAATGCGGTTCATGAATTCCGGCGAAAATTTACGACGTGCGGCTTCTAAAGCAGTGCGGTAAATCTTTTGATCTACTTCAGAATCAACTACGCCTGGTTTGGGGGCAAAGCCGATACCACCCGAAATCATTTCGCTCATTTCGCGGGCACCAAGGTTCGAGGTCATAATCACGATGGAGCGCGAAAAATCTACGCGGCGATTGTCGCCGAGCGTGAGCGTAGCTTTATCCAAAATGCCGAGGAGCAATTGCCACAGGGCGTCGCTAGCTTTTTCGATCTCGTCAAAGAGCACCAGCGAAAGTTTTAATGATTCGGTGTGTGAACGATCCAGATTTTCCTGCGTGAGCATGGGGGACGTTTCGCGGTGTCCCAGATAGCCTGGAGGCGAGCCGATCAGCTTGGCGATTTCATGTGAATGCTGAAATTCGGCGCAATCAATTTTAGTCACAAGGTTGTTATCGCCGAACAAGACTTCCGACGCCGCTTCGACTACGCGCGTTTTCCCGGAGCCGGTCGGGCCGAGGAAAAGCATCGTGCCAATCGGACGACCTGGATGGGCCAGACCCGCCAGAAAGATTTGATACAACTGCGTAATCCGGCGAACAGCGCGCTCTTGTCCCACGATCCGCGATCCAAGTTTGTCTTCAAACTCCTGCGCGCGCGGGCTTTTCAGGTCGGGGTTAAGATAATTAGGTGTGGTCGCTGATTTTTGTCCGCTGTGATTCATAATTTTTGTCTCCTCAGCAGTGGTTCCTTGTGGAAACTGCTCGCGCTTTTTTCGGGAGTCGTTACCAGAAAAAACGCAGTTATTGTACCCATAACCTGCAATCACTTCCACTGTTTGTTTTCAATGATTGCGCCGCTTTAGATGGTCACAGCCCGAATAACGTTGTGTGCGAGTTTGGGGTTCCTGTGACGTTGGCATCTTCGTTGTTTCCTATGACTATCTGATGAACTCCCCATTACAAAATCGTTTCGGAAATCTCAAAAAAAATATCTTCATCGCTCACCCATGAAAGCGAGAATTCGCCAGAATTCATGGCACAGAAGGCAGTGCTGCCACAAAATTCTTCACCAGCTGCGTAATTCCTGTGATAGCTGTACCCACTACAACTGCAAACGCCCCGCATTGAAAGACCCGTTGCACATCTGCGGGCGATGCCACACCGCCTTCGCAGATAACCGGTAAGGACAGCCTTGCTGTGAGTATTTCGATCAGATCAAAAGCCGGGAGTGGTACAGCCCTCGTTTCCTGGGTATAGCCACAAAGTGTTGTGGCAATTATATCTGCACCACAATCTGCCGCAAATAATGCTTCATCCACCGTCGCAATGTCAGCCATCACGGGTTTTTGCAATTCTTCACGAATCTGCCGAATCAGGCGCTCAACTTTTTCATCATTCGGGCGGGGGCGTCGTGTTGCATCAACTGCGATGATGTCTGCGCCGCTCTTTGCCACGCGTTCTGCTACGTCGAAGGTCGGCGTAATGTACACCTCTGAGGACGGCGTCACAACTTTCTGAATGCCAAGAATGGGAATCGCAATGCGTGCGCGCGAGGCTGCAATGTGCGAAGGCCCGTTCAACCGGACACCGACGGCACCTTGTTGCTCGGCTGTCAACGCCATCGCGCTGATGATGAAAGGATCATCCAGCGGCGCGCCGGTTGGAGCCTGACAGGAAACAATCAGCCCGCCACGAAGCTGTTCAATCTGCATAGCTTAAGTTTTTCAGCAACTGTTTTGAGATTTTTTTCCCCGCGTTGCGATATGCCAGGAGCAATGCTCCGCCATCAGGCCCGAAATAGGGTGTCACGATCTGCGCTTTAGGAATCAATTGTTTGACTGCTGTCTTGAACTGGCGGAGCAGCAGTTTGCTGTTGAAAACGCCTCCGCCATAGGAAACCTGAACCCGTCTGCGGGTGGCACCAAGTTTTATGACGGTTGCCTCTGCCAACTCTGCTAAGTCGGTTGCCGCCTGATGAAGTAACCGCATCGCAATTTCATCATTTTGTCGTGCAAGCCGGTCTAACCTCGTAGTAAATGATGCAATCTGATCTCGTGAAATAATCCCGGCATAAAAATCTTCGGCAATCCCTTTTAGGGTGTCGCGTTTGAAATGTGTCAGCAATGCCGTGCGAATCGTTTCGCCGTCAGGCAGTTCCCGCTCTTCCATCTGAATTGCCAGCCGCAATGATTCTTTGCCGAGCCAGAAACCGCTGCCTTCATCGCCAAACATATACCCGTTTCCGCCAATGCGGGCTTCGCGCAACGTTTGCGGACTGATCTGCATTTCGCCATATGCGACAGATCCGGTTCCGGCTAACACGATCACGCCATTTTCGCTGGCCAAAGCTCCGGCCAAAGCTCCGGGCGCATCGTGTCCGACAATCAAATGCTCTGCGCTCAAGAGTTGATCCACAATTTCCAGTTTGTCTTCCGGCTCACCAGTCATCGCCAGATGTGCGCTGTGAAAGTGGAAATCGCCAATAAAACCGCGCTCCATTAATCCTGCTGCACGCAAGGCATCGCTGACCGATTCACTCACTGCCCGTTCAAGCCGTTCGCGCCCGCCTGGTTCGCGCGTGTGATTCGATGGGCCAGAAATGCCTCGTCCGACAATGAACCCTTCGGCATTGGCTACTAATGCCGTCGTATGGCTCTGTCCGCCGTCAATTCCTAAATAATAGTCTTCGTATTCCGACATGGAACAGTTTGCTTAAGTGCCCCCTCATACACCTGAGGGGAGAACGGCAATCCAGTTAGCGTCTGCGCAAATTCGTGGGCTAACTTTTCAACTTCTTTGTTTGATGCCTGTTGCGTCAGGACGTGATAGAGCTCGTGCGCAATCACGACTTCGGTGATTGCTTCTGCCGTGAACCAAAAAGCGCAATCTGTGGGTGCTTGCGTCGCGAATTCTGCCAGTTTTGCAATCGCAGTGGTATTCAGCGTAATGCGTGGCGGTTGCAAGGACGCTTCTGCTAAGTAGACCACCCGCCCGAAAGAAAGCGGAAGTGTTTCATGGTTGATTGTAATTCCGCAAGCCTCAGCGATTTGCGATGGCGTGGCGGAGAGGGGGAGAGAAGGAGAGAGGGAGAGAAAGCGCGAGGAGGGGAAGGAGCGAGGGAGAGAAAGAGCAAGGGAGGCAGCTTGGTTTGCCTCGTGTTTCTGCGGTCTCTGTGTTCCTCGGTTTCCCGTTCCCTCCGTCTCTCCGTCTTTCTGTCTCTTAGCGAGGCCGATTCTCTTCAAATTTTTTCGGATTGATGGGGCGATTGAATGTAAATTCATCGAATTCGATTTCTTCGACAAGTTGTCCGTTGTAATAGGTTTTGATGCGATGGGGCAGATTTAAGCCCCCCACAGTACGCCGGTCTGACAACCGCATTTGTACGGAAACAGCATGCGGTGGTTTGCTGCGAGCCAGGCGTTCTTCTCTGGCTCTGGTAAAAATCGCCCGGTTGTAGCGACGATCAAACCCAAGACCCGTTGGAATCACGGTCACTCGTTGCGACATGACAACGGTTTCATTCAGCATGGTGGGCAGATGCGTTTGTGGATCAAGCAGTAACAGAAATTTATACCCCTCGGCCTCCCGCACGGTCAGCACGTCATTGGTGCCCACTTCAGAAGTGATGCGACCCGCATAGGTAAATTCCAATGGAATAGATGGAGCTGCGGTCAGCAGTAACCCCACAGTAAAGCGCGAAACATTGGTGCGCGCGGTTTGTGCCTGTCGGATCAGGTTTTGCTCGGCATCTTCAACGCTCACTACGCGACGATTTTCTGGTGTTGACGGGACGATGGGTTGCGGATAAATCCACGCCTCGCTGTTATTGACGATGGCCAGCAGTTCGTATCCTTGCCCATTCACCTGTGAGCCTTGTTCACGCACCCGAAACTTATCGGGAAATTGGAACTCCACTCGCAATTTACTCGTCAGCGTTTTTTCTTTTTCCTCCACTTCCGTCGGCGAAGAAACTTCGACGTATTTTACCTGACGTCGAACCGTGCCTTTTACCGAAAGACTTTGGAGGGGGGAAGTCGCGCCAATGGCGGTACGTGCTTGTTGTAAGATTCCTTGCGTCCGATTGGTTAGCTCGTAATCGTCAGCCACCATCTGCGCCAAGGCAACGGGGAAGAGGACAGTAAGTGTAATGAGAACAATATAAGCCTTCACAACGCGATTTTACTTTTTCTCCATAAATTTTTCAGGATTGATCGGCTGATTTGCCTTGAACTGGGAAAACGAAATTTCTTCTATCAGCTTTCCGTTGATTTGGGTGGTAATCTTATGCGGAAACAGCACACCATCAACCACACGATAATCGGTAAAGAAGACGAGTTTTTCGCGTTCTTGTGCGCCTGGCGGCTTGGCTTCCGCCTGTTGCTGAGCGGTTTCCAGCGCCCGCCTTCCTTCCTGTTGCGGGGTTCCAGCCGGCATAAAAACCATCGCCGGACGCGCAATGCCACCGATCACAAAACGCAGCAGCAATGGTAGATGCGTTGTTTGATCCAGGTACAACTCAGTTTTGAACGACCCTGGCCCCGTAATGACAATGACTTCGGCCACAGTTTGTCGAAAAGGCTTTTCCTCAGCGTAACTGTATTCCACCGGAAATCCCGGCGGTGGAGCCAGCAATAAGCCGAGTGTGAGATAGGAAAATTGCGATTGCAGCAATTGCCGAATGAACGGCGCTGCATGTGGTGGTGAGTTAACAGCGTTGCGATTAACCTTTTGCCACAAGCGGTCACCATCAAAAAATCCGCTTCTTTGTTGTTGTCCAATGTCTTCCTGCCAGCGGAACTTGCCCGGCATCGAAAAATCGTATTCTACCTTGCCATCTGCAAAATATTCTTTGAAGTTGTTTGCACCAAAGATCGTCGGATCAACATCCCCGCCAATGGCTGTGACGCTTCCTGTGGCACCGCCAGAAGATGCCGTTGCAGTCATTGCTGCGCGCCGGATATTGCCACTTACCGAAAGGGTCTGAATGCTATCGAACTTGGCACTTTGACTAAGTGCGGCGCGCGCTTGTTCCAACAATTCCTGGGCTTTTGCTGCGCGTTCAGGTTCTTCTCGCGTCAGCGGCTTACGCTCCTGGCGTGCTGGATCAATTGTTTGTGCGAATGCTGGAAACACCAGAACGAGGATTAAGATGGAAAAACTTGGTTTCATTCAGTTGCTTCCTTCACCACGCTACTTGGGACATGCAATGACGATCAATCTGGTTCCTGGGTCAAGCGAGCGTAATTCCACTTCAACTAATGCCAGCACCTGCTCCAAATCCGCTAAGCCTGAAAAATTCGCAATTCGTGCGCCGTATAAAACAAAAATATCGGGAATGGCGCGTCCCGCATCGCCAAAATCTGTAAGTTGTTCAACTGCATCCGTAATTTCAGCGTTTAGTTGAGGTAGCAAACATATACGGATTTGAGCCGTGTTGCGTTGCAAGCGAATTACACCCGAATGATCCACCACCCGCAGCATCTCGCGGTGAGAGGTAAACAAGCCAAAGAATGACTTCACTTTTTGTGTGCCGATGAAGACGAACCACATTCCTGCTTCTGCCGCCAAAGTCACTTCTTCAGCCTGAATTCTCATCGAACGCGCAGCGATTTTGCGGCAATGTTCGACGCCTTGTGTTTGCTGATTGTTGTCGCGCTTGCGAAGCTCTGTTGTGCCCATCGCTGTGGCGCGCACCAGATTGCGGCGTTTATCTACTTCGACTTGCACTTCGATGCTGTCAGCGACGGCACCTGCGTGGATGGCGGCTTCGGCAGCTTCGCGGCGAACTTTCAAAATGTCTTCGGGTGTTGGATCAACAATATTGCGTTCAATCGTGTCGCGCACCATCGCCATTGCCACGCCAATCGGCGAAATCACTTCGGCATTGCGTGCGATGCGATGATCAAGATTCAGGAGTTTCGCCGTGAATGGAACCAGCGAAGCCGCGCCGCCGCCGCCACCCACCAAAACGACATGCTCGCGATCAAGCTGATATTCGACAATCAATTCCTCAATCGCATTTGTGATCTTACGGCATCCGGTCTCCAAAACCGCCTCTGCGAATCTCTGTGCCGTCTCTGCGTCTTTGGAGTGAAAAAATGTTGCTAATTTCTCAAACGCTACGCGCGTTGCTTCTGCATTTCCAAAGGCAAAATGATCTGGTTTTACGTAGCCTAAAAAATTCGCTGCGCAGGTTGTCGTAAGGGCATAGCCCTTTCTACTCTTACCCCGCAAAATTACGTGATCGTCCGCATCGCTTTCGGTTGGTCGGATGAGTTCGATCTCAGCTTCTTGCAAGTCTTCCACCGCCGCAAAGCACGCATATCCCAAGCCCGCGATATGGGCGCTGCGCGGGCCGACATCTGTAATCCTGCCTTCTGTTTTTGACGCTCGAATCATTGAACCACCGCCCACGCCAAGCGTTCGCACGTCCAGTGTGTTCAGGTACATTCGATGTCCATTCAGCTTGGCCGGGCGCGTGACAGGCGAACCATCCCGAATCACGGAAATGTCCGCGCTCGTGCCACCAACTTCGATGAAGATTCCGTCCGAAACGCGTTCGTGCATCAACGCTCCAGCGATGCCTGCTGCCGGGCCGGAAAGCATTGTCAAAATGGGGCGACGATGCACCTCGTCCACACTCATCACGCCACCGTCGGAGCGCATGATCATCAGCGGAGCGGTGATGCCGGAAGACTTCACGCAAGAATCCGTCATCTCTGCTGTCGCAATCATCTTCGGCAAAATGGCAGCATTGATGACAGCTGTTCGCGTCCTGACGCGTAGTCCATACAAACTGCTGACTTCGTGCCCGCTGGTGGCTCGTAAGCCTGCGGCTTTGGCTTTTTCGACCATTTGGGTTTCGTGAACGGTGCGGTCTACGCTGAACGCTTCGCTGGCGACGATGACCTGTGCGCCTTTGTTTTTCAGTGCATCAATCGTGGCTGAAAGGTTATGGCTGTGTTTGATGAACGTATGATCGGCAGTAAGGAATTTGTTGGGGGCGAGTTCAATCGGCGGAACGCGCGTTGCCCGTTTGGCCAGAATGCCTTCAAGTCCCGTCCCAATGCCCAGTACGGCAACCTGAGCCACATCGCCTTCCAGCAAGGCATTCGTTGCCTGAGTCGTACTGTGTGCAATGAATGCGACATCGTCAGGCTGCAAATTGAATTGCTGCATGGCGCGTTCCAGTGCGGTCACGATGCCGAGCGCGACTCCTTCACGCGCATCGTGCGAAGTCGGGAATTTCAACTGCCCAACAAGCGCACGCGATTCGCTGTCAATCACAACGACATCCGTGAATGTGCCGCCCACATCAATGCCAATGCGAACTTTCATTTTGAATTAACCACTGAGTACACGGAGAGCACGGAGTTTTTTAGACAGGATTGACAAGATTATGAGCAGGATTCACAAGAAGTTTTTGTCCATCTTATGGCAATGCTTCCTCCTCTTGTCTGACTTTTCTCCGTGTTCTTCGTGTGCTCCGTGGTTTTATTTTTGTACAGCGCTTTGCAGAAACGCCGTGACGTCATTCTTCAATTTGGCCAGCGATTTCGTGTCAATGTACATCATATGCCCGGCTTCGTAATACGCCGTCGTAAAGTTGCGCCGCAGCGTCGGACTCAGATTCAGATGATCAATGGAATACTCTGCTGCAAAGTACGGTGTGGCCATATCGTAGTAGCCATACGCGACAAAGACTTTCATGAACGGGTTTTTATTGAAGGCATTGCGCAGCGCCACGCTTGTATCGGCATAGCCATTGCTTACGCCCCAATCCCATCGCCCAACACCACCGCCGAGAATGTAATACTCAAGATCGCTCTTGAAGCCTAGTTCACGGCGCACGTAGTCATAAAAAGCTGCCGTGTAGGGCGGGCGAATCGCGGTCATACTCGGATCAAAGCCCGGCCCTTCGCCCGCGTTGTTGGAATCCGTGCCTTTGAAACGGCTGTCCAGTCGGCCTGTAGTTGTTTTCTGGTCGCGCAGCAGTTCCTTATTGAACCGACCCAGTTCAACGCGCAAGTTGCAATTGTCAATAAACTCCTTGCTCAGCCCCGTGTAGCGCGCCATTTGATCTATCGCTTTTTGTCGTTCCTGCGCGGTCATTCGGTCGCCTTTCAGCAAGGCGAGAGCATATTCATTCGTCGCCCATTTTTCTGACTCATCCAAAACCTGGCGTAGCGGTTTGTTTTGCAAATCCGGCGAAAGCTTTTTGTGATACCACGCCGTCGCCGTGTACGAAGGCAGCATCAGTTGATAGGGCAAATCATTGCCCGGCGCGAAAAGCAATGTCTGGAAGTTCATGACGGTCGAAATCAACAACACACCATTGAAAGCGATGCCTTTGTCTACCAATAGTCCCGACAAGCCAGACGCGCGCGTCGTGCCATAGCTTTCGCCGACTAAAAACAAGGGGGAGGCCCAGCGTTCATTGCGCGTCAGATACATCCGAATAAACTCGCCGACGCTATCCAGATCACCTTGTAAGCCGAAAAACTTTTGCGCCAGTTGTGGCGTGGCGGCGCGGCTGTAGCCTGTTCCGACCGGATCAATAAACACCAGGTCTGTTTGATCCAACCACGTTTGTTCATTGTTCACGAGTTGATATGGCGGCGGTGGCAGCCATCCCTCGTCCTGCATTTTCACGCGTTTGGGGCCGAGCGCGCCGAGGTGTAACCAGACAGACGCTGAGCCGGGGCCGCCATTGAACGAAAACATCAATGGACGTTTAGCTTTGTCCGGCGCTTCATCCAGCGTGTAGGCCATAAAAAAGATGCGCGCTTCCGTTTCGCCGCTTTGCGCATTTTTGATCGGCATAAACCCTGTCGTGACCGTGTAGCGAAGCTCTTTACCACCTATCTGCATCGAATGTTTCGTGACCACGGGCGCTTCATCCGGTAGCGGGCGAGGTGCTTCGGTCGCATTGCCGGATGGCGGTTGTTGCGGAGGTCTTTGTTGCTGCGTTGGTTGTTGTGGCAGTGGCAGCAATAAAGCGAAAGCGAATAACAGGGAATGGAACACAGGGACTCTCCTTCGGGGCTTGACAAAAATGTCAGTTCATATGATCTAGCATTGTTTCGGCTTGCGTCGCAATTTTTGAGGAGAACCACTGCAATGTCAATTCTACATCCATCTCAGATCATCGTCGTTGCCAATGCGGCTGAATTAGCCCGAACCGCAGCCGATCACTTCATCAAGGCCGCGCAGCGAAATATTGCTGATCACGGTCGCTTTACCGTGGCGCTGTCAGGCGGTTCGACGCCGAAAGCGATGTTTGCGTTATTGGCAGAAAGCCCACACTGCGAAGGGGTCGAATGGGAGCGCATCTTTATCTTTTGGAGCGATGAACGCTGCGTGCCGCCTGATCATGCCGATAGCAATTATCGAATGACGAAAGAGACTTTACTCTCAAAAGTTCCTCTGCCATCACATAATGTTTTCCGTATCCCCGGAGAAAAAGAACCTGCACATGGGGCAAAAGAATATTCTGAACAGCTGCGGCAATTTTTTCAGACCGAAGCCTTACCTCAGTTCGATTTGATTTTTCTGGGGATGGGAGCGGATGGTCATACTGCATCCTTGTTTCCAGGGACAACCGCTTTGCAAGCGGGCACCGAGGTGGTCGCAGTGGAAAATTATGTAGAAAAATTGCAGGCATATCGCATTACGTTGACGGCTGCGACGATCAATCAGGCGCAAGAAGTCATGTTTTTAGTTGGCGGCGCAGACAAAGCCGCAACTCTCAAAGCCGTACTGCAAGGCGATTTCCAGCCTCAAATTTACCCCAGCCAACTGATTCAGCCCGTCTTAGGGCAGCTAATCTGGGTCGTGGATGAAGCTGCTCATCAGGAAATAAAATCTTCAGAATGACCGGAAAAATCTGACAAAACTTGTCAGCCAAAAAAATTACCAATCTATGCTAAATTAGCCGCGAAACGGTTCGCGCCCCTCGCCCGAATGACCCCAGCTAACCTGACTCGTCTTTTACGGACACGACTTTCGGCCCTCCAAGATAACAGCAGAAAAGATTAGCGGCATGCAGCAAAATAGAATTCGACAGATCATGATCGTTTTGGGCGCGGGGCTTTTGGGGCTGGCTCTTAATGCGTTACCCATACCCGTAATTGGCAATATTCATTTCCGGTTGGGAGGTCTGTTGGCGGTGTTGTTAGCGCTGGAATGCGGCCCCTGGCTTGGGGCAATCGCCGCAGCGCTGGCGGGTCTGGGCACCGGATTTGCAAACATTCCCATTGCTCTTCCTGTCACCAGTGCCGAAGCGATTGCGCTTGGCTATGGTTCCCGTCGCAAGATGTCGGCCATTATTTCGTCCTTTGCCTATTGGGTCGTATTAGGCGTGCCTTGTCTGGCGCTGGTCTGTTTTCTGATCTTAAAAAAGGCGACCTATGAAAGCTGGGAAGTCATGTTTCAATGGTCATTGAATGGCGTGGCGAACGTCATGATAGCCGAAGTGCTCCGCCTGTTCCTGCCAATGGGAAAACTTTTGGGGGAGGAGCGTGATGATTCGGCAAGCCCGCCTTTACGGGTGCAAATAGGTCGTGTCCTGATTATTGCGACTTTGCTGCCACTGCTGGCAATGACGATTCTGGATGGCAATCGGCAAGCTCGTTATCAAGAAGAACAGGCGGGGCATCGTTTATCTCAAACTTCAATAGCGCTTCGCCAGCACATTGATGGCAATCTCAAGAAACATATCCAGGCGATAACCTCCCTGGGCAAGACGCTGGAATTAACAGACGGTTTGACCGAGGAGAAAGCCGATCTTTGGCTTGATCAGTGGAACCTGAATTATCAGTCATTTACGTTGTTGTCTGTGATCGAAGCCTCTGGTCGAGTGCTTTCATCAAGAGACATGAAAGATATTGGCCAGGGAAAACGAAAAGATCCAATGCCTTTCCCCACTGTCAATGATCGTGAATATTTCCAACAAACAATTGCCACGCAAAAGCCGTTTATTTCCGAAGTGTTTCTGGGACGTGTGACAAAGGCTCCAGTGGTTGTCATCACCAGCCCGATTTTCCGCGAAGGCAAGTTGTGGGGCATCGTTTGCGGCTCGCTCAACCTGAATTTGTTTGAGCAAATGGTCCAGAATTATACGGGCAGAAATAATGCCGAATTTATTATTACCGATCAGCATGGACACGTCATTTATGCGCATCCTGATAATAAATATCGGACTTTACAATCGCTGGGTGATGCACCACTTCTGACGGATGCTAAAAAAGAAACAGATAAATCCTTCTTTGCTTACACGGCGTCTGATCGCAAGCTCTGGTTAACGGGCCACGCCATCTCGAATCTGGGGGGGTGGCAAATCTTTGCGCAGGAGCCGATGTCTCAGGTTCGCTATGAAGCACTGCGTTTTTATCTCATCAAAATTTTCTGGGTGTTTGTGCTGTTTGGGTTGGTTATTTTGTTGGCCCGTGTGCTGGCGAAAGATGTGACTCAGCCGGTCGAACAATTGGTCAAAGCGATTCGCGCTTTTAATACCTCCGGGCAGTTGAGCGCTCCCAGTCAGGATGAATTACAGGCATTGGAACAACAGGCACCTGCTGAACTGCGCGAATTGGTGCGCGATTTTGGCGAAATGGAACGCCGCTTAAGTGAATCGCATGAAGCGTTGCAAAGATCGCTGACCGAGCGCGAAACCCTCAACCGGGACTTGCGCGCATTGCTGTCTGATTTGGATCGCAAGGTGCAGGAACGGACAGAAGAATTGGAAGAAGCGAAGTCCAAAGCCGAAGAGGCGAGTCGAGCCAAGAGTGAATTCCTGGCTAACATGAGCCACGAAATTCGTACGCCAATGAATGGTGTGATGGGAATGACCGGGTTGTTGCTGGATACCGAACTAGATGAAGAACAGCGCGACTATGCCGAGACTGTTAAGAATTCCGCCCAGGCCCTGCTGGACATCATCAACGACATTCTGGACTTTTCAAAAGTTGAGGCCGGAAAAATGCAACTCGAAGCCGTGCCTTTTGATTTACGGCAACTGATTGAAGACATCGTAGATTTATTGGCCGAACAAGCGCAATCCAAAGGGCTGGAGTTTGTTTGTCACATCGGCTCGAAAGTCCCGAACCAATTGCTAGGGGATGCGGGACGCTTGCGACAAGTGCTGATCAACCTGTTGGGCAATGCGATTAAGTTCACGTCGGAAGGCGAAGTCGTGCTCAAGGTCGAATTTCTCACGCAAAAAGCGGGCACAAATTCCTGTCTGCTGAAGTTTTCGGTTGCGGATACTGGCATTGGCATTGCGCCGGAAGCCTGTGCTCGGTTATTCCGTTCGTTCTCACAGGCAGATGGTTCGATGTCGCGCAAGTTCGGCGGCACGGGCTTAGGGCTGGCGATCAGCAAAAAACTGGTCGAAATGATGGGCGGCGATATTGGTGTTGAAAGCGAAATTGGCAAAGGCAGCTTGTTTCACTTTACCGCTCGCTTGCAGCTACAGTCCGTCGAAGAAATTCATCATGAACCGATCCCTGAGCCACGGCGCGTTTTAGTAGTGGATGACAATGCCGCAAGTTGTCAGGCCCTGACGCAATTGCTGGCGGATCTGAAATTGGAATCCGCCAGTGCCAGCAGCGGGCAACAGGCCTTGCAATTGCTCCGAAATGCAGCGGCCAATGGGAATCGCTTTGATCTGGTGTTGATTGATTTGCACATGCCTGTGATTGACGGGCTGACGCTCATCGAACGCATCAAAGCTGATCCGGTCTGTGGGCCGGTTCGGACGATTTTAATGATTGGGCGACAAAATCGCAGCATCACTGAGCGGACAGATACAGAATGTCTGCTGAAACCTGTACGTCGCAATCGCCTGCGCGAATTGCTTTCTGATCCGCCCAAACGGCCCGTCGTGCAGGAGCGAATCGCCCAGTTGCCAAGTGTCACAGGCCGCATTCTGGTCGTGGATGACAATATCGTCAATCAACGACTGGTGGTGCGCTTGCTGGAACAGCGCGGCTTTACCGTAGATGTGGCTGAGAATGGGCAGGAAGCAGTCAACGCGACCATCAACACAGCGTACGATTTAGTGCTCATGGATTGTCAGATGCCGGTGATGAATGGCTTTGATGCTACTGCTGAAATTCGTCGTCGGATTGCCAGCGCGAATCAATTGCCGATCATTTCCATGACGGCTGATCTCAGCGATAGCGACAGACAACGCTGCAAAGTTGTTGGGATGAATGATCACCTGCCAAAACCGATCACGACTACTGTTTTGTGGGGGTTGGTGGATAAATGGATTCCTGCGGCGAGCACGGCCAGAGTAGGGAATTGAAGCGGTAGCAACGTCTGGGAGAAAGAAAAAGAGAATCCGTGAGCATGGCAAAATCTGCCTACTCACGGATTCTCTTTTTCTTTCCCGTTTTAGTTGAAATCCGGCGGATACCAGATGTATTCCAACGCGATGCCTTGCGCCCCGTGCGTATAAAACGAGATTGTCCGATCACGGTGTTCCTGTAAGGGACGATTTTCCTCCTGGGCAGCCTGCTGTAAATCTTCCAGCTTTTCTACGCGAATCGCGAAATGTGTCGGATGGTGGGAGCCTGGCCCAAGTAAAGCGATCCCAATGCCACGTTCATCGCGCACCATCCCCCAGTCCTCGAAACAGGCTTCAACTTTAAATCCTAATTGCCGGTATTTTTCAACGTCCGCCGAAACGTTGTTGGATTTGATTGCGACGTGATCGAAAAGCGACATAAACAGCCTCCATTTGGTGACGAGATCAGGCTTTCACTGTAGTCCTGAAGCCCTAAACCCGTCAAATGGCTGTTTATCTTTCGTGCTGATCCAGGGTCAGGTAATAGGGCGTATTGGCTTCCCAGAATTCATCATCACCAATCATAATTTGGGACAGCGCATCTACCTTGCCACAACGACGGCAATGAAACATGGTTTCGCGCCAGAAGGTGCCGTCTTCAAGAAAATAAGCCGTTTGCTCGATATAAGAGCAGTCAAATAACGTATCAATAACCTTTTCGGCCAATCGTTTGATAATCATGTAAAACTCCGTGAGGATGGTGTGGACAAATTACGCGGGGTCGTGAGTCTACGCAGCAATGATACCCATATCAGCGTAGGCAGTCCAGCAGGAACTCTTAGACAGTAGGGTAATTTTTTTCAAATGGCGTATGGCGTGATCGGGGAACTAAAGTATGGCGGGAATTGTTGCGGATTTGCTGATAATTTTGTGACTTCCTCGTGTGAGCTGGCGAGCGGAAGAAAGAGCGACAGAGGGAAAGAGCGA
>JAFDVL010000119.1:0-24400 GCA_018268995.1 Acidobacteriota bacterium | reverse complement strand
TCGCTCTTTCCCTCTGTCGCTCTTCACCAGCCAATCGCATATCGTCCGCGCCGCACATCCGCTCCTGCCTGAATTAATTTCGTGCGTGGATCAAAGATGACAATTGTGGGGGCGGCAGTGGGCGAAAAATCAGGCTTTACTTCAATCTTGTGTCCACGCGCTTTCAGGTCATTAATTACCGCATTGCCGAAACGCTGTTCCAGTTGCAGCAAGCCGGGATTGAATTTGTGATCATCAAACGAACTGACGAAATGCGCGGAATCAAAACGTGCGGCTTCGACGGCTTCCTGTGGGTTCATGCCGAACTCAATGACATTCAGCAGCACTTGCAACAACGCTTGATCCTGGTTGTCTCCGCCCGGTGTTGAGAGCGCGGCAAATGGCTGACCGTCTTTCAGCACGAGCGTTGGCGACAGCGTGATGCGCGGACGTTTGCCGGGTTGCAATTCGTTGGGATGACCGGGCGTCAGCAGGAAGCTTTGCAGGCGCGACGAAATCGGAATGCCCGTATCGCCTGCAATAAAACAGGGCAACCACGCGCCGCTTGGTGTCGCGGAAAACACATTGCCTTGTGCATCAATCGCATTGACGCAGGTTGTGTCGTTCGCGCGTTCGGCGGCAGGAACTTCAGATGGGCCAATGTCTGCCATCCCAATCAACTGCGCCAGAGCTTTTTTGTTGATCGGGTCGCCAGGACGTTGATCAAGTGAAGCCGTTTTCGGATCAATCAACGCGCGCCGCATTGCTGCGTAGTCTTTTGATAATAATTCTGTGCCTGGCACTTTGACGAAAAACGGATCGCCGTAATACCGATCACGATCTGCAAATGCCAGCTTGATCGCTTCGGTCAAGGTGTGAACGTAATCAGGCGAGTTGTGTTTGAGCGCTTTTAGATCGTAGCTTTCCAGCAGATTCAGCGCCTGCAACATGACTGGCCCCTGCGACCAGAAACCAACTTTGTAAATTTCATAACCATGAAAATTTGTCTTTGTCGGCGTGTCCAAATTCGCATTGAACTTGGCGAGATCGCTTGTGCGCATCAAGCCGCCCGCTTTTTCGATTGCATCGCAATAGCGTTTGCCGAGAGGGCCGCGATAAAAATGGTCGCGCGCGGCAAGCAAAGCGGCGTGTCGTCCGCGCTTGGCGTTTTTCTGCTCCGCCGCGACGAGTTCGCGCAAACTGTTCGCCAGATTTTTTTGTACAAAGATGTCGCCGACTTTTGGTACTTCGCCATTTGGCAAAAACACGGCGGCAGTTTCTGGCCATTGCTCAATGATGGGGCGGGTGTTGCGAATGTACTGCACACGCAATTCGTCAATCGGGAAAGCTTCGGCCAGTTCAATCGCGGGTTGCAATACATCAGCAAGTTTCATTGTGCCGAATTCGTCCAGCGCCACAATCATCGCGCCCAACACGCCCGGCGCTGTTGCTGCCAATGGCCCCGTGCCCGGAATCCTGCCTTGTGCCCGTCCCCGCACTTCGCTCTGACCGGCTGCTTGCTTCTCAAAAAAATCACGCGTTGCCAAGGCGGGTGCTTGTCCCTGCCCGTTGATCGTGACGACTGGTTTGCCCGCGAGCTTGATAATCACGGGCACTTCGCCGCCAAAACCAAAGTGCGAGAATTCGATCACGGATGCTGCGAATGTCGCTGCGACACCTGCGTCCACCGCATTACCACCACGATGCAGCATCCGCATCCCGGCTTCAACGACAAGCGGCTGCCCGCCTGCGACGACTGCTCGTGTGCCGCGTATTGTCGGACGATACGTGTCGCGGGTGGGTGTTTGCGGGTAAACGAAGGAGTTGAGCAAAAGAAGAAGGGCGACGAGTTGGGAAGTTCGAAGTTTCATAAAGAGAAAGGCAGTGTTTGTAATGTTCTTTTGGGATCGAAAAGACAACGCGAATTTTATAGCGAAGGATACGAGAAGTCTATCAAACGGAAGATAGACAATGCGCTAGAAAATTTGCCTGTCAGGTGTCAGCAATTTCTTGCGGCTTACTTCTGGCGCAATCGCTTCAGCGCCAAGAAACCACTGTAAAATCAACGGGACGATGCGCTGGCATTGGTTTTGCAAAAGGTTCAATGAACCCCATTAGCATTACTCAAAACCAGGAGCATAGTATGTCAGAAAAAATCTTCACCTATTGTTTACTTATTCTTACGATGTTTTCGTGTGTGACGTTGCCCGTTTTTTCCCAAGTGTCAAATGAGCAGCTCGCAAGCAAGGTTTCACCTTCGGTCGTATACCTCCTGACTGGCGAAGGTGGCGGGCGGTTACAGGCCACCGGATCAGGTTTTATTGTCAAAGAAAATGGCGTTCTTTTGACCGCCTATCATCTAATCAAAAATGCCAGAGAAGTGCAGGTGCGGCTGAAATCGGGCGAAGTCTTCGACAAAGTCGAATTGCTTGGGTATGACGAACGCCGCGATGTCGCTGCCTTGCGCATTCAGGCGCAGGGCCTGACCGCCTTACCTCTGGCAAATGCGGATGCGGCACAGATTGGCGAGAAAGTGTTTGTCATCTCAAATCCGGCAACTCTCACGTGGTCAGCTTCAGACGGCATTTTGAGCGCGATTCGTATGGCGGATGAGGTGCCGACGGCAGGAGCCGGATATAAGATTTTGCAATTCACTGCGCCTGTGTCGGCAGGTTCCAGCGGTGCCCCGGTTGTTGATGCGCAAGGGCGCGCACTCGGCATTATCACTTCATCTCAATCTGGTCAGAATTTGAATTTTGCGATTCCCGTACAAAGTGTTGCAGGATTAGCGGCAGCAACAAATGGAACTGCGCTTGGTGCCGGAACGTTTTTACGGCCCCCGACAAAAGCCGAGGCTCCAGCCTCCGCCGCCATTGCCAACACTATCCCTGAGGATCAATTGCGTGGCGCGAAAACGATTCGCATTCGGTCAAACACGGAATTTTTCTCTGCCTCGCAATTGGAAACAAAGCTTATCAACATGCCTGAGTTCAAGGCCCTGAAGTTGTTGTTGATTGACGATTATCGCGGCGGAGATTTGGTGATTGAAGTGGATCGCCCGCTGTTCACTTTTGATTTCACCTACAAAGTGACGGATACAAGGACGAGTGTAATTTTAGCATCTGGGAAAGTAACTGCGTGGGACAGTGTAACGGCAGCACCAGAGTTGGCTAAGCAGATTGTGAAAAAGCTACAGGCCCCGCGTGCTAACGCAGAGCCTGGAACTCAAGCGAAAAACAAATAGCGCGATGAAGCCCGTTCGGCTTGCTGCCCTATTTCTGTAATTCCGTATTCGCAAACGAAATGTTATTGATCGTCAGCGTGGTCGAAATCGCACGCTGCAATTCAGCGACAGATTTGTTGTAATCGGTCAAGGCGCGCAATTCGCGTCCCTGCGCAGCAGACAGCGCGTTCTGGCGATCCAGCACAAAGAAGTTCGTGCTTTGGCCGGCGTCGAATTTGCGCTGCTCGCTGGCGAGTTGCAGTTCAGCATTGATGCGCGAATTCTTTGCGGCTTCAACGCGACGCTTTGCTGTCTCGACGGATTGCAAGGCATTGCGGACTTCGATCTCAATCCCTTGCAGCGCGCGCTGCTTTTGCACGTCAATTTGTTTGGCTTCGGTCAGCGCTCGTCCCAACTGTGCTTTCGCTGTTGTGTTGCGTAGGGGCAGATTGATGTTGATGCCAAAACTGATCGTGCGATAGTCGTTCTTGAGCAAATTCCAAACGCTCTTGGGATAGCTGCCGATAAAGACCGGATTCGTGCTGCCAGTAGTTGTTGTCAGCGGCGGCAACCCAGCCAACGTGGAAAGTTGGTTGATGCGTCCATAGAGCAGGGCATTGCTGGCCGTAATCGGATTCGGCGTTGTGCGCAGCGAGCCTGCTAATCCGGTTGTGCCGTAATTCGCATAAAAATCAATTTGCGGCTTGGTCTGGTCTCTGTAGTATTCAACGTCAATGTCGTTGAGTTCGCCGCGTAATCGAAACTGCTCTAACTCAGGCCGATTTTTGAAGGCGGAAGTTGTGGCGTCCTTTAGGGACATCATCACATCGGTGCTGATTTCAGGCCGATCTATCGGCTCAATAATAGATTCCCACAGTTCGGTGCTTGCAGGTTGCAGCATTAACGACTTGAGCGCATTTTCGGCGCGCTGAATGACTTCGGTTGCCGCTTCCATTTCATCTTTACGCCGTTCGACATCTACGCGTGTAGAGATGACATCGGCGGGAGCCAGTGTTCCAGCTTCGACCAAACGTTGGTTGTGTTCCAGTTGGATGTTGCCATTTGCCAGCGCCTCGTTTTTGATTTCGTAATCGCGACGTGCAAAGACTAAATCCCAGTAAGCACGCTGCACTTGCGAAATGATCTCAATTGCGCGCTGGCGAAACTGACTGTCAGAAATATCCAGCCGTTTTTTTGCCAGCTTAATCGTCCGTCGTCCAATATCCACTTTGCGATTGCGAAACAGCGGCTGAATAAAACTGAAGTTCAGCGTGGTCGTGATTTGCGGATTCAAATCAATAAAAGGATTGTCAGAGGTAGAACGAGTGTTATTCAGGGTGCTTTGAAAAATGGAGCCGTATTTATTGGGAACCCGTTGATTGTACGTCGCGCTTCCCGTCAACCCAGTGGTTAGCCCTGCGCCGAAAATGCTTGTGACGGGCGCATTCACACGCTGATAGCCAAATGAGCCAGTGATTGCCGGATCGTAAAACCCTTGCGATCCCTTCACGTCCCATTCGTTTAGTTTGACGTTTTCACGCTCAATTGCGATGTCGCGGTTATTTTCAAGCGCAGTTGTGACGGCTTCCCGCATCGTCATCTTCACGCGTTTGGTTGTATCCACCCCGATGCGCGTTTCAGGCGCAAAGGATTTTGTTTGTCCCGTGTCTTGTGCCAGGACGGTTAAGGAACTAAATAATGCGAATCCAATAAAAACAGCTTTCGTAACTTTCATAACTTTTCCTGTCATAATTACAACGCTCGCCCTACGTTCTGCTCCTGCGCTTTGCGATAGAGCAGAGCAGCGGTTGCGACATCTTCAATCGCAAGTCCCAACGATTTGAAGAACGTGATGTCATTTGCATTTTTGCGGCCTGCGACGTTGCCCGCGACGACGTGACAAACTTCCTGCACGCGCTCCCACGTCAGCAATCCTTTTTCGATTGGGAACACGAATTCGCCTGCTTCCATCCGCGCCTGATCTTTGGAATCAACTGCGATGAAATTTGCGCGCCGGATGACTTCATCATCGGTTTCACTGCGCAAAATCGAATTGCCGCCCGCCGCATTGATGTGCGTCCCAGCCTTTATCCATGCGCCTTTCAGCACTGGTTCACGAGACGAAGTGATGGTGATGATGATGTCTGCCTCTGCCGCTTCTTCTGGGGCAGCCACTGGCGAGATGTCTTCAATGCCGAGTTCTTTGGACATCGTAGCGCTGAAGTGATTACGCTTTTCTTCTGAGCGGCTATAAACCTTGACGCTTTGGATGTTGCGAACTGCACACACCGCCGCAAGTTGCGATTGCGCCTGCCAACCTGTGCCATAAATGCCAACAGTTTTCGCCTCGGCCTGTGCCAGGTATTTGGTCGCGATGCCGCTGGCTGCGCCTGTCCGCATTTGCCCCAGTTTATCGGCTTCGATGAGGGCCAGCAGTTCGCCCGTTGCCGTGTCGTACAGATTGACGTGAAAACGCGCTTTGCCGCGTGCGACGGAATACGCTTTCAATCCAAAGGCGTTCAGCGAAGCAATCGCGCCACTCATCGTCATGAGAATGGCGTTATTGGCTCGGACACGACGACGTGGCTCGTTCGTTGCGTCACCTGTTGCCTGTGCTTTGAAAGCTGTCTCCACCGCGTCCAACGCGTCTTGCATTGTGAGTAAGTTGGTGACGTCTTGTTCGGTTAGATAGAGCATAGGTTCTTACTTTCCAACTGTCCCAAACAATGCCGAAGCGGTGGCCGCAACCCTGCGTCGTAGTCCGCCAAAAAATCCGGCAATCCGTCCCCAAACTGTCGAATTGATCCAGTCATCAAAAATCGAATACACGACGGGGGTCATCAACAAGGTCAACAGCAAACACATGCTTTGTCCGCCGATAACAACGACGGAAGTCGAACGGTTGATGCCCGCGCCGGGGCCGCTGCTGACAGCCAGCGGAGCCATCCCCGCGACGAAAGCGATGGTTGTCATCAGAATTGGGCGCAAACGGTCACGGCTCGCTTGAATCAAGGCTTCGTGGCGTTCCATTCCTTTTGTGCGCAAACCGTTTGTGTGATCAATCTGCAAGATCGAATTTTTCTTCACCATCCCGAACAGCACCAGCAATCCGAGCAGCGTAAACATATTCATTGATTGGTTGGCAATCACCAGCGACAACAACGCGAAAGGCAGGCTGAGCGGCAAGGCCAGAAGCACGGTAATTGGGTGGAGGAACGATTCAAACTGCGCGGCCAGCACAATGTACATGAAAATAAACGACAATAAGAAAGCCAGGCCGAAGCCCCGCAATGTGCGGTTTAGTTCTTTGATATTGCCTGCCGGAGCGAATTGATAATCCGGGGGCATGTTCATTTCCTTGACTGCTTTGGCAATCGCCGCGCTGACCTGGCTTTGGGCAAATCCGGATTTCACGTTCGCCGTCAGCATCACCAGTCGTTGCCGTGACGAGCGGTCAATCTGTGTTGGGCCACTGCCGGGTTCCAGCTTGACGAAGCTATCCAAGCCAATGCTGCCGACACGTGTGGAAGGAACATTCAACTGGCTGATGCCACCGGCATCGGAACGGAAGCCTTCGGTTGCGCGTATGTGTACTTCGTATTGTTCTCCGCCCTCGTTATACGTCGAAACCTTATCGCCACCGACTAAGAGCCGCAGGCTTTGTGCCGTGTCGGCAATGCTGACGCCTAAATCTGCGGCTTTGGCCCGATCCACGCGGGCGCGCAGTTCCGGTTTGCCAAGGGTCAGGGTTGTATCTGCATCCACTACGCCCGGTGTCGTCTGCATGCGCCGCAGGATTTCTTCAGAATATTTGCCGAGCTTATCTAAATCCGGTCCCAACAATTGGTAAGAGATGTCGGCATTCATTCGCCCGCCGCCACTGATCGGCGCTACGACGGTGACAGATGATCGTAGGTCTTTGTATTCAGGCTTCATCATTACCTGATCGCGCGCCATTGTCATCAAATCGAATTGCGTCATCTTGCGTTCGGCAAGCGGCGTCATCTTGATGTACAACTTGGCTTCGTTGGTCAGGCGCTGTTGGCTGTCGCCGAGTGTTGTCAGGGTATATTGCACATACGGCAGCTTGCGCAGATCGTTGGAAATCTTCAGGGCCTTTTCCATCGTGGCTTGTACCGAAGTGCCTTCTGGCGCACGGAACGTGATTTCAAACTCGCCTTGATCATCTTTCGGGAAAAACTCAAAGCCGATGAAGCGACCAATCACAACCGGCGAAAGCAGCACTGCCAGCGCGATGAAGCACACAATCACGCGATGACGCAGCGAGAGCGTTAACAGTTTGGTGTACCCCCCATCCAACAGACGAGCAAACCAGGATTCTTTCGATGCGGCCTTGTGCGCGCCTTCCAATCGCTGCTTGACGTTATTGAAGAGCCGCGAGGAAAGCATGGGCGTCAACGTGAAGCTGACGATTAACGACACCATAATCGCAAACGACATGGTCAGTGCCATGCTCTTGAAAAAGCGCCCCGGAATGCTTTGCATAAACGCGACGGGCAGAAAGATCACGACCAGCGAAAGGGTGGTCGCCATCACCGCCATACCAATTTCGCGGGTGCCTTCAATCGCCGCCTCAAACGCGCTGTAGCCTTTTTCTTCGATGTACCGGAAGATGTTTTCCAGCACGACAATCGCATCGTCAATCACGATACCCACCGAAAGCGTCAACCCCAGCATTGACGGGCCGTTCAGCGTGATGCCGAAATACTCCATCACCGCGAACGTCGAAACGATGGACGTCGGAATCGCAATCGCCGAAATGATCGTCGCGCGCAAATTGCGCATAAACAGCAACACGACCAACGACGCCAGAATCGAACCGACAATCAAGTGTTCCTGAATCGCGTGAAACGAGGCAAGAATGAATTCCGATTGATCGCGCACAATTTCAACGGAATATCCGGCAGGCAACGTCTTTTTCAGTCCGTCCAGACGTTCTTTCAACGCGTCAATCACATCCACTGTGTTGGTGCCGGATTGACGACGAATGTTGAGCAGCAGCGCGGGCTTATCATTCAGCATCCCAGCGGTTTCGATTTCCTCGACGCCATCTTCCGTAAAGCCCAGGTCAGAAATTTTGATCGGATAACCAGCGCGACTGGCTACGACGATTTGATTGAACTCGGCCACGTTTTGCAGGCGTCCAAGCGTGCGCAAGGTGACGGTTCGTGCCCCTTCTTCGATTCGCCCGCCGGGGACTTCCAGGTTTTGTGCCTGCAAGGCTTGCGATACCTGTGCAACGGTCAGGTTATAGGCGCGTAGTTTGCTGCCATCCAGATTGACGTTGATTTGTCGTTTGCGTCCGCCGAGCAATGTAACCTGTCCGACGCCGTTCACCGATTCCAATTGGCGGCGTAACACTTTGTCGGCAAACTCTGTCATTTCGCGGACGGAACGATTTGACGCCAGCGAAAGCGTCATAATCGGCGAGGCATCAGGATCAAGCTTTTCGACCGTTGGTTGATCAATGCCGCGTGGCAATTGCGGCAAAATCGTATTGATCTTATCGCGCACATCCTGTGCGGCTGAATCCAGATCGCGGTCTAAATCAAAGGTGACGAACACCAGCGAAACGCCTTCCGATGAAGTCGAACGTAATTCCTCAATGCCGCTGATGGTGTTCAGCGCCTGCTCGATTTTGTCGCTGATTTCGGTTTCGACTTCCTGCGGCGCAGCACCGGGCAAGCGTGTGATAACCGAGATGACCGGAAATTCGACGCGCGGAAAGCGTTCGACTGTGAGACGTTGATAAGAAAATACGCCGAGCACCATCAATGTCGTAATCAACATCGTGGCGAAGACTGGGCGGCGAACACAAATTTCAGCTAATTTCTGCATAAAACAATCAGTCTGATCTGCGAAGTTTCACGAAGTTTCACGAAGATTTTTAATTGTTCTTCGTATAACTTCGTGTGGCTTCGTGGATGAATTTATTTGCTGGTGACGAGGCTCCCTTGTTGCAGCCTATCGGCATTGCTTGTGGCAACTTGTTCGTTTTCGTTTACACCTTCTGTGATTTCAATCAATTCGCCATCTGACACGCCCGTTTTCACGATGCGCTCAATAGCTTTGCCGTTTTCGATGACAAAGACTTTGTTGATGCCTGCAACTGTGTACACAGCTTTTTGCGGGATCATGAGGGCTGCGCCATTGCGATTCGTGACCAATTGCGATTTGGCAAACATGCCGGGGCGAAGTTGATTGCCCGGGTTGGCAACCTGTGCCTCAACCGTCAAGGCACGGGTTTGTTCATTCAATGAAGCGCCAATGCGTGCGACGCGCCCGGAAAAAGTTCGATCCGGGAATGCGTCTGTCGTAAGTGTGATGGTTTGCCCGACGCGAACTGCCGCAGCAAATGTTTCAGGAATATCGGCTCGCAGGCGAAGTGGATTTGTCCGCACCAGCGTCAGGATTTTTCCGCCGACGGGAACGTATGCGCCGCGCGATTGCGTTTTTTCTTTGACTGCGCCGCTGATTGGGGCGCGGACGACCGTATCGCCCAGGTTTTTACGCGCGAGGTTGAGTGCAGCTTGCTGTTGTTCCACCAGCGCAACTTGCTGATTGACCGCATCCAATGCTGCCTGATAGCGAGCCTGCGCTAAATTCTTCTGCGTTAATGCTTGATCGTATACCGCACGCGGAACGTCGCCTGCTTCAACCAATTTCGTGGCACGTTCCAAATCCGTCTTGGTCCAATCCAATTGTGCCTTGACCTGTTGCACATCAGCGGTGCTGATGGGATCGAACTTCACGCCTTCTTTCATGCCCAGTCGCGCCATCGTCTGTTTCATCGCGGCTTCGGCCTGCTCTAGTTTGAGCTGTGCATCGCGCCGATCAATTTGCGCAATGACTTGGCCTTGTTGCACATACGAACCGAAATCAACCGTGAGCGCTGAAATTTCGCCTGCGATTTGCGCTGACACCACTACTTCTTCGTCGCCAGTCAAAGAGCCGACAACTTCCACGGTGCGTGGCAAGGCGCGCGAAATCGCCGCTGCGGTCGTGATCTCAATCGGAGCATCCGGTTTGGGCGTTGCCACCGTTGTTTGGGATGGTTGCGCCGGTTGCGCTGCCTTTCTAAGGCGAAAGGCAATAAACCCTCCGACGACGAGCAGCAATAAAAGAAGTAACCAAATCCATTTGCCTCGTGAACCTTTTGCTGGCTCGACGTCATGCTCATCAAGACGATGAGGCCGAAGCGGAGTAACATTATCTTTTTCCATATCAAGACTACGTTTCGTAGTGGGTGCGCTCATAAAAATCCTCAAAAATATTATTTGCGTTTGTTACCTGGCTGGTCAGGGTTGGCAATGCCCGCCAGGAATAAATCAGTGAATCGTTCCGCCGCTATCCGATTGGAAAAGGTGCTTTTTTGATCTCCTAAACTCTGATTGAAAAATCGCTTCGTTTGGGCGTGATGAATGACCATGCCGAAAAAGGCCCGAACGGCAATGTTTGGATCAACCTTACGAAAAGCGCCTTCATGGATGCGCTCTTTAATGTATGTTGCAATTTCACGGTAACGTTCCGCGACTTGATTACGAAAAAACATGTCTGAGAGTTCGTGCCCTTCCAGTGCGCTGTAAAACATAAGTCGCATGAAGGTGTCATCATTGTCATGCGACTCTAAAATGTGCATGGCAAGCGTTTCAAACAGCTTACGGTCATTGCGCTGTTCGATGGCTTTGGCGACTTCTGCCTGTTTGGCGACCATTTCAGTCGCACAGGCTTTTTGGTCAATGATGGCAGAATACAAATCGCGCTTGGTCGCAAAGTGCCGGAAAATAATGGCTTCATTGACACCCGCCGCAAGCGCAATCTCCTTGGTGGTCGTGCCACGGAATCCTTTTTGCGAAAAAAGTCGAATGGCTACATCAATAATTTGTTGCCGCCTATTTTCAGCTGTCATTCGACAGGCCTGCTTTTCTGCTGCCTCAGGGGAAGGGGATGGAAGAGGCATGGTTCGATAACGCACAGGGAGTCTCCTTTTATGAAATCAAGTAACTCAGGTACATAAAGTAAGTGCTTACTTACCACAGCCGACCTGTTAATTGCAAGCAGAAGAGTAAGTGCTTACTTACTTGTGGTGAGATTGCTTTCATCGGAGACGGGAAAAACGACGAAGGAAGGGGATGGGCTTACTGTGGGCGAGACTTCTTGCCGATTTGCTGTATCACCAAAAAGGCTGGATAACTGATTGCCAGCAGGAATAACGCGTAAAGGCTATTGCGGGTGTCACTTGCGATGGCTCCGATAAGAAATGCAATGGAACCGAAAAACGCCAGGCCAGTTGTGATCGGATACCCGATTGTACGGTAAGGGCGTGGTGCGGCGGGTTGCCGACGACGCAGGATAAACACCGACAGAAACGAGATTGTATAGTTCGCGACGAAGAAAAATGCGAGCACGGCAATCACTTGATTGAAGGTTCCGCTCAGAACGAAAAATAGTGCAATGATCGTGCTGACCAGCAATGCTGTGGTGGGGGTGCCGCCTTGATTGACGGTTGTCGCTTTCTCAGAAAATAACGCATCGCGGCTCATTCCAAAGAGCACACGGCTTGCCATCAGCGTATTGGCGTTGACGCTGCTCAACATGGAAATGATCACCAATATTTGAATGATCTTTTCACCGCGCGTCCCGAAGATTGCCTGCGCGGCTGCTCCGGCAACAAACGGTTCTGCGGCCATTTTCCCGATGGGTAACACATACAAGAACGCCAGATTTACCAGCAGGTAGATCGCGATGATTGAAATTACCCCACCGAACAAGGCACGTGGAATGTCGCGACTTGGTTGCTGTACTTCTTCAGAAAAATAAATGACGCCGGTCCAACCGTCATAGGTATAAATCACGGATTGCAGCGCCAGAATGAGGGAGAAAAAAAAGGGCTGCGAACTGGCAGGGGCAACACTCGGAGCATCCTGTCTATTGCCGAGAGCAAAACACGCCACGACAAGGACAATAAAGGCAACCGCTTTGAGCAAACTGGTCAGGTTCTGAATGTGGCTGCCCCAATTGATCCCGCGCCATTGCAATGCGGCAAACGCGATCATGACGGCTGCTGCAATCCAGGTGGCCCGCCCAGCCAAAAGCGGCCAGAAGGCGCTGGCATATTCCCCAATAACCATTGAGATCAATGCCGTTGTACCACAAGTTGAAATCCAATCGCTCCACCCCACAACAAAGCCCGCGTAATCACCGAGCGCACGTTTCGCATAAACATATTGCCCGCCTGATTGCGGCATCATCGTCCCCAGTTCCGCGATAGATAAGGCTCCGAGCAAGGCATAGAGTCCGCCAATTACCCAGGCGAGCAGAAACCACCCGGCGTTAGGCAAATATGCTGCTACTTCGCCGGGCGTACGCAGAATTCCTGCCCCAATCGTATTGCCGATGATGACAGCAAGGCCAAAGCCCATCCCAAGGACTTGGCGTAACCGTTTCGGCGGGTTCTGTGATGGGGAGTCTGCCACAGATTATTCTGGTTTGCTGGTTAAGATTGCGTTAAAGAGCAAGGGGACTGTTGCCAGACTTTGCCCACGATATTGTGGCCGGAAGCCAAACATGATGACGCGCCCTTTGCCTAATTTGGCTTCCACCAGAGCGGCTTTGCCGCGAATCAACTGGTCGCCCAAAATCCAGCCGCTCAGCAATGGATTCGCGTCACTGGCATATCGTGCAATGACACGCACGCTGTTTGCATCCAGCACCTCAAATGCCGGGCTTTGCTCAAACCACGCGATGGATTCCTTTTCCATGCCGAAGGTCAAATTACTGGAGGTATCAAGCTGCGTACGCAGGATCGAGCCGGGACAATAAAATTCGCGCGAGGGTAGGCGTTGTAAGACATTTCGCACGGGCACGCCGAGCTTTTCAATCGCGAAGTTGGAGGCGTTATTGAAAGTAATGAGGGTGCCGCCTGCCTCAACAAATTCGCGTAAGGCTTTGATGCCAGATTCGCCTAAACCGCCTGTGAATTCTGTTGGGTAAGAACCTGGTGCCTCGCCCTCTCCACTGGCGCGATTGCTGTTCGCGGGGATTCCTTCAGCAATCGCTCGCACAGATTGATCGGGCAGGATGATGGCATCGAATTTTGATTTAAGAAAGCCACTCCGAATTTCTTCCTGTTTGAGTCGCGTGTAAGGAAATTTGTATTGATCAAACATCCAGCGCGTCCAGCCCTCATCCATCGCAGGCTGATAGTTTTGGTATAGCCCAACGCGCACACCCGAATTAGAGCGCACGCGAGCTTGCAGGACGAGCGCCACGGGTTCACGCCTGCCATCCACCGTGAATGCTTGTTTGATTGGAATCGCCTGAATGTTCATTAAAAGTGGCAACGTATGTGCAGTCACATCATAAGGCCGTTTCGGTGGGCCGCCGGGGTATTCGCGCAAATCAGGATATTGTTGACGTTCCAACATCGTTTTCGCAAAGCTGGCATAGGGTTGTTGCATCAAAACAATGTGCGTTCCCTTCGGATAGGTTTTGCCATCGGCGGTAAACTCTTTCGCGGCGTTTAGGACTTCAACTCCCGCGCGTTTCAGAATCCCCAGCACACGATCCAGTCCTTCGATTTTGTAGTAATACAAGACCTCTTCTGTCGTGGCGGGTGTGTTGGTGATTTTCTTAATGTCCGAATCGTCTACCTTGTGTTCTTTTTCAGTTTTGTTTGCCTCGGTTTTATTGCTGTTGGCTAGCTTTTCTTCGTCGGCTGCCAGCGACTTTGGGAATTCCGGCTCAGGTAAAAGATATGCATAAAGATCAGGTTTGGCGGTGACGGCGCGGTTGTTAATTTCATAAAAGCTGCGCACGTATTGCTCGCGGTAACGGGCTGCGTGATTGAGCAACGCCAAAGCGGCAGAGGTTTGATAATCCACAATATTGCCAATCGTCCATTTGCCGCCGGGCCAGGGCTTGGGAAAATTCCAGGTTTGCACCTGGGCGTGATAGCCAATGCCTGCTCCCAATCGCTCAAATGGAATGTCAATCGGCGTTGCCAATCTGGCGCTGGCTGTTTCGGACAAAATCCGCAACGCCCCGTGATAATGCGAATAAGCACGCGCTGGCGTCCAGGCGTCGTAGCTGCTGTTGATGCTGACGCCACTTTTGCCTTGCGCGGTTAATTCCCACGCCATTGATGTCCCAAGAGCATTTACGCCTGCGATCAGGGCTGGATCAATATTTGGTTCCCACGGTTCGACATAAGGCGGCACAAACAGCCGCGATCCATTTGCTCCCTGCTGGTGAATGTCGTGCAGGATGTTTGGATGCCAGACGTTCAGAATTTTATCTACGGTAAGTTGCGTTTCCGCCTGCGTAAAAGCATACCAGTCGCGGTTGTTGTCGTGCCCGGTGTAGTGATGGTATAGCTCTGGCGGGGAAGTGCCTTCAGCAGGTGTCCCCAGCGTTTTTTGATACCAGTCCGCGACGATGTCCGTACCGTCAGGGTTAAGCGAAGGCACAAGTACGATGATTGTGTTTTCCAGAATTTGTTTGATTTCGGGCGCGTTGCTGGATGCCAGCCGATAGGCTAATTCAGTTGCTGTAAACGTGCCGCCAACCTCGGTGGAATGAATGCTACAGGTAATCACCACAACAGTCTTTCCGCGTTGGATTAACTCTTGCGCAACTTTCTCGTCTTGCTTGAACCGACGTGGGTCAGAAAGAAAAAGCTGCACTTGCTTGAGGTCATCCAATCGGTTCAGATTTTCAGGGGCGCTGATCGTGACTGTGATAAATGGTTTCCCCAGCGTCGTCTTTCCTAGATTTTCCACAACGATTCGGTCACTTGCGGCATCAAGATGCTCGAAGTAGGCAACAAACCGTTCCCACCGGGCCAGTTTGCGATCTGTTCCGATTTTAAATCCAAGATCGTTTTCCGGTGCTGGCAGGGAAATTGTGGCGGTCGTTTGCAGATTCCGCCCCGCCTGTGCCCACACCAGGCTGGCGAAAAAAAGACAACAGAAAAAGGGAAGCAACAAACCGCGTAGGTGATTGGATTTCATAGTAGTTCCAAGAGTAGCAGGTTACGGAAGAAAAGAAACTTGATTCGTGTCCTGAAAATGATTAAACTTCGCTGACCGTGACGCCTCAAAGTCCCCCGTCGCGGCGGCGCTCATAAAGTTCAAAGGCTGCTCCCGCGGACGAGAACAGAGTCTTGAGATTATTTCTATGTATAGAAGCGCCTGTCAAACCAGTCCCCACTAAAGTCATGCAAGTTTCTAAATTCGGATTGAAAAAACTCATTCCACTCGCCTGCGTTTTGCTTGCCTGCTTTATCCCGATGCTTTGGCCGACGGGGCTAAGTGTTGAGGGACATGGTCTTTTCAATGCAGATGTTACATCCACTTTATGGGCGCAAATCCGCGCGATTTATCCCACGCAACGAAAACCCGCTGAATTACAATCTCTGACCAAGTTCAAACAAAAGCTCACTGCCGAAGGCCGCGATTTGAAAATGCACGGCGTCTATGTCGAAACCTTGGACACGCGTGAGCCTATCGTGGCTTTCAATGAAGGCGCTTTATTCAATCCCGCCTCGGTCATGAAAATTGTCACCTCCATCGCCGCACTTGATAAGCTGGGTGTGGAATATCGCTTCAAAACCGAATTTCGAGCCTATGGCGAGATCAACGCGAAAACCGGCGAGTTGCAGGGCGATTTAATTGTTGTGGGCGGCGGTGACCCGGCGTTTTCGATTGCGGATGCTGTCAAATCGGGTGCCACATTGCGGAAATTAGGGATCAGTCGAGTGACAGGCGATTTGATCGTGGCTGGGGCGTTTACTTGTAATGAAAATAGCCAGGCTGACATTTCAGCCGCCGTTTTGCGGCGTAACCTTGGCATTGCCATTCGGGGCGAAACGCTGGTGGAAAATCGCACGCTGAATAATGAACTGGGGCGTCAACTTTTCACGCTGGAATCCGATACATTGCTTCACATTCTGCAAGAGCAAAATGCACGCAGCATCAATCCCATTGCCGATGCCGTCGGCGAATTTATCGGCGGAGCGGAAGGCGTAAAGAAATTCCTGATTGACCGGGTTGGATTGAAATCAGAAGAGGTTTTTATCTCGCGCACTTCGGGCCTGGAAACCAACCGCCTGACGCCGTGGGGCACGGCAAAAATGTTGCGTGGCGTGTTTAGCTGGCTACAGTCAAATGGCTACCGCCCAGAAGACCTGATGCCAATTGCCGGGATTGATCCGAGCACGGTTGGCGGTCGTTTTACCGAACCTGGTTTTGCTGGCAGTGTCGTTGCCAAAACCGGAACGCTGCACGAAACGGACAATGGTGCTGCGAATTTAGCGGGCATTGCCTACACCAAAGATAAAGGTGCCGTTTTGTTCGTGATTTACGACATGGCCGAAGGCCGCAACGTCACCCATTTGCGCAGCGTGCAAGACGAATTCCTCAAAAATCTGATGAACGAACTTGGCGGCCCTGATCCTGTGAATCACCGTTCCTCTGCCTCAACTGCACAAGTCGAAGAAGGCCGAATTATCATGGCTGAATAAAACCGCTCGTTCTCGACCTCAGAATAAAAATCCCCATCCTGCCAAATCATCTTCCAAGTCGTTGGTGGATCAGTTCACCGATGTAATATTTCATAAACTCATCCCGTTTGGGTTCCAGGCAAACAGTGACTGGTTTTCCACGTTCGCGATCAATACGCGTGTATCCTTCAGCATCTACGACAATCGGCACGATTTCTTTCTTGCCAAAAAACGTGGAGGGACTAGCCGCTTCCGCCACCGCCAGCTGATCGTGTAACGTCATTTTTGAGGTCGGGCTTTCGAGCCAGAGGCGATAGAGACTTTCCAACGCATAGGTCAGCGGTGATTTGTAATCGCGCACCTGTTTTCGTTCGTCTTCGGTGAGCCGCACATGAGTTGTGGCATCAAGGGGAACAATCGTTAGCGGCAAGCCCGCTCCGTAAACAAGTTGTGAGTCCGCCGTTGATTGGAAAACATTCCATTCCCGAATCAATTTGGTTGGATTGGATGCCGTGCCATAAACACAACCGCTCATCAGCACGACTCGTTTGAGGTATTTCCCCAGATTTGGTTCTTTGCGCAACGCGTCGGCGACGTTTTGCAATGGGCCGACGGCGAGCAGCACAACTTCGCCCGGATAGCGTTTGACCTGTTCGACGATGAAATCTGCGGCAGATTGTTTGATCGGCTTTTTAGCGGTGAAATTCTCGGCCCAGGTGTATTGATATGCATAGCCGTCCGAAGTTTTGCGGCCCACTGCAACCGGAATCTTGTCCTGGCCCGTGATGTGCAGCATCTTGGTCGCAATCGGCGTGCGCGCAGGCGTATTGCCGTGTGTGATCGTAACGCCCAGCAAGTCAAAATTTTGATGCGCGAGGATGAACGCCAACGCCCACGCATCGTCAATGTCGTCGCCAATGTCTGTATCAAGGATGACTTTGGTGCGTGTCGGTTGTGCCAAAACAGAGCTGGTGAGAAGCACGAGGCAGAAGATGACAACAAGACTGCCACAGAAGATAGGTTTCATCAGAGACTCCTGAAAATAGATCGTGTGCTTTTGCTGGAAATTATCCGTAACTTTTGAGCAGGCGCTTTACCTCGCCGCCGTCCAATCGTAATATTCGCCCAGGATTTAACGCACCGCAAGTTTGTCGCATCGCAAAATCAGGTTTACACCAAAGGAGTCATGAGATTGCATCCCTTTATCAAGCACTGTTTATTCGCTTTTGTTGTCGTACTGCTCGCGAGTTGCACTTCCGCCCCACAGTCCGCAAAACCACGCATTGCCCTGGTGATGAAATCGCTCGCCAACGAATTTTTCAAAACGATGCAGGACGGCGCAACTGCGCATCAACAGACACACGCAGCGGAGTATGAACTCATCGCCAACGGCATCAAAGATGAACTGGATGTCGCGCGCCAGGTCGAAATCGTCGAGCAAATGATCGCGCAGCAAGTAAACGCCATCGTCATTGCGCCTGCCGATTCCAAAGCTTTAGTGGCGGTGTGTCAACGTGCCCAGGCAGCAGGCATTGTCGTCATCAACATTGACAACAAACTCGACGCGGCAGTGCTGGCCGAACGCAACTTGCGGATTCCCTTTGTCGGCCCCGACAATCGCAAAGGCGCGCGTCTGGCGGGCGAAGCTCTTGCCAAACAACTCAAGGCGGGCGATCAAGTCGCCATCCTCGAAGGCGTGCCGACCGCCTTCAATGCCCAACAACGCAAGGCTGGATTTGAAGATGCAATGAAAGTGGCGGGGATGAATATCGTCAGCTCGCAATCGGCCAGTTGGGAAACTGCGAAAGCGAATCAAATCGCGGCGGCATTGTTGGTCGAAAAGCCGGAATTGAAAGCAATCCTCTGCGCGAACGACAGCATGGCACTTGGTACTGTTGCGGCCATCAAAGCCGCAGGTAAAGCAGGGCAGATTCGTGTGATCGGCTTCGATAACATCCAAGCCGTGCGGCAATTGCTGAAAGACGGGCAGGTGCTGGCGACCGTAGATCAGCACGGTGACAAACTGGCCGTGTATGGCATCGAATACGCGTTGGAAGTGCTGAAAACCAAAACCGTGCCTGCGGACAAAGAAACCGCCGTGGATTTGGTTACGAAAGAGGTTCTGGCCACGAATTGACACGAATTTTTACGAATGATTTTCGCCACAGATTCACACAGATTTACACAGATTCCAATTCATAATCAGAAAATAATCTGTGGCAATCTGTGTAATCTGTGGCTTATACATCCTGCTTTCCATTCGTGAAAATTCGTGTCAATTCGTGGCTCAAAAAAATGAGTAAAGTCGTCATTGTTGGCAGTCTCAATCTTGATTTCGTGGTGCAAGTTGCCACTTTGCCGCAGCGCGGAGAAACCTTGCCCGGAAGCGGTTTTCTTACGCTCCCCGGTGGCAAAGGCGCGAATCAGGCTTGCGCGGTTGGTCGGCTGTCGCAACCGGGCACTGCCGCGATGATTGGCTGCGTCGGGATGGATGTTTACGGTGCGCAATTGCAGGAGAGCCTGCGCGCGGCGGGCGTCAATCATCGCTACGTGCGCGGCACGATGGAAGCGTCAACCGGGATCGCACTGATTCTGGTCGAAGCGAGTGGGCAAAATCAAATTGTTGTGGTTCCCGGCGCGAATGAGTATTTACGACCGAAAGACGTGACAGAAGCCCTGTCTTTATTGAGCGGAACGCATTTGTTGTTGCAACTCGAAACGCCGCTCGAAACTGTCACCGCCGCAGCCGCGCACGCACGCGATTTGGGAATGATGGTAATTCTTGACCCTGCGCCTGCTCGTTCATTACCAGAAGAGTTGTTGCGCAACGTCAACATCCTGACGCCGAACGAAAGCGAAGCCCTTGCCTTGATGGGCATTTCTGGCAATTACATTTCATTGGCCGATGCACCTGATGTTGCGCGCCAGTTACTTTCGCTTGGCCCGCAACAAGTCATCCTGAAGCTTGGCGAAAAAGGCGCGTTTCTCGCAATGAGCGAAGGGGCACAACATTTCCCCGCGCGCGCTGTCGAAGCCAAAGATACGACAGCCGCAGGCGATTGTTTCAACGGCGCATTGGCGACGGGCCTGGCCGAAGGAATGACGATGGATGCGGCAATTGCGTTTGCTAATGTCGCCGCTTCGATTTCGATTACCCGACTTGGCGCACAGGCTTCGTTACCGATACGCGCGGAAGTCGAGCAAATACTGACTCGTTGAAAACGCGAAGCGCCTGGGAGCGCAAGCGTCCCGCTTGCCAACCTTGCGAAAGCGCAGCATTTATCTTCAACGAATTTGTGATGTACGCCTCAGCAAGCGGGACGCTTGCGCTCCCAGGCGCTTCGCGTCTCAAGAGAAGGTTCCTATGAAAAGACCATTTATTGTTTTCTTGGCCGCTGCTACATTGATCATCATTGCTTCAATCGTTTTTGCACAAACCAAAACACACCGCCTATCGCAAGCCGTGCTCAAAGACAAAATTCGCGGCGGATGGGCCGGACAAATGATCGGTGTTTCATTTGGTGCCCCGACCGAATTCAAACACAACGGCAAAATCATCGAAGGCGAATTGAAATGGACGCCGGAACGTATCAGCAATTCAATAGATCAGGACGATTTGTATGTCGAAATGACGTTTACAAAAGTGCTGGATGACATCGGTCTGAACGCGACGACAGAACAGTTTGGCGAGGCTTTCAAGGATTCCAAATACATGCTCTGGCACGCCAACGCAGGCGCGCGGCGAAACCTGAATCGCGGCATCAAAGCGCCGTGGAGCGGGCATCCGAAATACAACTTTCACGCGAACGATATTGATTTCCAGATCGAAGCCGACTTCATCGGGATGATGACGCCAGGCTTGCCGCAGGAAGCGAACAAATACGCCGACCGCGTCGGGCGCGTGATGAATTTCGGCGATGGTTTGTACGGCGGAATGTTTGTCAGCGGAATGTACGCCGCTGCATTTTTTGAGAGCGATCCGCGTAAGGTCGTCGAAGCCGGATTGAAAAGCATCCCGGCAAACAGCGGCTACGGCAAACTCGTGAGCGATTTGCTGGCGTGGCACAATCAGTATCCAGACGATTGGAAAAAAGCGTGGCAGCTGCTGAAAGACAAGTGGGACAAAGACGATCCGTGTCCCGAAGGTGTGCTGAAGGATTTCAACATTGATGCGCGACTGAACGGCGGCCACATCGTGTTGGGGTTGCTTTGGGGCAATGGCGATTTTGACAAGACGATTGATATTTCCACGCGTGCCGGACAGGATTCCGACTGCAACCCGTCCAGCGCGATTGGGGTGCTTGGTGTGATGGTGGGCTACGATAAAATTCCTGACAATTGGAAATCCGGCATTGCGGCAATTGCTGACAAGAAATTTCAGTTCACTGATTATTCATTCAACACCATCGTAGATTCTACGATCAGGCGCGCGCACAAAGTCATCACAAGCGTTGGCGGCAAAGTGACTGACAGCGAAATCGTAGTGCCTGTGCAACTGCCGAAAGCGCCGAAGCTGGAACAATGGAATCCCGGCATCCCAGAGAAGTTTGTGCAGTTCAACGATCCCGCATGGCAATGGAAAGGCAATTGGCGCGATGATATGCCGCCCAAAGACAACAAGCCCAGAGGCAAGGCTGCCAGCGGCGCAGGTGCGGAAGCCGTGCTGACTTTTGCGGGCAAAGCGATCTGTGTGTTTGGCCCCATGTCGCAGGATGGCGGGCGCGCGGATGTGTTTCTGGATGGCAAGAAGATGGATTTCATTGATGCCTACGTGGTCGAGCGCACGTTTGATTACGACCTGTGGCGCGCGTATGACCTGAAGCCTGGCCAACACACGCTACGCATCGTGACGCGTGAAGATGCCGATGCGCGATCCAAAGGCAAAAAGGTAGTTTTGCAACGTGCGATTATTTATCGCTAGCGGTGCATGGCATTGAATTAAGCGATGTACGACAGGCGGCTCGCCTGTCGCCGCTGCGGGGGGGCGGCCAATGACAGGCGAGCCGCCTGTCGTACATCGGGCGGCCCACTCTGAATTCAATGCCATTGCGCGAACAGTGAAGGGAAATGAAGCAATCAACCATCGCAGCGTCGCCCAATCGAACCGCAGCCTGGCATAGCATTCTGTTGCAATACGCCGGACTGTTATTCGCGCTGGTGTTGTTGGTTATTGCCTTCAGTTTCAAGACCAACCACTTTTTCTCGCTCACGACCCTGCACACAATTTCCAATCAAATTCCCGATGCGGTGTTGCTGGCGGTTGGGATGACGCTGGTGATGATCGTTGGCGGCATTGATCTTTCGGTCGGCTCTGTAATGGCATTGAGTGGCGCGGTGCTCGGTGTTTGTCTGGTGCAGTGGCATTGGCCCTTGTTGCCTGCGCTGGCGGCTTGTTTATTGACGGGTGGGGTGTGCGGTTTGGTGAATGGGCTGATCACGGTGCGATGGAAATTGCCTTCGTTTATTGTGACGCTGGGGATGTTAGAAGTTGCACGCGGGGCGGCGTACCTGATAACAAAATCGCAAACAATGTACATTGGCGCGTCGGTCGAACGAATCAGCTCGGCTTCGCTTTGGGGCCTTTCATTGCCATTTGCTTGTGCAATAGTCGCGGTGATCGTCGCGCAATTTGCGCTGACGCGGATGGTTTGGGGACGCTACGCAATGGCCGTAGGCGCGAATGAAGATGCTGTGCGCTATGCCGGAATTAACCCGCGCCCGATCAAAGTTGCGGCATTCACTTTGAGTGGCTTGCTGGCGGCCTGTGCCGCTGTCCTGCAATGTGCGCGGTTGTCTTCTGCCGACCCAAACGCGGGCACCGGAGCCGAATTGCAAGCCATTGCCGCATGCGTGATTGGCGGCACCAGTCTGCTGGGCGGACGTGGTTCAATCATCAGCACATTTTTCGGGGTCTTACTAATTGCTGTCCTCGGCGCAGGACTCGCGCAAATTGGCGCGCAGGAACCGACGCGGCGAATTGTGACTGGCTGCGTCATTCTTGCCGCAGTCATTTTGGATGTGTATCGCGCGCGACTTGCTTCAGAAAAGTAGCGATTATGAGGCTTCTGTTTTGAGCCTTAAAGACAATAGCTATTTTACGATTACCAGTTCTCTTCGTTTTGAGTGGCCTTGTTTCTCGTAAACGCAAAAAAAAACGACTTATTGGGCGAAGCAAGAACCTTTCGCCCTTTGACAAAGGCGCAACCTCTTCGCTAATATCCGCTCACTTTACTGAGCCACCTTGGGAATCTCTGCCAATCCATAGTTACTCGGTGAAGTCAAAATCATCAAATGTAATCACTACTCCTATCGCTAAAGTACGCTGCTTTCCAGGACAAAAGCGGCACATAGAGGAGGCGTACGGTTTTGTGTGGATACGGTAGAGGCTTACATGATTTCAAATGAAGATTTTTTGCAGCTATTTCGGCAGAACTCCGCTCAGCAACATATTCCCATTCATACGCAAATCTTTCGCCAACAGGAAGCGGTGCGCGACATTTATTTGTTGGCGAAAGGTCTCGTAAAAATGACGCGCGTAGAAAAGGATGGACAGGAAACCATTCTTGATTTGCGGTTTGTGGGCAGTCTGTTGGGGGCGACCTCTGCCTTAGCCAATGAGCCTGCGCCAATGACAGCAATCAGTGTCACGCTCTGCGAAGTCTATCGGCTGTCGGTCAAAGAGTTCTTGCGCTTGGCCCAGAGTGACGAAGCTTTTTGGCACGAATTGTTGAAATTAGTCAGCCGCCAACGAAATGAACAGGTGGATCAACGCGCGCAACAAAGCACCTTAGACGCCCGCTCCCGGTTGATTAGGCTGCTCTTACTTGGCAAAAGAGTTTGGCCTCGAACGAAAAGGGCAGCTATACCTGGCCTTACCCCTTAACAAACAGGACATTGCCGGAATGTTAGGGATTACGCCGCAGCGGCTGAGTAATATTTTGAGAGTGATGAAATGCGAAGGGGTAATTGCTGAGGAGAAGTCATGGACCATCCTCCAAGATTTGCAGGCGTTGACGTATGAAGTCGAGGGGGAGAACTGTCCAGAGATATAGCGTGGTGCGTGGTTATTGAAGGGAAAATCAGAGATTTGAGAGAGCATCACTTAATGTAGGTTAAGGTAAAAGGGGAAAATAACCATATAATGTTTTGCTGTTTTACAGATTGCCAAGAACTGTTTTTTACTAAAAGTTGAGTTAAAGAAAGGTTACTCTTACCAGATTGAGTGACCATTTTAATCGCCTCTTAACCAATCTTGTTAAGCAGCTTAAAATATGAAAGGAATAAACAATGAACATGGCTAACTTTAAAGCATTTACTCAAATGACATGGTTACTTCAGCTTACTTTTTTCTTGATACTGACAGTGATGCCCTGTTATTCGCAAGGAGTACCGCTTTCTCAACAGCGGCTTTCTATTGAACCTGCTAGCATTGAAAGCTTGGAAGTTTTGGGGCAGCCATCTATTTTGGGGGACAAATTTGGAAAAGATAGCGGGGATATTAGTTGGCTAAAAAACTTTTCTTTCAAGATAAAGAATGAATCTAGTAAGAATATTATATCTATGACAGTGACTCTTACCTTTAAGCCCATAGATACATCTGCATCGTTTGTAACAGTTCCAATTATTAAAGGGTTTGAAGATATGAATAAAAACCCTTTGTACTAGACAAAACGATA
>JAFDVL010000118.1 GCA_018268995.1 Acidobacteriota bacterium | reverse complement strand
CACGCAAGATGCGTGCGTACCCAAAATCCTGAAGAGAGGTTATCAATGCAAATCAAAAAAGTGGCTGTTTTAGGGGCCGGTGTGATGGGCGCACAAATCGCCGCGCACGTCGCCAATGCTGGCATCCCGTGCTTATTGCTCGACATCGCGCCGCGCGAATTAACACCGGAAGAACAAGCCAAAGGGTTAACGTTAGAATCACGTTCTGTTCGCAATCGCATCGCGGCGGCTGGCTTGGAAGGTGCCAAGAAAGCCAAGCCCGCCGCATTCATGTCGTCAGAATTAGCGGATCTCGTGACTGTCGGAAACTTCGATGACGACTTGCCGAAACTGAAAAGTTGCGACTGGATTGTCGAAGCCATCGTCGAAAATCTCGCCATCAAACAGAGCTTGTACGAGCGCGTCGAACCGCATCTTCATCCTGAAGCGATCATCACATCGAACACCTCCGGCATCCCGATCAAATCGTTAGCCGAAGGGCGTTCGGAAAACTTTCGCCAACGTTTTCTCGGTACACACTTTTTCAATCCGCCGCGCTATTTGCATTTGATGGAAATTATTACGACGCCCGACACCGCTCCGGAAGTCGCGTGTTTTATGGCCGGATTCTTTGATCGCGTGATGGGCAAAGGCGTCGTGTACGCGAAGGACACGCCGGGCTTTGTGGCGAATCGGTTGGCGAATTTTTCGATGCTGAACGGCTTGAGCTACATGCTCGAAAAAGGCTACACGCCGGAAGAGATTGATTCGTTGAGCGGCACGCTGATCGGTCACGCGAAAAGCGCGAGCTTCCGCACGTTGGACATTGTCGGATTGGATACGGCGTACAACGTCGCGCGTAATCTCTACAATTCGCTGACGAATGACGAGCGGCGTGAATCATTCAAGGTTCCCGAACTCCTCGACAAGATGGTCGAGCGCAAAATGCTCGGCGACAAGACGAAAGGCGGCTTTTACAAGAAAGTCGGCAAAGACATTTTGACGCTGGATTTTGCGACGCTTGAATATCGCCCACAGCAGAAAGCCAACTTCCCTTCCGTCGGCGCAGCGAAACAAATCGAAGACTTGGGCGCACGCCTGAAAACACTAGCTTACGCGAAAGATCGCGCAGGCGAATACATCTGGCACACGTTCGCCGATGCAGCCATTTATGCAGCGAATCGCATCCCGGAAATCGCGGACAACATCGTCGAAATTGACAACGCCATGAGATGGGGCTTTGCGCACGAAATGGGCATCTTTGAAAAGTGGGATGCCATCGGCGTCGAAAAATCGGTGGCGAAGATGCGCGAAGAAGGCCGCGCGATTCCGGCCAACATCGAAGCGATGCTCGCGGCTGGCAACACCAGTTTTTATCGCGTCGAAAACGGTGTGAAGCAGTTTTATGACTTTGCCAGCGCGTCGTATCAACCCGTGCGCGTTCCGGCTGGCGTGACGATTCTGAAGTCGCTGAAAGATCAATCAAAAGTCATTAAGAAAAACTCCGGCGCGAGTTTGATTGACCTCGGTGATGGCGTCGCGTGCGTCGAATTTCACGCGAAGATGAACGCGCTCGGCGGCGATCAAATTGCGATGGTCGCGGCGGCGCTGAAAGAAGTCGAAAAGAATTTCGTCGGCCTCGTCGTCGGCAATCAAGGCCCGAATTTTTCGGCAGGCGCAAACATCATGCTCATCCTGATGGGCGCGCAGGAAGGCGATTGGGACGAACTCGCGTTTGCCGTGAAGCAGTTCCAAACGATGACCACGAGCCTGCGCTATTCGCCCAAGCCCGTCGTCGTTGCCCCATTCGGCTTGTCGCTCGGCGGTGGGTGCGAACTGACACTACATTCGGATCGCGCGGTAGCTGCGGCAGAAACCTACATCGGCATGGTCGAAGTCGGCGTCGGTTTGTTGCCCGGCGGCGGCGGCACGAAGGAAATGGCGCTGCGCGCCTCCGATGCCGTAGCCGATACGCCGAACCTCGATCAGTTTGAAATCCTGCGCAAAAACTTCGAGTTGATCGCAATGGGCAAAGTTGCTACAAGCGCCATCGAAGCCCGTCATTGGGGCATCCTGCGCAATACTGACCGCATCGTGATGAACAACGACCGCCTGATCGAAGAAGCCAAACAAACCGTGCTGACGATGGCGCGCGAAGGCTATGTCGCCCCGCAACCGCGTCAGGACATTTTGGTCTTGGGCGAAGCGGCGCTGACGAAATTCAAGCTCGGCATGCACATGATGAAACGCGGCGGCTACATCTCCGATCACGATGCGTTGATTGGAACCAAGATTGCTGAGGTGCTGGCAGGCGGCAACCTGACGCATCCAACGCGCGTGACGGAGCAGTATTTGCTTGATCTGGAACGCGAGGCATTTGTGAGCTTATGCGGAACCAAAGCCACGCAAGAGCGTTTGGCCGCGATGCTCAAAACGGGCAAGCCGTTACGAAATTAAATGTACGACAGGCAGCTTGCCTGTCCCTGCTTGTAAAAGAAATGACCTGACAGGCGAGCCGCCTGTCGTACATTTCAGAGGAGACAAATTCATGCGTGAAGCAGTTATCGTAAACGCACTCAGAACCGCGATTGGCAAGGCACCGCGCGGCACGCTCAAAGACACGCGGACTGACGATTTGGGCGGCGCAGTCATCAAGGAATTATTGGCGCGCACGCCGGGACTTGATCCAGCGGAAGTGGATGATGTCGTCATCGGATGCGCTACACCCGAAGCACAGCAGGGCGCGAATATGGCGCGGCAAATCGCGCTGCTTGGCGGTTTGCCCGTGACGACTTCGGCGCTGACGATCAATCGTTTTTGCTCGTCGGGATTGCAAGCCATCGCGCAGGCTGCCGAACACATTATGGTCGGCTCGTCAGAAGTGGCCATTGGCGGTGGCGCGGAGTCTATGTCTATGTTGCCGATGGGCGGTTACAACCTGTCGCCGAATCCAACGCTGACAGATGTTTATCCTGATGTGTACTTGAACATGGGATTAACCGCTGAAAACGTCGCGCAGAAGTACGAAATCTCGCGCGCAGAGGCAGAAGCATTTGCCGTGCGTTCGCATCAACGTGCAGGCGCAGCCATTGACGCAGGAAAATTCAAAGATGAAATCGTGCCCATCACGGTTGTGAGTCGTGAAGTTAATGTGATCGCCGCAGCCGCAGGCAAACCGCTCAACGCGAAGAATCGCATCGCTACGAAAGAGTTTGTGTTTGATACCGACGAAGGCGTGCGGCGCGATACTTCGCTGGAAGGCTTGGCGAAACTGAAACCTGTCTTTCACGCGCGCGGCACGGTCACTGCTGGAACGTCTTCGCAAATGTCCGATGGCGCAGCCGCTGCGTTGCTGATGTCGCGCGAACGTGCCGAAGCCTTGGGACTCAAGCCAATGGCGCGTTTCGTGTGCTACGCCGTCGCGGGCGTGCCGCCGGAATTGATGGGCATCGGCCCAGTCGAAGCGATTCCGAAAGCGTTGAAAATCGCGGGTCTCAAGCTCGATGACATCGACGTCATCGAACTCAACGAAGCGTTCGCCGCCCAGGCGCTCGCCGTCATCAAGCATCTGAACATTGATCCCGAACGCGTCAACGTCAATGGCGGCGCGCTCGCGCTGGGGCATCCGCTCGGCTGCACCGGAGCCAAGCTTACCGCGACGATTTTGCAGGAAATGAAGCGCACCGGAGCCAGATACGGCATGGTCACGATGTGTGTCGGCGGCGGTATGGGCGCTGCTGGAATTTTTGAAAATCTTATGAACTGAAAGGGTGATCGGTGGTTGGTGGCCGGTGGCCGGTAGAATGCAACTGCCGATTCACCGACCACCGACCACTGACCACCAGAAAGGCTTTTATGTCAGCTACAGCACAGGGAAAAACAGTCGTCAAAGGTGGTGGATTTTTGCTCGCGGAAACCACGCCGTCGCAAGTGTACTCGCCCGAAGATTTCACCGAAGAACATCGGATGATTCGAGACACGACGAACGAATTCATGGACAAGGAAGTCATTCCGCAGCACGAAGCACTCGAATCCAAAGACTACGAAGTGCAGCGCAGCCTGATTCGCAAAGGCGCGGAACTTGGATTGATCAATGCTTCGATCCCGGAAAAATACGATGGTCTTGAACTGGATCACATCTCGAATATGTTGGTTGCCGAACATCTTTCCGGCCAAGCTTCGTTCGCCACAGGCTTCGGCGCAACCAGCAGCATTGGCTTGTTGCCCATCGTGTTCTTTGGCAACGAAGAACAGAAAGCACATTACCTGCCCAAGATCGGTTCCGCCGAATGGATCAGTTCGTATTGCCTGAGCGAGTCTACTTCGGGTTCCGACGCACTCAGCGCCAAGACCGTTGCGCGACTCAGCGAAGACGGCGAACATTGGATTTTGAACGGCGAAAAAATGTGGATCACGAACGGCGGCTTTGCGGATTTGTTCATCGTGTTTGCGAAAGTAGACGGCGACAAGTTTTCGGCCTTCATCGTCGAAAAAGACGATCCCGGCGTCACGCCCGGCAAAGAAGAACACAAGCTCGGTCAACGCGGCTCTTCGACGACGCCAGTGCTTTTGCAGGATGCAAAAATCCCGAAAGATCGTTTGCTCGGCGAAATTGGCAAAGGCCACTTGATCGCCTTCAACGTGCTGAATTTCGGGCGCATCAAGATGGGCGCAGGTTCCATCGGTGGCGCGAAACGCGTGCTGAGTTTGTCGGCCAACTACGCGAAAGAACGGCATCAATTTGGGCGCGCGATTGCGACCTTTGGCGCGATCAAATACAAACTCGCGGAAATGCTCGCGCGCATCTACGCCGTCGAATCCGCTGTCTATCGCACCGCCGGTATGATCGAAGACCGCGAGCACGGCATTGATAAAAGCCTGCCTACTGAAATCCTGAAAGCTGTCGAAGAATACGCCATCGAATGCGCGATGATTAAAGTCGCGGGCACCGAAGCGTTGTTTTACTGCGCCGACGAAGGCGTGCAAATTTATGGCGGCAACGGCTTCACGGAAGATTACCCGGTTGAAGGCGTGTACCGCGATTGCCGCGTCAATCGTATCTTTGAAGGCACGAACGAAATCAATCGCCTGCTGATTCCCGGCCAATTGCTCAAGCGCGCGATGAAAGGCGAATTGCCGCTGCTCGCCGCCGCGAAACAATTGCAGGAAGAATTGCTCGCGGGGCCGTCATTTGAAGATGTAGACGACGCGCCGATGGCCGAAGAACGCAAGATCGCCGCCAACGCCAAGAAAGTCGCGTTGATGGTGCTCGGTTCCGCCGCGCAGAAATTCATGGCTGGTTTGTCTGAACAACAAATGATCCTCTGCTGGGCCGCCGACATCATCACTGAAACTTTCTTGATTGACAGCGCCATCGCCCGCACCGCGAAGCTGATTGAACGCGACGGCGCAGAGAAACATCAAGCCGCGATTGACGCAACGAAGCTCTACACCAACGACGCCCTCGGTCGCATCGAAGCCGCCGCGAAGAACGCGTTGGCCGCGATTGCCGAAGGCGATGATTTGCGGATGCTGTTGGCTGCGCTGAAACGCTTCACGAAGTACACGCCGATCAACACCTCGGCAATTCGGGAAAGCCTGGCGGATAAGGTCGTAGCCGCTGGCGGGTATTTGTTCTAAAAGTTTCGGGACAACGCAGAAACGGAAAAGGCGAGGATTTCTTCTCGCCTTTTTTGTTTGTTGAGTTGCTGTTTCAGCGGTTCATTATACCTATTGGCGTTATACCTTTTTTCGATTGAAAATTTTCGACTGAAAAAAGATATAACGAGATGCGGGTAAGGCTAATCGTTCTTCACCGTTACAACTTCGTCATCATCAACAGGGATTTCTTCAGGTGGGATAATCACGACTTTGCCATCCTGCCAATTGGCGATGGGGTTGCCGAGTTTTTTGTGCATGATCCGTGCTTGGCGACCTGCTTCACGTAGGATGTTTTCGAGTTCCTTCCCATGTGGAACGCGCAAGCCTGATTGCCCGTTCGTCTCTTCTTTCATTTTGCTACCTCACAAAATTGCCGCCATAAATTCGCCTCAAAGATGACCGATGCAGCCTGAGCTTCCTTCATCGCTAAACAATACGGAGCATTCGTCAGCGAGTGATCGTACACCGACCAACTTGTCGCCAGCGATTCATACAACGCAAAAAAGTTCTCCGCGCCTCGTTTATACCTACGCCGAATCGTAGATTCCGGCACATCGTGTCCGCCTGCGCGAACCCGTTCCTGCACACGTGCAATCGCAATTTCGGGGCTGCGCAACCACAAGTAAATCAAATGCACATCGTAGCCTTGTTCGATCAGCGTCCTCAACCACTTCGCATACGACCGTGTTGCCAACGTTGTCTCAAACGCAAAGCTTTTCTGCTGCGCGGCTAAATGATGCAACCGCTTGAGCATCACACGCCCCGCTTCCATCGCCGCATTTTCCGGCGCAAATGCCGAAAGCCCCAGCGCAATCGTATCGGCGTTCACGTATTCAGTGAGCTTTAACTTGTCGCGCAACAACAACGGCGCGAGCGTTGATTTTCCTGCGCCGTTTGGGCCAGCGATAATGATTAGTTGAAAGCCGTCCGTTTTCCGTTCACTCATTGGCCAGGAACCATTTACCTATCACATGTCACATGCGTGACACATAAAGTAAAACCTTAGCATTTCTTGTAATCTATTGGATTACAAGGTATTGACAATATACGGACAGAAGCTGTCTGTTACCTTTCCTTCTATTCATCACATGCCCATCACATAAAGTCAGAACCAGAAAGGAACATAGCTGGACAATCGCTTCGATTTGATTTCGGGATCAAAGGGCTTAATCAGCCCAGCTCTCATCGTCTCAGCAATGATTCTTGATGCCGTTGAATAATTGTGCTCGGCGATCTTTAACCGTGTTCTCAAGCTTTCATTCGTCATACGCTCATTGAACACATTCTTTAGGCAAGCGTGTTGGTAACAAGCGCGAACGCGGTCTTTCGCATCCATTGCAGACAACGGCTTATCCGCATAAAGAATAGAGACGGTATTGTCTTCAATAACTCTGAAATCTGGGGCGGGAAGCTGGAAAATCTCTATGTCAAAAATCACCTTATCAATTCCGCTGCCGCGTTCTTCGCAAATGTTGATGCGGCGCATAAAGGCAGCCAGTTGTTCGTTTCTTGAACGGGGCGGCTGGTCAATGAATCTGAGGGGGTCAATCAGCGGACTGCCGGGATTCGTAAACTCAATGCGATCAGAGAAAATTTCAACTTTTGGCCCAGCCCCGAAAATATAAAAATCCTGATGAATTAGAGTATTCGCCACCAACTCACGAATTGCTCGCGCAGGATACATCGTCACTTCTTTTCTAAACGCTTCGCCCAATTGTTCATTGAGAGGTAGGCGATCTTTAATAAAAGCAAGAGCACGCTCAAAGCCGACCGCATATCCCATCATTTCAGGCATCTCACGGATCGTCTCAATACGCCCTTTGCCACTATAGGCAATGACCCGCAAAGCCTTGTGCGAGAGCCGCCCAAAGCGCCGTAAATCTCTGGCAAAAAGAATCGCGCCAAAGTGGGTGATGCTTAATTTCCCATCAGGCTGTGAAGTCAGGAATTTTTCGTCAACAAGGCGATTCAGGATAGAAACTTGGGTCGAAGGTATCGGCTGACTGGTGAGTTCAAAGTAGGTTTGATAATCCAATAACCCCAATACTTGGTCACCGCTTAAATTTTCCAGGGCAACATCTTCTTCAAAATTTCGATTCTGGAAAATGGCCCATAGCTCTCTTTCTTTTTCGGGATATTCCTTGAGCTTCTTTTTATAGCTTCCAACCCGTACGAACTCCATCTCTTTGAATCGAATAGGTGTATGGTGTGCAGCAGGAATTTCAAAAATAACCAGTTGGACGTTATCTATTTCAAGCTCATAAATTCTAACGTCAGGACGAGGATGCAAAAGATTGGCCAGCCAGCTTTCAAGCTCCTGGCCCCCAACCTTTGCGCTATGTGGCTTAAAATCTGTTCCGATCAACTTATGTGTAGAGTCGTCAACGCCCCAAATAATGTATCCGGCTTTTTGCCTTTTCAACGCGGCGGAGTTAGCAAGTGCGGAAAGATATTCGCCAATTTCTTCGGGGTCAGCATTGTTATGTTTGAACTCTATCCACTCAGTTTCACGAGCTAATGACAGCAGCGAGCGCACCAATTCAGTTAATTGATTTTTCTCCATATTAACCCCCATCGCAAGGTCTATTAGCGGCACAGACTATGACAATCCAACACGCAGCAGCAAATCCTCAAACCGCGCATCGCCCCGCAAATCATCCAGCATCGGCTCCACGCCAATGAATGCCAGAAAGCCGGAGCGTTCTTCATACGCTTGTTCCAGCCACGCAAAGGTTTCATCTAACTCACCCAATCCCAGGTAAAGGATCGCGACGAGGTACGCCGACACGTATTGCTTGTTTGACAAGCGCAGCAATTGATTGAGCATTTGGCGGGCTTCGCGGTGCTTGCCTGCGCGGGCGTAGGCGTGGCCGAGAAAGGAAATGAAGGGAGGCGTGCCGCCGATCAGGTTCAGGGCTTGGCGCAGGGAAGTGACGGCTTCGGTGAACATGCCTTTTTGCAGATAGGTTTTTCCGGCGTGCCAGTGGGCAAAGCCGAAGTTGGCGTCCATGTCCAACACCTTGCGCGCCTGGATCAATGCGCGGTCGTAGTCGCGGGCGAAGTAATAGGCCCAGCCTAAACTCAGGGTTGCAAACATTGAAAGCGGGTCTAATGCTTGGGCACGTTCGCAGGCTTTGATCGCGGCTTCGTGTTGGCCTGTCGCTTTGAGATAAAAGCTGTAGCCGTCGTGGGCGTTCGCGTAATTTGGGCTGAGTTCGATGGCGCGTTTGTATTCGCGTTCAGCGGCGGCGAAATCCCAATCGAATAATAGGCGACAAAAGCCAAGCGTGGAATGCGCTTCGCCGAGCGTGTCGTCGAGTTCTAAGGCTTGCAGCGCGGCGGCTTCGGCTTTCGGATACACCTCGCGCGGTAGCTGTCCTCCGGTCGAAGAGGCGAGGAACGAATAAGCATCGGCAAGTCCGGCGTATGCAAGCGCGTAGTTTGGATCAAGGTCAATCGCCTGCTGAAAATGTTCGATGCCTTTTTTGATCCAATCGGTCGTGCGTTTGTTCGTGAAGTATCGGCCTTTCAGATAGAGGTGATAGGCTTCGGTATTTTCGGTGTAGCGTTTGACGAGTTTCTTTTTCTCTTCGCCCGTCAGGCGCAGGCGCAGCTTCTCGCTGAGGTCTTCGGAAATCTCGGTTTCAAGCGCGAAGAGGTCTTTGTTTTGATGCCTGTATTGCTCGCCCCAAAGCTGGGATTGATTCGCTACGTCAATCAATTCGGCTTTTAGCACGATGGCATTGCGCACTTGCATAATGCGTCCCGTGAATACGGCGCGCACGCCAAGTTCAAAACCGGCTTCCTGCGGATCAACGGTCTTACCTTTGTAGCGAAAGACGGTGCTGCGCGGGACGACGCGAAGCTTGGGTAATTGCGACAGGGTGTTGATGATGCTTTCGGTGATGCCGTCGGAGAGATACTCCAGGTTCGGATCGCGGCTGGCGTTGATGAGCGGCAGCACAGCCAGCGAGTCAATCGTTTTGCGAACGCGGGGCTTGCGCGGTGTGATGGAAGTCCGTGTAGTGGCAGTCAGATTGGAACCGCTGCCGAAGATTACGGTCGCTTGATCGGCAAACTCCAACCGTTGTCGCAAACGCTTCAGGTCGCTCAGCAGTTCACTGACAACCTGATACCGTTTATTGGAATCTTTGCGAAGGGCTTTGGCAATACATTGTTCCAGTTCGACAGGAATCGCTGGCGTATGTTGAGTGAGGGGTTGGGGTTCCGCGCGCAAAATCGCAGCCAAGACATCGCTCATGGTTTCGCCAGTGAAAGGTTTTTGCCCAGCCAGCATTTCATACAACACAACACCGAAACTAAAGATGTCGCTGCGGGCATCCACCTTCAACCCACGCGCTTGTTCGGGTGACATGTAATGTGCCGTGCCCATTACGGTGCCGGGGTTCGTTTCGATGTCATCAACGGTTGTGGCATCAGGATCAGAAATCAGCTTCGATTTTTCATTGACGCGCGCCAGGCCAAAATCCAACACCTTCACGTAACCATCAGGACGCAGCATAATGTTTTCGGGCTTGATGTCACGATGAACGATGCTGGTAGCGTGCGCAGCTTGCAACGCTTCGGCAATTTGCACGCCGAGATCGAGCGTTTCGCAAACCTTCAGCTTTTCTTCATTCAATCGCTGCCGCAGTGTTTGGCCTTCGATGAATTCGGTGGCGATGAAATGCACGCCGCGTTCTTTGCCGATTTCGTAAATGACCAGAATGTTCGGGTGATTCAGCGCCGACACGGCACGCGCTTCTAATTCAAAGCGTCGCACCCGGTCAGCATCGGCGACGAACTCAGCAGGTAGAATTTTCAGCGCGACTTTGCGGCCTAAGCGTGTGTCTTCAGCAAGATGGATTTCTCCCATTCCTCCCGCGCCGAGACGAGACAAAAGACGGTAATGTCCGAGTTGCTTGCGTAGTGCTTCTTTCATGCAATAACGACCAAAAACGTGCTGAGCATTTTGGTGCTTTCTATGCAACAAAGCAAATTTTTGACACGCTAAAAATTGAACCACAGAGGCCACGGAGAGCACGGAGAAAAATAAGACAGGATTCACAAGACTAGGAACAGGATTTACAAGAAATATCATGTCAATCCTATCTATTTTTCTCCGTGGCCTCCGTGATCTCTGTGGTTTATTCCACTCATCTCACTAGCCATCTGCAAATCATCGCGTTATCTTTCGGGATATGCGTATCGAAAAACTCGTGATCCCCACGCCGTTTCCGGTTGGCCCTATCAACATTTATTTAATCGTAGACGACCCATTGACGCTCGTGGATACAGGCCCGAAAACCGATGCGGCGATGGAGGCATTGACCACGCAAATCAAGCAACTCGGCTTTCGCATCGCGGACATCCAACGCATCGTCTTGACGCACACGCACGAAGACCATTGCGGGTTGGCAAGCTGGTTGCAGCAGCAATGTGGCGCGCCAGTCTACGTTCATGAATGGGAGCAGGAAAACCTGACCGACCACGGCAGGTCGCGCGCAGATCGTGTATTGCTGAAGAGTGCAGGCGTGCCAGAAGAACAGTTGGAACAGATGGTCGGGCATTATGCGCGAGTCAAAAGCTTTGCGGATGCGGTGGAAACAATTGTGCCGTATCGTGACGAACACGAATTTGTTTTTGCGACAGGATCGTGGCGCGTCGTGCATACGCCCGGTCACACGCCTGGCAGTTGTTGTTTGCTGCGCGAAGCGACACGCACGCTGCTCGCGGGTGATACGATCCTCAAACACATCACACCGAATCCGGTAATGAATCCTGATCCGCACAAATCATCTCGCCGCTTCCCTGCCCTCAAAAATTATCTAACTTCGCTGGAACGCGTGCGCGCGTTAGCGCCAACCTTGATTCACACTTCGCACGGTGATGTGGTGACGGATTATGAAGAATATCTGGCGCGGCTGCTACGACACACATACGAACGACAAAACAAGGTTCTCAACCTAATCCCACAAACAGGAATTACCGCACATGAATTGGCCAATTTGTTGTTTCCGAAAGTGAAGGACATCACGCGCTTTTTGGCGGTGTCAGAAGCGGTCGCGCATTTGGATTTGGCTGAATTTGAAGGCAAGCTACGCTTGGAAATTATAAAGTCAGGTGATACTTTCTTCGCTATTGACAGATAAGTCTTTTTTTTTTACAGTTAAGCGTGCTTAGACGTTTAAGCAACAGCAGAGCATCTCAGTATCAGTAATATAATTTAAAATCAGCCAGTTGGTAATTTCTTAAGCCATGGAAATTGCGCAACTAATCTTTTTTCTTAACGTCAAAGGAGCTTAAAGATGAGAAAACTTAAAACAACCTTTTCGTTGCTCGTATTGTTAGCTGTAATTGGTGTCGGGTCACACTGCATGGTGCAAGCGCAAGGCCAAATCCAGCCGAAATGCGATTGTTTTTGGGGTGGTCCAGGTGTTTGGATAAATAATGAACTTGAGCATACCTGTGAGTGTGTTCATATTAGCTGCAAAACAGAAGATCCTCCACCAACAGAATAAAGAACTAGCGCTAAGTAATTCGACCTACCCACCACTCTGCCATACTTAATTTGGCAAGTTATGGTTTAAATGATATGCCATCTATAAACTATAATTAGCTTGGGCTGCATTACTTATAAGCCTCTCGGCAAAATCACGGTTTTCAAATCAGCAACTTATTCAAAGTACTTTGGTTAAGTTGCCATGTGTAGAAAGCATCGAATTCTGGATTTGCCAGATATAAGTTAATTATGAGTTTAGATTTAACTGTAATTCGTTATAACGGGAGTGGAAGAGTGTTAGATTCAAATATTCTAGACTATTCACGTGAAAGAATATAAGTAATGAAAGAACTTAAAGAAGATAGGCACTTAGCACAAACTTTACTCGTAATTCTACTCATGTTGTGTGTAAAGACAGTTGTGTTCGGCCAAAATAACAGCCTCAAAAAAGAAACTGATGCTTTGACTAAAAGCGAAAAAACTATTGATCCGACCAGGCAAGCCGCGCGTGAACAACTTAATTTATTAGTTGATGAGCTTAAACAAATTGATGATCTGCGCCGAAGTTTACCAATAGTTGAGTTAGTGGTTAAAAAGCTTTCCCCTCAACGCCCCGACCGTTGTCGAGAGTTGCTAGAGTCACTATTTGCTAAATTTGAGGATCAACTTGAACAACAAGAGAAGAAAAGTGGTAATAAAAATATCCGGTATTTTGAGGAAATGAACCTTCGGTCTCTTATTAGGATTGCTGGTAAATTTGACGCTGGGTTAGCCCAGAAATTTATTGAAATATCTACAAGTAACAAACGATATAGTCAACTCACATCTAAATCAGATGCATCTTTTTCCCTTGCGAAAGATTTAATAAATGATGATCCTAACTTTGCTGTCTCAGTTGCCAATCAGGCGATAGGGAAACAGTTTACTACTAAATCGCTAGAATTTATAGGCAGCTTAAGAAACAAAGACCAGGCGTTAGCTAAGGCTTATTTGTTAACTTTAATGCGAAGCTTAGAAATGCGTAAATACCCATCTGTGAATGAACTACTTTTACTGTATTCCTATATCTTTCTCTCAAAAAAGGTTCCTTATTATGAGACAGATGGTCGGCTTTATTCACTTATGAATGTCATGTACGGAGACCAACTTGAACGTCAGACTATTGACCTTGATCTTGCTAGGCAATATTTGCGTTTATCAATAAAAATACTACTTCAACAAGAACGATATTTTGTGACACCTCCTTTGGCTGATGCGAAATCCGATCTCACGTTCATTAATTTTATTTTGCCTCTGGTCATTCAGCATACACCTTCTTTAGTTGATGCTTTAAGTGAAAGGAAGTCGGCAATTGGCGCATCTCTTGATCCAGCCGCGCGCACCTCATCGGAAGGTATGGTGGAACATTTCCAAGCTTCTCAGAAAAGTAATAATGTGAATGAAAAATTTAATGACGATGTCGGTGAACAGATCGAAAAAGGAAGCTACGCTCAAGAGAGAAAAGATCAGCTTTATTACGAAGCCGCTCAGCAAGCTGTTGAAGCCGAAAAATTTGCGACAGCGCTTGATCTGGCTGGAAAGATATCTGTTTCTAAGCTCAGAGAAAAGGCTAAAAACTTTATTCTGTTCGATATTGCGCAAAAAGAAATTAGTGATGGAAAAATCGAAGACGCCCGTCATCGTATTCCTGAGATGAGCGACCTTTTGATAAAAGCCTACATTTTGACACTATCCGCTATTGCTTATATAGAAAATAAAAATCAGAGTAAAGATTTACAACGCGCCAATGAAATATTAGTTGAAGTATCCGGCATTGCCTCAGACCTAAGCCCAGGGTTGGAAAAGCTATCTATTTTATCAGGGATCTCAGCCGCTTATTCCCGGTATGACACAGGATTAGCACTTGAATACTTAAGTCGAAGTATTCAAATAGCGGAAAAAATGGAAGATTTCAAAGGCGATCTTGGCATTAACCAAGTACTTCAACTTAATAATTTTCGTTACATAAAAACTCCATACCTGAATAACTTAACTCTCTATGAAGCTCTAGCAAATCTAGGACGAAGAGACTTTAACACTGCAATCAGTGAAGCTAGACGCATTCGCAACCCCATAGCAAAAGCCAAAGCTATTGTTTGCGTTTGCGAGCCTATTCTCTGAACTTTCTATACACTATTTTAGAACATGCTACGAAAAATATTCAGCGAACCTGCTATTCTCATTTTATCTCTCGCTTGTGGGTTGTCGATTATATTTTTATTTGTTTCCGAACGAACAAAAGGCCTGCTGCTTAGTAAAAATGCTTCTCTAGAAAAGAAGGTAGAAAATTTATCAGATTTACAGGAAGGGGATATTGTTCCACCGATTGATGTACTAGATAATCAAGGCAAAGAAAGAAAATTAGTTTATCAAGAAGGACAAAAATACCTACTGATGATCTTTTCGCCTGATTGTAAAGCCTGCCAACTGCAAAAGGGTGCTGTTTGGAATAATCTTGCCTCTCAAGCGAAAAGCAAAGGATTCAAAATTTTTGGGGTTTCACTTGGGCCCCTTGAAGAATCAAAGAAGTACCTAAAAAATCGTAATATAGAGTTTGAGATTATGGTACCCGCTCAAAAAATATTTGAAAGAGCTTATCGAATACGTAGGATCCCTCAAGTATTGCTGATCAATGGATTGGGAGTTATCAAATTCGTACATCATGGTACTCTGCAAGAAGAAGATTTAAATGGACTGTTCACGCAGATCGAAACACTTAAATAAAGTTCTTACAGTATTCGCCATTTCCATGTATCTGCCGCACCTTATCGTGAGTTCCCGTTTGATGCCGCCTTCGCTCATTTCAGATCCATTTGCGGTTTCGACCTCCTCGACAATTTTCAGCAACTCTCGCCCAAGTGGCAATATCGTTTTCGATAGTCAACCAGGGGTTGACATTAGTAGCACACACACGTGGAAAGATGTTTCTACTTACTTGAGCCATAAAATACTACCTTTCTCAAACGCATCCTATCATTGTGCCGTCGCTTTTCGTAACCGCTCTACCTCACGAACTTTTATGCCTTCACGCCAGTTCGTATTCAGGCCAATGCGATGCGCTTCAATGTCAGGCGCGATGCAATTCGCCACCAGGCTGAAGCTGCGATGAAATCGTAGGCGCGGCGCAACCAGATAGAGCAGCGGCGGTTCATCGGCAAGGGTGATGCCTGCGAACAAACCACGTCGCGCGAAATCGCCGCGCACACGGGCCTGCTCAACGCGGAGCCAATAGTCCAAGCCTTGCAACGGAAGCTGTGCGTCTTCGGCAGCTTTGAGTTCAATGACTACCAACCGGCCTTTGTGATTCACGGTCAGCAAATCCAGAATCGAACGTTCGTCACCAATCCACGCGGGAACCTGTGAATAAACAAAACGCGGGTCAAGTGTCACATCCAGCAGGCGAATGTCGCGGTGCAACAAGGATTCCAGCCAGGCTTCTGTGCGTAGCCGATAAAAGGGATGGCGCAAGTCAGGGGAATCGGCACACCGATAAGTGAGAATTTCGCGAACTAAATTTTCAAGTTGGGGGAAGGTTTCTTCGGTCAAGGCACGGCGTCCAACATCGGCATTGAAATTCAACCGAGCCGCGATTTCATCAGGATAATTTGGAACGCCAAACAATACGCGGTCGCGCGTTTCCCCTTTCGTGCGGGCAAAGTCAAGGCCGAGCAATTTATAGCTCTCAAACTTTTGATTCGCGTCTTCGTGCACTTCAATCAATGCTGGCGCAAGGTTCACAATGCGGTCGCGCCAACGACTGCAAACAGTTGTTCGGATTTCGGGCCAAATCAAACCGCGCGGATGCAGACTGAGCAATTCAGCTTGCGAAACGGGCCGACGGGCGATCATCGTCCGTTCGGTTTCGTTCACGTCAAAGCATTCGACCTGTAAATTCAGCAAGGTGAAATCCAGTAACGTCAAGCGTTCGAGAATCGTTTGGCTGTGGTCTTGCGGCACGCAGAGCCAGAGCTTGCAGGCAGGCGTTTTCAGTTCAGCCAACCAAGCCAGGCCAGCAGTGATGATGCCGTCAATCTCGGCTTGCGACTCGGCTTCGTTGGCACCGATGGCAAGGATGGATTCGCGTTTTAGTTTCAGCAACAGGCGCACGTACTGGCTGGGGTTCGCTTGCGAAAATTTGCTGCGGACGTTCACACGCTGAATTTTGACATCAGGGAAGTGTTCTGTGATGAGTTGTACCAGCAGGTCGCTGAATTGTGCGCGACGTTCGGCAATGGATAATTCTTCGGGCTTATCGGCGCGCCAACGCAGCGGATCGCGCAACGTGAACGTGATGATGTCGCGCCCCATGCCTCGCGTGGCTTTGAGGTGCAATTCAGCGGCGGCGATTTCATAGGCGGTGACGCGCCAGCTTTGTGAACTGTCATCTGTCCACCACGCGAAAATCAATTTGCCCCATTCAACACCGAATTCATAGGCTTCACGGGTGAGTGCCGTCACTAGTTTTTCGCCTTCCCACAGTTGCCAATCGGCGGCGGCAAGCAACGTTTGTTCGATAGCATACTTTGCTTTTGCGGCAGAGGTGTCGTCAGTAATTTGATTCATAGCGGATGAGTTTGTTATCTTTGGCGCATCATGGTTTGTCATAGCTGCGGACGAGAAATCAAGATCATTGGTGCCATTCGGCGCAAGGATGAATGCCCACATTGTCAGGCAGATGCGTATTGCTGCAAAAATTGCCGCTTCTTCGATCCTGGCAAAAGTAATCAATGTATTGAATCGCAGGCTGATTATGTGAATGATAAAAACAGGGCAAATTTTTGCGAATTCTTCCAACCCAATAGTCGCGTGCCGCTTAATACAAGAAGCAGTAGTTCCAGCGCAGCTCAAGATGACGTAAAAAAAGCTTTCGATGCCCTGTTCAAGAAAAAGTGATGTGAGGCAAGATCGTCATATCGCTTATTGGTATCACGCACTATGAACCAGCCATACTTATCTCCATTCAATCCGGGCGATTTTGAACGCTCCACACCGATTTTCTTAACCCCAGAAGCCTATGAAGAACCGCCGCCACGTGACATTACATTCGGACGCGTGTTGTGGCATTTATTCCTGCTTGGCCTGACCGCTATTACTACGACACTGATTCCGACGTTGCTGCTTTTTGGGTGGAATCTGAGTTCAGGAATGATGTTCTCTTTTACGCTGCTCTGTATTCTGGGCGCGCATGAAATGGGACATTATCTGGCTTGTCGTCTGTACCAGGTACGCGCAACGTTGCCATATTTCATTCCGGCCCCGCTCGGCGTTGGCACCTTTGGCGCATTCATTAAAATCAAAGCGCCCATTCCGAACAAACGCGCTTTATTTGATATTGGTATTGCCGGGCCATTAGCCGGATTTGTATTTGTGATTCCGGCGGCGATTGCCGGGCTCTACTTTGCCAGCCCCGCCACAGGTACTGCAAGCGGGGACGGCATCTCATTTCACGATCCGTTGTTGTTTCTGGCCATCGCCAAACTGCTCCGCGTCCCGCACGACATTATGTTGAATCCCATCTGGTTTGCGGCGTGGGTCGGGTGCCTGGTCACAAGCCTGAATTTATTGCCGGTCGGGCAACTGGATGGCGGGCACGTCGTGTATGCAACGTTGGGCGCGCGGTGGCATTGGCTGATTGCGCGCATGATTTACGTGGGCGTCATTGCGCTGACCGTGGCTTCGTACTTTTACAATGGCTGGATGGGATGGATCGTGTACGTCGTGATTTTGACGATTATGCTGCGCGTCGGTCATCCACGAGTGATGGATGAAGTAGAGCCGTTGGGGACTTCCAGAAAAATTGTCGCGTTAATTGGATTGCTGGTCTTTCTGCTTTGCTTCATGCCCGCGCCAGTTACATTCTAAGATTGACGCGATAGACCTAACAGCACGGAAAATCGCTGGTCAGAAAATCCATTTCATCTGCGGCGAAAGGTGCTTCAAAAACCTTGCCGGGGTTCAGAATGCCATTTGGATCAAGCGCGTGTTTGATGGCTTGCATAACGGCAATGGTCGGCGCAGACAAGGCTACATCCAGAAAAGGTGCTTTGGCATAACCAACGCCGTGCTCGCCAGAAAGCGTGCCTCCCAACGAAACCGTCTTCTCAAAAATCTCACGTACAGCTTTGGCCCCTACATGCTTTGTTTCCGCATCATTGTTGGGCAACATCACGTTCGTGTGTAAATTGCCATCGCCTGCATGACCGAACGTTGGAATCGGAAAGCCATAGCGCTGGCTGACGCCTTCCAAAAACGCCAGCATTTCAGGAATGCGCGAGCGTGGAATAACAATGTCATGATTAATTTTGACGGCACCAGTTCTTTTGACAGCCGGAGACATTTTGCGCCGCACTTCCCAAATGCCATCCACTTCTGCGTCAGTTACAGCCTCGCGATATTCGATGGCGTGGTGCTTGTGACACAGCTCGCGCATGATTTCAGCCTCACGCGCAACCGTTTCTTTCAATCCATCTACTTCGATAATTAACAAAGCGCCCGCGTTGCGCGGCATTCCTGATGGCTCATAATCCTCAATCGCATTGATCGAAGCACGATCCAGCAACTCCAGCGCGACCGGCAAAATTCCCGCTTCTGTAAAACCTGCGACGCAATTGCAGGCGTCCTGCGCCGAAGCGAAAATCGCCAGCGCGGTTTTTCGCGTTTCTGGCAACGGGATCAGCCGTAAAATCGCCCGGGTGATGATGCCCAGCATCCCTTCGCTGCCAATCATCAAGCCCGCCAGATTGAAGCCCGTTGCATTCTTCGGAGTGCGCCCGCCCGCCTGCACAATCTCGCCCGTAGGCGTTACAAAATCCAGGCCGAGCACAAACTGTTTGGTGTTGCCGTACTTCACGCAATGCGGCCCACCCGCATTCAGCGCGATGTTGCCGCCAATGAACGATTCCTTCCAGCTTGACGGATCAGGCGGATAAAATAACCCTTGTGCCTCCACGGCTTTTTGCAAGTCGTAATTCGTGACAGCAGGTTCGACAACTGCCAGCAAATCATCTTTGCGAATTTCCAGAATCTGGTTCATCCGTTTTGTCGCGAGCACAATGCCACCACGAATCGGCACGGCGCTGCCAACATAGCCAACACCGCCGCCGCGAGCTGTCACATAAAACTTATGCTCATTCGCCAGACGCATAATCCCAGCAATTTCTTCTGCCGTGCGCGGGAAGACAACCGCCTCTGCGGGGAAAACCTGCTTCAGCGCATCCTGCGAATTTTCGGTGATGATTTCTTGCGAAGTGGAAAGGTATTCAGCCCCAACAATGGTAGCTAACTGATGAAGAATTTCAGGCGTAATCATGGCTCCTAGCAAAACAAATCAAAAGGCAAAAGGCAAATAGCAAAAGGCAAAAATGGAATCTGAAGGGAAGCCATTTCTGAATTTCATAAACCAAGTGCCGCCCTTTTACCTTTTGATATTTGCCTTTTGCTTTCTAAAAAGCATTGATGCCATTGACCTGATTGAAGGCGCGATAGAGATCGTTAAAGTCCGTGATGCTTTTTGACAGCGCTTGTGGCAGGGATTCCAGATCGCCGGAATTTACAATCATATTGACGCCGTGGACAAAAGCCGCCTGCATATCCATCGTGCGATAGGAATGTGAGGTGACCACCACAAAAACGCGGCGGCGACGCGCGGGATTGAGCATATTCAGATAGCGCATAATCGTCGCACCACCCTGTTGTCCGGCGTAAAAATTGGGATCAAGTAACAAAACATCCAACTGGTGACTGGTTTGCAGCATGGAAGTCACTTGCTCCGGCGAAGATGCTGCAATAACTTCATAATCCTTACCATTCAATACGGCTTCTACTTTTTTCGTGTCTTCCTGATTTGCCAGACAAGTCACAACACTACGACGCCGATGCTGTTCCAGGCGAGCAGTAGGGGTAGCCATGCCATTTGCGCTGAGTAAGGTTGTGAGCGCCTGCAAAATATCCCGATTAGCAACCTGTCCGGTAAAAAGAGTATTGCTGTCATCAGAAACTGTGGGGGACGGCATGGAGTTTGTCCAGCCAGTCGCCAGATTGGCTTCGGCTAGTGGCAAGTCGCTGGCAGGGCGAACGTCCGATGAACGCAGCGTGGGAGATAGTATTTCTTTGGTTTGTGGCATTGTGGGGGGAGGCGGAACGTGAGCCTGAGGAGTTGAGGGAAGCGAAGATTCCGGGGCCGCAGACACAGGCATTGGTGGCGGGACAACAGGTGGCACGGGTTCAGGTGAAGCAATTTTTTTCGGTGTACTATCGTCAGATAAATCCAGCGGATCAGAGGTAGAAAGAGTTTCTATCGGCGCTGGCTGACTGGCCTCTGTCGCAGGCGAAACGGTAATTCCCTGATGACATTTTGGACATTTAATTGTAAACGGATGGTCAGGAAGTTTGGGAGCGCTCAATTGCAACCGCGTTGCGCATTGTGGACAGATTACTTGCATAGCTGAAATTGGTGATGCGAGATTCAAGATTTGAGATCGAAGAACCAAACCAAACCTATGGCTTTAGCCATCCCAAATCTGCTCCCTGATTTAATATTTACTGATTACCGAGGCGCTGGGCATTCCCGCAGGAACTGCTGGAGCGGCAGGTTGTCGTACCGAATGCTGCACCTCTTCGCTCACACTGCCGCCACCGAATCCTGATAATCGTAATGCGAGGTTATGCGGATTTGTTGAATAGGCCAGGCCATCGTCTTTCGTGACGACCTTTTCCTGAATCAGGCGTTCAACCACCATGTCAAAACTCTGCATTCCGTCCAGACTGGCATCTTCCATCGCCTGAATTAAGGAACGGCCTTCGCCTTCGCCTCGTTCGATGTATTCGCGGGTGCGAGGCGTGGATTTGAGAATTTCGACAGCGGCTACACGACCCAGCCCGTCTGCACGCGGAATCAAACGCTGTGAGACCACATAGCGAAAGGTTTGCGCCAGTCGTGTACGAATCGCGCTCTCTTCATTTTTGGGATACATTCCGATGATGCGATCAATCGTTTTGGCGGCATCAATCGTATGCAAAGTCGAGAGCACCAGGTGCCCGGTTTCAGCGGCTTCCAGCGCGATTTCGGTGGTCTCGATGTCGCGCATTTCACCCACCAAAATGACCTTGGGTGCCTGCCGCAACGCTGCCCGCAAGGCCATTGCAAAATTTGGCGTATCGCTGCCCAGTTCGCGCTGGTTGATCGTAGCTACACGATGCAGGTGTAGAAACTCAATTGGGTCTTCAATCGTGATGATGTGATACGCTTTTTCCTGATTGAATTTATTGATGATCGCGGCCAGCGTGGAGGATTTACCTGACCCCGTTGGTCCTGTCACCAACACCAAGCCATTTTTCAGTTCAATGATTTCCCCCAATGTGGCAGGCAAGTTCAGAGAAGAAAGTGAAGGAACCTGCGGCGGAATGACGCGCATTACAATGCCGAGCGTCCCCCGTTGCCGGAAGATATTAACGCGAAACCGCGAGCGCATGGGCAAACTATAGCTAATGTCAGTGGAACCAGTTTTGATTAATTTTTCGACGGCTTCGGTGTTATCCCCGATCAACGCCATTGCCATGACTTCGGTGTGATACGGCGTGATCGTTTTCAGCCCGACATCCACCGGAACCAGCTTACCATTCACCTCGACCTGTGGCGCGCGTCCGACAGAAAAATTCAAATCGCTCACCGTTTCCGAAACATTCAACATCTTCTCGATGATCGGTGGAAGATCAATATAGCTCATAACATCGTTCGCCGTTTTGGAATCAACTTGGTGGGGCTGTTTGAAGGGAATGACCGGGGAGGTCAACTGCTGGGCGCAGTGTGGCATGAAAGCGCAAAAACGCGCAAGAAAAATCTTCTGTCAAAAGGGCCATTCGCAAATATCGGCAAGGGGTTGCTGGTCACGATTCCAGACAAGCAAGGAACTTCTTCACTTGCCCCTGAATGTCTGGTTTGGCAGAGATGGCCTCGGCAAAATTTTCGGCGAGAGAAAGCGTAGGCGGCGGATATAAAGCGGAAATGACGGCCACACTATCGGCTCCGGCAGCAATGACTTCCGACGCAGTTGCAAGCGTGATGCCGCCGATAGCGATCAGCGGCAGCAACGTCATTGCGCGCGCCTGTCGCAGCAATTCCAATCCCACGACAGGATCAGGGTTTATCTTGGTCGTCGTGGTAAAAATCGGGCCAACGGCGATGTAGTTCGCTGAAGTGGCGAGCGCCGCTTCGACCTGTGCCAGCGAATGCGTCGAGATGCCGATGATCTTGTCCGGCCCCAGCATCGCGCGTGCTTCGGCAACGGTCAGATCATCTTGCCCGACGTGGACACCATCTGCATCCGTAATCATCGCCACATCCACACGATCATTGATCACCAGCGTCGCTCCGGCAGCGCGCGTCAGCTTCAGACATTCGCGCGCCGCATCCAGCATTTCTTTGGCGCTGGCGTCTTTGTCGCGCAACTGGATTAATCTCGCGCCTCCAGCCAGCAACTGTTCGACGATTTCAGGGGCGCTGTAATTCGAGAGTTGCGTGTCCGTGATGGCGTACAATTTGGAAGGTAGCATGGGTTTCCTGAACTACATTTCCTGCGAGCGAATGACCGCGTCAACGGCTTCCTCCGGTGAATCAGTCACAACTAACAGATCAATATCTTCGGGGGAAATGGTTGCTTGTCCAATCATCGTTTCTTTAATCCACTGCACCAACCCTCCCCAGTATTGACTACCAAAAAGCACAACGGGGAAATTACGAATCTTACGGGTTTGAATTAGTGTCAGGGCTTCAAATAATTCGTCCATCGTCCCGAAGCCGCCCGGAAAAATAATGAAGGCTACAGCATATTTGACAAACATCACCTTACGGACAAAGAAGTAATTGAACGTGATGGAAATCGTCTGGTATGGATTCGGCACCTGCTCAAAGGGTAATTCAATATTGCATCCAATTGAGATGCCGCCTGCTTCATAAGCCCCTTTATTTCCCGCTTCCATAATGCCGGGCCCACCACCGGTAATCACCGCGTAGCCTGCCTTTGCCAGCAATCGCCCGGTTTCCACTGCGGCCTGGTAATATTCATTATCAGGCTGAATCCGAGCTGATCCAAAAATAGAGACCCCCGGCGGAATCCGGGCTAAGTCATCAAATCCATCCACGAATTCCCCCATGATCTTAAAAATGCGCCAGGGATCTGTTTGGGTGAAATCCTGTTCTGCTTTTGTGGGAATTTCGAGTAACTGTTGATCAGCCGTTACATCGTTACGCCTACGCTTATTTTTCGCCATTCGTCTTTGCCTCTCTTTAATGATTGGGGACAGCTTCAACTTTGCGGGACAAACAGTGAGCCGCGATTATCCACAAACAAACACGAAGTGGCAAAGGGGAATTTCAGCAGGTGGGTCGGAGAGCAGGCAAGAGAGAGAATGGAGCGAAGAGGGAAGAAAGACGACATATTAAAAATTAGTCGCTTGCTTCCTCCTTCGTTGGCTCCTGTGCTGTTTCTCTTTTAGATTTGCGCCTGCGGGCGGGCATGAATTTTGATCGTATCGTAATCCTCCGCCTCGACTCTGAATTCATAGCCGCGCGCCGGTTTATAACGACCGAGCATCTCATTGACTTTCGTTACCATCGGCTCAACAAAATCCAACATAAAATCGCTTTCCTCGACGACTTTATGCTGCTTGTGGGCGATTTCTTCTTTTGTGATACCAATGTGATGCAATAGGCGTAAGGGCAGGTTTTTGACCTCCATGATGCCCGTATCCAAGTCATATTCTTCCTTGCGGGATTCAATTTCGAGTAATTGACTGTAAAAACTTTCCTGATCTGTGAAGTTCAATTGGCTACCCATACTTTCCTCCATTATTGGCGTTGTTATTGGAATTTGCCGAGCGTTTTTCACACTCATTTTGTTTATGAGAGCGATAAAAATATTGAACTAAAAAAGAGCAAGGAATCGAATGCAGGGACAATCGAAAGTTAAGGCAGCCAGGATGAAAAGTCAATGCAGTCTGGCATCGCCAATTCCCTGCTTGCGATTGCTTTTCGGCAGGTGGTATAGTTCTGACTGAGTTTCAGAAATGGTCAAACGGCTAATCACAATTTTACTTCTCCTGACCTTCAGCATGTTGCCTGTTGCCGCGCAGATGTCTCAAGTAGTAGACCTGCTTCGTGAGGCAATCTCGCAGGCCGAAGGCGAAGAAATGATGGAGTGTTGCGCCGTCGCTGGACAGTGCAAAATGGCCATGTCGGAAGAAGCAAATTGCACATCCGAAACTGACATGCCGATGGAGTGCATGTGCGATGCAACTGATCCTGACCTTCCATTGGGCTTGCCTACAACCACACCGCAATTGCCATCGGTGGATGAGACGCTGGTTGTTCAATTGCCGCTGACGAAATGGACGGAACTTCTTCCAACGAACTCACGTCTGCAATTTAAATCCCTTCCCAGAACCAACCAAATAACCTTGCGGCACGCCTGTTTGCGAATTTAATTCGCCCTCAGTGCCGAAGTGTGTCCTAAATCAAATAACGCATTCTTTTGAGGTAATCCATGAAACGTCGAACCTTACTGGTTTTGGCGGGGCTGATGGTTTTGGCTGTTATCGTGACAGCACAAAGCCAGAAGAACAAACCGAGTAAAACCATCACTGTCAAAATTACGAAAAAAGGCTTCGAGCCTAAGGAATTATCGCTGCAACGAGATGTACCCGTTCGCATCACCTTCATTCGCCAAACCACAGAAACCTGCGGTACAGAAGTAGTTTTTCCCGATTATAAGATCAGCAAACCATTGCCGCTTAACAAGCCTGTCAACATTGAATTTACCCCCACAAAAGAAGGAGATCTGAAATTCACTTGTGGAATGGATATGTTGCGGGGGAAAGTCATTGTGCAATAAACCTGGACGAGGAATTTATGAGAAACAAACTATTCTTACTCTTCACCTGCTTACTACTTATTTTTTTAGCTGCCTGTAATGACACGCCTGCCAATCACGGAGCGGGCACCGCAACAGGGACACCGCCCGCTCAAGCCAGTAGTGTCGCCAGCACGGGCAAAGTATTTGGCTCTGGCAAAGCGGGCGATGTCACCGCAACGCTGAGCAATGCGCTCGGCCAGCTTAAGGATGGAGACAATGATTTCACAGTTGAATTCCGCAATGCTGCGGGACAACCAGTAGATGTCGGGGCAATTACGATGTTCATTGATATGCCCGCCATGCCGCCGACGATGCCGTACATGAAAAACAATGTGAAGCTGGTGACGACAAACACGCCTGGTATCTATCAGGCAACTGTTCATCTGGAAATGGCTGGCACGTGGAATGTTCATGTTACTTACAAAGGCAGTGCTGGCGAAGGGAAAATAGAATTCCCGATTCACTTGAAATAGTCATTGGTCAGTTGTCACTTGTCATTTGTTTTCGGTTTGCAGGGGGCGTGTTTCCATGAAGTTGCAAACCTGAAGGCAAATGATCAATGACTACTGACCGATGACCGATGACCAATGACATGATCAATCGTCTCATCCAATTTTCACTCAAGAATCGCTTCATCGTCATCGCGATTTATCTGGCGCTGGCAGGCTGGGGATATTACGCCTTGATGCACACGCCGATTGATGCAATTCCTGATTTGAGTGAAAACCAGGTGATTGTCTTCACGGATTGGACGGGGCGCAGTCCGCAGGAAGTTGAAGACCAAATTACCTATCCGCTGACCGTCAATCTGCAAGGTCTGGCGGGCGTGAAAGTTGTACGCTCACAATCTGCATTTGGCTTCTCAATGATCAACGTGATCTTTGAGGACAATGTGGATTTGTATTTTGCTCGGACGCGTGTGCTGGAACGATTGACGCTGGTCAGCGGCAATTTGCCGAGCGGCGTCAAACCTACGTTGGGGCCGGATGCAACGGGCGTTGGTCAGATTTTCTGGTACACGATTGAAAGCGATAAGCACAGCCTGATTGAGCTTCGTTCGTTGCAGGATTGGTTTGTGCGCTATCAGCTCAATGCGGTGCCCGGCGTGGCAGAGGTCGGCAGCGTCGGCGGCTATGTGCAGCAATATCAAATTGACGTTGATCCGAATCGCTTGCGAGCTTATGACTTGCCACTGAGTTCCGTCGTGTCCGCAGTCGAACGCAGCAACAACAACGTTGGCGGCAACGTGGTCGAATCCGGCGGCACATGGACAGTCGTGCGTGGTATCGGCCTAATCGAATCCACAGACGACATTGCGAACATCGTAATTGCTTCGCGCGGCGGGACGCCGATTTACGTGAAGAACGTGGCCGACGTGAAAATCGGCGGCGCGTTTCGTCAGGGCGCGCTCGACAAAAACGGCAAAGAAGCGGTCGGTGGTGTCGTCGTAGCCCGCTACGGCGTAGACACGCTCAATGTCATCAATGCCGTCAAGCAGAAGATTGAAGAACTCAAAAACGGCTTGCCGCCGGGCGTGAAGATCGTGCCATTTTACGACCGCACCGAACTGATCAATCGCGCCATAGACACATTGAAAGTATCCCTGCTGGAAGAAATCCTGCTTGTCACGCTGGCACACATTATTTTTCTATTTCACTTCCGCTCGATTTTGATCGTGACGCTGCCGCTGCCGCTGGCGGTGCTAACTTCGTTTTTGCTGATGCACTACGTCGGCATCTCATCAAACCTGATGTCGCTTGCAGGGATTGCGATTGCAATTGGTGTGTTGGTGGATGCTGGAATCGTCGTGACGGAAAACTGTTTTCGTTATTTGGAAAAGCGGCAGGTTGATCCGAAAGATCGCCAATTGGTTTGGGACACTGTACTGGACGCAACGCAACTCGTCGGGCGTCCGGTATTCTTTTCGATGGCGATTATTATTCTGGCGTTCATTCCCGTCTTTGCGTTGACCGGGCAGGAAGGCAAGCTGTTTCATCCGCTGGCATTCACGAAAACGTTTGCGATGGTGGGCGCGACCATCATTGCCGTAACGTTTGTGCCCGTGCTTTGCACATTCCTGCTCGGCGGTAAATTTCATAAAGAAGAAGACAATCCGGTGATGCGGTTTTTGCAGTTTTTGTACAAGCCGCTGCTTCGATTTGCCCTGACGCATCGCTTCGTCACTATTGCCGCAGCAATGCTTTTACTCGTGATCGCGCTGCTGCTCGCCACGTCCGCGAATTGGTTGCCGCAGGTTCGTATTGCAACAGCGAATATTCCCGTTCTGTCCGGCATCATTCAGCGTCTGCATCCGATTGGCAACGAGTTTATGCCCACGCTGGATGAAGGCGACATTATGTTTATGCCTGTGACCGACACGAGCGTATCCTTGCCGCAGGCGCTGGAAATCACGAGCAAACAGGACGAAATCATCAAGAGCGTTCCCGAAGTCGAATGGGCGGTTGGCAAACCAGGACGCGCTGAAACTTCAACCGATCCTTCGCCCACGAACATGATCGAAACCGTCATCCACCTGAAACCGCGCGAAAAATGGCGACCCGGAATGACACGCGAAAAACTGATCGCTGAACTGGATGCCAAAGTCAGTATGCCCGGCGTCACAAACATCTGGACGCAACCAATTCGCAATCGCATTGATATGCTTTCGACCGGCATTCGCACCCAAGTCGGACTGAAAATTTTCGGCAATGATTTGAAGACGCTCGAAGAACGCGCGCAGGCTGCGGCAAAGTTGCTGAATCAAATTCCCGGCGCAAACGACGTGTATCCCGAACAAATCGCAGGCGCGCCGTACCTGAACATCAAGGTCAACCGCGAAGCTGCCGCGCGTTACGGTTTATCGGTCGGCGACGTGCAGGACGTAATTGAAAAAGCTGTCGGCGAAACCAACCTGAGCGTCACGATTGAAGGCCGCCAACGCTTCCCCGTCCGGGTTCGCTACGCGCCCGAGTATCGCAGCGATCCGCGTCAGATTGCGAATGTTTTGGTTGGGCCACAACAAATTCCGCTGAGTCAGGTTGCCACGATCACCAGTGAAAACGGGCCATTTATGATTTCGAGCGAGAACGGTTTGCTGCGCGCGACAGTCGTGATGAACGTCCGCGGACGTGATGTCGGCAGCTTTGTCGAAGAAGCCAAACGAACCTTGCAGCAACAAATTCAATTGCCTGCCGGATACTATTTCCAGTGGAGCGGCGAATACGAAAATCAGTTGCGCGCCAAGGAGCGGTTGCAAATTGTGCTGCCTGTTGTGCTGGTCGTAATCTTCGTGCTGCTTTACCTGACGTACAACTCATTTCTTGAGGCCGCACATGTATTGCTCGCTGTGCCGTTCGCGCTGACAGGCGGCGTGTTTTTGCTGTATGCGATGGGCTACAATTTTTCGGTCGCGGTCTGGGTCGGCTTCATCGCGCTCTTTGGGACAGCGGTGCAAACGGGCGTGGTGATGGTGATTTATCTGGAAGAAGCGGTTGCGCGCAAACAAGCCGAAAAAGCAGAAAACGGTGAAGCCATGACGCGCAAAGATTTGATGGCAGCGATTACCGAAGGGGCGCTGTTGCGGTTGCGCCCGAAAGTCATGACCGTCTCAACGATTGTCGCAAGTTTGCTGCCGATTATGTGGAGCACACGCGCAGGTTCCGAAGTCATGAAACCACTGGCAACGCCTGTGTTGGGCGGAATGGTAAGTTCCCTGCTGCACGTGTTGGTTGTGACGCCCGTGATTTTCTTTTGGCTGCGGGAACGTGAATTGAAAACTCCAGGGAGCGCACGCGGCTCACGTGCTTCGTCGCCCCAGGAGTTCACTGAAAATCAGGAGGAAGTCTTAGTGAAGTAAGCACGCGAGCCGCGTGCGCTCCCTGGAGGGAAGATGCAAATTATTACCCTGACACCCGACAACGAACAAGCCATTCAGCAATGCGCTCAATTGCTCTACGAATCCTTCAAACACTCCGCGCCAGAAGCTTGGCCGACACTGGAAGCGGCGTTAGAAGAAGTACGCGAGTCCCTGGAAGAAGATCGCGTCAGCCGCATTGCAATTGACCACAACAGCAATGTCATCGGATGGGTTGGCGGCATTAACCAGTACAATGGACACGCTTGGGAATTGCATCCACTTGTCGTCAGCGAAACATCACGCGGGCAGGGATTGGCGCGATTGTTGGTACAAGACCTGGAAGCTATCGTCAAAGCGCGCGGCGCGGTCACGCTTTATCTTGGCACCGATGACGAGGATAATCGGACTTCTCTCTCGAACGTTGATTTATATCCAAACGTGTGGGAACACGTCGCCAATATTGAAAATCACAAGAATCACCCGTATGCGTTTTACCAAAAGATGGGATTCGTCATCGTGGGCGTGATCCCCGATGCGAATGGGCCTGGCAAGCCGGATATCTTTATGGCAAAACGCATCGCGTAATTTTTCATGAAGGACATACAAAGGACTAACCCTGGAGACATCAAAACAATGAAACACCTCAAATCACTCGTAGTTTTTGCAGCAATTCTTGCGGGGGCCTGTGGGCAAACCTCTTCCGGCGGCATTGCCGTGAAGGATGTCGCAGTCACGCGCGCATTGTTCGCCAGCCAGCAGTGTGCTGTTTGTCATGGCCCTGAAGGAAAAGGCGGAGTCGGTGCGAATCTGACGACCGGGATGCCGATGCAGCGCTCGCTGGAACAAATCGAAGCTCAAATCAAAAACGGATCGGGCGTGATGCCTGCGTTCAAAGATAAGTTGAGCGAAGAACAAATTCAGGAGTTGGCGAAATTTGTTTACAAGGAAATTCAAAAACGCTGACTGTGGAGACGCGGGGCGCAGAGCGAATCCGGCCTCGCGTTATTTTTTATGAAGTACCAGGCTGTGATCTTGCTTATCTTGCTCGCGACTGTGGCCCTCGCTCAAACCAATGAAATGGGGCTGGAGGACGCGGTGAAATATGCGCTTGCCAACAACAAAAATATTCAGGCGGATCGAAAGCAACTGGAAATCGCCGCCGGACGCTTGAAACAAGCTGGATTGCGCGCCAATCCGATGCTGGAAACTTCCGGGCTTTCCAGTCTCAGAGATACCAGCATGAAATCCGCTTCGGTCATGATGAGCGTGCCATTAGAAGCAGGCGGGCGTCGTTCGCGCCGCATCGAAGTTGCCGAACGCGAACTGGAACGAATGAAATACGAAGTCGCTGAACGCGAGCGCCGCCTGACTGCCGAAGTACGAACGAAATACGGCGAAGCTGTCGAAGCGATGCGCAATCTGGAACTGAATGACCGATTGCTGGAACTCAATCAAAACAGCTATCGCATCATCAAAGCCCGCGTGACAGAAGGAGCCAGCGCGCCCCTGGAGCAAAGCCAATTACAAGTCGAAGTCAGCAAGCTGGAAGCGCAGAAACAAACCTTTGCCAGTCGCGTCGTGGTCTTGCAGGAAGAACTCAAGGCATTGCTTGGCGCAGAAGAAGACATCAAATTCCGTGATGAATTTTCTGAAATACCGCTTACGTTGACCAAAGAAACCTTGCTGCAAACGGCCTTCAATTCCCGCCCTGACCTGCAAGCGGCACGCGTGGCGGAAACCGTGGCGGACGCGATGATCGAACAAGCAAAAACCGAAGGTAAATATGATCTGAGTGTTTTTGCCGAATTAGGCTTTCAAAGCTGGCGATTCGACCAATTCGGTTTTTCGCACGACGGCGCATTGGAACGCGTTGCCATGAGCAATGGAATGGTGCGCGCTGGTGTCACGATCACCTTGCCCACGCGCAATAAAAATCAGGGCAATATTGAGGCCGCCGTCGCGGCTAAAGACGAAGCCAGATTGCGCCGTGAGTTCATCGAAACGATGATTCGTCGCGAGGTCGCAGCGGCATACGCCCGTTGGCAGGGTGCAGCGCGCGTGCTGAAAACCTACAACACTGACTTGCTTGCGGCATCGCAAAACAATTTGCGCGTCGTGCGGGCCAGCTTTGATCTCGGATACTTGCGCACCACAGATGTGTTGGCAGAGCAAAGGCGATTGGTCGAAGTGCAAATGAGTTACACGGCGGCCTTGAAAGAAGAATTTCTGGCGCGAACCGAAGTAGAAACTGTTACAGGCACGAGGATTGGCCAATAATTTTATGGATGAACCAACCGCCGAACAAGAACCGTCTTTGCCCAGCAAACGTCGCTGGCCCTTGCTGATCGCGGGGCTTGCGTTGCTTGTGATCGTGATTGTCGCCGCTATCATTTGGCGTCGTCCAACGAAGTCAACCGGTTTGGCCGGGCGTGAAGTCCCAAGTGTCGAAAGCGTCAGCCGGCAAACCGCAGGCCGCGAAGTACCAACCGTCGAATCCATTTCGGGCAATGACGTTGCGGTGCCAACGGGAAAAGCCAATCTGACGTTAGCGCCTGAAATGGTGGCGCGAATCAAGCTGCAATTCGCTGAAGTCAAAGCACAACTTGTCGCCAATCAACTGCGCACGACAGGCACGGTGCAAGCCAATGCCTACAAGGAAACGCGCGTCACACCGCTGGTCGGAGGTCGCGTCACAGCCGTCCATGCACAGCTGGGCGATCATGTAAAAAAAGGCCAAACGCTCGCTACGATTTTCAGCACAGACTTGGCACAGGAACAGATGGAATATCTGAAAGTCGAGGCCAATTTGAATTTGCACGTCACACAAGCCGAACGCTATCGCAAGCTGGCTGAGATTGGTGCCATCAGTGTGCAGGAAAAGCAGGAAATCGAAGCCCAGTTGCAGGAACATCATGCCGAACACGCCAGTCATCGGCAGCGGCTAAAATTGCTGGGGCTAACCGATGCCCAAATTGACGACCTGAAAAATGCCTCCAATGTGCGTGCTGAAGTTACCGTTCCCTCCCCATCTTCCGGTGTTATTACCGCGCGCAGTGTGAATGTCGGACAAGTCGTATCAATGCCTGACAGTTTATTTTCAGTGACAGACCTTTCGACCGTGTGGGTGATGGGAAATATTTATGAAAAAGACTTTGGCGTAATGCGAATGGGTGCAAAAGTGTTGATTTCAACGCCATCATATCCCGGTCGTCAATTCAGCGGCACCATTTCTTACCTTGATCCGCGAGTTGATCCTAATACGCGAACAGCACAGGCCCGCATTGAAGTTGCCAATCCGAACCAGGCGCTAAAAATCGGGATGTTTGTTGATGTGGCGCTGAATACAACCGGCACGCAGGAAGCGCTGGTTATTCCCAAAGCCGCCCTGCAAACCGTTGGCAGCGATCAGGTCGTTTTTGTACATCTGGGCGGAGGACAATTTCAGGTGCGAAAATTACAGCTCGCTGAAGAAGTCGGAGATGCAGTACGGGTTGTGAGTGGAGTAAGCGCGGGCGAACAAGTTGTGACAGAAGGCAGTTTCTTTTTGCGGGCAGAAATGGGCAGACGGGTGAATTAAACTCTAAGCCGCTTACTCTGGTTCTCTTGTATACCAATCTTCATGCAGAGACCATTGCCAGCAAGATAAACACGCTGTCCAGCGCCATTGATGCCCACAGCCAGGGCATAATCCTTGTGTATCAAAAGTGTTCCAACCTGTCCCACATCCGCTGAAGAAATATTCAGGATTGCCAACGCTGCCACAGTACCAACGGCTGCCGGCATTTGGTTGCCACAGGCACAACGGACAACGAATGCGAATCCGCTCGGCGTCAGCATCTGATTCCAGCACGGTTTTCGTGGGCGTCTCTGGCTCCGCGTTTTTCTGGAAAAACGAGAGGACTACAAGATCAAAACCCGCGATGAAAAAGCTCATACATCCCCGTTGGTCAGAGGTGCCAACTAGGCACTGGGCTGAGTTAGTTCAGCTTTCTTCTGCTCAATCATTTCTCGTACTTCTGCAATGGAGTAATGCCCTGGGGGGAAATGTTGCGCGGCCATTCGCTCAACAAGATCCAGCAAAGCAAAATTATACGGGGTCGGGATCGAATGTTTCTCGCCTAGCAAGAGGATTTCGCCGTTCAGATAGCTGGCTTCACATTCACCGTGCTGGCGCTTCAGATCAAACCACGTCGAAACATACGTGCGGTGGTTTTCTGGCAAATTTTCAGCTGCGCGAATGGCTTCCTGATCTGGCACATTTTCCCCAACCTCACGCGTTTTGCGCGTCATTGCATAAACGTCCAAAGGACTGTTGCCTTCTGCCAGCGGAATCCCTGATGCCTCGACCACATGGATGCCTTCTTCCTGTACTTCTGCCATCAGCAAACTGACTTCAGGAAGATTCCAGGCCAGCTGCAAATGATGTCCCGTTGCGGCCAGCAAGGCATTCGTCAAATTCAGCACCAGCTTGCCCCATTTTGCCGCCATCACATGCCCTGAAAGGACAGCATTAAATCCCGCCTTTGACAAATCCTGCGCCACTTTGGTCGCGATCTCGTCGCAACCAAGCGGATAGTTGCCAATCACCAAATCCTGCTTCAGGGTGTGGCAGACGACGCCTGGTTCCAAATGGTTCACGCAAGCAGCGATCATCACGCCATACACGTGCAAAAATCTTTCGGCGGCAGTCGTTTCATTGCGCACCCCATTTTGCAGGCAAAAGAGCGGCGTGTCCTGAGGGAACACCTCGTGCAATTCGTGAATGCAATGATTGGTTTGCGTGCTTTTGACTGCCAGCATTAACACATCGCCGGGTTGCGGCGCGATGTCGTGTGGCGAAGTGACAGCTTTAATGTTGGTAACCTGTTTGGTCGGGTGAAAAACAGAATGAATGGTGATGCCATGTTGATTGATGGTATCTGCTTGCGATGGGCGTGCGATCAGAATGACTTCTGCGCCTGAATCCGCAAGCAAGCCACCAACGAGGCAACCAATCGCTCCGGCTCCTTGAACGATATAGCGCATAAAGTAAAAAGGGGAGAATTGTTGGGAAAAACTGGTGCTCCCGGCACGACTCGAACGTGCGACCCTTTGCTTAGCTTACCACCCTGGATTTCCCCAGGCTCAAGAATGAGTTGTGGTCTGGACTATGTCTTAGGCATTGCAGCCTGGGTGCGTATAGTCTCTACGGAGTCCCCGCAATCGTTGCAAGGTTCCCTCGGCGTTGTCATAGAATCCCGTAGTTTTCCTTAGAGTTTCACCGATATAGCACCCTCCACTGTACAAATTGAAATTCTCTGTACAGGCTCCTATTTGAAGGCAAATGCTCTATCCACCTGAGCTACGGGAGCACAGCGCGGTAATTTACGGGATTGTGGGGCTGGTGGCAAGTATAATTGCGGAATGAGCCTTTTCACGGTCGGTTTTTCTGACGGGCGGGAAGCAAAGTGGCCCGTCTTCGCTTTAAGGCATGACGCAATTTTTTCAGCTTCGTTTGGTAATGATTTCCAGGCCTGTCAGTTGCCGTAACTGCTGCTCGATTTCCGCGAGCTTTTCCTGAGTTGGCATACGCAATTTCGCGGCGTTGTCGAACGACGCTTCATGATTACCGCGTGATTCAAAAATCCATTCGCGGGGAACCGGGCGCGAGGGCGTATTCAGTTGCACTTCGTCAGGCCGGATTTCATTCAGAAGCGCTGCAAGGGCGATGGCTTCGTTTTCATTGACGGGCAAGAGCATCGTTTGAATTGCCAGATGCCCCGCGTATTCTTTGCGCAAAGTTTTAATGCCTTCGACAATACTGCGAATTGTGATTCCGGCAACGGGGCGATCTATTAATTGCAGCGTGCGATCTGTTGCTGCATCCAGCTTACAAAAGATTTTATCCGCGCCCTGCAAATCATTTCTGACAGCAGGATTGTTGAGCGTGGTGGCATTAGTCAGCACGACAATCGGTTTGCCCGTGAAGGCTTTTATTTGCTGGATGACTTCGCCCAAGTTGGCAGCAAGGGTCGGCTCGCCATTGCCCGAAAAAGTAATCACATCAGCCTCCTGCCAAAGACTGGCTTTCAAGTCGGCAATAACTTTTTTGGTCGGCGCGTAAATTTTCCGCCCCAGTGTGTGATCGTTAATTTTCCCCAGTTGGCAGTAGACACAGCGAAACGAGCAAATCGAATTTACATACAGTAAATCAATGCCAAGCGATTTTCCGACGCGCCAGGATTGCACGGGGCCATACACAGTTGAGGTGGGAAGATTTCGGTTCTCTGTCATAAAGAGTATATTTGGCAAATTACGTGCCCCGGCAGATAGTGGAATAAAGATTGCCTACAAACGGCTTTATTGCGTATTTTTCCCCACTGGATTCTAATATCGAGGTTATCAAATTTATGTTGCAAGCCACTCTCACCGCCAAAACTCCTTTGAGTTTAAATGCCCAAAAAGTCGTCGCCAAACGCTATGCCATGAAAGATAGCAACAGTCACCCGATTGAAGACTGGAGCGATATTGTGGAGCGCGTTGTTGCCTTCGTCAGCCGCGCCGAAACAGAAGCTCGCCACCGCGAAGAGTTCGTGCAGGTTATGCGCGAGATTATGCTGCATCGTCTGTTCATTCCAAACACACCCTGTCTGGTCAACGCAGGCAAACCCAAAGCGATGCTTGCAGCCTGCTTTGTCTTGCCAGTCCCGGATTCACTGGATGAAATCATGGATCACGCGAAATTTTGCGCCTTGATTCATCAAAGCGGTGGCGGAACGGGCATGACGTATGAACGATTACGCCCGGCAGGCTCCCCGGTCAGCGATTCGCGTGGCACAGCCTCTGGCCCGGTTTCCTTTATGCAAATCGTCAACACCGTGACGGAAGTCGTTAAGCAAGGCGGCGTGCGGCGCGGGGCCAACATGGGAATTCTTTCAGTTGCGCATCCTGACATCCTGCGTTTTATCCACGCCAAGAATGATCAGAGGAGTCTGACGAATTTCAATATTTCTGTCACGGTCACAGATAAATTCCTCGAAGCTGTTGAAAACAATGAATGGTTCCAAACAGAATTCGACGATCAACCCTGGACAAGGGCCGTCTTCGATCCGAAAGCAGATCAAGGCGCAGGCGGAGAGTACAATTACAACGGCCAGGAGCCACCGCATCCCGGCATGATTTTCGCGCCGGATGTCTGGCGGCGCATCATTGCCTCGACACATCAATGGGCAGAGCCGGGAATTATCTTTATTGATAACGTCAATCGGCATAACCCGCTGATGAATTCGATGGGACCAAAGCGCGCGTCAAACCCCTGCGCTGAGCAAATGCTGCACGATTACAACGCCTGCAATCTTGGCTCGATTGACGTCGCCAAGTATTACGATCAGGCGAACAACGATCTCGACTGGGAACGATTGAAGCGGGATATTTATTGGTGCGTCCGCTTTCTCGATAACGTGGTAGATGTGTGTGACTGGCCACTGGCGCAAATTCACGATGTCGTGCATCGTACGCGCCCGATTGGCCTTGGGATTATGGGCTTCGCGGATTTGCTGCTGCACAAACGAATGAAGTACGGCAGCGAGGAAGCGGCAAATTACGCCGAGCTGTTGATGCAATTTATTCGGCGCGAATCGTGGCAGGCGTCATTAGCCATCGGGGCAGAAAAAGGTGTAATGCCAGAGTTTGAACCGAACCGCGCATCGTATGAAACCCTGTTGTACGGGAAAGTCGGCGTAGATCGCAGCATTCCGCTCACGCCACGAAATTACGAAGTCACCACCGTCGCGCCAACAGGGACGATTTCATTGGTTGCGGAGACGAGTTCCGGCTGCGAGCCGAATTTTTCATACGCTTACGTGCGAAAGGACACGCTGGGCAAACGCGTTTACGCCCATCCGTTGGCCGCACAGGTATTGGGCCTCACGTTTGACCCATTGAATGAAGCTTCCGTCGAAGCCGCCGCCGAGCAAATCGAAAAGCGATACTGCGAGTTGCCCGATTATTTCGTAGACGCGCATTCCCTGACGCCAGATGAACATTTGTCCATGCTGAAAGCTTTTCAGCAACACGTTGACAATTCGATCTCCAAGACCGTGAATGCACCTGCCGGTTACACCCTGGAAGATACAGATCGCGTACATCGGCTGGCCTGGAAGTTTGGCGTCAAGGCTGTAAGTTATTACCGCGATGGTTCGCGTGATGAGCAGGTGTTGACAACAATACAAACAACGCCACAAACAACGCCATCCGCCACGTCTGCGCCCAAAGCAGAATTTTCTCTTCCAGCAACGACCAGAGTGAATCGTCCGCGCGAATTAAGCGGGTTCACCTGGCAAATTCCTTTCGATGGACAAAATCTATACGTGACCATTAATCACGACGGACAGCAAATCCTTGAAGTCTTCGGCAATGGCCCACTTTCTGCAAGCGTGGGAATGCTGGCGTCAAAGATGCTCCGTGGCGGATTCAGCGTGAACGAAGTCTCGCAAATCCTGAATAAGATCACGGGCACGCACGCGCTGTTTTTCAATCAACGGCTGATTACGTCCCCTGAACAGGCCGTAGCCGAATGCCTAATGATTACCCAGCGCCGCATAGACGGATTGCAAGACGCTGTGCCCAAATCGGAGATCATGGCACAACGAATCACGGGCAAGACCTGCCCTGAATGTGGTTCAACGAACCTCTTTCGCAATGGCGGCTGCGACACGTGCAATGATTGTTCGTGGTCGAAATGTTCGTAGTCGTAGTAAAAAGCGGAAGCCCGGCTGTGACGGAAAGCGTACAGAACAATCCTACACGCCCTCTTTCACAGTCGGGCTTCCGCCAGATCCTCACCTTGCTTGACGATTTCTCACGCCAGCCTATACACTCGCTTTTTTCGGTTCAGACCCCAAATTTCACCACGAGGAACTATGTCGCACAATCTTTTCAATTCACTTCAGACATTCACCACTGGCGGAGGGCAATCCGCAAATTTTTATTCGCTACCACAACTCGAAAAAGAAGGGGTTGCAGCCATTTCCAAGCTCCCCGTTAGTATTCGCATCGTACTTGAATCTGTTTTACGCAATTTTGATGGCCTCAAAATTAGTGAAGGCGATGTGCGCGTGCTGGCGAATTGGAAAGCCAACGAAACACGCACCGCTGAAATTCCGTTCGTCGTCGCCCGCGTAGTCTTGCAGGATTTCACAGGCGTTCCGTTGCTGGTGGATTTGGCGGCGATGCGCTCAACGGTCGCAGGGCTGGGCAAAAATCCAAAGGTTGTCGAACCGCTTGTGCCCGTTGACCTCGTCGTAGATCACTCCGTCCAAGTAGATTATTTCGGCACTTCGGACGCGCTGAAGAAAAACATGGAAATCGAATTCCAGCGCAACCGCCAACGCTACGAATTTTTGAAATGGGGAATGCAGGCATTTGATACGTTCAAAGTCGTGCCGCCCGGCATCGGCATTGTGCATCAGGTCAACCTCGAATATTTGGCGAAAGGCGTGCTCGAAAAAGATGGGGTTTATTACCCTGACACATTGGTCGGAACCGATTCGCACACTACCATGATTAACGGCTTAGGAATTGTTGGCTGGGGCGTGGGCGGCATTGAAGCAGAAGCCGGAATGCTCGGTCAGCCCGTGTATTTCCTGACGCCTGACGTGGTCGGCTTTCACCTGCACGGCGAATTGAAAGAAGGCGTGACGGCAACTGACCTCGTGCTGACCTGCACCGAAATGTTGCGCAAAGCAAAAGTGGTCGGCAAGTTCGTTGAATATTTTGGCGAAGGCGCAGCTTCGTTGTCGCTCGTGGATCGCGCTACGATTGCGAACATGGCGCCTGAGTACGGTGCGACGATGGGCTTTTTCCCGATTGACGAAGAAACCTGCAATTACCTAAAAGCCACAGGCCGCACGGATGAACAAGTGGATTCGTTTAGAAATTATTTCCAAGCGCAAGGCTTGTTCGGAATGCCAAAAGCTGGCGACATCGAATACAGCCAGACTTTAGAATTAAATCTTGCCGACGTAGTTCCCAGCGTCGCAGGGCCAAAACGTCCGCAAGATCGCATTGTTCTGAACAGCATGAAATCTACGTTCACAGATTTGTTTAGCAAACCTGTCAGCGAAAGCGGATACAACAAACCTGCCGAAGAGTTGAGCAAAAAAGTTGCTGCCACCGTTAGCGACAATGCCGCGACCGCGCAAGCCGTTGAAATCGGACACGGCGAAGTTTTGATTGCGGCGATCACATCTTGCACTAACACTTCCAACCCCGGCGTCATGCTCGCCGCTGGTTTGGTAGCGAAAAAGGCCGTCGAAAAAGGCTTGAAACCGAAGCCATCCGTCAAAACTTCGCTCGGTCCAGGCTCGCGCGTCGTCACGGAATATCTGAACAAAACAGGCTTACAAAATTACCTTGATCAAATCGGCTTCAATACAGTGGGTTACGGTTGCACAACTTGTATCGGCAACTCTGGCCCGCTGGATTCTGGGCTTGAAAGAGCGATTGTCGAAAACGACATCGTTGCCGCTTCGGTACTGTCAGGCAATCGCAATTTTGAAGCCCGCGTGCATCAATCCATCAAAGCGAATTTCTTAATGTCGCCGCCCCTCGTCGTCGCGTTCGCGCTGGCAGGCCGCGTCAACATTGATATGAGCCAAGAGCCTATCGGCAAAGGCAGCGACGGCGCGGAGGTTTTTCTGAAAGATATTTGGCCGACCACTGACGAAGTCAAAGCCGTGATGGGCGCGGCGATGGACGCGGACACATATCGTCGTTTGTACAGCGATTTCACTTCGGAAAATCCGTTGTGGAATGAGATTCCCAGCACTACGGGTGATGTTTACAAGTGGGATGAAAACTCGACGTACATTCAGCAACCGCCATTCTTTGAAAATTTCGGGATGAGCGCAGGCACGGCGAAAAACATTGAAGGCGCACGCGCACTGGCAATTTTCGGCGATTCGGTCACAACTGATCACATCTCACCTGCCGGTTCAATCAAAGCGACTTCGCCCGCAGGTGTGTATTTACAGGCTAACGGCGTCGCTCCGGCGGATTTCAATTCGTACGGCTCACGACGCGGCAATGATCGCATTATGACGCGTGGCACATTCGCCAACGTTCGCATCAAAAACCTGATGGTTCCCGGCGTCGAAGGCGGCGTGACCAAGCTGCAACCCAGCGGCGAACAGCTCAGCATTTACGATGCGGCGATGAAATATCAGGAATCAGGCACCCCGTTAGTTGTGTTAGCCGGACAAGAATACGGCACCGGAAGCTCGCGCGACTGGGCGGCCAAAGGCACACGGTTACTTGGCGTCAGCGCAGTCGTAGCACAAAGCTTCGAGCGCATTCATCGTTCCAACTTAGTCGGAATGGGCGTATTGCCGTGCCAATTCAAAGAAGGCACAAACGCCCAAACGCTCGGGCTGGACGGCACGGAAAGCTTTGATTTGGTTGGCATCGCCGAAGGCATCAGACCGATGATGGACGTCACACTGATCATTCATCGAGCGAACGGCGACAAGCAGGAAGTGCCCGTCACCCTGCGCATTGATACGCCGATTGAAGTGGAGTATTACTTGCACGGCGGCATCCTGCCGTATGTGCTGCGGCAGTTGGTGGCAAAGGCGTAAAAAACCTTCAGACATAGCAATCAGACATAGCAAGGGGAAAGAGAGTGCTCTTTCCCTTTTTTTATTTGCATTAAACTCTGCGCATCACTGCGTCGCCACCGCAACTTTGGCAGTGATTTGTTCGGTGCGGAATTTGACCTTCAGATCCAGATTCTGATTCAGCCTCGCCTCAAAAAACACATCCGGGCTGGGGCTGAGCAACTGGCCTTTGATAGCGGCGCGATCAAACGTCACTTTGAAGACTCCAGCATAGCCGCCCAAACCTTCCATCTTTTTCGCGGGCACAATGATGTCGTCATTTTTGGCGTTGTACAGCACGGCATCAAATGGCCGCATCCGCCGTTCGGCCTCGTTCGCGCCAATCAAGCGACCGGAGCCGAGCTTTTGCCCCAGCGTTACCATCACGTAATGATGATTTTGATCTACGTCCATCAGCATTGCCGCCAGCTTTGTGGCTTGTTCTGGCGTCAGATTGCGGTCAAGCATTTCCAGACGGGCAAAGGCGCGCGCAAATTCGTTGTCCACCCAATACACGCCGAGCGAAGAGAATTGCCGCTTGAACCAGCCCTGCATCGAACCGCGCACGTCTTCGCTGCCCGCGTGAGTGTCTACAATTTTCTGCGCTTCGTCTTTTGACCAATTCAGGAACGTGACATCGCCTTTTGAGAGCAGCGAATATTTGTCGAGGTATTCGCTGATGCCGAGCTTGTCGTCTTTCAAATCCACGCCGAAATCCCACACGTCAATAATGTCCACGTTGGTCGAAGCCTGTGCGCCGGGGTTGCCTTCGACAAAGCTGAATTCGCCCGACGGCAAATCTTCGCGTGGGAGAATGCGATACAAATCTTTGTGATTGGTCGGGCCAATGTCGCAGAGAATTTCGTCCTGATTTTGTTCGCGGCTGAACATAATCGAAAGATTCGACACGGTGCGTTGATCAAAGCCCTGCCCTGTGATCTTGCAATGAATCAATTTGAATTTGGATACGTCGCGGCTCGGCGGGAAAAACGCATAAAACGCCGGGCGAGCGATGTCGGTACGCGTGTCGGAATGCGCACCGGGAATGTTGATGTCTACCTTTTGGCGAATGAAGGGAACTTTCGTCGCCACAATCGTACGCCATTTGCTGAGTTGCACTTTGGTTTGAATGCGCCCAATCGGAACGAGCTTGCCACCCTGTTCTGTGTACAAGCCATAATTTTGCGGCGCAGCACTGATCGCGGCGCGCGGGGGCGGGGGCGGTGTTGGCTTCGCACGAATCATAAACGTGCCGGGCTTGCCTTCCGCAACGGCTTCGAGCGGTTTATGTACTGGCGCTTCGGCTAATTTATTAGCCGTCGGAGAAGGCGCGCCGCTGCGTGCAGGCGCAATCGTTTTGGGTTCTGGATTCGACGCTGGTTGTGAAGCCGCAGCGGGATTCATCATTGCCTTAATTACGCGTTCGCTAACACCGGCTTTTTGCAATGCGACGAGGGCTTCGACAGAGGTGTCGAAGTTCGTTTTCGACTGCTGGATTTTAGTAATGACGATGTCTTCGCTGATCTTCGCCTGCGCCAGTTTGATCACATCCTGATTGGTCATCACGGCGGATTTGGACGCAGGTTGCGGGGCGGGCCGAGCGGGGCGTTTCTGCATCATGGCCTGAAACGGCGTAGCCACAAGAACAACAACGAACACAGCAACAAGAAAAGTGGTGATGCGTTGCATGACTCCTCCTTCGACAAAAAGCTCTCTAAGTTTGCGGTTTGGTAAATTTGTTGGCGCGTAATCATACCATGCTTGCGGCCAGGATTCGCGTCATTTGCTCATGTGCAAATGAATCACAAAATGGCTCACGCGTTAGCAGTTTTTGTTCCGCACCTTGGCAGCGAAAAAAAATCGCGCGCGCCTGAGCCAATTTCCTCTTGCTTTGCACATGGACAAGTGAAGGCAAAACCAATCGGACTTCTACAACAACGTATCATCGCAGGAGGAACTTATGGAATCGAACGCCACCACCAAAATTGAACGCATCATCCTTCGCCATTTATCCGGCTCGAAAGCAGGTAAAGAAGAAACCTTCGACTTGCATCAACTCCAGGAATTGACTATCGGACGCCACCCATCGTCTCGTGTGCAATACGACGAAGCCAAAGACGATCTGGTCAGCGGGCAACATGCGCGCATCACTCAGGAGGCAGCAGATCCGACAGCCTTTACCTTAACTGACTTAAATAGTCGTAATGGTTTGTATGTGGACAAACAGCGCGTCATTACCCCGGTGCGCCTCGTACCCGGTAACGTCATTCAACTCGGTGCAGGTGGCCCGGAATTTGAATTCGACCTGGAGCCGCGTCTCGCTGGACAATTGAAGAAAACGCGCACCGCTGCCCTGTCCAACTCCGACTCGTTTCCCAAAACGCGCACGAGCGAAATCAGCGATTCTGGTTCCGGCGAGTTTGCCAGCAGCAGCAGCCAGCCGCTTTCGACCACAGGCAGCAATAAGAAAAACGCTTCGGCAGCAGAGTCGAATCAGGGCAAGTCGTACATTGGCAAATCTACCGCCTACGAAATCGCTTCTGCCAAGCAACGTGAAACACGACGGCAAATGCTGGCGGTTGGCGGTGTCTTGCTTGTGCTGTTGGGAGCAGCATTTTTGTACCTCCGGCCTCGGCCCTGTACCGATTGCGCATTGACGCCAACTCAGGTGTGGGAGATGAATCGCGGCGCAGTCGCACAAATTCAGCTCAGCTGGAAGCTCACGAACACACGCACTGGCCAGCCGATGTATCACGCGTATGTGGACAATGAATACGGCAAAGACGCGAACGGCAATTCGCTGCGGATGGTGAATGATAATCGGCAACGCGTCGCCGCCTATGTTGTGCTGGACGATGGCACGTATGAGCCCTTGTTGACAGAGAGTTCGGCTGGCAATGCGCCTATCGGTGGCAGCGGCGGCGGCACAGGATTCGCCGTCACGAGCGATGGTTTTCTGTTGACCGCACGACACGTCGGCGCGGGCTGGATGACGCAATATCAATATCCCGATAGCGCCTATCCCGGCATCGTGTATGTGCGTGGCCCCGGCGGAAAATATGTGCGGCGCACAAACCCTGATGGTAGTCCTGAACTGGCGCGTCCGGCATATCGCTGGGTTCCCGGCAACACACGTCAACTCGGCGCACAAGGCTCGCGCTGGGCGGTCGAAGGGCGTCACGATTATCTGAACGTCACCTTCCCCGGCAATAAGACTACGATTCCGGCCCGCGTCGCGCGCGTTTCTGATCAACATGATGTCGCGATGCTGAAAATTGATATGCCCGGCACGGTCAGCAAATGCGAGTTGCTGGATAATTACGACAAAATCAAAGTCGGCGACACGATCACTGTGCTCGGTTATCCAGCGGTGTCGCCTGTCACCTGGGGACGTATCACTTCGCAAGACCCCTTCAATTCGCAGGCACAAGCCAAAGTCATCCCTGATCCCAGTCTGACGACGGGCAACATTGGGCGATTGCTGCGCGTGCAAAAATCCAGCAATGGCGGTGACGACGTGCAAAGCGATATGGGTGACGTCTATCAGGTCACGGCGAACCCCGGCGGCGGCAACAGCGGCGGCCCGGTCTTTGACGATCACGGCAAAGTCGTCGGCATCTACTTTGCAGGCGCACAGGCAAGCGGCGGGCAGGTCTCATTTGCGGTGCCGATTCGCTATGGCCTGGAGTTGATGAAATGACCTGGGAGCGCACGCGGCCCGCGTGCTTTTCCTGATGAGGAAATCTGTCCCGATAAAAGTTTCAGCCAATAAAGACAGGCACGCGAGCCGCGTGCGCTCCCAGGGAGAAGCTATGAACACGACACGTCAACAAACCATCTTCAGCAAGGAATACCGCATCGTGGATGTCATTGGCGAAGGCGGGATGGGGCGTGTGTATCGTGCGTTGCAAACGTCGCGTAATCGCGTCGTCGCCGTCAAAGTGCTGACTGCAACTGATCTCAAAGCCGTCCAACGGGCCGTCAACGAAGCGCGCATTCAGCAAGGCTTACGACATCCAAACATCGTCGAATTTTACGAACAAGTCGAGTGGGACAATCGCCCGTGTTTGGTGATGGAATACGTCGAAGGCGTGACCTTGGCCGAACACTTAAAACAACGCGGTGCAATGCCTGTCGCACAAGCGTTGGCGATCTTCAGCCAAATCGTTTCCGCCGTCGCATACATTCACGAACACAACATCATTCACCGCGACATCAAGTCCGCGAACATTCGTTTGACGGCGAATGGTCGCGCGAAACTATTGGACTTCGGCATCGCCAAAAATGAATTCACGCCGCAGTTGACGCAAACGGGCTTTGTCGTTGGGACGGTCGAATACCTTGCGCCCGAACAAATCAACAGCGGCAAAGCGGATGAGCGCTCAGACATTTGGGCATTGGGCATTTTGCTGTTTGAAATGCTGACCGGAAGCGTGCCATTCACCGCGAAAACTTTCGGCACGTTGTATCAGCAAATCAATCGCGCGTCATTCACGCTGCCGTCGGACTTACACGTGCCGCGTAGCGTAATCAGGTTGATCGCGCGCTGCTTGAAAAAAGACGCAGCAGACCGCTTTCAGGATGCCGCCGAACTGTTGGCGGAAGTGCGGCAGGCAATGGCGCAAAGCACAGCGGAAGGCGTGCCACGCCGCGCTTCACAGCTGGTCGCAGCGGCACAGCAATCGGTCTGGCACTCGTCTTCGCGGCGACATCCGTTGTTGCTGATTGCATTGCTGGCAACCTTGCTCGTCGGTTGGAATTTTCACAGCACCTGGTTCAGCGATGCGGATCATTCGATTCGGATTGAGCCTGCTGACGGCCCGGCGGAATTGTTCGTGGATGGATCATCGCAAGGTACAACACCATTGGATTTACCTGCACGTATCGGCGAGCCGATTCACTTCAAGCTACAACGTGGCAACATCAGCAAAGAATACCGCTTCACCGTGACCAGCAATATGAAATCGTGGTCGGAGCCGCTGCAAACCGGGTTCTGAAATGTCCGGCAGGCGGCTCGTCTGTCTGTGCTTGACATGCCTGAAGATTGAAGAAAGCAACGCTCCGACAGGCGAGCCGCCTGTCGGACATTTTCGGAGATTTTATGGATTCGCAGATTGTTGAAGAACTCACCCCTGTCACCACTCCACATCCAACCACGTCCAGCCGCATCTTTGTGCCGCTCTCAAGCAATGGGTTCACCATCAACGCCAGCTTTCGCTCAGACATCGGTCGTCGCCGCGAGGTCAACGAAGATTGCTGGTTGCTTGAACAACCACGCGAAGAATCTGTGTTGCAACAAAAAGGCATCCTCGCCCTCGTTGCCGATGGAATGGGCGGACACGCAGCAGGCGATGTTGCCAGCAAGCTCGCCGCAAGCTTCATTCGTGCCAAGTATTACGACAGCCCATCACCACCCGCGCAAGCATTGGAAGAAGCGTTGCACAGCGCAAATCTCGCCCTTTATCAAATGGCTAGCAAGCAATCACACCTGCGTGGGATGGGCACAACCTGCACGGCGCTGGTGCTGTGGAATGATGTCGCATTGTCCGCGCAAGTCGGCGACAGTCGTCTGTACCTCATTCGCAACGACGAAATCTATCTCATGTCCGAAGACCACTCCGCCGTGATGGAAATGGTGCGGCGAGGCGCAATGTCGCTCGCCGATGCGCGCCAACACGAAGACAAAAACATCATCCTGCGCGCGCTGGGGCCACAACCAACCGTGCAAGTCTCGACCTGGAATATGCCTTTCCCCTTGCGCGACGGCGATCAATTTGTGCTGTGTTCTGATGGTTTATATGACCTGGTGCGCGATGTTGAGATTCAACAAATCGTCGGCACTTCTACCCCGTCCGAAGCCTGCGAACAACTCATCGCCGTAGCCAACGAACGTGGCGGCCACGACAATATCACCGTGGGCATTGTTATGCTGGGAGCGCAAGCGTCCCGCTTGCCTGAGAGCGTGTGAATACACGCTCGAACACCTTACGAACCAATCACTTTATTTTTAGCATAATCGTTTCATAAAACGCTGCCCTCACACACGTTATAAACAACAGCAAGCGAGACGCTTGCGCTCCCAGCGATTTTTTCTGAGCCTTTTTTCTCCTCGTTTGCACATGTACCGATGAACACAAACAACCAGCGAGGTGCAACCATGATCGGACAAATCATCGGCACATACAGAATCGAACAGAAAATCGGCGAAGGCGGCATGGGCGCAGTGTTTCGCGGTCACGACCTAATGCTCGAACGCGAAGTCGCGATCAAAGCTCTGCGTCCCGAATTGGCCCGCCAGAGAGAACTTGTTGCGCGCTTTCGCAGCGAAGCCGTGACGCTGGCCAAGCTGAATCATTCGCACATTGCGACGCTCTACAACTTTTTGCGGCACGGCGAAGATTATTTTATGGTGATGGAATTTGTGCGCGGCCAAACGCTGGATGAAGTGATTCGCCAATCCGGCGCAATAGACATCGAACGCGCCGTCCGCTTGTTTTGCCAAGCCCTCGAAGGCATCGCACACGCCCACGCGCTCGGCGTGATTCATCGCGACATCAAACCCGCGAACCTGATGCTGACGGCGCAAGACGAAGTCAAAGTGATGGACTTCGGCATCGCGCGCGTCCTCGGCACGGCACGACAAACGAAGACGGGGCGATTGATCGGTACGCTCGAATATATGTCGCCCGAACAAATGCGCGGCTCGGAAACGGATGCGCGGTCGGACATCTATTCGCTCGGCATTTTGTTGTATGAAATGCTGACCGGGCGCGTGCCGTTTCAAGCCGACAGCGATTACGAATTGATGCGCGCGCAGGTCGAACAGGAACCGATTCCGCCGCGCGAATTCCAGGGCGAAATCCCACCCGCCGTCGAAGCCGCGATTTTGCAAGCATTGGCGAAAGACCCCGCAGCGCGCTTCCAATCTGCCGCCGAATTTCGCAGCGCCTTGATCAACGCGATTCCTGCGGCTGCGCTCAAGCCCGAACCCATTCATCAAGTCGAAGCAGAACCTGCGCTCAAAGCGACACGCGTGGCGGGCAGCGAAGTCGAATGGCAAAGCTTTGATCGCCTATCGCAAGAGCTTCCACCCCGCCGCGATTCTGGCTTTGATCGCACGACGGGGACGTTCACGTTGAAGTTGCCATCGTTCGTGCTGACCGCGCGCGAATCACTGGAAGCCAAAGTCGGGCCGCTCAATTGGAAACATTACAGCGGCGCGGCGGCGGCCCTGCTTGTATTTGTGTTTGGGTTGTTTGCACTGCGCGGTGAACAACCTGCAATGCCGCAACCTGCACCGCCGCAACCCGTTGTCGTGTTACCAACTGCCACGCCGCTGCCCGTGCAACCGACGCCTGGAAGTCCAACAGTTGAGCCAACTGTTGCGCCTTCGGTACAGGAAACAAACGTTCGCCCGGAACCGAAAGCGGTCGCCGAAGAAAAGCCGCTATCGCGCGCCCACGCTCTGGTCATAGAAGCTACAAAGCCGGTTCCCCCTGCGCCGGTCGCGACGCCGAAACCACAGCGCCCGCAAGTCGCCAACAATGATCGTCCGCAAACTGTCGTCAAACCAACGCCCACACCACAACCAGTGCAACAAGCACAGGCCACGCCGAAACCGGGCAAGTTGGACAAGGCGCTCGACACGACGAAGAAGGTCGCCGAAACCACCGGAGCCATCAAAGACGCAGTTAATAAATTCAACCCATTTCGCCGCAAAAATTGAGGTGAAAGGAGTACTGTTATGAATCAATTCATTTGTATTTCCGGCCCTGATAAAGACAAATGCATCACGCTCAACGGTCAAGCGGTACTGCTCGGTGGTTCGTCGTCGTGCCACTATCGCAGCGACGATGCAGAGCTCGGCAAAGAGAAACTGGAGTTGAGCGTGGTGGAGAGCAAACTGCATTTTCGTGCGACGACCAAAGCGCAGGTGTTTGTAGATGGCGTGCTCACGCATAAAGGTACGCTGCGCCCCGGTCAACAACTGCGCGCGGGCGGTTCGTACTGGCAATTTGCCAGTGCCGTCAAAGAACCTGCTGTCGCTGCCAACGGTTTGTTCGGCAAAGCGCGCGGCGCACTTAATCAAGCCATCGGCCTTGAACAACCGGAAGACTTCAACGTCAAAGAGGTCTTCTCCGACGTGACGCGCAAACGCAGCGATACTGAGATTGCCGACATCTTCACCATCGGCGCGAAAAACAATATCCCCGAACTCAAAGACATTGACACGAACTGGCCAAAGCCCTGGGTGTTTTTCAAAGCGTTGCTGATGGCTGTGTTTGTGTACGCAGGCTTTGTGTTTGCTTGGAAGCAGTTTCACAACACGAACCTGATTCCGGGGATGATTATGGTCGGCGCATCGGCGATTCCGCTCGCAGTCGTGATTTTTTATTTCGAGATGAACGCGCCGCGCAACATCTCGTTGCATCAGGTCTTGCGGATGTTGTTGCTCGGTGGCGTCGTCTCGCTGATTACGTCGCTGTTCGGCTTCAATATGTTTGGGCAAAGCCTGGATTGGCTCGGCGCGTCGCAAGCCGGCGTCATCGAAGAAAGCGGCAAGCTGCTCGCGCTGCTCATCATCGCGCACAAAGTGAAATACAAATGGACGCTGAACGGCCTGGTGTTTGGCGGCGCGGTGGGCGCGGGGTTCGCGGCGTTTGAATCCGCTGGTTATGCGTTTCGCAGCGGCCTCAACGAATTGACGATTCAAACGCTCGGCTTCGGCACAGCGCAACTGAACGCCGTGTTTGACAGCATTTTCGTGCGCGGATTATTGACGCCCGGCGGACACGTCGCGTGGACAGCATTAGTCGGCGCGGCACTCTGGAAAATCAAAGGCGATCAGCCCTTCGCGTTCGCCATGCTAAAAGACGAACGTTTCTGGCGGGTGTTTTTGTTGGCGGTCGGATTACACATGATTTGGAATTCGCCGTTTGGAGTAGACCTGCCGTATTACGGGAAATATTTGGCGCTGATGGGCGTGGCGTGGATGGCGATATTCGGGTTTATCCAAGATGGGCTGAATCAAATTCGGCGCGCGCAACAAGCTTGACCGCAATGAGCGTTTTTTGAATTGCCACTCGCTTCAGCTAGTGGAACAAAAAGCACAAAACTCAGAGGCTTTAGCCAAAATTCTGGGAGGCTTCTTCGATTTGCTTTAGCTAAAGCGATTCGGAAAATGCTTCTTTCGGTTTGGCTAAAGCCTGCAAATTCAAGCTCTCTTCCACCACCTAAAGCTGGTGGCAATTCATCTGGAAGCAATTCATTTCATTACCGCATCACACCTCGCAATTTCGCGCGCGATTTTGTCCAGATCGCCTTCGTCTTTTTTCGGCAGCGCGCCACGTTGTTTCAGCCTCTGCAATTCGTCGAGGCTCCGCTGAAACCATTGGCGAGCTTGTTGCCAATCGGATAATTGCTTGCTCTGTTCGACTTTCTTGAGAAACGTTTCGCCGAGACGCAAATAGGATGACGCAACGTCGCGCCGCGCATTCACGTTCTCTTTATCCAAATTGTTCACAACGTCTTCACGCATTGCGCGGCTTTTTTGCTGATGGTCGAGCGCGCCGTTGACATCACCACTCTGCAACAACAACGATCCGATTTTTTCCAAACTGTTCGCGCGATCCAGCAGGCTTTGCGTGTCGCGGCTGGCGAGCGCGGAATCAATGCGCAGGGCTTCGCGGTAGTGTGCGAGCGCGGCGGTGAGGTTTCCTTGCGCGGTGCTGACTTCCCCGAGCTTGTCGTGACTGATCGAAAGATCGCGTTGTAGTTCGGCGTTCTTTGTATCTGCCGCTGCGACTTTCTGGCGAATCGCAAAGGCTTCGTTGTAATTCGTGAGCGCGCCAGTCTGATCGTTGGTTGCCAGAAGCGCATTGCCGACTTTGTCCAAACACGCGGCGAGTTCGCGTTGCGCACGAGCATTGAGCGGATCGGCTTCCGCAAGCGCGCGCGCCATCGGCACAGTCTTTTGATAGAGGGGCAAAGCGGCTTTTGCTTCGCCAGCTTCAAACAACAAATTGCCCGCTTTGATGTAGTTAATGAACAGACTGCGCTGCGCTTTTTTATCGTTCGGTGTTTCAGCGGCCATCGCTTCGTACAACTTCATCGCTTTCCCTTGGCTGGCAGCGGCTCCGGCAACGTCGCCCATAGCGATTTGCATTTCGGCGATGCGCTGATGAAAGTTGGCGATGCTCAAGCGATCAGTTGGATTTGCGACGGCGAGTCCTTGTTGATAGCTGGCAAGCGCAGCTTTGGAATCGCGATATTGTAACGCATCACCAATGCGCGTGAACCCGGTTGTCATTTCCTGTCGCAGCGAATCGTTGATGTTGCCCGATGCTGCTAACGAACTATAAATCGCCTGCGCCTTGCGATAGCTGCTGAGTGCGCCTTCTTTGTCGCCAAGACTGGCGTGACCGGGACGGCCTTGCACATCACCCACTTTCAGGTACGCCGCAGCCAATTCCTGCTGCAATCCACGATCATCGCTGGCTTCGTGTGCGAGGCTGTCGAGATAGGTAAGCGCGCGTTTGACGATGAGTTCACGGGCTTGAGTCGCGCCTTGCAATTCAGCAATCGTGTCGTGAATTTCAAACAGCGAGTTCGCCAGATTGCGCACATCGTTGAAGCGACGTTCGGCTCTCGCTTGTTGTGCCTGCGCGCGGCGTGCCTGCCAGACCGTTGTGATCAGCCCGGCAATCAACGACAGCAAAACCAATGCGGCGGCGGCGACGCCTGCTTTGTGGCGCTGAATAAACTTGCTCGTGCGGTAATTGAAGGTATCGCTGCGCGCGCTGACGGGCAAGCCTTCGAGGTGGCGGCGGATGTCTTCGGCAAGTTGCTCAACCGAAGCGTAGCGCCGCTGCGGTTCTTTGCGCAGCGCCATCAGCACAATGTTATCGAGATCGCCGCGGAGTTGAGAGAGAGAGAAAGAGGGGCGAAGAGGAAGAGATACAGAGCGAGGGCCGTGGCGCTCTTTCTCTCCTTCTCGCTGCCTTGCTGTCTCTCTTTCCAGCGTACTTGGTCGCGTCGGTTCCTGTTCACAAATGATGCGTTCGATGTCGCTTGGCAATATGCTGGTGATGCGATACGGGCGATGTCCGGTGAGCAATTCGTAGAGCAGAACACCGAGTGAATACACATCGCTCGCGGTGGTCACCAATTCACCGCGCACCTGTTCGGGACTGGCATATTCGGGCGTCATCAGGCGCATCAGCGTCGCGGTTTTTTCGATGGTTTGCGAGATTTCGGGGTTCAGAATTTTGGCAATGCCGAAATCCAGCAACTTCGGCGTGCCATCGGCTGTGATGAGAATATTACCCGGTTTCAGGTCGCGGTGGATGACGAGGTTTTGATGCGCATATTGCACGGCAGCGCAGACCGTGCGAAAAAGTTTCAGCCGTTCCTGAATCGAGAGATTGTGATGATCGCAATATTGATCTATCGGTTCGCCTTCAATGTATTCCATCACAAAATAGGGCAAGCCGTCTTCGGTTGTACCACCGTCGAGCAGCCGCGCGATATTCGGATGATGTAGCGACGCGAGTATCTGTCGTTCGTGGCGAAAACGGCGCACGATAAAATCTGTGTCCATTCCACGCTTGACGATTTTCAGCGCAACTTGCTCGCGGTATTCATCCGCGCGTTCGGCCAAATACACCGCGCCCATTCCGCCACGTCCGAGTTCGCGCACGATTTTGTAATGCCCAAGCTGGCGGCCTTCCATTGGCTTGTCATCTGCGAACAGAAAATCGCTTGCACCCGCAAAAACAGGGGCTTCGATGAAGCTGGAGGCTTGCTCGAAAGAAAGAAGCAACGACTCAGCTTCGCGTTGCAATTCGACATCGTCGCCGCAAGCTGAAGTCAAAAACGCCTGGCGCTCTGCGGCGGGGATTTGCAGCGCCTCATCCAACAAATCAGTCAGTCGTTGATGACGGTCGGAGTTCATAAATCGGTGACCAGTGGTCGGTGGTCAGTAGCTGGTGACCGGTGCTGCGCGTCGTTGGTGTTTTTCCGACAACCGACCACCGACCACTGACCATCAACTACCGTTTGCTGATGGCGCGATGGAGCCACGCTTTCGCCATGTTCCATTCGCGTTTGACGGTCGCAGGGGATATGCCGAGCGCTTCGGCGGTTTCTTCGATGCTCAGGCCCGCGAAGAAGCGTAGTTCGACGACGCGGCTTTGTTGTGGGGCAACTGCCGCTAATTGATTCAGCGCATCGTCAAGCGCAAGCAGGTCAAGGTTTTGTTCTTTGACCAGGTTGTCGGCCAAACCGCTGACTTCATCAAGGTAAAGTTTCTGTGCGTCACCACCCCGTTTTTCGGCGTGTTTGGCGCGGGCATGCTGAATCAAAATCTGCCGCATCAGATTTGCCGCTGCACCAAAGAAATGCGCACGGTTCTGCCAATTCACATGCGTTTGATCCACCAATCGCAAATAGGCCTCATTCACTAGCGCCGTTGCTTGCAACGTATGTCCAGGGCTTTCACGGCGCAGATAGCGGTCGGCCTGCTGACGTAGTTCATCGTAAATCACAGGCAGCAATTTGTTGAGCGCGGAACTGTCACCATCGCGCCAATCGGCGAGCATTTGCGTGACGTCTTTTGCTGGCGGTGCAGCCATAACGATTTGTATTTGAGAATTGTTGGGGAGTACGCGCGTATCATCGCATAACTGGTGATGATTGTCAGCAGAGGGCAGGCCATAAAATAGTAGCGCAAATGCAGTGACTGCGATTACTATTTGGCGCGTTTCGTTGCGCTGTCCACCGCAACAATTTTTACTGACAGGCAGGTTATGGATTACAAAAACAATATTCTCGAATTAGTCGGGCACACACCGCTCGTCAAATTGAACAAGCTGACCAAAGGCTTAAAGCCACTGGTGCTCGCCAAAATGGAATCGCACAATCCCGGCGGCAGCGTCAAAGACCGCATCGGCATTGCAATGGTCGAACGTGCGGAACGGATGGGCGAGCTACAGCCCGGCGGCACAGTGGTAGAAGCCACCAGTGGCAACACGGGCATTGGCCTGGCGCTGGCCTGCGCGATCAAAGGCTATCGCAGCGTCTTTGTCATGACCGACAAATGCAGTCAGGAAAAAGTGCGTTATCTCAAAGCTCTCGGCGCGGATGTTGTCGTTGTTCCAGCGGCGTCAAAGCACGAATCGCCGGATCATTATCTGAACGTCGCGCGGCGCATTGCCCACGAAACACCGAATGCGATTTTGACATTTCAGTACGGCAATCCGGCAAACCCGGAAGCGCATTACCATTCAACAGGCCCGGAATTGTGGGAACAAACCGAAGGCCGCATCACGCACTTTGTCGCAGGCATTGGCACGGGCGGCACGATCAGCGGCACTGGACGGTATCTCAAAGAAAAGAATCCGAACGTCAAAATCATCGGCGCTGACCCGTATGGTTCGATTTTCAAGACCTACAAGGAAAGCGGCCATTTGACGGACTCTGCGCCCTATTTGGTTGAAGGCATCGGGCAAGATACGATCCACGAAAATGTGCATTTCAAATACATTGACGAGATCATCAACATCACTGACCGGGATTCATTCAACACCGCGCGCAGATTGGGACGCGAAGAAGGAATCTTTTGCGGCGGTAGCACGGGCACGCTTGCAGCGGCGGCCTTGAAAGTGGCAGAAAATGCCAGCGAAGACGATGTCATCGTCTTCATCGTTTGTGACACGGGCGAACGCTATTTATCGAAGTTTTTGTCAGACGAATGGATGAAGGAAAAACGCCTGCTTGGCTTTGAGCGATTAACCGTCGGGTTGCTAAACGAAATGAAAGCGACCGACGTCATGCCGCGCCTGATTTACGCGAGTTCCGATCACAAAGTTGCCGATGTCATGCAGTTGATGAATGCACACGGCCTGTCGCAAATTCCGATCCTGGATGACGGCAACAGTGTTGGCAGCGTACGCGAAGGTCGCCTGATGGCTAAGTTGCTGAATAATCGTGAATTGCTGCAAGCATCCGTCAGCGAGGTCATGGATGCCCCCTTCCCTGTCGTCAATGAAACCGTCGAAGCCGAACGCGCGATCAAATACCTCAAGCATTCGCCTGCAATCTTAGTCGAAGAATACGGACGCATCGTCGGCATCATCACCCGTCACGATGTGATTGATGTGCAGGGTTGAGGTAAGATAAAAGCCGAGGTGAGCTATGCCTACGAAAATTATGCCGAGGATTTGGAAATCTTCTATCGGAAAAGTGGATTTGAGCAGGGAGCACGCATGGTTGCGGCAGCATAAACACGAATACGTTGGGCAATGGGTTGTATTAGATGGAGATCGTTTAGTCGGTCACGGTAGCGATCCCTTGCCATTCTTCAAACAAGCCAAAGCGGAAGGGGTGAAGATGCCGTTCATGCATTTCATTCGCGATGAGTCAAAGCCGTTCTGCGGGACTTGGTTATGAGTCCTTTTGCGCTGTCGTTTCTGAATCGGATTTTTTACGACGTTCACCCGGACATCACGCTCTCGATTTTTCTTTCCAGCGATTCGCAGACCTTCGTTCCGGTCAAAGTCAAATTGGATACAGGCAGCACGTTCTGTGTTTTTCAGCGGCAGTTTGCGGAAGCGTTAGGAATTGAAGTTGAAGAGGGCACACCAGAACGAATGCGCGCGGCGACAGGATCATTTCTTGCCTACGGCCACGAACTTACCCTTTCGCTGGAAGGCATCGAATGGCAAGCTACCGTATATTTCGCCGACGATGAATTCTTTCCCGTCAACGTCGTTGGTCGTGTTGGCTTTTTAGACCGCTTGCGTATTGGCCTCGTGGATTACGAACAAACTCTTTACCTCAGTGCCTACGATGACTAAAGACTATCCCCGCCCCTCTGTCACAGTTGATTTGGTGATTTTCACGATTGCGACAAACGATCTGAAAGTGTTGCTGATTCGCCGTGACGTAGAGCCTTTCAAAGGGCATTGGGCTTTACCCGGCGGATTTGTCGGCATTGATGAATCGCTGGAAGATGCGGCGGCGCGCGAGTTACAGGAAGAAGCAGGCGTCAAGCAGGTTTATCTGGAACAGCTTTTTACCTTTGGCGAGCCGAACCGTGATCCGCGTGGGCGCGTCATCAGTGTTGCGTATTTTGCGCTTGTGGACAGCGAACAACAGCAGGTCGTGGCTGGGTCAGATGCGGCGGCTGCCGAATGGTATTCAGTGTTTCAGCCGCCGCCTTTGGCTTTTGATCATCGTCAGATTTTGGAGTATGCGGTTTGGCGTTTGCGCAACAAACTGGAATGGACGACTGTCGGGTATGAGTTATTGCCGCAGAAATTCACGCTCTCAGAATTGCAGCGCGTGTATGAAATCATTCTGCAAAAGCCTGTAGACAAGCGGAACTTTCGCAAAAAAATCCTTGCGCAAGGACAGATTAAGGAATTGAGTGAGATTCGGACGGAAGGCGCGCATCGTCCGGCGAGGCTCTATTCATTCAAGCAGCACTAAGCATTATTGCGGTGTCACACGACCTGCAAACACTAACCACAGAATGACCACGCCAATAATCAGCCGATAGACGATAAAAACAAGCGTCGAATTCTTGCGTAAAAAGCTCAGTAAAAACGCGATGCTTAGATAGCCGACGATTGCCGAAACGATGGTTGAGACAACCAGATTCGTGATTCCGATGCCTTGCAGTCCGCCGATTTTGAACAACTCTTTCATTTCCAGAATTCCACTGCCAGCAATCGCTGGAATCGAAAGCAGAAATGAAAAGCGCGCGGCGGTCTCCCGCGTCATGCCCATCGCCAGTGCTCCTGTAATCGTCGTGCCAGAGCGCGAGGAACCGGGAATTAAGGAAAAACATTGTGCGATACCAACCACCAAAGCGTCTTTCCAGCCTAATTCGCTAATCGTGCGGCGGCGGCTGCTGAAAAATTCCGCCAGCAGCAACAATAACGCCCAAACGATCACGCTGATTCCAATCACATAGAGATTCTTCGTGAACGCACCTTCGATAATTTTCTTGGCTGAAAGACCGATGATCACGACTGGCAGCGTGCCGAGAATGATCAACCAGCCGAGTTTCGCGCCATTGTGCGTGCCGCCATCGCGCCCGGATTGCATCATGACCAGGTTCCCGCCAATGAATCCGACGATGATGCTCATGATGTCATTGAAAAAATAGACGATCACGGCGACCAGCGTGCCGAGTTGAATCACAGCCGTGAACGCGGTGATTTGTTCCGGTGTCATATACCGATCCAGCCCCATGATTTTTTCGGCCAGAATTAAATGTGCGCTGCTGCTGACGGGAATGAATTCAGTAAGGCCTTGTACAACACCGAGGATAATTGCTTGGATGAGATTCATTGAGGATTTCCGGGCTAATAAGTCAGGGAAGCTCGCGCGAACGAATCACGGAGCTTCCTGCGAGCAAGCTTCTACCGCAACCGTTTCAGTAAATAGGATTCAAGTTCACTGATTTGGATGCGTTCCTGTTGCATCGAATCGCGCTCCCGTACAGTAACTGTGCCTTGTAAGGCGGCAGAGTCTTCGCCCTTGCCTTCACCAAGCGTGTCGAAATCTACCGTGATGCAAAACGGCGTGCCGATTTCATCCTGGCGACGATAGAGCTTGCCGATGCCTGCGCTGTCGTCGTAAACCGTGCGGAATAGCGGCTGCAAATCGTTTTTGATCGTCTTCGCCACTTCGACAATGCGCGGTTCGTTTTTCTTGAGC
>JAFDVL010000117.1 GCA_018268995.1 Acidobacteriota bacterium | reverse complement strand
GGCAAACAAGATGTTTGCCGTACATTCAATTGCACTTCACTCTAATACAGCAAACATCGCTTGCGAGAGCTTATTTCCAATTGCCGATCAAAATAAATGGTGCCCAGTAATACGGATGAGCATAAGGTTTCTTCGGGTCAGTTTTGTAGCGCGGTAAATTCGCGTTCTTGTCATCTTCGTGAATAATCTCGCGCTTCGTCAAGTCAATCGTACTCACCAACTCGCCGCGCAAGAGCTTCAATTGCGATTGGCGCAGGGCTTCGGATTTCGTGGCGTTGTTGGCTTCGCGCAGGTTGTAGAACGCCTGCATCAATTCTTTCGTGCTGCGGTCGGCGACCGGCCATAAGCTGGCGACGACAGCTTTGGCACCTTGTTTCTGCGCGAGCATGCCGAAGCCTTCGATCTCTTTGCCGTTTGCGCCGCTGCCGCCTGTGGCTGTGTTACAAGCGGAGAGCGTCAACAATTCGACGCCGTCAAAGACGTTCGGCAGTGACTTGATTGTCGCCAGACTCAGGAAATTGCCATCGCCGAGCAGCAAGGCCGAATCGGTTTCGTTGCCGGGTTTGAATTGAAAATGCGACGCGACATGCACGACCGACGGGCGCGTGCGTAGGCTGGTGCGCATCGCTTCCAACGTGAATTGCTCGTCGAGCTTGATCGCGCCGGGCAGCACGCCCGTTTTGCTGTCGCCTTCCCGAATAATGCCGCGCATTTCGTCCGCCACGGCAGGCAACGCGGGAATCTTGTCGCCGTGTGCTTTGGTCACGCCGAGGCCGAGCGCGCGCCAGTTTTTGCTGACTTCATCTTTCAGCCGCGCTTTGCTTTCGTTGGTGAACACGACGTTGCGGAAGCGTTCGACCAGATACTGCTTGCCGTCGTGCAGCGCCGCGATTGGCACGTAGCGCAATACGCCGTCCAGCGACCACATCAATGTTTCGGCTTTCGCCGCGTCCAAATCTTTGGCGAGCGGCGCGACGACAATTTTGTAGAGTTCCTGTGCGAGCGGCAGCGGATCGAGTTTCGGGTTCTGCAACGCCGCGCGGAAGTCGAGCACTTTGCGATTCAGTGTGGCAGCTTTGATCGGATATTCGTAGGCTTTTTGCACATCCGAAGTCGTCAGGATGACGCGAAACTTTTCTTCGCCCACCAGGGTGTAGAGCGCCGCCGTGCCTTTGCCCAGCTCGCGCAAATCGCCCATCAGCGCCTGCGATTGCTGCACGTTGTAAATCTGGCTGTCGCGGGCTTTGTTCTTGCCGAGTTCGTTGCTGAGTGTGTCGAGGAATTTCTGAAACACCTGCATAGCAATACCCAGATCGTCTTCGAGCTTGGCGAGTTGTTTTTCCTCGTCCGCCGTGCGCGCTTTTTTGTCAAGCAGGACGCTGCGCTCCGTGCCAATCGCCGTCAGCTTGTCGGCAATCTCGCGGTAGCGTTTTTCGAGCGCGGCTTCTTCCGGCGTGAGAGAAGCTTTCTCCGACTTCGGCGCATTCTTGTTGTCGCGGCGAATGTATTCGTAAAACTCCTCTTCCTTGAGCATCCGAATCACTTGTTCGGCTTCGGGCAAACGGCCTTGTGAAATCAGTAAATCAGCGAGTTCGCGGTAGGTTTGTTCTTTGGATTTCAGGAAGCTTTGTTGCAGGTCTTTTTCGAGATTGCGAATGTTGTAGCGCGTGTCCTGATACGAATTGATCGCCTGCTTGCCGTAGAAAATGGCGACGGCGGGGTTGTTGATGGCTTTCCAATCTTTCATCAATTGTTCGAGGACTTGTCCTGTTTCGGTTCGGCTGTATGAATACTGTTGGCTCAAGAGCAAGGAGCGCAGATGATCTTGAATCGCTTGCTGGTAATCTTTTAGCTCGCGCCGCGCCGCGCCTGAGCCGAAATAACTGTACCATTCATACGGCTGAGAAAGCGGATCGTTGCCGATCACTTTTTGTGCGGCATCGAAGAGTTCCAAAGCTTTTTCGTAGCGACCTGATTTGACATAATCGTAGCCCAGATTTTGCACCGCTACGAATTGATAGCCTTTGGTATCACTGCCTTTGATAAAGTTGATTGCCTCTTCGTGAATTGCAATAGCCTTCTCGTATTGGTTGTTTTCCTGATACAGATTCCCCAGCAGGTTTTGCACTTCATAAACTATAGCCAGCTTGCGCGGGAACGCTTTGAGGGTGGCCAGACTTTGCTCCGCAGATTCAATCGCCTTTTCTTTTTGCCCCAGATAGCCGTGTAATTGAGACAACAAAAAGAGCGATTGACCAATACCGATGCGATCAAATTGCTTCCGCGCCAGCAACAATGATTGCTGAAGATAGTCCGTCGCTTTTTCATATTGATGCATATTCATCGAAGCCCGACTCAAATTAACCAAGGCGTCCTGCTCAAGCGAAGAGAAACCGTTTTGTCTGGCCAACGCGAGAGTTTGTTCACAGTAAGGTATGCCTTGTTCCGGCTTCTTCAATGGATTGACATAGGCAAAGCAGAACCCGGATAGCGTGCTGACTTCTTCTGCTTTCCTCCCATATTTGCGACTAAGGGATAATCGCTCTGCCAACGACGCTAAATATTGCTCTGAACGAGAAGTATTCAAATAGGTTTCACCTACCATTGCCAGTGCTGAAAGTTCCCACGCTTGATCTTTCAGTTCACGCGCCAGAGCCAACTCAGACTCGAAAATTTTCATTGCTGTCTCATCCAGATAATAGGAATGATAGGCGCTGCCGACACGCGCGAGTTCAGTCAGTTCCTGCATGCGAGAGCCCGTCGTGCGCGCGACTTCCAACGCCTGATTAAAATATTCATCTGCTTTTGCGCGTTGTCCGCGCGTGAGATTTAACCGACCGAGTTCACGCAAAGAAAAAGTGTGAGGCTCCATAAATTTCAATTCGCGTAAAATAGCTAAAGACTGTTCGAGCCACTCCTGCGCTTTGTCGTATTGCTTCATCTGGTGTGCCGCCATGCCTTTGGATCGTAAGGCATTCCCCATACTGAGACGATTCCCCATTTCCTGCGCGATGACGAGCTGTTGGTCGTAATACCCCAGCGCTTTTTCGTACTCGGCGCGTCCGTAAAAATACTGCCCGATTGAGCTAAGCAAATTTATTTGCGATTGTTTGTCGTTAATTTCGCGCGACAACGCCAGCGACTTTTCGTCATACTCATTGGCTTTCTCAAACTCGGTTTGGTCACGTTGCAGTTCGCCAAGATTTTTAAAAATAATCGCCGCGAACCGCTTGTTATTTGCTGCTTGCGCTTTTGTCAGAGCCAATTCAAAAAACGATTGCGCTTCAGCAAAGTTTTTTTGCCGCTGCGCAATCATTCCTCTGAAATTATTGTACTCAGCTTCGTTGGCAGTATTGCCTAGTTCTATCCAAACAGCGTTGGACTGTTCGTAATATTCGCGCGCTTGATCCCATAACGTTCTGCTGAAGTGAAAATCGCCAAGCGTTCCGAGGAGCGCCGCAATCTGAGTTCTGGCATTGATTTCTCGCGCGATTTTTACTGCTTCCTGTGCGGTTGCGATGGCTTTATCTGTTTGACTATATCGTTGTTGACACATGGCCAATGATTGCAAGGCCAGTGTTTCGCCTATGCGCAAATTAAGTGCGCGCCAAATTGATAACGAGAGTTGTAATTGCTCTGTCGCTTTCGGAGTATTTTGCAGCGCAAAAAATGCGCCTCCTATTTGATAATGTGCAAAACCTTCCCAAAATCGTTCGCCCAATTCCTGCCAAATCGCCAGCATCTGTCTAGCTTTTTCCAAACGTTGCTCTGGAACATTGTTGTTGCGCCATTCCAACAGCAGTTGCTCTGCCTGCAAACGTTTTTTGTCGTTGGCATCAGCCGCTGATTTGACATTGGCTTGCAAGCGAAATGTCCCTGTCATCTTCGGAAAATCCACACTGCGTAGCGCCAATTGATATTCACCCGTGGAGGTGATTTCAGTGGACAAGGTTTCAGGGAAGCCATAGAAAGTCGCGTTTACTTGGCGTTTCGCGCCGTCTGGGGCAATCAGCGTTAACGCCACATCGCACGACGTCTGCTGCACATCAAAATGCACAAACTGTCCCGCTTGCAGTGTGATGCGATACGTGTGCGTTTGCCCGCCCGCGATGGTGGCTTCCAACGATTGGCCGGGCGTGAGGCGCGTCGGCTCCTGCGCCAGAGTGTGAGCGATCAGGACGAACAGGAAAGCAACGCTCAGAACACGATGAATGGTACGCATAGTTCTCTCCGCGAATGGACGAAGAAAAGGGTTCGCCACCGGTTTTACCGCACCGTGTTTTCAGCTTCGCGCGAACCCTTTCCTCGTTTGGGTATTCAAGCGAAAGGACGCCCTCGTCCCTTCATTCGATACAAGCGGAAGCGAAGGAGAAATTCCCTCACGCGCCGAAAGAATATTATTGCCTACACGTAGTAGCGAATTTATTCGCTTGTCAACACGAGCAAATAAATTTGCTACTACGTGTGCCTCTTCACTTCCAATTGCCGATCAAAATAAACGGAGCCCAATAATACGGATGCGCGTACGGTTTCTTCGCATCGGCCTTGAACGGCGGCAGCTTCGTGGTCGTGTCGCGCTCGTGAACGATTTCGCGTTGCGTCAAATCCATGGTCATCACAAGCTCGCCGCTCATCAATCTCATCTGCGCCTGTCGTAACGCATCGGCTTTCGTCGTGCCCGCTTTCGCTTCACGCAATTGATAAAACGCGCGCATCAATTCTTTGGTGCTGCGGTCAGCCACGGGCCACAAGCTGGCGACGACGGCTTTTGCGCCTTGTTGTTGTGCCAGCATCCCAAAGCCTTCGACTTCTTTGCCATCCGCGCCACTCCCGCCTGTGGCTGTGTTGCAGGCCGAAAGCGTCAACAATTCAACTCCACTGAAAACACTGGTCATCGTCTTGATTTGGGCCAGGCTCAGGAAATTTCCATCACCCAGCAGCAAGGCAGAATCGGTTTCATTGCCGGGTTTGAATTGGAAATGCGACGCGACATGCACGACGGGCGGGCGCGCACGCAAACCGGTCAACATAGCAGTTTGCGTAAATTGCTCATCCAGTTTGATCGTGCCGGGCAAGACACCTGTCTGGCTTCCTGCTTCCCGAATGATGCCGCGCATCTCCTCAGCGACGGCGGGTAAGGCCGGAATTCGGTCGCCGTGGGCTTTGGTCACGCCCAGGCCCAGCGCATTCCATTTGCGATTGGGTTCATCCTTAAGCCGGGCTTTGCTGGCGGTGGTGAACACGACATTGCGCCAACGTTCGACTAAATACTTTTCGCCGTCGTGCAGTGCGGCGATGGGCATATACCGCAACACGCCATCCAATGACCACATCAACGTTTTAGCATTTGCGGCCTGCAAATCTTTGGCGAGCGGCGCGACGATGATTTTGTAGAGCTCCTGCGCGAGCGGCAGCGGATCAAGCCTTGGATTCTGCAACGCCTCACGAAAGGCGAGGACTTTGCGATTCAACTCCGCCGCTTTGATCGCGTAGGAATAAGATCGTCGCACATCAGAAGTCGTCAGGATCACGTGAAACCGATCATCCGTCACCAAGGTGTAAAGCGCGACGGTGCCTTTGCCGAGTTCACGCAGATCATCCATGAACGCCTGCGAATCATTGATTTGCACGACGCTTGTTTCTGTACCTTTTTGCGCACGGAGTTCGGTGCTGAGTTGATCCAGGAATTTCTGAAAGACCTGGGCGGCGACCTTCAAATCCGCTTCGAGTTTGTCGAGGCGCTGTTCTTCGGCAGCGGTACGTTCTTTCTTTTCCAGCAGCGCATTACGTTCTGAACCAAGCGCCGTAAGTGAATCCGCGATTTCCCGATACCGTTTGTCAAGCGCGGCTTCTGCGGGCGTGAGTGCTGCCTTTTCGGTACGCGGCGCATTTTTGTCATCGCGGCGAATATACTCAAAATATTCCTCTTCCTTGAGCATCCGAATCACCTGCTCGGCTTCGGGCAAGCGACCTTGTGAGATGAGCAGGTCAGCGAGTTCGCGGTAGGTTTGTTCTTTGGATTTGAGGAAGCTTTGCTGGATGTCTTTTTCCAGATTGCGCAGGTTGAAGCGCACATCCTGATTCGCGTTCACGGCTTGTTTGCCGAAGAAGATGGCGAGCGCCGGATTGCCGAGCGCCTTCCAATCTTTCATCAATTGCTCGTGATACGGCGCTTCGTACGGCGTGCCCGTCGGATATTGGCGTGAGAGCAGAAGGGCTTGCTGATGGCTTGCGATGGCCTTGTCGTATAGTTTCAAGCCGTGCCAGCTATCACCCATGCCAAGCTGAACCCACGAGAGAAACATTGGCTCATTGACACGCACGAGTAATTGCCGCGCCATTTCAAAATAGGTTTGTGCCTTGTCATATTGCCCCAATTCGATGTAATCCCGCCCTAAATTCATCTGGGCTTTAGCAACTCCCATGCTGTCCGGGGCCCAATCTTTCATGAACGCCAGCAGCTTTTCATGCGGTTCGAGCGCCTTTTCCGGCTGTTTCCGAGCAAGGTAAATTTCTCCCAGCAACTTCAGGCATAAGAATTCATTGGAGGTGCGTTTGATGGCTGGGATGAGCAGTGCTTTTTCGATGGCTTCCTGAGCTTTGTCATATTGACCGAGAAAAACATATAGCGATGCCAAAGCTGCATACGCGCCCGCTCCGCCCATTTGGCGGTCATATTTTTGCGCAGTGGACAGGGTTTCCTGAAAGTAACTCAAAGCCTTTTCATACTGAAATAATTTGGCGTACGCATCACCCAGATGCCGTAGGGCCCCCAATTCTGCGCCGCGATAGCCCACTTCACGCGCCAACGGTAACGATTGCTCACAGAAGGGAATGGCCTTTTCAACATTTCCCATATCCACATGGGTTAGACAGATGCCTTGCAGGTGATCCGCTTGATTGGCTTTATCGTTGGTCTGCCGCGCAACTTCGAGTCCTTGCTGGTAATAATCCAAGCGCTTTTCAAAGTTCTCTGCACCATCGCCGAGATCGCCATAAATAGAGCTAAGCGTAGAAAGCCGGTTCAATTCCCGCGCCAGGGGAAGTGCCGCCAGATACAACCTGTTTTTATCAGGAACCGATCCTTTGTATTTGTAGTGTCGGGCCAATTTGATCAATTCATCAAGCTCCCGCTGCCGGTTGCCGATGGCCCGCGCCACGGATAAGGCTTGCTCATAGTAGCGGATGGCGGTGTCATTTTGTTGTTGCATGGAAGCCAAATCGCCGAGGCCGTCGTAGATTTGAATTTGGGCAAACTGGTTTTTTCTTTCCTGGGCGAACGCTAACGCGGCTTCATAATGCTTTTGTGCTTCCGCGTAGTTTTTCTGCGCTCTGGCAATAGCCGCTTTCACATTGTAAAGGTCCATTTCACGCGCTGTATTTCCCATCTCCAACCAGAGCGCAGAGGCTCGTTCATAAAACCTGACCGTCTGGTCATATTTCCCTTGGCTGAAATGAAAATCGCCGAGATTGGCGAGGATGATTGCCACCAGTCGCCTATTCTTTATTTCCTCTGCCATCGTCAAGGCCTGCTGCGCTGAGGCAATGGCCTTGTCTGTTTGTCTGAGAAATTTCTGATAAAGGCTCAAGGAACTCAAATAAAATGCCTCGCCCGCGCGCAAGTTCAGTTCGCGCATCACTCGCATTGCAATTTCCGTATGCTCGATTGCTTTGGCCCAATTTTGTTGCTCACTATAAACATTGGCGATTTGCACGTTGGCATTGCCTTCCCAAAAGCGTTCACCCAGCTCACGCCAGAGTGTCAAGAGTTGCTGCGCTTTTTCCAGTCGTTGCGTCGGCGGCAAATTGCCGCGTAGTTCCACGAGCAACTGTTCGGCCTGAAGGCGCTTTTTATCGTTAGTTTCAGCGGCAGGTTTGGCGGCGATTTGCAACCGATACGTGCCTGTCATTTTCGGGAAATCCAGACTACGCACAGTCAGTTGGTATTCGCCTGTTGTCGCAACTTCTGCGGACAACGTTTCGGGTAAGCCAAATGGGGTGACATTGGCGTCCAGTTTTTTACCGTCGGGCGCAGTCCACGTCAACGCCACATCACAAGACGTTTGCTGCACATCGAAATGCACAAACTGCCCGGCCTTTAGCGCAATTGCGTAGGTATGGATTTGCCCGCCGGAGATTTCGCGCTCAATAGTTTTGTCAGGGGAAAGTGTTTGCACCTCTTGCGCACGTACCCCTACGAATAAGAACAGCAAAACGACTAGGAGCGCGAAGCCCTGGGAGCGCGGGCATCCTTGCCTGCTGCGCGAGCGAGCGCAGCGATGCTCGCCTGCGTGGCAACGGATTTGTTCTGTCTTCAGCATATTTGCTGGCCACGCAGTTGGTGCGGCGGTCGCTTTCTCTTCAGCGGCTTTGCTCACCACGCAAGCGAGCATCGTTTTGCTCGCTCGCAGCAGGCAAGATGCCTGCGCTCCCAAGCGCTGCGCGTTGCCCAAGAGGGCGCGTTGAAATGAACGGATTACAAGCGGTTGGCCTTGCATGATGTTTCCTCCTATTAGCACAAGCGCATTGCCGCGCAACATTCCCTCAAAATATTCGTCTCGCGGCAAGATAACCAAAGTGAATGTCGCCTTACCAATTCACGCGCAGCGCCAATTGCCCGAAGCGCGAACTGAATCCACCTGTGATTTGTCCGAATCGTACCGAATCAAACGCCAGCGAGCCGGAACCGAAATTCACCGTATTGAAAACATTGAAAAACTCCGCGCGAAATTCCACTGTTGCTCGCTCCGCAACCTTTGTCCGTTTCAGGATTCCAGCATCCATCTGAAAGAAGCTGGGCGAATTCATGGCATTGCGCGGGAAGTTGCCGAAAGTACCCGGTGCAGGCGCGCCGAGCAGCCCGTCTTTCAACGTCGCACTCTGCAACGTGCCATTCGCGGCGGTTGTGATGTTGAGCAGGCCAGGGTTGATAAAAAACACGCCTTGCGGAGTTTTGAAGACGCCTGAATTTTGCTTGAAGTCCGCAAAACTGATCCCTGACAACTGCGCCGGGTTCAAGGTCGAATAGTCATTGAAAGTCGTGCGCCCCGAAGTCGCAAAGGTTGGGAAGCCGGAATGCCAACTGACGATGCCTTGTGTTTGCCAGCCTTCGAGCGCCTTGCGCCAAAGCCACGGCCCTCCGCTCCAAAAACTCCGCCCTTTTCCAACTGGCAATTCGTAAATGAAGTTGCTGATGAATGTATGCGGTTGGTCGTAATCGGCGCGATGCCGATCCAGCCGCAGGTTGCGAATTGTGCGAAACGCCTCAAAATCGCTGGTGCTGCCTTCGGTGTCGGTAAGGGCTTTGCTGAAGGTGTAACTGGCCTGCATCAGCAAACCGTTGGAAAAGCGGCGGCGTGCTTCCACTTGCAGCGAATGATAGTTTGACGATGCGCCGTTGGCGATCACCACGGCTTGATTCACATTCGGATTCGCGGCGAAAAAGTTGGGCGCAAGCCGTGCAAGATTCGCGGCATAGAGCGGGCTGAGCCGGATGGAAAGCGCGGTGGAGCCAATGTTATTCAAGTTCAAATTGTTAATGAACGTGGAATTGGCAAAGCCTGAGGCGGCGGGTAATCCCGCAAACAGCGTCGAGAAAATCGGCAACGGCACTGTTCCCGCCGCACCGGGCGCGAACGTCGCACCGCGATTGGCGGCCAGATTTTTCTGTGCGTTCAGAAACTCCTGCAAAAAGCCGTTCTCGAAAATATTGCCTTCGTTGATGTCAAACGCGCGATAGAGTTTGATTGCGTGATTGCCAACATAGCGAACTTCGATGGCGATCTTGCCCACGATTTCGCGTTCGATGCCAAATGACCATTGTTGCACGTATGGCGTGCGCAACTTGGGATCGTACGTGTCCATTGAACTGGCAGTATTACGCTGAAAATTTTCCGCATCACTGATCGGTGTTTTGAAGACCGGCACCGCAACGGGCACGCCCGCCGCTGTCAAAACTCCGGTCGGCGTATTGTAGAGAATGGTAGATGTAAGACCCGGATTGCTGGTGAGCGCCGCACGATGTACGCTCAGGCCATCGCGCGTGTAGCTGATGGAATAGCCGCCCCGCACCGAGGTTTTGCCTTCGCCGCCGAAAATTTTACGGAGCAACCCTTTTTCCGCACGCGGCGAAAAGGCAAAGCCAAAGTACGGCGCAAAGTTGTTCCAATCGTTGTTGTAATACGGGCGACCTTTGTCCTCGCCTGCAAAATCCAGCAGCGTCGGCGCGGTGCCTTTGATCACACCGGGATTGAAGAGATTGCCTGCGCCCGAAATGCCGTACAATCCGGCAATGCCATTCACAGGCAATAATGTCAGGCCATTGAGCATCTTCGGTACACCCAGCCATTCCCAGCGCAGTCCTGCATTGAGTGTGAAATTGCGCCGCACGCGCCATTGATCCATCGCGTACAAATTCACTTCGCGCTGGCGAATCGGATACTGCGATCCGGCTCCCGGTACAAAGCCGGAGGTTGGGCTGGTGACATTGAAGGTCTGGCGGGCAGAAGAGAGATTCCCCGTCAGCAGCGCATACATCGAGCGGGCGCGATTGGCAATCGTTTGTCCGGCGGCTCCGGCGGGCAGGCTCGGAAACATTGTGTTGAGAATGCCGTCCGGGTTGGCCGGATTGGTGCCAAGGCTGACCGTCGGAATGATGCCGTCATCGCTGAAATTGTGGTAGGTGATGGATTGTGTTTCCGCACCCAGTCGGATCGTATGCGCGCTCCTGACCCAGGAAAGATGATCCTGCCAGTGATAGACCGTCGTGTTGCGCGTGTTGTTGCGCACCGCATTGATGGGGTTCGTAATCAACGGTAGGCCAATGAAGAACGGTTGTGTCGGTTCTTTTTCCGGGCCAAAAGAATAAGGCGTCCGCTGATGCCCGAAGCGGATTTCGTTGGCGATGTGAGTGCCGAACGTTGAATGAATCGCAGCGGCGGTGGCAGTTGCCTGAATGGCATTGATTCCATCTACCCCATCAGGAAAAGGCGCGTCAATGGCGTTGCCCGTGTCCGGCGTCAGGCTGGACGGCGTGCGATGAAATACGAACTCCAACCGATGTGTGCCAATCCGCGATTGCTCAAGCAAGACCTGATCGAAGCGCCCGCTCCACCGATCTACAATGCTGAGGGCTTTGGCTCCGAACGTGTACCCCACCGTGTTCAGGCCATCACCAATCAGAGAATTATTCGGCAACGGCGTCGAATCAATGAGGGGCTTGATGATCGGATTGTAGGCTTTGTTGATGCCTAAATTCAGCACGTTCACAGTTTGCATTTGTCCGTTCGCGCCCGTGTAGCGAAAGCTGCCCGCGCGTGCTTCCGGTGTCAACACCGTGCGCGTGCGAATTGCCGTGAATGGTTGGCGAAACGCCTCCATTGAGAAAAACCAAAAACTGCGATTGCGCCCGTCATAGCTGGCGGGGCCGAAAAGTGGTTTGGGCAAATACAGCGGGCCGTTGGCAATCAAGCCGACACGATTCTGCAAAGAAAACGGGCGTGGTGTCTTCGTCGAATTATTGATAAAGCTGTTCGCGTTCAGCACGGAGTTGCGGTGATACCAGAACACACCCCCGTGAAATTGATTCGTGCCAGAAGGCGTGACGATGCGAACCTGTCCGACGCCACGCCCGGCATCCGAACTGACCGTGCCGACCGAAACGCTGAACTCACCGGTCGCCTCCACCGTCGGAGAGGTTAACGTATTAAAATTTGCGGTCTTCACAAAATTATCCATCACGTTGATGCCATCACGCGTGACGTTGGTCGTCGCGCCGCGCAATCCGGCAGCATTTGACGCGCCTGTGCCCGTGCCAGTCACGCCCGCCTGCAATCGCACCAGTTCAATCGGATTGCGTGAACTGAGCGGCAGATCAACAATCTGGCGACGCTCGACTATGTTGTTCAGCGTGGGGGAAGAGGTGTTGACTAACTCCTGTACATTCGAGACGGTGACGGCTTCACTGATTTCGCCGATGGCCAGCATGACTGTCAATCGGGCAGCCGTGGCGACTTCGATCACGACGCTTTGAATCACGAAGCGTTTGAACCCCGTGGCCTCGACCGTCAGCGCATAATTCCCAATGGCTAAGGACGGAAGATTAAACTCGCCCTCGGCGTTCGTCATGGTTTGGATTTCTTCGCCGTTGGCGGGATTTCTGAGTTGCACATTAGCGTTTGGAAGCATTGCGCCTGTGGGGTCGGATACGTTTCCACTCAGGCTACCACGGGTAATTTGCGCCAGGCTGGTGGTGCTGAGCAGGATACTGAAGCCCAGCAACAAGGAAAGCCGCAGCGATTGTTTGGGTGCCGACGCGAAAGATTTTGCTCTGGGATTCATCTTGTACCATTCCTTTCCGTTTAGGTGGGTGTTGCTCTGCTATCCTGTGTCAGCTGCGAAGCCGTTCATTGGGTGATTACATGAAGTAATGTTGTTTTCACCTGAACTATGTCAAAAAAATGCTCTTGGGCCGGGCGCTTCGGCAATCCCGATTGTTCTTGCCCGCCCGTCTGTTGTTTGAGCGTCGCAATGCGCTCAGCCAATTTCGGATCGTGTTGCAAACAGGCGGCGAAATCCTTTTCCGCCTCTTCTCTTCGGCCTAAGCGCAGGTACACCAAACCGCGATTCAGATAGGCTTGTGCAAACGTTGGTTTCCATTTCAGCGCCTCAGTGAAATCGGCCAGCGCCTGGTCGAAATGTTCCTGGCGATAGCGTGCCGCGCCGCGATCATTCCAGGCTTCGGCATATTGCGGATTTAGTCGTAGCGCCTGTGTGTTATCACTGACCACGCCCTCCCAGTCCTGTTGTCGTAATTTGACTGCCGCCCGATAGTTGTAGGCTCTGGGATTCTGCGGATTCAACGCCAGCGCCTGATCCAAATCCAGCAACGCCAGCGGCAGTTCCTGGCGATCAAAGCGGAGCATGCCGCGGGCAAGATAGGCTTTGGCGTCTTTGGGTTTGAGTCTGATGGCGCGGTCGAAATCTCCGAGCGCCGCTTCGTAATCGGCCTGTAGAAATCTGATCACGCCCCGGCCATACCACGCCTCCGCCAGTACCGGGTCATGCTGGATGGCTTGATCGTAGGCGGATAACGCCTTTTCCATCTCTCCCTGCGCCAACCAGGATTTTCCTTGCGCGAGCAAACTCCGGGCGGCTTTTTTACGACTGTTCTTGGTTTGTGGCGCTGTCATGAATAACAGCCCCAGACATAGAAAGGGGATCAACCATAGGGATGTCATAATCTTCTCCGAGTTAGCTGCAATCAGCCCATCAATTATTGCTTCTATCTCAGAGAGCGTGATTCACAAGAAAATCCCCTCAAACTTTTTTAGCTAAGAATTTCAAGAGAGGGCACAACAGGATTGAGTCACCAATTAACACTTGTCTGTCGTTGTGTTTCTGGTGCCTGCGCTGTCATCTCAAAACCCTTCCCCTCAAAAAAATGTAAGGCAAACCCTGAAGGAAACGGCTACTTGTTCTTCAGGCCTTGTCACTGGTTTTTTTGTAACGAACAAGAATAATGGCTGTGGCAAATCATAACAGTATTCCCGCCCCCTGTCAGTCAATACTTGCCAGACCAGGAGCAATTTCAGGGCTTATTCAAAGTAGGTTTTTCTGGTCATCGAAGATGACAAATAGTATAGCGTAGCGAGCATCGCTACGTATCAGCCAGAAAAAATTCCCGTCGCCGAAGGTGACGAATCGCCTGCGGACAAGGTGCGACGCCTACAGCGTCGGAACGCTTGCTGCTAAGATCGTAGGGTTGCGCTCACATCAGTTCGCTTGACCCTACGCTATTTTGTGGGTCGCCGTTGGCGACTTTGAATAAGCTTTAGGGAGCAATTTGGGTACGCACGCATCCTGCGTGCAAAGCTGATGCGCGTCGAGGCAGGTACGAAGCCCGGCACGCAGGATGCGTGCGTACCCAAATTAGCAGGTATTCTGGTTGATTTCCTCCGGTCTTTGGCAACGTGTGAAGATGAGCTTACCGATGCTTCAGCCGCACCAGGCTGACGGCCACATCGCCTGGGGCTGTGACCAATGTTTGCTCTTTGGTTTCGTCTGTTTGGGATTCGGTTTTGGTGGCTTGCTGATTCAATAAAGCGAGAATGGCTTTTCGCTGGGTTTCGTCTTTGATTTCTGATTTGGCGACAGCGGCGGCGGCTTTGGCTGTCTCGATTTCAGCGATAGGCTGGGCTGACCAGACGATCCAGAATTTTTCTTCGCCCTGGTGTTGGTCGAATTCATAGTTGTCTGATTGGCTCGGCTGGTTCGCGGCAACAGCAGCGTTGTTATTGCTGCTTTTCGGAGTTGGATAGAGCAAGTTCAAGCTGGTCACGCCGCCTGTGGTTAAGCCTTCATTGAGTAAATATAAAAAGCCTGTTTGCGGGCTGATTAAATTGAACTTGAATTTTGATCCGTTCGGAAACCAATCGCGTCCGGCAGATTGAAACGACTGTCCTTCTAACTTGCCATTTTGCATTCGTTGCGCGGTCAGCCACCAGGTGAATTCGCGTTTGGGCTGTGTGGTTTCGGGTGGGGTGGGCGTCAGGGCAGGGGATGTTGTCGGTCTCAGCCATAACCAGAGCCCAAGCCCCAGAACAAGGGCCAGCAATACCCCTGCGAATCCGAAGCGGGCTGCATTCCTCATCGGCAACTGCGTCGGAACCTGGGCCGGAATAGCCGAGGTCGAAACCGCAGGGGCCTGATTTCCGGGGTCTGTCTGAATAGCGGGTGCAATTTGCAACGTCGGGGCTTCAACCAATTGTTGGCGCGTGAGTTCTTCAGATGGCGCGGTGAACTGCTTTAATTCTGAAGCGAATGCGAGTTTATGCTGCACGGCTTTAAGCGCCTGCCCGAACTCTCTGGCGGTGGCGTAGCGGTTGTTTGGGTCTTTGCTCAACGCCAGATGGATGATTTGAATCAGCTCCGGCGGCAAGCCAGCGGGCAACATCATTGGCTCGCGTTCCAGAATTGCGACCAGCAAATCAGCCTGAGAATCGCCGCCAAACGGGCGCGCGTGCGACACCATTTCGTACAGCACAACACCCAGACTCCAGAGGTCTGTTCGCGCATCTACCTTTTGCCCGCGTGCCTGTTCGGGTGACATATAACTGGGTGTGCCCATAATCAGGCCAGTTTGAGTAGTGGATTCATCCGGCGCGTGCGTGGTTTCTGTCAGCTTGGCCAGACCGAAGTCCAAAACTTTCACATATCCATCCGGCCTGAGCATGATGTTTTCGGGTTTGATGTCTCGATGAATAATGCCTGCTTCGTGCGCGGCGGTGAGCGCGGCGGCAATCTGCAGGGCAATGTCGAGCGCTTCATCCAGCGGCAGCGCCCCGCGAGCAATGCGTTGTCGTAAGGTTTCGCCTTCGATCAATTCCGTGGCAATAAAATGCGACTCTTCCGTTTTGCCGATCTCATACACGGTCAGAATATTGGGATGATTCAGGGCCGATGCCGCTTTGGCTTCGCGTTCAAAACGATGGACGAGATCGGCGTTTGTGGTGTAACGCGCAGGCAGGATTTTCAAGGCCGCTTTTCGTCCCAGACTGTTATCCGTCGCCAGGTAAACTTCGCCCATTCCTCCTTTGCCGAGCATCGAAATAACCTGGTAATGCGAAATCGTTTGGCCCATTTGTCGGGTCAGTTGTTGGGTTGGCGCTTCTGCCAGGATCGCAGTGGATTGCGCAGAGGAGGCCAAAAAATCATCGTCTTCATCGTGCGCGGCAAGCAACGCTTCGACTTCGGCGTACAGGTCAGGGGCGTCCGCGCAAGCCTGGTTTAGATACTGCGCGCGAGCTTCACCGCTGCGTTCCAGAGACGCGTGAAACAGCTCTTGAATTTGTCGCATTCGTTCAGAGTCGTTCATTGTCGGTTTAGTTCTTTCTTGAGCCAGGCCCGCGCAAAAGCCCAATCCCGTTCGACGGTTGCGTGAGAAACGGCCAGCACTTTGGCTGTTTCTTCAATCGTCAATCCGCCGAAGAATCGAAGCTCGACAACTTTTGCGTGCTGCGAAGAAGTGCTTGCCAGATTGTTCAGGGCTTCATCCAGCGCAATTAGGTTCACATTGGCCTGTGAACTGTAACGATCTGCTTCGCTCAGGGAAAGCTCGTATTCGCCGCCGCCCCGTTTTTCAGCCCGATGTCGGCGCGCATGATCCACCAGAATGTTGCGCATCAGCGTTGCGGCCAAGCCAAAAAACTGTGCTCGGTTCTGCCAGGAAACCTGTTGTTGATCCACCATCCGCAAATAGGCTTCGTGAACCAGCGCCGTTGGTTGCAGCGTATGATCTGCTCGTTCACGACTCAGATAGGTTCGAGCCAGTTTGCGCAATTCGCCATACACCAGCGGCAGGAGCTGCTCGCGGGCTGCGGCATCGCCATCGCTCCAATTCAGCAGGAGTTGAGAGATTTCATTGGGCATAGCAACCGTTTGTTTGTGAATGAGTAACCGCGCCTGATTGTATGGCAAGAGGCCGCACGTTCCTAGTCCGAAACGGAAAGATGCTGTAACTCCTGACCCGGCTGTTGCGTTCTGGACTAGCGCAGGTTATCAATTATTTCCGATTATTTCCGATTTTCAGGAGACAAAAATATGCTTATTCATCGTTTGGCAAAGCCGATTGCTTTGCTGTTAATTTTCAATTTGGCGCTGGGGCCTGTTCTGGCCCAAAAGGCGAAATCCGGCAAAGGACAAGTCCCCGTCGAAGATTTAAAGACCTGGCTCACGTATTTATCTTCGGATGAACTGGAAGGCCGCGCGACGTTTTCTGAGGGGCTGGGGATTGCCGCCGCTTACATTGCTCAGCAGTTGCAGTCAATGGGTATCAAGCCGGGCGGTGACAATGGATCGTACTTTCAACGCGTCAAAGTGGCGGGCGTCAAAAGTACCAATCGCTCCACCGTCACAGTCGAAATCAATGGCGAATCACGCACCTTCAAGGATGGCGCAGGAATCACCTTTCCGAAGAACGTCGGCGGAAAGCTGACGGAATAAAAGCCGGGCGATAGCAACATCCCGCTTGTCGAAAGCAACGCCAGCAACAGTTGCGGGTTGAGCAGACAGGCGGGATGCGGTTCTTTATGCTATAACCAGATAGTCCTTGAATCCACAGAGGGTCAGAAAAAGACTTTCCCAACGAACCACGGGGAGCACAGAGGGCACGGGGAAATATCAATGTCATCAGCGCCAGTGAAATCAATGATGTCTGTCATTTTTCAACCAATTACTCCCCCGTGCGCCCGTGGTTTTCTTTTTCTTGAAATCTATATTGACCTGTAACCCGTCAAAATCTATCTTCGTACTCGTCTTTGCTACAAAACTACGGCAAGATAAGAATCCATCACGAAGCACATTCACAATTTGAGAGGATCACTAATGCGAAGATTCGCGTCTGCAATCGTAGTGTTTTTGGTTGGCCTCGTTTTTACGGCCTTCGCGCAAACCAAACTCACCAGCCCCAAAGAGCAATTCGGTTTCAATATCGGCGATGACTATCAGCTCGCCAACTACACGCGATACGAAGCCTATCTGAAAAAACTGGATCAGGAATCCGAACGCATGCAGGTGCGCGAGATGGGCAAGAGCGCTGAAGGGCGCACGATGTATCTGGCGATCATTACTGCGCCGGAGAACTTCAGCAAACTGGATCGTTACCGCGAAATTTCGCGACGACTCTCGCACGCTGAAGGCCTGAGCGAAGCCGAAGCGCGTACGCTGGCCAAAGAAGGCAAAGCCATTGTGTGGATTGACGGTGGGTTGCACGCGACGGAAGTTTTGGGCGCACAGCAACTGATCGAAACCATCTGGCAGCTCAATTCGCGCAGCGACGAAGAAACAATGCGTTTTTTGCAGGATACGATCATTCTTGGTTGCCTTGTAAATCCTGATGGGATGCAGCTGGTCTCGAACTGGTATATGCGCGAAAGCGACCCGCTCAAACGGACGACCAGCAACATCCCGCGCCTGTATCAGAAGTATATCGGCCACGACAACAATCGCGATTTTTATATGTCTACGCAGCCGGAGAGCGAAAACATCAATCGCGTGTTCTTTCAGGAATGGTTCCCGCACATTATCTACAATCATCATCAAACAGGGCCAGCGGGAACGGTGATGTTTGCGCCGCCTTTCCGCGATCCATTCAATTACACGTTTGATCCAATGATTCCGCTTGGCATTGATATTGTTGGTTCAGCAATGCATTCGCGCTTTGCGGAAGAAGGGAAGCCGGGCGTCACGATGCGTTCCGGGATGAGTTATTCAACGTGGTGGAATGGAGGGCTGCGTACGACCGTTTACTTCCACAATATGATCGGCTTGTTGACGGAAACAATCGGCAATCCGACGCCGATGGAAATTCC
>JAFDVL010000116.1 GCA_018268995.1 Acidobacteriota bacterium | reverse complement strand
CGATTACTATCAACCCGAAGCTTACGTTCCATCGTCAGACCTGTACATCGAAAAAGAAGCAACAGTGAATGACGAAATTGATCGGCTCAGATTAAGTGCCACGCGCTCTTTATTTGAACGGCGAGACGTGATTGTCGTTGCCTCTGTGTCTGCCATCTATGGCTTGGGCGACCCGGATGCTTACTACGGAATGCTTTTGTTTTTGGAACCCGGACAAAAGATCACGCGCAATGAAATCGTCAAAAAGTTGGTCGAATTGCAATATGAGCGAAGCGACATCGAATTTGGTCGCGGTACTTTTCGCGTGCGTGGGGACATCATCGAAATCCAGCCGAGCTATCAGGAAAACGCTTATCGCATTGAACTTTGGGGCGATGAGATTGATTCAATTGCAACGATTGATCCCTTGCTTGGAGAGGTGATTCAGAAACATACGGCACGCCTTCCGATTTATCCCAAATCGAATTATGTAATGCCACAGGGGACGATCAAGAAAGCAATCAAAACCATCAAAGCAGAATTGGAATGGTGGGCACCACAATTGATTGAACAGGGAAAAGTCGTCGAAGAGCAACGGTTACATCAACGCACGCTTTATGATTTAGAGATGTTGAGCGCCTTAGGCTCATGCCGTGGGATTGAAAATTATTCGCGCCACTTTACTGGTAAGCCGCCCGGCTCGCCGCCGCCAACGCTGTATGATTATCTGCCCGATGACACCATCGTCGTGATTGACGAAAGCCATCAATCCATTCCGCAAATTCGTGGAATGTATAACGGCGACCGTTCACGCAAAACGACGTTGGTTGATTATGGGTTTCGCCTGCCATCGGCGCTGGATAATCGTCCCTTGAAATTTGAGGAATGGCAGGAACGAACGGGGCAAATTATTTATGTTTCTGCAACCCCAGGCCCCTACGAATTACAGCAAACGGGCGGCGAGTTCATTGAACAGATTATTCGCCCCACCGGCTTACTCGATCCTGAAGTAGAGGTGCGACCAGTGCGCGGGCAGATTGACGATTTGCTTCATGAAGTGCGTGAAAGAACCGCACGCAAAGAACGCGTCCTGGTCACGACATTAACGAAGAAGATGGCAGAGGATTTGACGGATTACTATGCCGATCTTGGAGTCAAAGTGCGATATATGCACTCAGAAATTGAAACGCTCGAACGCGTCAAAATCTTACGCGATTTGCGTAAAGGTGAATTCGACGTGTTGGTGGGAATCAACCTGTTGCGCGAAGGTTTGGACTTACCGGAAGTGTCGCTCGTGGCAATTCTGGATGCAGATAAAGAAGGGTTTTTACGCAGCGAATCATCGTTGATCCAAACCATCGGACGCGCCGCACGCAATGCCAATGGGAAAGCAATTTTGTATGCTGACAAAATGACAGATTCAATGCGGCGGGCAATCGGCGAAACAAATCGCCGCCGCGCGAAGCAGATGGAATACAACGAGCAACACGGCATCACCCCACAATCCATCGTCAAGCCTATCGAAGCCACGCTGGTCACGGCTTATGAGGCCGATTATTTTAAAGTGCCAACGAATTTGGAACTCTTTGATGAATACAGTCCAGAAAGATTGCGTGAGACGATTGGTCAGCTGGAATTTGAGATGCGTGAGGCGGCCAAAAAATTTGAATTTGAACGAGCTGCTGAGATGCGCGACAAAATCAAATACCTGCGTGATCGCCAATTGGAGTTGAGCTAATTCCGCGCATTTTACGGGAGTTTGGGAGGCACAATCGTCGGGATTTTTCCGGTTAGGGTTTTTAGAAATGCAGCTATCTCCTCAACCTCTTTGTCTTTCATCTTCACGCCTAATTGCACCGTAGTCATCACCGTGATGGCTTCTTTCAAATCCCATACTTTGCCGCTATGGAAATACGGAGCAGTCAACTCAACATTTCGCAAGCTCGGCGCGCGGAACACATATTCGTCACTCGCGCTGTGCGTTACCGAAAGGCGACCTTTATCGTTTGGGGGCAAAATTGTGTCACCGGGTTTTTTAGCAACTCCAAAGCGGTGATAGCTCAGGCCGCCCAGATTGATGCCTTTATGGCAAGTTGCACAATCTTTAGTAATAAAAAGTCCTAACCCGCGTTTTTCCTGCTCAGTCAGAATTGCTTCATCGCCGGATAGATATTGGTCAAATCGTGATTCCGGTGTCAGCAGTGTCGCTTCAAATGCCTCGATTGCCTTGGCCAGATTCTCGAATGTGATTGGCTCCGCATCGTTGGGGAATGCGGCCCGGAATAAACCAGCGTAGGCCGGAATTGACTTCAAGGTTTGGATGGCTTGGTCTGGCTTGTTGTTCATCTCGATGGCAGCCTGAATCGGGCCTTTGGCTTGTTCCTGCAAATCGCTGGCTCTGCCATCCCAAAATTGTGCAAAGTTGAAGATGGCGTTGTATACAGTGGGGCTATTGCGATTGCCTTTCTGGCCATTCATTCCAATGGAGGTCTCAAGATTATCCACTCCCGCTTTGGCTAAATCATGGCAGGTATTGCAGCTGACTGAACCATTCGCCGAAAGTCTTCCCTCAAAAAACAGCATCTTTCCCAATTCGATTTTCGCTGCGGATAACGGATTCTTTGTCAGTTCAGGTGGTTTTCCAGGAATGACGCCAAATCTGTGGCGAGCTTTCTGAAGGAGTGAGTTTTCATTGGCTGCATTGATAATGAAAAGCAGACTAACCGTCAGCAGCGAGACCTTTATGTAACGTGAAATAGCCGCGTGTTTTTGATGGCCTAAGCTACACATAACCACCTCACAAACAACGATGAATGACCAGGCGATGAAGGAAAGATTTAATTTTCTCTGCGATAATCGCCTGGCGAGGCTCAAATAAAGTTTGGGTTGCAGATTCAAAGAATCCTGATGGGATGATCAGAAATGAAGTGGTTGACTCAACTTATGTGCAGGTTCGTTGAGTTTACTTTATTCCTGAATGGATTCGATGTACTTGGTCAAATTATAGATTTCCAGTGTAGCGAAACCGTGACCGTGCTTTCGTCGCAGCACTGTGCCCCAAACCGGCATATCTCTGGTGCCATGAGATTCCAGCATATCAGCCCCTGAGATCGTGCGTTCGACGCGTGCAAATGGGAACTTCCCATTTTCTTTTTCAACCTTCGTCAAATCTGCGGGCGCTTTCTTGAGTAACTTGGCCATCGGCCCCGTGCCTTTTGCATCAGCGCCATGACAAGTCACGCAATTTTGCAGGAAAAGCTTCCGCCCTTCGCTATTCGATTTCCCCTTACTTTGTGCCTCGGCGGAAAGCGGGGTCGAGAGCGAGTACATTGATACCGCTACTCCTAAAGTCAGAATTGTAAGTACGAACAATTTTTGTAGCATGGGTTCCTCCTTTGTCTCGATAGACATCTAAAGTTTGGTAGAACGAATCAAGAGAACAAGAGACAATTAAGGAATCGGAGAACATGGAAATTATTGGCCAATGCCTTGTAACTAGCAAGTTCTGATGCAAGTTGTGATGTCGAAAACCAAAGAAAAATACCGGCGTGACCGAGGGCGAAGATTTTGCGAATGCTTGTGATTGATTGGAACTTTCACCATACTGACGACGTTGATGTTTTCACCTAACCAATATGGAGGAATTATGAGTAATCAGTCTGGTGAACAATTAGTGCAGAATCCAACACCGCAACAAACCCCACCTCATCAACCGTCCACGGTCGAAGAAGTGGTAAGTGCAATTCGGGATTTTGTGACGAAGGCTCCCGAAACGATTAATAAAGCAGTCGAGCGCGCGATGAATGTCAAAGACACGACCGTGTTATTACGACTTGGTGAAAAAGAATCCGACGCACTTGATACGTTAGTTTCAGCTGGAATTTACAAATCCCGCACGGATGCTGCGAATTTCCTGATTGCAGAAGGCATCAAAGCCCAAGCAGGATTATTTGAGCGCATTCAGAACAAGCTTGAAGAAATTGAGCGATTGCGGAATGAATTGCGTCAATCGGTTGGAACAGATTCCCAACAATAAGCAATCCGATTGGCAAAAAGCGAGAAGCCCTGACACCAGTTTGGGCACCTCGCTTTTTCTTTGCCTGCCTTCATCTTGCTACACATCACTTAGTAAAATTGCCTCTCGCAATGAATCCAGTGGGTCTGGCTTGGTTGGCACGAACTCGTGTGCGACAAAGCCCTGATAGCCTAAATCCGCGATTGCTTTCATCACGGTGCGCCAGTTCAATTCCTGCGTATCATCAATCTCATGGCGTCCCGGCACGCCTCCTGTGTGGAAATGCCCGATCCATTGAAAATTGTCTCGAATTGTACGGATGATGTCGCCATCCATAATTTGCGCGTGATAAATGTCATAGAGGATTTTGACGCGCGGATGATTGACACGTTTGACGACTTCAACCCCCCAGGGCATATGGTCAAAGTGATAATCCTTATGATTCACTTTTGAGTTGAGCAACTCCATACAGATCGTCACGTTGAATTCCTCTGCTATGCTCTTGATTCGATTCAGACCTACGACACAATTATCAATGGCTTCTCCATCAGGCTTCCCCACGCGATTCCCGGAAAATGTGATGACATTTTTCCAGCCTGCTTCTGAGGCGGCTTTGGCATTGGCGTGAAAATCCTGCACGAGTTTATCGTGATGCTCCAGGCGATTGAAGCCAATGGGAATGGTGCCTGCCCCGGAAACCATTGTCGCCTGCAACCCATAGCGTTTCAGCGTTTCCCAATCCTTTCTGTCATTAACCAGATCAATCCCGACCAGACCCATCGCTTTGGCCGCCTTGCACAAATCTTCAAAAGAAATTTTGTTGTAGCACCAACGACATGCCGATTGCTTAAGTCGGCCTTTGAGCTTGAGCGGTTTGAGATGTTTGGGGGCGAGTTTGTACTGCGACTGTGCAGGCTGCCAAAAGTTCAAAATGCGCCCCGCCTCAACGCTTGATGTGAGCGCCATCGCCCCAAGCCCGGTCGCCGCTTTTTGCAAGAGCTCACGCCGAGAAAATTGTTTTGTCTGCGACATTGAATTCACTCCCTGTGTCTTGAATTTAGTAATGTAGACGTTTTGTCTCAATTGATTGACCCCGCGCCTTCTTGTTAATCGGTTTCTTTTCAAGAAAGCAGGCGAAAAATAGCACCATTTTAGTCCAGGCGCTACGCTCTCAGCGTCATCAAAGTTATAATTCCGGTCATCTATTTGGAGACTTTCTTATGACAACACAAATTATTCGCGCCGCCTGTCCACACGATTGCCCTGATACCTGTGCCATCCTCGTCACCGTAGAAGATGGAAAGGCCATCAAAGTTGAAGGGGCGAAAGATCATCCCACTACGAACGGTTTTCTTTGCACCAAAGTGAATCGTTATCTGGAGCGCACCTATAGCGACCAGCGTGTTCTCTATCCGATGAAACGTGTTGGCGAAAAAGGGAAGGGCATTTTTACCCGCATTTCCTGGGACGAGGCGCTTGATACAATTGCCACCAAATTTAAGTCCATCGCCAATGAATACGGGCCGCAGGCAATCCTGCCTTATAGCTATGCCGGAACAATGGGGCTGGTGCAATCTCAATCTATGGATCGGCGATTTTTTCATAAGCTCGGCGCGTCGCTGTTGGATCGGACGATCTGTGCTACGGCAGGTGCTGCGGGATACAAAGCAACGATTGGGGCCAGTATTGGCACCGACATGGAGCGATTTGATGAGGCAAAGCTGATCGTGATTTGGGGCGGCAACCCACAAACCTCAAACGTCCATCTGATGCCGAAGATTCTGGAAGCCAAACGACGTGGGGCCAAACTGATTGCAATTGATCCTTACCGTTCGCTGACGGCTGAAAAATGCCACGAACATATTGCCTTGTTACCCGGCACAGATGGCGCGCTGGCTTTGGCCATGATGAACGTCATCATCAATGAAAATCTGATTGATGCGGATTACATCAGCAAATACACGCATGGTTATGAACTACTCAAAGAGCGCGTAACGGATTACCCGCCGTCGCGTGTTGCAGCGATTACAGGTTTGAGCGAAGAAGCAATCGTCAATTTTGCCCGCGAATATGCAACGACAACGCCAGCGGCCATTCGCTTGAATTATGGAATGCAGCGACACGCGGGCGGGGGAATGGCAGTGCGCAATATTGCCTGTCTGCCTGCGTTGACAGGGGCATGGCGCGATCCTGCGGGAGGCGTTTTGCTTTCCAGTTCCGGCACCTTCAGTCTCGACACAAACGCCTTGGAACGGCCAGACCTGATTCTGCCCGGCACGCGAATGATCAATATGTCGGCAATTGGCGATGCGTTGCTGGGGGATTGGCGACTGCCTGATAATTCAGGCGTCCCGCTTGATCCTCCTGTCAAAGCGATCTATGTGTACAATTCCAATCCCGTCGCAGTTGCACCTGATTCTGGCAAAGTGATTGCGGGCTTTGCGCGAGAAGACCTTTTCACCGTTGTCCACGAAATCTTCCAAACGGACACGGCTGACTATGCCGACATTGTGTTGCCTGCGACGACACAACTGGAGCAATTCGACGTTCACAAAGCCTACGGCCACATCTACGTGCTGGCGAACAATCCCGCGATTGCGCCGCTCGGCGAAGCGAAGCCGAACAGTGAGGTCTTTCGCCTGCTTGCCGCGCGAATGGGCTTTGACGATCCTTGCTTTGCCGAAAGTGACGAAGAGATTGGCGCGCATGCGTTCAACTTCGATCACGAGCGGATGAAGACGATTGAGTTTGCGACGCTGAAGGAAAACGGATGGCAACGCCTGAACGTGCCCGAACGCTACGCACCATTTGCAGAAGGCAATTTCCCGACCCCTTCAGGCAAATGCGAATTCTTCAGCGAGGCGTTGGCAAAGCAGGGTTTCGATCCCTTACCTACATACATCCCGCCGCGCGAATCGGTACAGACTGCGCCAAACATCGCAGCAAAATACCCGTTGGCAATCATCTCACCGCCCGCGCACAACTTCCTGAATTCAAGCTTTGCGAATCTTCCGTCGTTTGTGCAGGCTGAGAAAGAACCTTTCCTGGAAATCCACCCCGACGACGCTGCCGCGCGTGGCATCACGGATGGCGACCGCGTGAAAATCTTCAATGATCGAGGCACATTCACCGCCAAAGCCCGCGTATCAGACAAAGCTCGGAGCGGCGTGGTTGTTGCATTGTCCGTGTGGTGGAAAAAGTTGACGGACGGAACGAACGCGAATGATGTGACATCGCAAGGGCTGACGGATTTGGGCGCGGCGGCGACGTTTTACGATGTGTTGGTAGAGGTAGAAAAATGCTGATTACGTGGAGCCGTCACTATTGTACTATCAAGAGATGATTGATCTGTTAATCCAGATTGCCACAAAGATTCCTAATTGGGTTGTAGCTGGTGGCGGCTTGGGAGTTTTGTGGTTTGCCATCACTGGAATCCTTTGGATAGTTTATCCATTGGGGCTTCTCTGGCTCAATACATTTTTTAGGCGTTACGAACCAGAATGGCTCTTAGAGAAAATAGGGATAAAAGGCTCCCCTGTTAAGTTGCTAGCTTGGTTTGCCTATACTCCAAGAGTGCTTGACTCATGGGTCAAGAAACACCTTCCTAAAGTAAATGAGACTTATCAGAAGAAATCCACAGTAGACTTACATAAAGTACAGATCGAAGTATACGTAAAGCTTAATACAAATTCCCCTGGAATCATCTCCGTCAACCATCTCAGACCAATCTTTAAAGAAAAAAGGATCAGATTATTGATCCGAGGTGATAGTGGATCAGGAAAGACAAGTTTTGCTTGTTTGCTTGGGAAGTGGGCAATGTCAGGTAATCGTACAGAGCAGCTCTGTGAAGCCCATAAAATGTTGCCTGTATTGATTGAGCAAAGTATAGGTGATGGTCAAAATGCTTTGGTTGATTTAATACGGGGCGAGTTAAGAGAACTTATTGGGGAAGCTGAACCATTACCGAGAGAATTGGTCGAAGAGCTTTTGAGGAAGAAGCGCCTCCTAGTCATCGTAGATGGGATTTCAGAATTGAGTGAAACGACCCAAAAACTGTTCCAGCCTGAACACCCTGAGTTTCCAATTGCAGCCTTAATCATTACCTCGCGCGATGAGAAGACGTTACAAACGGCGATTAAGAACACAATTCATACTCAACTTCTCAAGACGGATAAATTGGTTAAGTTCTTTGTTGATTATTTTTCACACCTCCAAAAAAGTGACTTGTTTGAAGACCGTGATTTGTATAAAGCCTGTGAAAAGCTTGATTTAATGAGAGCTGTCGGAGACCGTGAAATCACGGTGTTGATTGCTAAGATGTATGCTGATTTGATGATTGCAGCAAAAGAGAATACGCCTCACAGAGATTTGCCAAAGAATATTCCTGATTTGATGTTGAGCTACGTCAATGAAATTAACCGCAAGAGTTCGGGCACCTTCTTGGAGGATTTTGTCGTCCAACGCATCGCAAAAATCGTTGCCTGGCATTGCTTAAAACGTTACTTCTACCCAGCCACTGCGAAAAAATCTGAGCTTCACGCAGCGCTGTCCCCGGAAGATGTCTCTCGACTTACCGATCTCGAAGATCGCTTGCGGTTGATTCAGACTGTTGGGATAGGGCGTGATGAAGTCCGCCTTATTTTAGATCCCCTTGCTGAATACCTCGCTGGAATGTACTTGGTAGAAGAATACAAAAACAAGGAAGACCTCTGGCGGCAGCTCTTCGATCAAGTCAAATCAAGCATCAAGGACTCAGATAAGTACAAAAGCTTTTTGCTTGCGATTCATGAATGTTGTCTATCAAAAAGTGAAGATTATGGTATTCCGGAAAAAATCATTGATGAGCTTGGGACTCTAGCCGGAGTTTCAACTGGAAATAGGGATGAGGTTCAGCTTAAGCGACGGATTCAGCGACTGATCGCTATGCTTGATCTTCCAGATGCTGATGATCGTATTTATGCAATTTCAACCCTCAGGGGCAGGCAAATAAATCCAAAATCTAGGCTCAGACCTTTTCTTCCCGCGCTTTGTAAATTGCTTAAAGACCCTGTCCCTAAAATAAAACAGACTGCTGCACAGACGATAGGTAATATTAGAGGTGAGGCGGCGGATGCCATAAAAGCCTTGAAAGAAGCGGTTAATGATGAGAATGCTGAGGTAAAAGGGGCTGTGATCTCAGCATTGGCAAAAGTAGTTAGTGGCGATGAATCTGAAGAGGCCGCATTAATTCCTATGATCATGGACGGGCTAAACTCTACAAATCCGACAGTGAAGTGGAATGCGCTATACGGAGTATCAACGATAGGGATTAGAGCGAGGGGGTGCTTGCCTCAAGTAGTTGAGGCTTTAGAAGACCCCGATGATGCTGTTCGATCTAGTGCTGGATATGCCTTAAAGTGTCTGGAACTTGACCCCGATGAAATAATCCCGTTACTGATCGAGAAGCTAAAAAAGCCAAAGGCTCAGCCCTTTTTATCGAAAGAACTGAAAAGGGAAGTTGAATTCTCCCTCGGAAGAGCAATCACTAACTTTGAAGAGGCATCCATCCCGTATGTTCGGAGCATGCTCAAGGATGACGATCAGGAAACATGCAAAATTGGAATTTCAATCGCGTGGGGGAAGGGCAACATTTTCGAATCCTTCGTACCAGATTTAATTGAGATCATTCAAAACAAAGAAGCCGATGAATGGTTACGATGGCAGGCAATTTGGGGTGTTGCTTATACGGCTCCAGATTCTGAACAGGTCATTGACACTTTGATTGATGTGGCAAAGGATCAAACTAACCCCGATTGGCTGCGAAGATTTTCGGTAGAAAAGTTAGGCGAATGCGGTGTTCCCGCGCAAAAAGCGATCCCCCTTCTCAAGGAGCTAACGCAAAAAACGGAAGAACGGCAGACTTCATACGGGAATCTCTTTCACTCACTACTTTTCGAGGAACAAAATTCAAATAAACCCAAATCAATGAAGCAAACGGCTGAAGAGGCAATCAGGAAAATCTCTGGCACTCCGCAATTGCCTGATATTTTGAAAATCAAAGCGGCAGACCAAAAGATAAACGAATAACTCGTCGTATTTCTTTGCACTCCTTGATTGCCGCTTTCGCGCTGGGTTTTGTGGCAGAACTTCCAGGATAGCGAAATGCGACCGAATAGCCATTCAACCCGATCAGCCCAATTTGTAACGAAGCCCAATTGGGTTCAATTGGCAACACCAATTGTAACAGCGTAACGAGGTCATGCGTGCGCGGGAAATTGATTCCTGCTTCGACCAATCTGGCTTTCAGTAGTTTTTCGGCGCATTGCTGAGAATGGAAGCACGCCGCATCGTAGTTGGGAAACTTACGAGCGCGATAGCATTGTTGCGCAACAATCCAATCGCCTTCAGCTTTTTCGATCCATTCAATCGTGAGCAGCTTCATAAATCACCTTTCCCTTTTCTACCATCTCACGCACGAAAAAATCCTCCACCGCTAACCGTCGCTCAATTTGCCCTGGCGTGTAGGCCAGTAAATCAATTGGGATGAGAAGATTCAGTTTTTGGAGAATCTCGACTGACTTCTGAAGTTGGTTTCCTTCAAACGGCATGATTACAAGCAAATCAATGTCCGAGTACCATTTGGGTTTGCCATAGGCTTGCGAGCCAAACAAGATGATTTTGTCAGGATGGAATTCTTCGGCAATACGTCTGGCGATTTGTTTGATAAAGGCCAAGCGCCGTCGAGAACTGGGGAAGCACTCGCGCCATGCAATATGGCTGAGCGTATCCTTCTCATCCATTGACTTGACGGCTATTGCGTTGCTCATGGTTTGAATCATAATGTATTTCTCCCATTTGGAACAGAAGGCTATTATATGCACTGGTCACAAAAAATCATCACGCTCAAACAGCGCTCTCGCGGATTTCACGTCGTGACACGCGAAATCCTGGAGCAGCTGCCGCAACTGCGCGACATCGAAATCGGATTCTTGCATTTGTTCATTCAGCATACCTCGGCATCGCTGACGATCAATGAAAATGTCAGCCCGGATGTGCGCGGCGATTTGGAACGGCACTTGAATGAAATCATTCCCGAAGATGCGCCGCATTATGAACATACGTTGGAAGGTTCCGATGATATGCCCGCGCATATCAAAGCTTCATTGCTGGGCAGTGGCTTGCTGATTCCGGTGGGACGTGGGAAGCTATTGCTTGGCACTTGGCAGGGTGTTTATTTGGGAGAACATCGAGATTACGGGGGAGCGCGCCAGGTTGTCGCAACTTTATTTGGTCAATAACATTACTTGAGCGGTTTCATTTTTAAGCAAGAAAAAAACTATGACAACAAATTCAGCAGGCATCCCGCTTCGACCATTGGGAAAGACAGGAGAACAGGTTACAGCCATTGGCTTAGGAGGGTATCATCTGGGCGTGATTACGGAAGAGAAGGATGCAATTCGTCTCTGTCAGCAGGCAATTGATGAAGGCATCACGTTTCTTGACAACGCCTGGGAGTATCACGATGGGCGCAGCGAAAACATCATGGGCAAGGCATTGCAGGGGCGTCGTGATCAGGTCTTTTTGATGACTAAAGTCTGTACGCATGGTCGCGACAAGCAGGAGGCGCTGCGCCAGTTGGAAGACTCGCTACGACGATTGCAGACAGACCACCTTGATCTTTGGCAGGTTCACGAAGTGGTGTACGAAAACGATCCTGAAGGGCATTTCGCACCGGGCGGAGTGATTGAGGCGTTGGAACTCGCAAAGCAACAGGGCAAAGTTCGATTCATCGGATTCACCGGACATAAAAGCCCGGAAATTCACTTGAAGATGTTGTCGTATGAATACCCTTTTGATACTTGCCAGATGCCGCTGAATGCGTTGGACGGAACCTTCCGTAGCTTTGAGCAAAAGGTTTTACCGGAGTTACAGCGGCAGGGAATTGCCGCGCTTGGAATGAAGACGATGGGCGGGAGCGGTAAGATGATCAAGGCGGGTGTCTTGAGTGTTGAGGAAGCCTTACGCTATTCGATGAGCTTGCCTGTCGCGACCACCATCAGCGGAATTCTGTCGCCACGAATGTTGGCAGAAAATGCCAATCTAGCCCGAAATTTCAAACCAATGAGCGTAGAAGAAATGCAACAACTGCGACAACGCGTCGCTGCTGCCGGAGGGGATGGCCGGTTTGAATTGTATAAAGTCACTGCCAAACACGAAGGCCCCATCGGGCGCGCGCAACATGATTTCCCCTCGTTTGCAGAGATGGGGGGCTAAGAGTTTTTTGAGAGAGTTTTTGATTGAATGAGTAATCGTAGTACGAGAACGGTGATCCTGATTTTAGGTGGATTAGCCGCGATGGCACCGTTCAGCATTGACATGTATTTGCCGGGCTTTCCTCACATTGCCCAGGCATTGCAAACCGACATCGCCCACGTCACTTTATCCCTGACCAGTTATTTCATCGGAATCAGTCTGGGGCAATTGGTTTATGGCCCCCTGCTGGATCGTTTTGGGCGCAAGAAGCCTGTCCTGGTTGGGTTGGCCTTGTACTCGCTGGCTTCAATTGGCTGTGCCCTGGCTTTGAATGTCCAGCTGCTGATTGGTTTCCGATTTTTGATGGCATTGGGCGGCTGTGCTGGGATGGTCGCCGTGCGAGCAATCGTGCGGGATATGTTCCCCGTCAATGAGATTGCCAAAACGATTTCATTGTTGATGTTGGTGATGGGCGCAGCTCCGATTGTGGCTCCGACGATTGGGGGTTATGTCGTAATGACATTGGGCTGGCGCGGCATCTTTCTGGTGCTGGTGGGATGGGGCGTCTGGTTGGTTTTTCTGGTGGCGCGAATCTTACCGGAAAGCAAAGAAGCCGATCCCTCTGTCTCGCTTAATCCAGGGCCGGTTTTGCTGGAATATTTACGACTCTTTCGTGATCCATGGTTAATGGCCTACACGCTGAGTGGTGGCCTGTCTGCGGCGGGAATGTTTGCTTATATCAGCGGCTCGCCGTTTGTTTTCATGCAACTGTTTCACCTCAGTGAACAGCAATATGGTTGGGTATTTGGCTCGAATGCATTCGGATTAATTGCCAGCAGCCAACTGAATCGTTTGTTTCTGCGTCATCTTACCAGTGCGCAACTTGTGCGCATCGGCGTTACTTTACACGCCCTGACCGGGCTTCTATTGGTTTTGGGAAATGCACGAGGTTTCCTGCCCCCTCTTGGCACGATGATCCTGGTGTTTTGCTACCTCTTCATTCAGGGGATGCTTTATCCCAACACATCTGCCTTGGCCCTGGAGCCTTATGCGAAAAACGCAGGTGTTGTGTCAGGGCTAATGGGATTTTTGCAGAGTATCGTTGCCACCATTGCCTCGGCTTTGGTGAGCGTGCTTCACAATGGCACTGCAATTCCGATGACTGGAGTCATGGCTGGTTGCGCCCTGATCGGTTTCTGTTGCCTCTTTGGTGGAGAAATCATAATCGGGAATAAACGAGCCGCAACGACGGCTGTCTAATTGAAGAAACCTGTCTCCCTTTTTCCTACTGTCAGAGCGGTACACTGTTGCGCTTGCGTATCAGTCGTGTAATCTATCGGCACATCAAACTTTCTCCCAATCGTCCTTTGGAAACAGATATGAAGACTTTTGCACGATTCTTTAAGATCGGATTGTTGCTCTGCCTGGCAGGAATTGTTACCGCTCTCTTTTTTCCGATACCTGTTACACGAGCGCAGTCAGCCAGCCGTGTGGATTTCAATCGAGAGATCCGTCCGATCCTGTCAGACAAATGTTTCGCCTGTCACGGCCCTGATGCAACCGCGAAGAGAATCAAACTGCGACTGGATTCTGAGGAGGGGATGAAAGCGGATCTGGGTGGCGGACGTCGTGCCGTCGTGGCAGGGCAGCCGGAAAGCAGCGAATTGATCAAACGCATCACGCACCGCGACGCTGATTTGCGTATGCCCCCGGCATCTACGGGACGAACTTTAACGCCGCAGGAAATCGCACTGCTGACCGAATGGATTAAGCAGGGAGCCAATTGGCAATCCCACTGGTCATTTATCAAGCCTATCCGTCCACAATTGCCTGCGATCAAAAACAAAAACTGGGTGCGAAATGAAATTGATTATTTTGTGGCGGCTCGACTTGAGCAACTGGGGTTACAGCCCTCGCCCGAAGCAGATCGCGCCACCTTGCTCCGGCGACTGTCGTTCGATTTAACTGGCTTGCCACCGACCTTGAAAGAGCTGGATGATTTTTTGAATGACAAATCGCCTACGGCTTATGAAAAGGTGGTAGATCGTTTGTTGGCGTCACCGCGCTATGGCGAGCGAATGGCCTTCAAATGGCTGGATGCGGCGCGTTATGCTGATACCAATGGTTATCAAATTGATGGCGAGCGCTCGATGTGGCGATGGCGTGATTGGGTCATTGATGCTTTTAATCGCAATCAGCCTTTTGACCAGTTCACGATTGAGCAACTGGCGGGCGACTTACTGCCAAATGCAACGTTTGAGCAAAAAATCGCGACGGCATTTAATCGAAATCACCGCACAAATTCAGAAGACGGAATCGTGCCGGAAGAATATGCCGTCGAATACATCGTTGATCGTGTGGACACGACTTCAACCGTTTTTCTGGGGCTGACAATGGGCTGCGCGCGTTGTCATAATCATAAATTCGATCCCTTCACGCAAAAAGAGTATTACCAACTCTTTTCTTACTTCAACAGCATTCCCGAAGATGGCCGAGCCAACAACTATGGCAATTCCGCTCCCTGGATTTCTGCCCCAACGCCTCATCAAAAACAGCAATTGCAGGAACTCGAATCCCGGATTGCAGCGTCAGACGAGAAATTGACCACACTGCTCAAACAGCATTCCGCTGCCCGGCAAAAATGGGAGCAATCGCTGGATCGAACGCGAACCACTCAATGGTTTCCTGACGATAATCTTGTTTTGCAGCACACTCTGGATGCCAATTCAGACGTGAAGTTGAGTGACGCAGTTGTGAAGATTGATATGTCGAAACCTGATGAAGAAACCATAGTTCGCAAAGGCGATAAACCGGAGGAGCGTGGTTTCAGGAGCGGCTCTCCGAACTATCTGGCAGGGCCTATCGGGCAGGCGATTGCGTTCGACGGGAACCTCTTTTTTGATGCAGGAAAAGTCGCCGATTTTAATTTCCGTGATCGGCTAAAAGACTACAAAGATCAATTCAGCATCTCGGCCTGGTTTTATCCTGAAGTCGAACAACGTGGTGCAATCGTGACTCATATGGGGGATGGCCCAAATGAGAAGGATAACAATTTGCCTAAAGGTCGCGGCTACGGTTTGTTTTTCGCAAATGGCAAAATTCATTTCAATCTGGTCGGCGTCTGGGCCGACGATTCGTTTCGCGTCGAAACCGCTGATCCAGTGTCCTTGAAGCAATGGCATCACGTCGTTGCGACTTTTGATGCGACTGAACCTTATGACAAAGTCCAGCTTTTCCTTGATGGCAAGAAACAACAGCTAAAAATCAATAATCCACGACTCTTTCGGTCGTTTGGGGATGCCAATGCAAATTTGCGCATTGGCGGAGGTGGCGGGCCTGAGTTTCGTTTTAAGGGAATGATTGATGAAGTGCGAATCTATAAATCATTGCCTGATCCTGATGATGTCGCGGTTCTATCCTGCGCCGATTCAATCGAAAAGATTGCTGCAATTCCGTCGCATCTGCGAACCACGGGGCAACAGGTAAAAATCACGAAAGCCTGGTTAGCGTTGTCTGCGCCAGCCTCAGTTCGAGATGCCTGGCAGCGGCTGCGAGATTTGAAAAAACAAAAGCCAACACTGGAAGCCGAGTTTCCGACGCTTATGGTGATGCAGGAATTGCCACAGCCGCGTCAGGCATTTTTATTGCGGCGAGGAGCGTATGACCTTCCCACCGAAAAGGTCTTTCGTGCTGTGCCTGCTACGCTCCACCCTGCTGGCATGCCACAGCCCACCAACAGACTTGAATTTGCTCGTTGGCTGGTGCATCAGGACAATCCGTTGATGGCTCGTGTGACTGTGAATCGTTTCTGGCAAATGATTTTCGGGACAGGGTTAGTCAAGACCGTCGAAGACTTCGGTGCTCAGGGCGAATTACCTTCGCATCCCGAATTATTGGATTGGCTGGCGGTCGAACTGCGGAACGGTACAGGGAGCGGTAGCGACCTGGCCTCTGGTGCAAACCCGCTCGCTACCGCTCGCGGTACTGTACCGACGGTTTGGGACATCAAGGCTTTGCTCAAAACCATCGTGATGAGCGCGACTTATCGGCAATCGGCGAAAGTTACACCGCAATTGCTGCAACGTGATCCTGACAATCGGTTGCTGGCTCGCGCTTCCAGATTTCGTCTATCGGCGGAAATGATTCGGGATCAGGCATTGCTAACCTCTGGATTGCTTGTCGAAAAACGGGGTGGCCCGTCTGTCAAACCTTATCAACCGACGGGCTTGTGGAAGGATATGACGTTTTCAAATATGACGAACTATCCGCAGGACAAAGGAGAAGGTTTGTGGCGAAGAAGTCTTTACACTTTTTGGAAACGCACCATTTTGAATCCGAGCATGAATGTGTTTGATGCCACGGCGCGCGAATTTTGTTCCGTGCGGGAAACGCGGACGAACTCACCGTTGCAGGCATTGAACCTGATGAATGATGTCACCTACATCGAAGCGGCACGAATGCTGGCGCAGCGTGTAATGCTCGAAGCGGGCACCAGCGCTGATGAACGATTGGCATTTGCCTTTCGAGCTTTGACTTCGCGGTGGCCTGATCAACTTGAACGGCAAACATTGCTCGGCAACTTCAATGCGCAACAGGCGTATTTTCGTGCGAATCCTGCTGAGGCAGAAAAGCTCTTGCTCATCGGCGAGAAGCGCAATGATGCCAAACTCAATCCGGTGGAATTAGCCGCCTATGCCACGACTGTAAGTTTGATCCTCAATCTGGATGAAGTGATCACGCGGCAATAATAGGATGATAAGTATGAATCCGATAGATGAATATAAATTGACTATGACGCGCAGGCATTTTATGCGGCAAGGTGGAGCTGGATTAGGTGTTGCGGCGCTGGCGACATTGTTAGGAGAAAATGGCTTTGCACAAACCGATGAAACTGTGCCACGCCCGCATTTTGCACCCAAGGCAAAGCGCGTCATTTATCTATTTCAGTCCGGCGGGCCGTCGCAACTTGACCTCTTCGATGCTAAGCCTCAGCTCGAAAAATTTCGCGGGCAAAATTTGCCTGAGTCTGTGCGTAAAGGGCAACGCCTGACGGGAATGACGGCGTATCAATCCAATTTCCCTTCGGCCCCCTCAATCTTCAAGTTTTCAAATCACGGGCAAAGCGGTGCAACGCTGAGCGAATTATTACCCCATACGGCCAAAATCGCGGATGAGCTGTGTTTCATCAAATCCATGTTTACCGAGCAGATTAATCACGATCCCGCGATTACTTTTGCCTTAACTGGATTTCAGTTGGCAGGGCGTCCAAGTATGGGAGCCTGGTTATCGTATGGACTCGGCTCAGAAAACAATGACCTCCCAGCTTTCGTGACGATGGTTTCTCTGGGCACAGGAAACACAGGCGATCAGCCCTTGTATGATCGTCTTTGGGGCAGTGGTTTTTTGCCATCGCGGTATCAGGGCGTCAAGCTCCACAACAACGAAGAGCGAGTGCTGTATTTATCGAACCCGCCGGGAATTAATCAGCAGGTTCGTCGTCGTTTCCTGGATGATTTGGCAAAACTGAATCAGAAAAATGCTGAAGAATTGGGCGACCCGGAAATCCTTTCTCGCATGGCGCAATACGAAATGGCGTATCGCATGCAATCTTCAGTTCCTGAGTTGACGGATTTATCGAAGGAGCCGGACGCTACTTTTGAACGGTATGGGCCAGATGCCCGAAAGCCCGGAACCTATGCTGCAAACTGCATCCTCGCGCGACGATTGTCTGAGCGCGGCGTCCGTTTTATCCAACTGTTTCATCGAGGCTGGGATCAGCACAACAATTGCCCGAAGCAGATCAGAAATCAGGCACGCGATACCGATCAACCCACAGCGGCGTTGCTTCAGGATCTGAAAGATCGCGATTTGCTCAAGGATACGCTAGTCATCTGGGGCGGGGAATTCGGGCGCACGGTGTATTCACAAGGCAAATTGACAGAGGACAATTATGGTCGTGATCATCATCCCCGTTGCTACACCGTTTGGCTGGCTGGTGGCGGAATCAAAGGCGGGCAAACAATCGGCGAAACAGATGATTTCAGTTACAACATCGTGCGCGACCCGGTCTCAGCCTTTGATCTGAACGCCACAATCCTGCATTGTCTGGGCTTGGATCACACTCGATTGACGTTTAAGTTTCAGGGGCGATATTACCGTTTGACCGATGTCCACGGCGAAGTCGTAAAGCCCCTCTTGGCTTGAAAAGCTGTACAACAAACATCTTGTTTGTTGCTCCGAATCGTTCTTCCCGATCTAATTTGTCAACCCCGCTATTGCTTTTGGGTTTCGATGTAATGAATTGTCGTCAGATCGCGGTACGACGGATATAGCCCTTCCTCAAAGTCTTTCAAGAATACATTGATAAATTGGAGCAATGTCACCAGCCGATGGCCAGGAACCTGGGCCGGATGCTGTGGGTAGCGGACAGGAACCGCCCGGATAAAGATGCTTTTCTCATTGATGGGAAGTTTTTTTACGTTTCCGGCAAAGGCCGCAAATGTGTTGCTGCCGAATAAATATTGCTCGACGTTTGAGGTGTAGAAGGCTGTGACGATTAGTCCATTTTTACGCAGGTACTCTGAAATTGATGCGATTGCTTTTGTCCCACCGAAATCTCCGACGACGGGAATGATCAGGTTTTTTCGGTGCATCCCGCGCACAAATTCATACTCTTCCACCGTGACCAGGAAGTTCCCCTGTTTGCCCTTCAAATCTGGTTGCGCGATGATTTCCTGCAAGGTGGGGAAGCCATTGTTGCCCCACGTTCCATCTACACGATAGGAAATATCCAATCCATCATCGCGAAAACTCTTATAGACATATTCAAGACTTTTTTGATCTGCGTCTGAGAGCGGAAATTCAAATTCTTCCTGAATCACCTTGCGAATCGTGGCAAGATTTTCTGCATAAGCTTTCTCGTCTACGGCGAGCTTCATTAATTGGGCCAGAATGTCATTGATGGGCGCGTCAGCTTTCAGAGCGGCTTCTTTGGGAATCGTGCGACTGATCAATCGCGCCAGGAATTGTGCCCGTGTTGGCGAGAGGTGAAAGATTGCCTTGTACATCAAGTGCTGGATAATCGCCTGGCGGCGGATGTCTAAGAGGAATGCAATGCGAGGACGGATCTTGGCGATGTAAGTGTAGTTTTGCTCAGGGCCAACTCCCAAGTAGGCTCCCCCTGCTGCTCCGATTTGTTTCATCTTATCAACGACGTGCAAATAAGATGTTTCATTCGATGTGAAATTGTCAGAGCGAAAATAGCCACCCTCTTCGGAAAGTTCGCGGCTCAAACGGGAAAACTCCGTTGCTGTCAGGCTTTCAGGTGCTTTGGATGTCGCAGCAGATGTTTGGGCGGCTGCGTTGACGACCGGAGCGAGCAAAAGAAAGAGAATGCCTAAGACCCAGGAAAGATTGTGCGAGCGTTGTTTCATACTGCCCCTCCGCAGCCATCAAATGCTATTCATACATTGATCAGTTGATTCATACGTTTGCTGTAACTTCTCTTACCATAATGCCCACACGAAGGCAAAGCAGTCTTTCGCAGGCATTGCTAAAACGCTGCTGTACGATACAATACGGTTTCGCCGCAACTGCGACTTTAACATCAAAAAAAAGGCTACGATCCCGGTATGAAAGCTTTTTCGTACACCTTCATGCTACTAGGAATGACAGCGGTTTTCGCTTCGGGTGTGAATATGCAACCATTTTCACCGGCTGCCACGCGTAAGGCCTTCCTCAATCTCATTGACAGACCTCGTGTGCCATTAGCGCCTGAATTATCAAAGCGTGAGGGCAGCGTTGGGGGAGAGCACTGGCATTTTAGTTTTGCCGCCGATGCTGAACAGCGGGTTCCTGGAATTTTGGTCAAGGCATCAAACTTTTCAGGCCGACGCCCGGTGGTAATTTCCTTGCATGGCACAGGGGGAACCAAAGAAAGCCAGCTTGATTTGTTGAATGAACTCGCTTCCCTCGGCTTTATTGGGGTGGCAATTGATGGGCGTTATCACGGTGAAAGAATTAAGGCAGGTAAGGGCGCAGTTGAATATAACCAAGCAATGCTGCGAACCTATCGCACTGGCAAGGAACACCCTTTTCTCTATGACACCGTTTGGGATGTGATGCGGTTATTGGATTATTTGCTGACACGCCCTGATGTGGATGCGAATCGCATCGCGTTGATCGGATTTTCAAAGGGCGGAATGGAAACGTATCTAACTGCCGCAGTAGATGCGCGGGTGGCTGCGGCTGTTCCCTTCATTGGCGTGCAAAGTTTTCGCTGGGCGCTGGAACACGATTCCTGGCAATCGCGGGTCGGCACTTTTCAGGATGCGATCCAACGTGCAGCAAAAGATGAGGGAGAGGCAGAGATCAAGGCTGATTTTGTGTACAGGTTTTATCAACGAGTGATGCCCGGAATCGCGGATGAATTCGATGGGCCTCAAATGGTTCCCTTGATCGCCCCACGCCCCCTGCTGGTCATCAATGGAGATACAGACCCCAGGACGCCAATGCCCGGACTGATGGACTGTATCGAAAAAACGCGTGCTGCATATAAAGAGGCCAAGGCAGAGGGGAACTTTGAAGTGAAAATACAGAGTAAAACCGGACATGCTGTGACCCCGGAAGCACGCAAACTGGCGATTTCCTGGTTGCAAAAATGGCTGCATCCTTAGCTTTAGAGTAACCATCAGCCAGCGCCGTTCGTTTATGCAATTTACATTTGTTGGGATAAAACGATTTCCTGATTCAAACAACTCCAGACTTCGATGACTAAAATATTTCTGATTTTTCTGCTTGCACTCCCTTTGCTAGCGCAGCAACCCCAAAGGCAAATCTCAAATGATGGCGATTCGCACGGTGATGCGCCATACCTGGTTGAAAGTGGCTGGATGCCGCTTTTGAATGGCAAAGATTTATCCGGTTGGCATGGTCAAAACCCTGCTGCAAAAAACGAATGGCTTACCACCAACGGAATTGCGTGGGAGCGTCTGCTTGGCCCAACGCGACTGAGCGCAAACCCTACGGCTGGCGACCGAATCTTGAATGGCACAGGACGAACGGTAAATCTGGTCACTGATCAAAAATTTGGGGACATGGAGCTGTATTTAGAATTCATGATTGCAAAAGGCTCAAATTCGGGGGTCTATTTGCATGGACTTTATGAAGTGCAGATTTTCGATAGCTGGGGCGCGACAGAGGAAATGTCTACATCTGATGGCGGGGCGATCTATCATCGCTGGATAGATAATCAAGGAGTCGGTGGTTCAGCTCCCAGTCGGAATGCTTCGCGGCGTCCAGGCGAATGGCAGTCGTACCAAATCTGGTTTCGTGCTCCGCGCTTTGATAGTAGCGGAAAGAAAATTGAAAATGCAAAATTCCTCCGCGTCGTTCATAATGGGCTTTCAGTGCAAAAAAACGTGGAAGTGGAAGGCCCGACGCGGGCGGCGATGGACATTGCCGAAGCTGCCACGAACCCCATTATGGTACAAGGCGACCACGGCCCGGTTGCGTTTCGGAATATTTATTGGCGGCCATTGCGTGAACTGATCAAGCGGTAAATTGAAATGAAGCGAAAAACTTATCTACGACTATTGATTCTGGCAGGTTTTGCGATTGGCGGGGCGGTTGTGTTGCCTTTTCAAATGACACAACGCGCACAGACTGCGACGTCATTTGAAAAAACAATTTTGCCGTTCCTCAACGAAAATTGTGTGTATTGCCACAATGCGAAAAAGCAATCAGGCGGCCTGAATCTTGAATCCTTCAAAACAGCAGAATCCCTCTCACAGCAACGCGATTCGTGGGATCATATTTTGCAAAAAATACAGACCGGTGAAATGCCGCCCAAAGGCACACCGAAACCGGAGCATGCCGAAGTTCAGCGGATTATTACCTATTTGGAGGCCGAATTTGCTCGCCTGGATAAACTGGTTAAGCCAGACCCTGGGCGTGTCACGGCACGTCGTTTGAATCGCGCAGAATACAACAACACGGTTCGCGATTTATTAGGTGTGGATATCAAACCCGCAGATACATTCCCACAGGACGATTCCGGCTATGGATTTGATAACATCGGTGATGTGCTTTCTCTGTCTCCGGTTTTGATGGAGAAATATCTGACTGCGGCTGAGAACGTGGCCCGTACCGCAATTTACGGTATTCCGGCAATGAAGCCATCCGTCGTGGAAATTCGCCCACAAGGCCGAAAAATTGAACCGAAGTTTACGCCGCTGGCCGAGTACGATACGACTGGGCTGGGGCTGCCAAATGCTCTGCATACGACGCATCGTTTTCCAGTCGAGGCAGAATATACTTTCCGATTGTATTTGAATGGGGCACGACCTGCCGGATCAGACGCCGTGAAATTTGCAGTTTGGATTGATGGCAAACAAGTGCAGGCTCGCGAGCTTGATCCTGAGGGCGGAGCCGCCTTTGATGAAAACCGTCAGGTGTTTGATTCGTTCACTCTGGATTTTCGTGCCAAGGTTCCTGCCGGTGAACATTGGGTTGCGGCTTCTGCCTTGAATCTGTTTGACGGATTGCCGCCAAGCTACAATGGTGCGAACCCTTCCAAGAAAACTCAACCCAAGCCACCCGAATTCAAAGAACGCCCTGACTTGTCGCCAGAAATCAACAAACGTCGCCGGGCCGCATTTGAAGCCAAGCTCAATGAGAAAGTTCCAGTCAACACAGTTCGCGTCAATCGTGTGGACATTGGTGGGCCTTATAATCAGGTTGTTGGGGCATCCATCGAAAGCAAAAAGAAGGTTTTTAGCTGTGGGCATCTGGATGGGAAACATCAAGCTGGCTGCGCGCAAAAAATCATTGCAAATCTGGCGCACCGTGCCTATCGGCGGCCTGTGTCAGCAGGTGAAATTGAGCCGTTGCTGAACCTTGTCACGATGGCCCAAAAGAAGGGTGATACTTTTGAGGAAGGCATTTGCGTTGCCGTGCAGGCCATCTTGGTCTCACCTCATTTCCTCTTTCGATTAGAGCAGGATCGGCTTCCTGCCTCAACTGCGACAGACGTTCCTTCTTATCGAATCGGCCAGCACGAACTTGCCTCGCGCCTTTCGTATTTTCTCTGGAGCAGTATGCCGGATGAGGAGCTGTTGCAAGCTGCCGATCAGGGGACATTGCGAAAACCACTGATTCTGAAAGCACAAATTCAACGAATGCTGAAGGATGAGAAAGCCAAAGCGTTAGTCGAAAATTTTGGCGGGCAGTGGTTGGAGCTCCGAAAGCTAGAATCCACGAAGCCAGACCGCGAGCGCTTCCCGGAATATGATGATTACCTGCGGATGTCCATTCGGCGTGAGACCGAGATGTTTATCGAAAGTATTGTGCGCGAGGACAAAAGCATTCTGGATTTCATTGATGGCAAATATTCGTACCTGAACGAACGTTTGGCTGCCTTGTATAAGGTTCCTGGCGTCCGAGGGCCAGAGTTTCGCAAAGTTTCGCTGGCGGGAAATCCGCAACGGGCAGGTATCATCACCCACGCGAGCGTACTGACGGTTTCATCGTATACAACTCGCACCTCTCCTGTGCTGCGTGGGAAATGGATTTTGGAAAACATCCTGAATGCGCCGCCACCAGCACCGCCGCCTGATGTTCCCACTCTGGATGAGTCGAAGATCGGCGCAACACTGACCTTGCGGCAACAGCTGGAAGAACATCGCAAGAACCCAACTTGCGCGTCGTGTCACTCCCGCCTTGACCCCCTCGGCTTTGGATTGGAAAAATTCGATGCGATTGGTGTCTGGCGGACGATGGACGGCAAGCTCCCGATTGATGATTCAGGAGAATTGCCAGACGGACGGAAATTTAGTGGGCCTGAAGAGCTCAGATCAATTTTACGTGCGGATCGAAACGCTTTTGCTCAGTGCCTGACAGAAAAGCTGCTAACATATGGCCTGGGGCGTGGTTTGGAACGATATGATAAGCCCGCGATCAAGAAGATTGCTGCCAGTGTGGCTGCGAATGAGTTTCGCTTCTCTAGTTTAGTCCTGGAAATCGTTAATAGTTTGCCGTTTCAAATGCGGCGTGGAGTAAAAACAACATGATCATTACCCGTAAAAAACTGCATCGTCGTACCTTTCTGAAAGGCATGGGAACTGCGATAGCGTTGCCAATGCTGGATGCCATGACACCTGCATTGAGTGCATCCGCCAAGGCTCCTGCCCGGTTGGCATTTATTTATGTTCCGAACGGTGTTGTGAACATCAATTGGTGGAAGCCAAAAGAAACAGGTGCGAATTATGAATTTACGCGGATTTTGAAGCCGCTTGAGCCTCTGCGTAATGATTTCTTTGTGCTTTCCGGGTTAGACGATCATAACGGGAATGCACTGGGCGATGGACCCGGTGATCACGGACGTGCAGGTGCATCTTATTTGTCGGGTGTGCATTGTAAGAAAACGGCTGGCGCAGACATACAGGGCGGTGTTTCCGCCGATCAGGTTGCGGCACAGTTGATTGGCAGTAAAACCCGATTTGCGTCATTGGAACTTGGATGTGAAGACTCACGCACGGTCGGCAATTGTGATTCTGGTTATAGTTGTGCTTACACGAATAGTATTTCGTGGCGCACTCCAACAACGCCCAATCCGCCTGAGGTCAATCCCCGCAACGTGTTCGAGCGATTGTTTGGCACGGCTGATTTAAGCCTGTCGCCGGAAGTCCGCGCCCGTCGAGCTGAATATCGCAAGAGCATTCTGGATTATGTTCAGGCCGATACGAAGAAGCTGGTTAATATGCTTGGCGCAAATGATCGGCGCAAGATAGATGAATATCTGGTCGCGATCCGGGAAATCGAACAACGCATCGCGTCTGCTGAAAAAGACAATCGTGAAATTAACCCCGGCATCGAAAAGCCCGCAGGTATCCCGCCAACTTTCACGGAATATTCCAAGTTGATGTGTGATTTGCAATTGCTGGCTTTCCAAACTGACCTAACCCGGATTTCAACGTTGATGTGGGCGCGCGAGGGCAGTATGCGTGTGTATCCTGAAATCGGAATTTCTGATCCGCATCACCCGCTGACCCACCATAGGTTCAATCAGGATTGGATCGAGAAGGTTGCGCAAATCAATACCTTCCACGTGAAGCTCTTTGCCGAATACCTGCAAAAGCTGAAGGAGACGAAAGATGGAGATGGTTCCTTACTGGATCATTGCATGATCGTTTATGGAGCTGGAATTAGTGATGGGAATAGACACAATCACGAAGACCTGCCAACCATTCTTGCAGGACGTGGAGACGGTAGTTTGAAGCCAGGACGGCACATTGCCTATAAGCCTGGGAAGCCAATGACAGATCTCTATTTGACACTTCTGGATATGATGGGCGCGCGTCCCGAAAAAATCGGAGATAGCACGGGTAAGCTTGATTACCTGACAGGGCTTCAAGCTTAACAAAAAAATAAGCAACAACTACAAACGTCAGCATTTAGGGGGCATTACAACCCCACTTGCTGGCGTTTTTCTTTATTGCCAAACCTTCTGCTGATTGCACGAATCCAAGGTGAATGGGGACGACACCCTCGCGCCACCGAGTAACTCTCTAACTTGGTGAGTGTTTAGATTGCAGACAGCTAGCTGTACGAAATTTACACCTGCTCGTCAAAATATTCTGCCAAATCCTGTCGAATTTCCGCACTTGTGAACGCAATGCCTACTCTTTAATTGGGAACAGTAATTGCCCTGACTATAGCGTAACTACATTGATGGCGAAGCACCAATGCGCACCGCATTGTGGTGAAGCAAGTGGTTGTGTGTCTTCGTCAAAACCAACGAGAATTAAAATCAACGAGGAGAAAGTCATGGCTAACGCAACTACCAAACAAACTAACCGATATGATGCAGATTCCAGAACCGGCAAGAGCAATTGGTTGACAGGCACATTCCGTGATCGTGAGAGCGCCGAACATGCCTACAATTCATTATCCAATCGCGGATACTCAAAAGACGATGTCAATCTAATGATGTCTGACGAGACACGGAAAAAGTATTTTGATGACAAGACTGATTTGGGCAGCAAGGCGATGGAAGGTGCAGGAACAGGCGGTGCCATTGGCGGAACCGTCGGCGCTGTTCTCGCAGCATTGGCGGCAGTAGGCACCAGTATTGCCATTCCTGGACTTGGCATTGTGGTAGCCGGGCCAATTGCTGCCGCATTGGCCGGAGCCGGAGCCGGTGGATTAACCGGTGGAATCATTGGTGCATTGGTTGGGGCTGGGATTCCCGAAGATCGGGCAAAACTTTATGATGAAGATGTCAGAAATGGCGGAATCGTCATGGGAGTTAGCCCGCGCAGTGATGAAGATGCCGCTTATCTGGAGCAGGAATGGAAAAAGAATCGCGGGCAAAATATTTACCGCTAAATTAAGTTTGCTGAAAAGGGAAGTGCCGTTCAGGTATTTCCCTTTTTGCTTCGTCTGATCTGAATAGGTAGGCATACGCAGGTGAACTATTGCTGCAAATAATTTTTGAGAAATCTTCCGGTATGGGATTCCGCGACCTGCATGATTTGCTCTGGCGTTCCGGCAGCCACCAGGTATCCTCCCTGATCACCACCTTCCGGCCCTAAATCAATAATCCAATCCGCAGTTTTGATGACATCAAGATTGTGCTCAATGACGATCAGTGAGCCGCCTGCCTCCAACAAACGACGAAATGCGTGCAGCAACTTGTTGATGTCGTCAAAGTGCAAGCCAGTTGTTGGTTCGTCAAAGATGTACAACGACCGATCCCCCGTTTTCTTGGACAAATAGGAAGCAAGCTTAACGCGTTGTGCTTCACCACCAGACAACGTCGTCGCCGATTGCCCCAGGCGCAAATAACCTAATCCAACTTCGTCCAGGACTCGCAATTTGCTGGCGATTCGTTGAATGTGTGAGAAAAAGCTCATGGCTTCGCGGACAGTCAATTGGAGCACCTCGTGAATATTTTTGCCGCGATACTTAATGTCCAGAATGGAAGGCTTAAAGCGCGTGCCTTTGCATTCCTCACAGATCAATTCAACATCGGCCAGAAATTGCATTTCAACGGTGACCGTCCCGTCCCCTTCGCACGCATCACAGCGACCACCGGGAACATTAAAGGAAAAATGGCTTGCTGTGTAACCACGCTTTTGCGCTTCCGTTGTCTCAGCGAATGCCTCGCGAATCGCGTCATAGACTTTGATATAGGTCACAGGATTAGAACGAGGCGTGCGACCAATAGGAGATTGATCTACAAGTATGATGTCATCAAGCACATGCCCACCATCAAGCTTGCTGAATTCTCCCACCGGGCCGCGCCAATCGCCGCGTTCGTGCTTGATTCCGGCGTATAAGCAATCGTGGATTAAAGTAGATTTCCCGGAACCGCTCACACCCGTGATGCAAACCAACATTCCAAGCGGGATCGAGACATCAATATTCTTCAGATTATGTTGGCGCAAGCCGTGAAGTTCGATTTGCTTCCCGCTAATTGGGCGATGTCCATTTGGTGATTTTATCTGTAATTCACCCCGCAAATACTTGCCTGTGAGCGATCCCGAATGTTTCAGCAAGCCATTGAATTTGCCCTGATAGACAACCTGCCCGCCGAGTTCTCCTGCTCCAGGCCCAATGTCAATGACGTGATCTGCTGCACGCATCATTTCTGCTTCGTGTTCGACCACCAGCACTGTGTTTCCGATGTCCCGTAAATTTTCGAGCAGACCGATCAGCCGTTGAGAATCGCGTGGATGTAAGCCAATACTTGGTTCGTCCAAAACATAAAGCGCGCCGACAAGCGAGGCTCCCAGATTCGTTGCCAATTGGATGCGCTGAGCCTCGCCCCCGGATAAGGTTGAAGCCAACCGATTCAGTGTCAAATAATCCAACCCGACATCCACCAGAAATTTCAGTCGTTGCGTCACTTCGTTCATCACGCGATCTGCTATCGCCTGTTGTTCCTGGCTGAGTTGCAGCTCAGCAAAAAAGACAGAAGCATCCTTGATCGAAAGGGCGCAAACTTCAGGTAGGGATTGCCCGCCAATTTTTACACATTGCGCTTCTTTTCTCAGGCGTCCGCCATTGCAATCGGAGCAACGGGTATATCCACGATATTTGGCTAAGAAGACGCGGACGTGCATCTTGTATTTTTTTTCTTCCAGCCACGAGAAAACCTTATGGATGCCCGGAAAATCGCCTTTGCCGTGGATGATCCATCGTTGCTGCTGCTCGGTAAGCTGCCAGTAGGGAACATCTAAAGGCAACCCTTCACGTCGTGCAAAGGATTGTAATTTGGGCATCCACCAGTCGAATTGCGGTTTTGTAAATGCTTCGACCGCGCCTTCAGCCAATGATAATTCTTTGTTGGGAATGACTAAGTCCAGGTCAAGCCCGATGGTGTTGCCGAATCCCTGGCAGGTCGGACAGGCTCCGAAAGGGTTATTGAAACTAAACAGCTGGGGTTCAGGAATGATGTAGTCAATGCCGCAGTTTTTACAGGAGAATTTCTCTGAAAATAGCAGGATTTGATTCTCTTCCGGTTTCAGCATCAGAATCACAGCCTGACCGTGGCCTTCGATGTAGCAGGTTTCAATCGAATCCACCAAACGACTGCGCACGGCATCATCACTTGATTTGACAGCCATTCGATCAACGAGCACGTAAATATTTTCAAAACTCGGAGCGGTGAAACTATCAGGCGTTTGCAACTCAATAATTTCATTCTTTGAGGCATCAAACAGGCGAATGAAACCACGTTGCATCAGGCTCATCAAATGGGCTTGAATGCTCAGTTTCGCGTGTTCTGCTACTTTTTTCTTTGTCGCTTTTTTACTCGTGTCTGCAAGCTTTTCGATCATGCCAGCTTCCGCCGGGAAGAGGACATAAAAGCGCGTCCCTTCCGGTTCCAGAAGGACGCGTTCCGCGATGGCCTGCGGCGTGTCGCGTTGGACGACTTGCTGGCAGTTGTAGCAAAAAGTTGTTCCGGCGCGAGCAAACAATAGTCGTAAGTAATCGTAAATTTCAGTTTGCGTTCCGACCGTCGAGCGCGGATTGCGAGTGGAGTTTTTTTGCCCAATCGCAACGGCTGGACAGATGCCGATCACTTCGTCTACGTCAGGCTTTTCCATTCGCTCCAGAAACTGACGAGCATAGGCGGAAAGCGATTCGACGTATCGCCGTTGGCCTTCGGCGTAAACGGTATCAAAGGCCAGCGAACTTTTACCGGAGCCGCTAACCCCCGTTACTACCGTGAGTGAGTTATGGGGAATTTCAAAATTGATTTGCTTCAGGTTGTTGACGCGCGCGCCACGAACAATAATTGCTTCTTCGTTAGACATGGTCACCTATAGTCAAAGTTTTATACCGAAGACGAATTAGCGATTCTACCTGATCGAATCGGGCTTTTACAAACGAGCATTTTGCCGTACAGTACAGTTAATCACATGGTCGGTGCCAGGCATTGGCTATCGTTAATTCTTATCAGGACGGTCAGGCGAAATGACTTCAGTGACAACGCAAATCATGCATCATCACACCCCCGTGACAGTGCATAGCAATTATTGTTTGTATGAACCTATTGTGCCGGAAATTAAGGCGATTCGGGTGCTTACGATTGATTCGCTGGTAGGCAGCGAAGATCAATATTCAGAGGTGGCCAGAAGCGCGCCGGATTTCGATGCCGCCAGGTGGGTGAAACTGGAACGCAAAATTGCCGGGATGGCACTGGCAAACATTGAAAGCAATATCGAACGTCTGGTCGTGCATCCAACAATTAAGCGCGTGCATTTCTCAGAACTGAGCCATGAGTTGACCCGCGAATTTCAAGCGGAAGCGATTATCTTAAGCGGCACATTGCGCGATTTTGATTTTTATCGGCCTGAATTATTCGAGAAATTCAATGAATTTATCCGCTCCACGTCTGTTCCGGTGCTGGCGATTTGTGGCGGACATCAAATGGTGGGGCAGGCTTTTGGGGCGAATATTGTTACATTGGATGAAAAGCCCCCCAGCGAGCGCCGCACAGATCGTCTAGTTGAATATCAGTATCGGTTTGTCCGCATCGAAAACGAAGATGACCCGATTTTTGAACGGTTGTTGGGGCATCCCGGCTATGAGCGACAGCACAAGAATACGAAAGTGATACGCGTTTGGCAGAATCATGGACTGCAACTGGATCGCTTGCCGGCTGGATTTACGCATCTGGCGCGAGGCTATCTGGCAGATCAGCAAATGATGGTTCGCCGGACGGAAACTCAATTGATTTACGGCGTGCAGTTCCACATCGAAAAATCATTTCAGGATTGGAATCTGGACAACTATTGGAATCATCGTGTCGAAAGCCGCGACGGTCGTTTGATCTTCGAGAATTTCTTGATCGAAGCCTTGCGATTCATCGGCAAAACAGAAGAAGAAATCTTTGCCTTTGAGGCAGAACGCGCCGCGAAGATGAAAGAATTGTCCGCGCAGAAAGAAAAAGAACCCACAGCAATTATCCGCGAGTCTGGATGGTAGTGCGCCAATGAAGATTAATGTTTTATTTTTCGGGGCTTGCCGCGAAGCCATCAGCACCCACGAATATGCTCTTGCGCTGGAATCCCCGGCCAAAGTTGTGCAGGCATTTGATGCCTTATGCCAAACCTTTCCCCCACTTAAAAACTTTGGGAACAGCCTGTTATTTGCTGTGAACGAAGAACACTCTCGCCAGGATGACCCAATCCAGGACGGCGATACGTTAGCTATTTTTCCGCCTGTGTCGGGCGGATAATCCCTTGGTACGGTGCGGCGAGCGGTAGCGAGCTGGCCTGACAATGTGAACCCGCTCGCTACCGCTCGCTGTACCGTACTCCATTCCACGGAGACCCTACCATGAAGCGAGCCTTTCTGTTTCTTCCGCTCTTTTTTTCTTTTGTACTAGCTCAACGTGTTCCGACCGTTGACGATTTGCTCAACATTAAATCCGCAGGCAGCCCGCAAATCTCGCCCGATGGCAACCGAGTCGCGCACACCGTGACCGAAACCGATTGGAAGCAGGATGCCTTCGTTACGCATATTTGGATTGCAGATGTGAAGACAGGCCGTACCGCGCAGCTCACGCGCGGCGAGAAATCCGCAGGCAACGCGCAATGGTCGCCAGATGGTGAATGGCTGGCTTTCACAAGTGATCGCATCGGCGGCAAGAATTAGTTGTTTGCCATTCATCCTGACGGCGGCGAAGCTGTGCAATTGACGAAAGCTGAAAACGGCGTGGGCGGCTACACGTGGTCAGAGGATGGCAAGCACATCGCGTATTCAACAAGCGATGCTGACGCCAAAGCCGTGAAAGAACGTACTGAATACTTGGGCGGTTTTGAAGTCGTGCGCAAGGAGTACAACTTCAATCACATTTGGACGTTCGCGATTGCGGATGCGCTGAAAGAACCTGTCACGGGAACGCAACGCACGAAAGGCAAAGACTTCACGGTCGGCGGCGCATCGTGGTCGCCCGATGGTTTGCGTATTGCGTTCAGCGCGACGATCAATTCCGACCTGATCAACGGCGGTACATCAGACATTTATGTGCTGACGCTCGCAGACAATTCCGTCAAGAAAATCGTGTCGCAAGTCGGGCCGGACAACAACCCGCGTTGGTCGCCTGATGGCAAGCAGATTGTGTTTTCGACCGCGATGGGCAATCCGAAATTCTTTCACGCGAACTCCAAACTCGCTATCGTTTCAGCCGATGGCGGTACGCCCCGTTCGATCACGGACAGCTTCGACGAACAGCCCGGTTTGATGGATTGGCGCGACGATGGCATTTATTTTTCGGCGTTGCAAAAGACAACCTCGCATCTCTTTCGCGTTGATCCCGCAACCGCCAAAGTCATGCGATTGACGAATCCCGACAATCTGATGGCGAGCGGCTTCAGCTTCACGCGCGATGGCAAACGGATGGCGTTTTCTGCGCCGTCGGCGAATTCATTGAATGAGATTTATGTGAGTGATGTGAGCAATGCTGCCCCGCGTAAACTCACCGCAATGACCGATCAAGTCAAAGACTACAAACTCGCCACGCGCGAAGTCATTTCGTGGAAGTCACAAGACGGCGCAACCATCGAAGGCATTCTCATCAAACCCGCCGACTTCGACCCTGCGAAGAAATATCCGTTGCTTTGCGTCATTCACGGCGGCCCAACCGGCATTGATCGCCCGACGTTGCTCGATGCGCGGTATTATCCGAGCGACATCTGGACAGCGCGCGGCGCTTTGGTTTTGAAAGTGAACTATCGTGGCAGCGCAGGCTACGGCGAAAAGTTTCGACAACTGAACGTCCGCAATCTCGGCGTCGGCGATGCGTGGGATGTGCTTTCCGGCGTAGACAATCTCATCAGCAAAGGCTGGGTAGACGCGAACAAAGTCGGTTGTATGGGCTGGAGTCAGGGCGGCTACATATCAGCATTTTTGACGACATCCTCAACACGCTTTGCTGCGATTTCGGTCGGCGCAGGCATTTCCAATTGGGCAACGTATTACTACAACACCGACATCACGCCGTTCACGATTCAGTACCTGAACGACGACCCCGCCGACGACCCCGAAATCTACGCGAAGACCTCGCCCATGACCCACATCAAAAAAGCCAAAACCCCCACGCTGATCCAGCACGGCGAATTCGACAAGCGCGTGCCGATTCCGAATGCGTACGAATTGCGGCAAGGCCTGGAAGATCGCGGTGTGCCCGTCGAAATGATCGTGTACAAAGGCTACGGTCACGGCATCACGAAACCGAAATCCATGCGCGCCGTAATGCAACACAATCTCGCGTGGTTCAATCACTACATTTTCGGCGATGCCAAGCCGGAGTTTGCGAAACCGGAGTTGCCGAAGAAAGAAAGCCAAGATGATAAGGCAGCAGGGAATTAACGCTGGGAGCGCACGCGGCTCGCGTGCCGAAGCTTGTGCCGCAGATACGCTGCGATGAAATTTTTAGCTCGTGAACCCTCAGCACGCGAGCCGCGTGCGCTCCCAGCTAGGAGGCGTCATTCTTTTGCGGAACAGGGTATTGAATCAGCTATGCCACCACTTTAGCCTCAGCACCAATGCGATGTTTTGCTTGTCTCGGTGACGGACGTGGAAACACAGTCTTTGTTAGATGTCGCCAAAGCTCAGACGAACTGTGATTACACTCCACTGACGGGAAAACACAAAACCTACTTCGATCTTGGTGAAATCGGTGGTGTGCGTGTGTTTGCGGTGCGTTCAGAAATGGCGACGAGTACGATTGGCGGTTCGTTCGCCACCGTGAAAGACGCGATGGCCGAAGTCAAACCATTCGCCGTCATTATGGTTGGCATCGCGTTTGGTGTGACTGAAGATGAAAAGGCTTGGATACTAAAGAATTGGGTGATCGGAGTGGCGCATGGAAACAAATAGTAGGCTGTAGGGCTAAGTTGGCTGACACTCTCCATCAAGCTGGACGCTGGGCTTCTTTGCATGAGCAGTAGACCAGCCGTTGGAGGGCTGGGAAGAAGGAAGCGCGCTCGCATCCAGCCCGTTTGAACGGGCTTCAGAATGCAAGGCTTATAGCGGTTTTCAGATGGGTGCGACCTCAACTGCATGGCGCGGTACGAGGAGCAGTAGCGACTTGGTCCAGCGCCGCCGCGACCAAGTCGCTACCGCTCCTCGTACCGTACCGCTGGTCGCACGCACTTGAAAACCGCTATAAGCCTACTCCCCCAAGGATGTTGAAACGCCCTCTCCCTGAATTCCGTTTCCTCCCCAGCCGTCTAACGGCTGGGCTATTTGTTACTAGCGTGAAAAGCCGCGTGAACTCGGCTGGATCAACTCCTCACCGCAAATAAATATCCACGTAATCCGTCTCGACGCCACACGGGCTTTGCATCTGCTGCAAGCGCCAGTATTTGCGTTTGCCCGTAATCGCAAAGGTCATTTCGCCTTCGCGTGTGCAAGGTTTGCCGTCGTTGTTGTGGCTGACTTGGGTAATGATCTTGCCCGTGAAGGTGAAGGATTTTACTTCGATGGCGGTGATAGTGCCTTCGACTTTGACGAAGTCGGTGCCTTGTTTGCTTTTCTGCTCGCCTTTCAAATACAGCACGCCATTTTTTTCGGTGATAATTGCTTTGCCAAAATAATCCCAACTGATCCATTGCAGCGAGAGTTTGTGAGGGCCGAGCAATTTGGCTTTGGCGGCTTTGTCTTTGACGACAGTTTTTGTCTGCGCCTCAAGCGGGAAAGCAAACGCGACGAAGAGCAATAAAGATAAGGTGATGCGTCTCATAGCAAAATCGTACCATAGACTGTCGAGTCTGTGGTCAGACGAATTTTGCGTCCTCAAGGGCAAACACAATCTGAATTGGTGTAGGGGGATATGGAAGTCATTTGGTTAATCGGATAGCCACGGACTCGACAGTCTATGGTACGGGCCGAATGAAGCGAAACGTTAAATTGATCCGCGCATCAATCGGTTGAGTGGTTTTGGGAACCTGATGTTTCCAGTATTCCTGGGTGGTTCCTTGCATTAATAACAGTGAGCCGGACTCCAGTTCAATCGTGATCGTGGCTAAATCTTTGCGGCTCTTGTGGCGAAATTGAAACCGTCTGGTTGCACCAAAACTCACGGAGGCGATCACTGGATGCTTGCCAAGTTCGGGTTCATTGTCCTGATGCCATCCCATACTTTCCTGCCCGTTGCGATAGTAATTTAATAACACGCTATTGAATTGGGCCTGGCACAGCGCTTCGCATTGGTCTTTGATTTGTCGCAGCACAGGCAACCAGGGCAGCGGATGGTTGACGATGTTGGAGTAGGTGTAGATTGCTTCTGGGTCGCCGTACCACGCTGTCAGGCGTGGTTGCGGAATTTCCCGGCCATAGATTTTGATGGATTCCTGTTGCCATTCAATATCGGAAAGTAAGACGGCCAGGATGTCATTGCTTTCGTCTGATGAGAACGCGTGTTTGAAATACACGACGTCTGCATCCGGCATGAAAATTTGCTGGCCTGTCATTGCAATTCCCAACGCTCGCCAAAAAAGCCTGCATTGACTACGCGGCCAATGCTGCGGGGCGATGGCGTGCTGGTGATGTCAACGATTGCCCAATCGGGCAGCTTTGGTGTTTGTCGTGCGTTGCTGGCATTGTCTTCGCGGAAGGTGAAGCCGGAATTCAGGACGACATACCGTTTCGGGTTGAGCGGATTCGGGAAGATCAAAATCGGAATATGTTTGCTTGAGGAATAGGTTTGATTGCCGACTTGAATGCTTTCGGCTGTCCATTTGATTGGGAGTTTGTCGGCAATTTGCGCCAGAATTTTATTGCTGGACGGATCGCCCCATAAAATCAAATTGCTGTTGGCGATGTCTGCCGGAGTGATCGCAGAATCGTTTTTGACCTGCGCTTCGCCGCGAAATTGTGAGCGCCAGATTTTGATCGCATATTCCATCTCTGATTTTACCCAGACACCTGCGGATTCAACAGCTGGTTTGCCCGTTGGCTTGACCATCACAAAACTGCCGAAGAACGCATCGTCAATTGGGCCTTGCAGTCCGTGTTGCTTTTGCAGCGTTGCTGGTGCGTCTGTTTTTACAGCCCACGTTTTCCCCTGTTTCTGCAATTGAACGCGCCACGAATGGTCTGAAAACGCAGCAGGCGCGGCGAGGTTTTGTCCGTCAATCATCACGGCTGTTTTTTGTCCAATGGCAAATGGGCTCAGGCCAGATGGAATGTCTAAGGTCAGGGCTGCAACGTTGTTGGTTTTGATTTCTACTGTTGTTGCGTCCTTGATCGTTGCCTCGACCGTTGCGCGATTCCAATGTTTGTCTAAGGCGTCTACTGTCACCCAAAAGGCTTGATTGTAACGTAACGTGTAGGTCGCAAATTTTACGCGGTGCGGGACGGGATTGCGGCCCTGGGCAACAATTGAATCAATGCGGCGATTGATTTCAGGGATCGAATCAGGATGGTACTTGTGTTCTGTGTTTGGGCCGATAATATGCGTCAGGTCAATGCCTTCTTTTTTCAGCTCACGCGCCATCACATCCGCAGCTTGTTTCTGTTTATCTATTTCACCGCTGTAGGCAACGATGGGCAGGTTGAAGAGATTCGCTGCGTAATCCGTCGCATTATACAAATGCCACAACGTTTGTTCGTAGGCGGAAGGCATTGGTTCATTCGTGCCAAGTTTTAGATATTCAGGCGTTTCGGCAAAACCCGCGCCCGGAGCTGCGGCGGCCCACAAGCTGGCGTGATGCGTGGCGATGTGCCAGGTAGCTGCGCCGCCCATCGAAAACCCGCGAACGGAGATTCGATTTTTATCAATTGGATAATGTTTGCGCACGTGGGCCAGCGCTTCAAACGTGTCCACTTCACCCGCGAATTTATTGGCATTACAGAAGCGGCCATAAGGATGCAGGACGAAAGCATTCGGCGGGGTAAATTGTCCCGCATTTTTGAGCCGATCATTCAAAAAATTAACTTCGGTCAGCGTGTCGCTGCGTCCGTGATACCAGATGTCTAGGCGATGTTGATAAGGAAGATTCGGTTGATAGCTCGCAGGAACCACCAGTCCATAGGGTTGTACCGAGCCATCTAACCGGGAAACATAGCCTCTGACAACCAAACCCGTTTGTGTGATCCAGGACGGTTTTCCGGCTCGTAATTCTTTGGCTCGTTCAAGGCCGAGTTTGAGTTGTGTTTTGGCAAACGGGATTTCTCGCGCCTGAAGGATTTCGTTGTATTTCAGGGCGTAATGCACGGAATTGAAGAAAATCTGCACATCAGGCAAAAGCTCCAACAACGTTGGCTTCTCTTTCAGGTCAAGGCGCAAGGCTTCGATTTCTTTGCCAAGCTCTGCCACTCCTGTTTCGAGTTCGACGCGATCAGCGGCGGGGATTTCAATCCCAGGTGGCGGAGTCTGTTTGTAAGGCGCTGGATTGGTTTGCGCTTGTGTGTGAACCGAGAAAAGAAGGATGAAAACTAAAGTGCTGAATCGTTGAATCATGAGTTTTCTTTGTCTATTTGATGAATTTCGCAATGCGGCCATTTGGCCCAGCGGCCCAGCCTTCACCAGATTTGGTGAAGCTGACGCTGTTGTAATTTTCTTTGTCAATCTGTTGCCAGGTTGTGCCGTGATCTGAAGAACTGAACGAGCCGGCAGTTCCCACGGTGAACCATTTGCCGTTTGACCAGGCTACGCCAGACTGGAACGGTAATTTGTTTTCGATGGCCTTCCAGATTTTTCCGCCATCGCTGGTCGTGGCGGCAGTAAAGCCAGAGTCGTTGGGCTTGCGATAGTCGCCGCCGACAATGATGCCGTTATTTAGATCACGAAAAGCAATGGAGAAAATTCCCGCTGATTCGATCCCGGCCTGAATTGGAGTCTCAGCAACTGTCCAACTGCGGCCACGATTCGAGGACATAAACACCCTCGCTGATTTTGCTCCCCCAGATACTAACCAAACGTTTGTCAGCCCAAAAGTGAACAAGCACGTTCCGCTGGCTGCAAATCCGCCTTCATTGGCTAATGCTGGAGGCATTGTAATTCCCCAAACAGGTTTCCATGTGTTTCCGCCGTCCTCCGTCGAGATGATGTGGAATTGCCCTTTCACCGGATCACTCATCGCAATGCCATTTTTTTCGCCCCAGAAAGCAAAGGCATCAAAGAACGCCTCTGGCTCCGGGTTCTTGAACTGCAACTTCCAGGTTTTGCCACCATCTATCGTCTTATAAATCCTTGATGTTTCTCCTTTCCCAATGCTGAGCAAATAGGCGGTCGTCTCGCTGAACGCCTCGACATCACGAAAGTCGAGTTGACCCGCGTCAGGCACAGTGCCAACTTCCCAGGTTTTGCCACCATCAATCGTTCGCTCAAAGGTTCCTTTGGTTCCGCTGACCCAGGCAACCTGTGCATTCACCGCACACAGGCCGCGAAAGCTTGCATCGGTGGAAATTGTTTGTTGTTGCCACTGTCCAAAGCAGCTCAGACTGCTCCAAATCAGCCAGCAGAGAAGGGGAATGAAGCGAATTTGTTTCATAGCGATAGAATTGTCATTAAGAGTTTTTGGTTCGTGACAAATGATAGGCCTAAATTCACTGATCCCCAACAAAATCAGGGGTGCGATCAACTTTTTTTAGAAATTTTCTGGAAGTGTTCAGCCATTATTTCTATCCATTAGGCAGCCCCCCAAAAACGAGATACTAACGAAACTTAATTCGAGATTTTCAAGGAGTTCCACAAATGTTTACCTCTCGCAAATTCACGCACATTGTCATTTCTTTATTTTTCCTCGTCACCTTTGCATCCTTTGCTTTCGGGCAGGATATTCTGGATGTTCGCGTCAGCGATCAGAAAGCCGGTTCATTGTTGGCTTATCCATACTACACCTCACGGGCACAGGATCGCAGAGATACTCGCGTTTCAATCAGCAACATCGGGCCAAGATCAGTCACCGTCCATATGTTTATGTTGGATGGTAGCAGCTGTAACCAGGCTGACCAATTCGTTTGCCTGACTCCGAATGCAAGCATTGCTTTCAAGGCCTCAGAGCTTGACCCTGAAGTCACTGGCTGGGTGTTGGCTGTTGCTGTTGATAGCTTGACTGGCTATCCGATCACGGCCAATTCACTGATTGGAAATGCGCTGGTAACCGATGGCGATTATGTGGGGAATTACGGCGCAGAAGCCTTCTGGTCAAAAGGTGATCCTTCGACGATCAATCCTGCGACCTCTGGTGGATTTGGAACCGCAACCTTGAATTTCAATGGTGGAGACACAACAGCACCAGCTGTGGGTGGCTATGACTTCCTGCCCTCACAGTTCGCTATCGAATTACAAAGCACAAATGATTCTACTGGCCAGAAACTCATCACAATTGGTATGACGGGCGATATTACGTCAGGTGGTGCGAAAGGTGCAGGTCAGGTTGGGATCGGACAAATTTACAACGGAAATGAAAAGCCCTTCGGCAGCTTCAGCAAGATTCTGAACGAAGGCTGCCAAGCTACGGCGGTGATTTCGGCCAGCGTTCCGCGCGTGCCGCTGGGAATGACTTATCTGATTCCTGCTGGTCAGGTTGGCACAATGAAGTTCTTCATCGGCGGTGGCGTTGGATTACTGATGACGCCGAAAACGCTGGGCAACAAATGGAGCGGCATCCGGGCCTTACATAAAACCTCAACAGTCTCAAAAACACTCACAATCCCTGTTTTCACTCCTGCTTGCTAAAAAACTGGTTGATGCGAAAAAAAAGGGAGCCGCAATATTTGCGGCTCCCTTTTGCGTTTAGACGCGCAGGTAATCTCCCCGCCAATTCTTGATCGCCTCCTTGATTTCCTTTGTCTTGGCAAATTTTCTGTCCAGGGTTTGCTGAATCAATCCCGCTAATTCTTCATCCGACGCAAAACGAAGTGAAATGATCTGACTGGTCGAAAGTGCCGATGCGCGTTGTACAAGATCAGTGGGAAGAATACGTTGATAGCGTAACTGTTCTTCCAGCCGAATCACGCGGTCTTGCGCTTTCAGTGCGTTCGTACGCGATAGGACGCCGATCAGCAATAGTAAAATAGCGACCAGTAAATCTTTAATTTCCGCCGTCCCAAAATGCAGGAAGAGCGACACAATTGACCAGATCAGATTGATGAAAACCAGCGGTGCCAGCACGAAATGAAATGGTGCGTGATAACGAACATGGTTTTGATAGGTTTGAGGGGTATTGGGCATTTGTTTCTCCGAGATTAAATTCTTGCTTGCGATGGTTTGGGTAGTTCAAATTTTTCAGGCTCCGGTGTGAAATCCTCACCCGGATTGATAAAGCGATCCCGCTCGAATTTGTACTGCTTGTCATATAACTGGCGATAGCGACCCTGCAATTCAATAAGTTCCTCGTGCGTTCCTCGCTCCACAATTTCGCCGCCTTCCAAAACCAGGATTTGGTCAGCGCTGCGAATTGTTGATAAGCGATGGGCAATGACGAAGGTGGTTCGGCCTTTTCGCAAAGAACGAAGCCCGTCTTGAATCAAGGCTTCGCTTTCGCTATCCAAACTTGATGTGGCCTCGTCGAGGATCAGAATTTTGGGATCGGCCAAAATTGCGCGTGCAATGGCGAGGCGTTGTCGCTGGCCGCCAGAGACTTTTATCCCACGTTCGCCAATGACAGTTTCATATTTGTTTTCAAAGCTCTCGATGAATTCCTCACAGTGTGCAATGCGGCTGACAGTAATGATTTGTTCTTTTGATGCGTGTGGATTGGCAAATTTAATGTTGTCCGTGATCGTGCCATCAAAGAGGAAATTATCCTGCATCACTACGCCCAAATGCTGGCGATAATCATGCAGTTTGATATTCGCTAAATCTTTCTCATCAATCAGGACTCGGCCTTGCTGTGGGCGATTGAAATTCATGACCAGTCCGATTAACGTACTTTTGCCCGATCCGCTGGAACCTACTAATGCAGTGGTTGTGCCTGCCGGAGCGCGAAACGAAACGTTTTTCAGCACAGGGGCATTTTCCTCGTATGCAAAGCTGACGTTTTCAAAAACGATTTCCCCTTTAATTTCATTAAGTGATACGCGCGCCTCATCTCCATGATCTTCTGTCGCCATCCGACGAATTTCGCTGATTCGATCAAGTCCCGCAAAGGCCTCGGTAATTTGCGTTCCGATGGATGCAATCTCAATCAAGGGCATTGCGACTAATCCAGTAAAGAACACATACATGAACAATTCACCGAGCGTCATTTCTCCGCGTAAAACCGATCCGCCGCCGATCAGGATCATAAGCACACCGATGACTCCTACAATCACTGTCGAAGCCGCCATTGTGGCCGAAACCCCCGTCATAGATTTGGCTACATTGCGCAAGAGCCGATGAACACCACGCGAAAATACCAACTCTTCACGTTTTTCGGCGGTGTAAGCCTTGACGGTGCGAATGCCGCCAATGGATTCGGCCAATCGTCCCGTGATTTCAGAATAAATCTCGCCTCGTTCGCGGAATAAGGGGCGAAGGCGATTAAACGCATACGCCATCCCCCCACCAAAGGTCGCTAGTACCAGAATCGTAATCGAGGTGAGCCGCCAGTTAAGGTAAAACAGCACGCACAAGGCCAGAATGGCAGTGACGATGCCGCCAACTAATTGGACTACCCCTGTTCCTACTAAATTGCGGACGCCTTCAGCGTCATTCATTACGCGGGCAATCAATTTTCCTGTTTGCATGGAATCAAAATATCGGATTGGCAAGCGCATTACGTGTTCCATGACTTGTTTGCGCATTTCTGTAATCGCACGTTGTGCCGCTACGCCAAGCACTTGTGATAAAGCAAACGAAGAAATTGCCTGTGCAACAGTAGCCGCTCCTCCTACAAACGCTAAGGGGATCAGCAATTCGTGACGTTGTTTGACGATTACTTCATCAATCACATACTTGGATGAAGTCGGCAGGATGAGGCCGGTTAGCCGATTGAACAGCATGAGAACTGCACCGATTAAGAGCCGATACCGATATTGCCAAATTAGTTCTTTTGCTTCGCTCCAGGCTTGCGAGTAGTTGATTTTCTTTTTCTTTTCTGCCACAGATAATCCTTTCTGTCGCTTACTCTATCAATTTCTATTGCAGATCACCATGAACCAGCAAGAAAGAAAGGTGGGAAGGTTGAAAACGCCGATGGAAGCACAAAAAACAGAGATGAAACGAATTATTCGTGTGCTCAGAAAGACATACCCTGATGCACATTGTGCCTTAAATCATACGAATCCACTGGAGTTGTTAATTGCCACAATCTTATCCGCTCAATGTACGGATGAGCGCGTAAACATCGTGACCGCAGATTTGTTCAGGAAATATCGGAATGCGCTGGATTACGTTAATGTCGAACGGGCTGAGCTTGAACGAGACATTCACTCGACAGGGTTTTACCGCAATAAGGCAAAAAGTATTCAGGGAGCCTGTCAAATTATTGCCGAGCAGTATGACGGCAATGTCCCTGTCACGATGGAGGAGTTGCTGGCATTGCCAGGTGTGGCACGTAAAACAGCGAATGTCGTCTTAGGAAATGCGTTCGGGATTGCGTCAGGGATTGTTGTGGATACACACGTTTCACGCCTGTCGCAACGCCTGGGGCTGACAACCAATGAGCAGCCAGAGAAAATCGAAAAGGATTTGATTGCAATTACCCCAAAAAAAGATTGGATTGATTTATCTCATCTGCTCATTGCCCACGGTCGCGCTTTGTGTAAAGCACGGAATCCGCAATGTCAGCTTTGCCCATTGGAAGAATCCTGTTCCTCTTCGACTCTGAAGCAATAAATCTCAGGTTAGCGATGTTCGTTGGGATTGATGATGAAGATGAACGAATCTTCATTGTCAATCCCAGCAGCTAAAACGGTTTCTTTCTTTGGATTGGAGTCAATGATTAGCGGAATCGTTTCTGGCTCTGTCATCTGGGCAGATGAGGTGTGATTTCGATTTTGAGTGTCATCAAGATAAAGCGTTACGTTGCGATCAACTTTGACGCGGCGTCTTCTCAATCTTCTTCGTTCTTTTTCCCAGCGCCGAAATGTGCGAAACAGTTGGATGGTCAGAGCGAAAAGAGCTGCGGCCAGAAACTCACATCGCCACGTAAAAAGGATTTCAGTATTCCAGTATTCACTAAATCCCCGAAAACTATTAGCGCCTGCAATCACAAGTCCGATGAGAATCAATACTAGGATTGGATGACGTCGGATGAGCCTGGAGATTGATTTTCGCCTTTTGGGGCGACCAAGAGCGGAGCAGTAAACTGGAAAATATTTATGCCCATTCAGATCGCTAGACTCTAATCCTCGATGTTGAATCGGATTCATTGCCATAATCACTCCCATTAAGACACGAATAACTTTTGTGGGTTGTTAAGGCAAAAATGTTTGGGGCGCAGTTAATCTGTTGCGCGAACGCTGAATACCAAATGATCGGGGGCAATCATTTCATCATTGAAGATTTCAACGATTAGCGAATCATCAATAATTTCTGTGTACGGTTCACTTGACCATTCTTCAAAATAAACTTCGAACGGTTTTCCTGTGCCTGGGACGGCTGTCAGTGTCAGAGTTTCTTCGCCAGTTACCTCTGGCGTTAGTGAAATAGGTTGGCTCTTCACTGCGAGCGACTTCTGCGTTAACTCGCTCACCAGCTCTTCACTGATGTCAACCATTTCCTCTGTTGCACTATTCTTACCAAGCAGTGCGGCCAGAAGAAAGAAAAGCAGGCAACTACCTAGAATGCTGGCTGGAATCATCAGCTGTTTGAGATTGAGTTCTTTGTTCTGTGGCTCAAGCGCAATCCATAGCATTGCCGCGCCAGCTAAAACAGCAATAATCCCGAAAAAGGTTAATAGCTTTTTCGATCTTAATTTGATTCTGAGCTGTTCGACTTTGCGGGGCGGGTCAGCAGGAACCAGAATCACAGGGAATGAGGCTTGAGCCATCTCAATTGCATCGCCAGGTGTGTGTAGTTTGTAGTGAGGTAGCGCCATATTGCCCTCCTGAAAATCAGTTTACGATTTCCTTTGATCTTATGCGGAGTTCACTTTCGTTAATTTGAGTGACAAGGGAATTGCAACTAAATGATAAAGGTATGTCTGGCTTGGAAAAAGAAAAAATCCCGGCCTGTATGAAAAAAAAACAAGCCGGGACGGAAGGGAATTGTTTAAGCAGAATTATTTAGCCGAGGCCGATTTCGCAAAATCACCCGCTTTGACAATGCTGATTTTTTTCGGATCAATAAACTTACGGAAAGCCGAATTAATCTGCTCAGTCGTGAGGTTATTCACTTTAGTCTCTAAATCCGCATCCCAGGCGAAGGTGCGATTCAAAAACAGGTAATTGTTTAGCTTTCCTGCCAGCTCGTTATCCTGTGCGCGAGAAACCTGCCTGGATTGCAGCCAGCCTGTCTTAGCTGCCTTAATTTCCTCTTCGGTAAATCCATCTTTTAGGGTTCTGGCTATTTCCTCCTGGAAGGCGGTCTCCAACTTGTCGCGATTTTGTGGGGCATAAATCGCATAGGTTAGAAAACTGCCTGACTTATCCAACGCACTGGCTGAAAGTTGTGAGCCAACAACATAGCTCAATCCATCTTTTTGGCGGATGCGCGTTGCCAGGCGGGAGTTAAGAAAACCACCTCCCAGCATATAATCACCCAAAATCAGGGCGGGATAGTCGGGATCATCGTCCCGCAGATTCAGATTCAATCCTGCGATAAAGAACGCATTTGCCTTGTCGGGAGCTTCAAGCGATTTGTTGAGCGGGGAAATATCTTTATAGGTTCTGACGACCCGGCTGAACGGTTGTTTGCTCTTCCATCCGCTGAATAATTCATTTGTCAGGCGCGCTATTTCTTTCTCATCAAAGTCGCCAATGACCGTTAATTCTCCATTTCCTGCGCCATAGAAATCCGCGTAGAAATTCTTTACTTCATCAAGCTTCAGCGAATTGATTTCTGCTACATCTTCATCCGGTGTGGAAACATAATTGACGTGTCCCTTTGGATAAGGTGAGAGATGTCGTTGGAGCGCAACAAGTGCCAGTGATTGCGGTTCACTCCGTTGTTGCTCAATGCTGGCCAGCTGCTCCTGTTTGAGTTGGTCAAATTCAGTTGCCGGAAACGACGGTTCGCGTAAAACCTCGGCGACCAGATTCATCGCCGCAGGTAAGTTTTCACGAATTGTTTCGAGACTGACATTGGCTGAAGTTGGACTGCCACCAATAGCGACGCGCGCCTTCAATTTATCAAAAGCATCTTGAATTTGTTGACGCGTTTTCGTTTTTGTTCCGCGCATTAACAGGTCTCCAGCAAAAGAGCCAGCTGTGGCGCGGTTCATTAAGCTCTTTTCGTCGCCGAACCGAAGCGTCATTTGCAGGTTGACTGTGTTGCCGCGAGTTTTTTTAGTGAGAAATCCTGTCTTGATCCCACCCGGAGTTGTCGCGCGCACCGTCCTTGAATCAATATTTGCCGGAGACGGATCAAACGCTTCACCCGCTGCGACCACAGCATCACCCTTGTAATCCTTCACCAATGCCAGAATGTCTGGTGTGGCCGGGATTTCTGCCCGATCCGGTTTTTGTGTGGGAACGAACAATCCCAGCGTGCGATTCGATTGTTTCAGGTAAGTTGATGCGACACGTTGTACATCTTCAACCGAAGTCTTGCGAAGGCGATCACGATTGAGAAAGAGTAGACGCCAATCTCCCATTCCAATCCATTCACTCAACTCAAGCCCCACTTGCTCTGATGAGTTCAGGTTTAATTCGATTTGTTTGAGCAACTGCCCGCGCGCCCGTTCGACTTCATCCTTGGTGATAGGCGTTTTGTTGATTTCTTCCACGATTTGCAGCAGGCCCTCTTTGGCCGCGTCGAGAGAAGCTTCCTGTCGTACTTCGGCACCGACCAGCAAGAGGCTTGGCTCACCGAAAATGAATGGGAAGTTAAAAACTGTGCTCGCCTTCTTAGATTCAACCAAAGCTTTATGAAGTCGGCCCGAAGGCGTATCCGCCAGAATAAACATCAACAAGCTAGTTGGGGCGGCATCTGGGTGCGAGCCTGCCGGGATGTGATACCCCGCGACGACTAATTGTGTGTCGCCAACACGACGCACTGTGACAGCGCGTTCACCATCCTGTGTCGGGTCTTCTGTATAAAGTTTTTGCAATTTGCGGGTCGGTTTCGGGATGGGGGCAAAATATTGATTTGCGAGCGCGAGGGTTTTGCCCTCGTCAATCTTGCCAGCAATCAGTAGTACCGCGTTGTCGGGCTGATAATAGCGCTTGTAAAATTCTTGCAAGCGATCAATCGGCACATTCTCCAAATCGGACTTTGCCCCGATTGAAGATTTTCCATAATTGTGCCAGAGATACGCGGTTGAAAAAACACGTTCCACCAGGATGCTAGGGCGAACGCATCACTATTG
>JAFDVL010000115.1 GCA_018268995.1 Acidobacteriota bacterium | reverse complement strand
GCGAATCGGATTGCCCACGCCGCCCCAGGCAACAGGAGCCGTGTTGGCAACTAAGCAAAGCACTGCCGCTTGAAACGGCTGAAAGCCAAGACCAATCAGGAACGCGCCCGCAATTGCGACCGGCGCGCCACCGCCGCCTGTGCCTTCCAGAAATGCGCCGAAGCAAAAGGCAATGAGTACCAGTTGCAATCGTTTGTCACCCGACAATCCGGCAATGGAATCTTTCATCACCTGAAATTGTCCGGTTTGCACTGCAATGTTGTAGAGGAAAATTGAGGCAATAATCACCCACGCAATGCGCAACATCCCGAAAATAAAGCCGTGTCCGGCAGCTCCGGCTACCAATGGCAAGGGCATTTTGAAGACGAACATTGCCAACAGCACTGCCGCCAGCATTCCGCACAAAGCCGATACCCAGACGCGCGCTTTCAGCACAACCAACACGAAAAACAGCGTCAGTACAGGGATTGAAGCGACAAGTGTGGAGAGAATCCAGTTTCCGAGCGGATCGTAAATTTGGGGCCAGGTCATAGTTGTAGTTAGCAGATTACAGTGAACAGTGAACAGTTCGCCGCAGATTCAGATTCTTGGCTGTGAACTATTCACTGCTCCCTGTTGACTAAGGTAAGCGAGTGGTTTGATGCGCGACCATCCGCCAGTTCTTTCCTTCTTTCACGTACACGTGCAGCATTTTGACGGCGAAGGCTTGCGGTTGCCCATTGCTGATGAGCTTGATGTTGGTCTTGCTGGTGTGCAGCGCGGTGTTGCCATAAACACGAACCTTTACCTCTTCGCGGATTAGAGATTCATATTTGGTTTTGCCTGCTTTCAGATTGGCGATGTAGATAGCTTTCGTATCCGTTGCACCGCTGGAATGCGTATAGGTCAAGCTGTCAGAGTACAGCGTTTCCAGCGCTGCGGCGTCTGCCTTAACCAGCGCGTCAACCCATTGCTGTTCAAGTTTGATGATTTCCGCTTCGACTTTATTGCCCTGTGCAAAGGCTGTGCAGGCGAAGGCGAAAACAAAGAGGGACGTAAGAATTAGGTGCTTCATATGGTTTGTAAGAAAAAGAATTTCCGAATGGAGTCCCGGAGGGACGTTGAGAGATTAGCCCCGGATGCAATCCGGGGGACTGGCGCAAAGCGCATCCAAGCCCCGGCAGGGGCGGCAGCTGACCAGCATTGGACGCGGCGTCTGCCGCCCCTGCCGGGGCTTGCACGTGGGGTTACTTTGTTCCCAGGGTTACGGCTCACGCCTCCACCCTGGGCTAATTTCTTCGCACCCCTTCGGGGTTCTGTTCGGAATATCATTTTCTTGATCTCTATAGTTGTTATTTGATTTCCGTGTTCTGATGCGTGGTTAAGACCCAGCGCCCATTTTGTTTCATATACACGTGCAGATACCGTGCTTTCGTTTCCATCGGCGGATTGGGTTTGTTTTGCAGCCGGGCTTTCCATTGTGCTGTGACAATGGCTGTCTCGCCATTGACCTGCACTTTGACGTGGTCGCGCTTCACCATCGAATAGGTTGTCGTGCCTTTTTTGATGGGGTCCAGATAGCTGGCTTTGTTTTCCACTTTGCCGTTGCTGCGCGTGTATTGCAGATTGTCGGCCAGCAAGGTGTCAAGCTTGGCCACATCTTCGTCCAGCAGCGCCTGCGCCCATTTGTGCTCAAGCTTCAGGATTTCCTTTTCGACCTTGCCTTTCGTGGTGACGGTGGCAGGCTTCGTCGCCGCTTGCTTTTGCTCCTTTGCCGAAGATTCTTTGGGTTTGGCGGAAGCGATAGGCTTCGGTTTTGTTTGAGCACTAATGGAAAATGAGAAACTCAGCAGAATAAGCAGTGAAATTAACTTCATAATTTACTGGGGAATGCGCGTGGATTGATGCGCCACCATTTTCCACTCGTCATTGATGCGTGCATACACATGCGTATAACGAGCATCAATTTGATAATGGGTGCCACCTGCAACGGATTTGGCCATCCAGCGACAGGCAGCAATCGCGGTTGTACCAAAAATCTCTATGGTGATGTCGGTTCGATCCAACGATTGATATGTCAGATCGCCGCTGCGAATTTTGGCCAGATAACTGGCTTTTGTATCCATGTCAGCGTTCGTGTGTGTGTACACGATGCCATCGGCATACATTTTCTCTAAAGTATCGGCATCACCATTCAGCAATGCCGATACCCATTGTTGTTCCAAGTTGAGGATGTCTTGTTCCATTCTGAATTATGCTTCCTACCGGTCGCGGTACTGATTTTGGATTAAGGGCGAATCACCGTGCCGTCTTTGCGGCGGGTGGTGCCCCATGAGTAATCGAAATTCGGCGGCCCTGCCGGAATCAGGAATTTCGCCGCCAGTGCTTCATTGAAATCAATGCCCAGACCCGGTTTTTCATTGGCGAGCATATAACCGTTTTTGACTTCGGGGCAGCCCGCAAACACTTCCTGTGTTTCTTTCGGGAACCCGGAGCCTTCGTGGACGCCGAAGTTGTAGCTGGCTAATTCCAACGCCAACTGCGCCGCGTGCGCCAGCGGCGAAGCATCGCCAGGGCCGTGCCAGGCCGTGCGAACGCCGAAGTATTCGCAGAGCGCCGCCACTTTGCGCGCCGGACTTAAGCCGCCGATTTGCGAAATGTGAATGCGGATGAAATCAATCAGCTTGTCTTTGACGAGTGGCAGATATTCCTGCTGCGTGTTGAAGAGTTCGCCCATCGCAAGTGGCGTGCTGCATTGCTGACGCAGCAATGCAAAGTGCGCGTTGTCTTCAGGCGGGAACGGGTCTTCGATAAAGAAGGGACGATACTGCTCGACATCTTTGCAAATCTGAATGCCCTGCGGCAAGGTCACGCGTTCGTGAACGTCATGCAGGAATTCAACATCATCGCCGAATTGTTTGCGCATTGCCTCGAACATGCGCGGCACCATCCGCGAATATTTGGCTGATTCCCAAACCGCTCTGGGATTGGTTGGGCCGATGGCTTCCTCGCTGCCTGCTGACGTTGCGCCTGTGCCGCGATTGGGGCCACCTGCGCCGTACGTTGCCATGCCTTCGACGCCGGATTGAATGCGAACGTGGCGAAAGCCCTGTTCAATGGCGGGCTTGATGCGGTCACTGAGTTCGGCAAAATCCTTGCCCGCCGCGTGGAAGTAACAATCAGCCCCGTGGCGCACTTTGCCGCCGAGCAATTGGTACAGCGGCATATTTGCTCGCTTGCCTTTGATGTCCCAGAGCGCAATGTCTACGCCGCTCATCGCATTGAACAGGACAGGGCCGTTGCGCCAATACGAAGACATGTAGCTGGATTGCCAAATGTCTTCGATTTCGTCCACGTTGCGTCCTTTCAAAAAAGGCGCAAGGTATTCATCAATTGCAGTTTTGACGACCAGGGCGCGCTGCGTAAATGTTGCGCATCCCCAGCCGACAAGGCCCGGTTCGCTGGTTTCCACTTTGACAACGACCAGTCGAATGCGATTCGGTGCCGTCAGGATGGTTTTGACATTCGTGATCTTGAGCGCTGGCAGCCCTTTCGTGGCTTGCGCGTAGCCAGGGACGGGTTTGGGCGCAAGTGCTTTGGCCAACGCCTCTTTCGAGCCAAGCAGGGAAGCTGCACCAGCGGCAGAGAGTGATTGTAAAAGATTGCGACGGTTCATTCGATTTTCCTTGGATAGATGGCAACCAGCAGCCGGGTTGCAAGGGGTTATTTGCCTATTTTGATAAGCTATCGTGCCATTCACCGATGCCCGTTCATCTCAGACCACTTTTCTGTATTTGGAATGTGCGTTAAGACGCAATACAAATAAAGGGTGACGAGAAATTGGTCAATGGTAAATGAACGTTGAGACGGTTTTTACTTACTTCGATGCGGTTCGATTTGGTTTCAGATGACGATCAAGAAATTCCGCCCCAGCCCGGTAAATTTCGAGCCAGTGGCGATGCAACAGAAAATCATGGACTTCATCCGGGAAGACAATTTGCTCAAACGGCACATTTCGTTCACGCAATCGCACCGCTAAATCCACTGTCTGCGCAAACGCCACATTGCGATCATCATCGCCGTGAATGAACAGGACAGGCGATTTCCATTTGTCTACGGAAGCCACAGGAGAAGATTCAAATGCAATCTTTGCGGCGTCGCGGTTGCCGCCATCAACCCAGTTTGTATTGGAGATGCGTGCCGACCAATCGTGAACACCGTGAATGTCTACGCCGACGGCAAATAAATCAGAGTTGCGCGCCAGAGCCATTGCGGTCAGATAGCCGCCGTACGATCCGCCCCACATTCCGATGCGCGTGGCATCAATGTCATTGCGATTGCGTAAATACTGCGCGCCCGCCACGATGTCCTGATATTCGGCGGCTCCACGCGCGCCGCGTTTCGGGGCTTGGCGAAAGTCGTAGCCGTAGCCAATGCCGCTGCGAAAGTTCACCGACAGGACGGCGTAGCCTTTGTTCGCCAGCCATTGATTGAAACCGTATGCGTTGTGGTAGTAATACAAATAATGCCAGCCGAGCAGCATCTGCCGCATCGGGCCACCCTGCGCGAAAATCACAGCAGGCAACTTTTCGCCGGGACGCGCGTCTTTGGGCAGGAAAAGCTGACCGTGAATTTCAACCCCATCGGCAGCTTTGAAAATCACCTGTTGCGGTGCAACCAGCTTGTTTGCCGGGAAGTCCTTAGGAATTGTTTCTGCTGCAATGGATCGAAATGGTTTGTCTCTTTCCTGCAAATGCAAAACCCGCACGGCGGCTGGATAATTGGGAGAAGCGTGAAAATATGCGAGTTCTGCGCCATCGCCTGTCACGACCGGACTGAGTTCAATTTCCTGACTCCCTTGCAAATAGGTGATTGCCTGCGGTTGTCCTCCAGTTACCTGTACCGACCACAAATGCCGACGATCAATATCCTGATAATTGGAAGAAAAATAGATCGTACGCTTATCCGGGGCGAACGCAATGTGCTCGACTTCGCTGTTGGTTGGCGTCAGCGCCATTGCTTCGCCGCCGCTGGCCGGAATTGAATACAACCGCCGCCAGCCATCTGTTTCTGAAATAAAGATCAGCCGATCAGCATTGCCCCATTGCAAGACGTCTTCGCTGCGGGGCAACGAATCGCGCAGCGCCTTGCCGCTGCGCCAGACTTCCTTGATCTGTCCGGTTGCTACCTCCGCCACCATAATCATCCACGGATCAGGACTGTCTTCGGAAATCGGGCGGGGGCGCAATCCACGCGCTGGCTGACGGATGAAGGCCAATCGCTTGCCGTCCAACGACCAACGCGGATACGCATCGCGCTCAATCGAAGGCGCAATCCACCGAATTGTTTTTGTTGTCAGATCATAGACGCCGATCAAGCTATGCGTATTGCGGCGGCTGACAAAAGCAATTTGCTTGCCATCCGGCGACCATTCGGGCGAATCGTTGTTGCCGCGAGCGATAAACAGCGGCTGTGGCTTGGTGTTGGTGAGCAGGGAAGCGAGATAAATTTGACTGCCCTGACTGAAGGCGACAAGTGCGCCCGTCGGAGCAACTTTGGGATCAGTGCCTTCGCCCAATGCTTTGATCCGCCCCGTCTCACATTCAACAGCATAGACCGCTTGCACGGCGGGTTCGGCACTGCTGGTGGGATTCGGAATTTCGCCCGCTCCATTCGGATCGCCGCCACGCACGTAGATCACAAATTTGCCGTCCGACGAAAAACTCAACTGCGTGAGTTCCTGTCCATCGTCCTGGTTGTACGGGGTGAGTTGCCGTGCTTTGAACGTTGGGCCATCGGCGAACCAGACATTGCGCTTACCTTCTGCGTTTGCTGTCCAGGCAATGCGCTGGCCTTTGGGGGACGCTACCAGCGCCTCCGGGAACGGTGCGCTCAAGACTTGTTCGATGGTGAAGCTGTTGTTCTGCCCCACTGATGAGTGGGATAGCAAGCAGACCAAGGACAGGCAAAACGGGAGTGCGATCAAGCGTAGTGTTTTCATGGAAAGCCTCTCTTTTGTTGCGATAGAGCGAAAGAGGGAAGGAGCGAAGGAGGGACAGGGAGAAGGAGGGACAGGGAGAAGGAGGGACAGGGAGAAGGAGCGAAGGAGTCTGAGAATACATGTTCTCTCTTTCGCTCCTTCGCTCCTTCGCTCCTTCTCTCTTTCTCTTCTTCTACTGTTTCCGTGGGTGTTTTTTCTTCCACTCTTCAAATTCTTTTTCTGCTGCGGGGCTTAGGCGGGGGTAAATGTCGCGGGTTTTGTATTTGCCGCTCCGCATCGCTTCTTCTTTGAAGTCTTCGTTGTAAGTTTGGGTTTCCGCTGCCTTTATTACTTCGTCGGCAATTTGGGGCGGAAAGACCAGAATGCCTTCCTCATCACCAACGACAATGTCGCCTGGCAGGACTGTCACCGGGCCGATCCGAACAGGTACATTCCATTCCACGCCAATTTGGTCAGCCATTGCGGAAGCATGTGCCCCGGCGTAATAAACAGGAAAATCTTTCCATTGCAGGAATCCATTCAAATCACGGATGCCGCCGTCCACCACGATCCCCGTTGTATTGCGCAACTTGATGGCCAGCCCGGTCATGGTTCCCATAAATGTGGCTCGTTCGACCATTGCACCCAGCTCAACGACAACGACATCGCCGGGATTCGCATCTTCGCCCGCGCGCGTGTTGAAACGATAATCCCAGTCTCCTTCTTTGGCCAATTGCTGTACGGCTTCATCCACATCAGGACGAATTGGCAGGTAGCGCATGGTGGTGGCGCGTCCGACCATCTTGATGCTGGGCTGTGTAGACTTTAAATGGCTGACAAAGCAATTTTTGTAGCCCTTGTTTTGCACAGCGCCCCACAGGTTCTCGATCTGTAGGTTTTTGATTTTTGCCAACTGCTCATCTGTCGCACGAGGACGCTTTAGGGCCAGCACATCCATCAGTGGCGAGAACGTGTTCTTATTAGCGCGTAGTCCCGGTGGAATGGATACCTGGGATGATTGCGAACTGACTTTGGTATAGGTGAACCAGCAACTTAGTGCTAACAAACTAGCAGCGATAATTTTTGAGGTGCGGGAAAACATAAAAATTCCTCAGAAAATGCGAATGGAGTACAAGCTTGAACTGGGTTTTTATTCTGGCCCTAAAGAGCCTCAAAAGCCAGACTGTCGCTTGTACTCCACGCTTTCTTTCATGACCTTAGAAAATCAGCTTCAACCCGAACTGCATGCGGCGCGGGGAATTGAACTGATTGGTAATGCGTCCAAAGGTGCCGCTGGTGATGTTGCTGTTGGGGGCATCAAACACCACACGGTTCAGGACGTTGAAAAGCTCCCAACGGAAGTCCATCTTGACCTTTTCGGTGAAGAAGAAGGATTTCTGCAACGAGACATTTTCGTTGAGGTTTGCCATCCGGCGGGCGCGCCCGTTGAGGCGAGGAGCCTGCCCAAACACGGTCGGCTGGTTTACGACTTGCCCGCTGGCATTGCATAACGCCGCAATGTTACAAACTGCGGTGTAGTAGCTTGTGTAACCACTGGTGGCGCGAATATTGGGATTGTCGGGAATGTCCGCCACCCAATTATCCAGCGTTTTGACGACCGCTGCGCTGCGTCCGCCGAGGCCGATGCCACCGCCGGTCAATTGCAGCGGTTGTCCGCTGGTGTAAACGTGAATGGCGGAAATGCGCCAGCCTCCCAACACTGCATTGCCAGCACCGCCCAAATCAAACTTCTGGCCTTTGCCCCAGGGCAAATCGTAGATGTAGCTGAATTTGAAATTGTGCGGCAGATCAAATTCGCCGACGGATTTTTCCCAGCGACGATTGTAATGATCCATTGCCCGGCCACTGCCATCTACGCGGTCGGAGTCAGACAGAATCTTCGACCAGACATACGAACCTTGCAGATAGAGGCCGTTGCTGACGCGGCGTTCCATCTTCAAGACCATCGCGTGATAGGTCGAGTGACCGCTGCGGTCGCCGTTGCCACCGCCTGTGCTGATGTCCGTGTATTGGGGGAACGGACGCAGCGCCCGATCCAGACTGAAGTTGTTCGGGAAGGAAGCATAGGGTTTGGTGAACCCTGCTGCGATGACGGCAGGCGCATCAATACGGCTGCTGAGCAACGGTTGAATGCGCGAGTCCGTCACGTATCGTGACGGCAATTGATTGTAGTTCAGCAACCCGGAGTAGAGGTGAACGCCAATGCTCGCATTGTACGAAGCCTCAACCAGGAATTTACCCGGCAGTTCGCGTTGTACTGACAGCGTCCAGTTCCAGTTTTCTGGCAAGCGTGAGACTTCCTGCCCCTGCCACCAGTCCACGCCACCGTTGTTAGAGAAGGCTGGATTGGTGCTTGGCGGTTGCGGTGCCGCGTTGACACCTGTAAACCCGGTATCCAGCGGGAACAAAGTGTTAATGCCATCCGGTGTGCTGATGTCCCAAATCGTGATTGCACCCGCAAAGTGAGCGGAACCGCTGGTCGTTCGGACGAGGCCAAACGTGCGTCCTGCGCCACCACGAACAACCGTTTTTTCATTCGGGCTGTACGCAAAGCTGAAGCGCGGGCCAAAGCCGTTGTACCAGCCTTCGACCAATGTCCGCTTGCCGACTTCGCCGGGGCCGGTTCCCGCAAACACCAGCGCCCCAAACGTACCCGTCGCGGGATTGGTACGGTACGGATCAAAGTCGCTCCATTTGTCGTCGCGTTCCAGCGGCGGCAACGTCGTTTCATAGCGTAAGCCGAAATTCAGCGTGAGTTTTTGATTGACCTTCCAATCGTCCTGAATGTAGGCCGCGTGACCGCGCCAATATTGCCGCACGATGCGGTCGTTTTCGGTGCGTGCGCTTTCGACTTGTCCCAACAGGAACGACGCAAACGCATTGCCACCGCCCAACAACGAGTTGGTGCTTTCGGGAATGCTGGTTTGACGCCGACTGGGTCGGACAACGCCAGAGAAGGATTGTCGCCCGAATCCGTTGTAGTGCAGCCGCTCAAACATGTATCCGCCCTTGAGCGTGTGACGGCCTTTGATGACGGTCAGGTCATCGCCAAATGTGAAGACGGGGTTTTCGGAACCATCGCCTGCTGATCCGCCCCAAGCGGTATATCCATCGCCCTGGAACTCGAGCGTTAAGATGTTGTAGTCGCAATCAAACACACCGGGCAAGCAAATGCCTTTGGCTTTCCACCCGCCGCCGATGTTCGGCGTGTAGTTGAATTGCTTCCACCAGTTGATGCCGCCATATGCATAGTTGACGATGGTCGGGCTGATGGTCCAGGTGTAATTGACACGATAGCTGTGACTATCTTGTGTGGTGTAGCGGAAATTGCTGACTGTCAGCGGTAAGGTCGGCGGGCCATCCACGCCGGGTAATACTTCGCTGAGACCATAGTTGTATAGTCCGCTGATTTTGTGTTTTTCTGAGAAGTTATGATCGAGCTTCACGCTCCATTTCGTCCACGGCGTGAGCGTACTGCCCGTGGCAACACGGTAATTGCGATTGACATATCCATACGTGCCAGGTGCGCCTGCCGCATTCGGATATACCGATTGTCCGACATGTGCCAAATACTTCGCCGCCAGGGGGCTGATGCGATTGGAGCAAATGACGTTCAGCACGCCGTTACAGCTAATCTGATCACGAATGAATCGTGGATTCGTTTCTGTGACAGGCAAGGCCGAATTGTAGGCCGGATTCGCCCGCGTAGTGGCAGGGTCATAAATCTTTTGCGGGTTGCCATTCACATCCACCCAGCGACGGAAGTCGCCCGTGTACATTTCCGGCGTCGGAACCGTAAAAACCTGATCGTTGGCTCCGGCACGATTGCGGAACCATTCGGCGGAACCAAAGAAAAAGGTTTTATTCGTTCCATTGTAAATCCACGGGATTCTGACCGGGCCGCCAAGCGAAACACCGTAATCGTGTTGTTTCAGCACGCTGCGTTTGTCTTCAAAATAATTGCGCGCGTCGAAATAGTTGTTGCGCAGATATTCAAAGACTGTGCCGTGATATTGATTCGTGCCGGACTTGGAGGCGAAGTTCAGGCTGCCGCCTTGCCCGCGCCCGGATTCGGCTTTGAAGCCGTTCGTGTCTACGGAAAACTCCGTGATCGCGTCAATCGAAGGCGTATTCAAACTCGCCCATTCCGTCGAACCGAACCGCGCCGTGTTGGACGACGCGCCGTCCAGCGTCACGCCCCACGAACCGCCCTGACCGCCGCCCAGCGAATACGTCGAGTCGTAGCCGGGGCCACCGACGCCTGCCTGCCCGCCGAGTCCGAGCGGCTTTGCTTCGGGGGTGAGCAGCGACAAATCAAACGGGCTGCGCATCGTACCTGAAACGACAAGCGGCAATTGATCAATCTGTTTGGCTGCGACCTGTGAACTGATCTTGGCATTTTCGGTCTGCACTTGTGCCGCGCCGCTGCTGACCACTTCAACCGTTTCGCTGACCGCGCCGACCGTCAATGCAATATTGGCGTTAGCTGTACTTCCGGCGACTAAGATCAGCTGCGTGATTTCTGAAACCTTGAAGCCGGTTTTTTCCACGCGCACTTTGTATGTGCCAGGGGGCAGTTGGGGAATCACGTAAATCCCCTCAGCGTTAGAAGTGGCTGACGAGGGGGTATTGGTCGCAATGTTGGTGACGGTGACTGTTGCGCCTGGAACGGCTGCTCCTGCGCTGTCTGTGACAGACCCGGTAATCGTACCGCGATCCTGACCAATTGCGAGGACCGACAGCATCATTACGGCGCATAGCGTAACGATGAAAGATCGAATCTTGGGTATCATCTCAACTCCTTTACTTTGCTGAATTAAATACAAGGGAATAGTTAGTAGTGTGCTATTTTCATTCCAGCCTGAGTTCTCATCTGTCTCTGTTTTTTAGCTCCATAACCGATCATTGACGCGATCTTTATCCCACGCTGGCGTAGGTTCAAAGTACCCCGGATGATCGGGATGCAGATGTTGTTTGATAACCTCCGGCACCAGTTCATCAATGCCCAGTCCCGGTTCTTCCGGCACAGGGGCAAAACCTTTGTCCACCAGCGGGGTTTTGGTTTTCACCATCTTTTCCCACCAGTCCACATCCATCGAATGGTGTTCAAGTGCAACGAAGTTTTCAGTGGCCGCTGCACAATGCACATTGGCACGGAACGAAATCGGCGAACCGGCAAAATGCATCGCCATCGCTACGCCGTGTTCCATTGCAAAATCACCAATCTTTTTGGTTTCCAGTAAGCCGCCGGAGGAAGCCAGATCAGGATGAATCATATCCACGGCTTCCATCTCGATCAGCTTGATGAAATCTTCTTTTAAATAAATGTCTTCGCCTGTCAGGATTGGCGTGGTTGTCGCGTCCTTGATCTGTTTCATCAAATGCCCCAGTTGCCACGGCACCATGTCTTCCATCCAGGCAAGGTTGTGTTTTTCCATCGCGCGGGCCAGCTTGATGCAACTGTTGACGCCGATATGCCCGTAATGATCCGACGAAAGCGGGATTTCCATTCCGATGACCGAGCGAATCTGACCGACAAAATTGGAGAGGATTTCAATCCCCTTGTCCGTAATTTCGATCCCCGTGAACGGATGCATCACGCGGGCATTTTGCGCGGCGTTTGCGCCAGCAGGCATCGAAAGCGTGCCGGGAATGCCGCGCAGCAGGCCAATCCCGAAATCCTGCTTCAAAAATGTGATGCCGCGATTCATCCGTTCCTTTAATCGGTTGCCTGCGTCAATGCCATCAGGCAAGTCGCCGGGCTTACGTTCGGAGCCTGCCGGGCCTTCGGTGGTGTCGGCATACAGCCGCACGCGATCCCGGAACTTGCCGCCGAGCATTTGATAAGCGGGCACGCCATAAGCCTTGCCCGCTAAATCCCACAAGGCCATTTCGACGCCACAGACACCACCTGCCTGCCGCGCGTGTCCTCCGAACTGTTTGACCTTGCGAAAGACCTGATCCACATTGCAGGGGTTTTCACCAAGCAGGCGCGATTTGAGCATCAGCGCGTAGTTTTTGCTTCCCCCGTCACGCACTTCGCCGTAGCCGACCAGTCCCTGATTGGTGTCAATGCGAATCAGCGGAACATTCATCGGTGCGCCCGTGATGACGGCGACCCGCAGGTCTGTGATTTTTAATTGTGAAGGAACAGAATTGCGTTGCACATTGCGTGGGGCCGCTTCGATCTCTTCCTCCGTGAGCCAGGTCGAAGCGCCAAGACCTGCCGCTGCGGTACCCAACGTTCGGAAAAATGATCTTCTATCGCAACAAGGATCAAGTAGCCGTCGGACAGACGATTTCATACGATTCTACTCCTGTGAATGAGAGGATATATAGCCCACGTCCGGCAAGAACGCGCAGACGGATAAAGGAAACGAACGGAAACAGCAAAGCTAATCTATACAGTACGTCTTTTGTAATTTCGATACTACGGTAGGTATACGATCCCACATATACAACTCACAGGAATTCCTGACAAGTCTTGGAACGTCACAAAACGTTTGCT
>JAFDVL010000114.1:10641-58690 GCA_018268995.1 Acidobacteriota bacterium | reverse complement strand
CGTGCAGGAATTTCAGGTCAACACCAGTACCTTTTCGGCGGAATTCGGACGGGCTGCTGGCGGCGTGATCAACGTTGTCACCAAATCAGGCACGAACGATTTTCACGGAGTGGCATTTGATTTTTATCGAGATCGTGCCCTGAATGCGAATCGCCTGAACGCCTCGACGACGGGGACGGGCGCTGCGCAACGCACTTTGCTCAGTCCGGCTGCTTCCAAGCCGCCGTATCACTTCCATCAATTTGGCGGCAACCTCGGTGGCCCAATCAAAAGAGATCGCGCATTTTTCTTTTTCAACTACGACGGACAACGCAACACACAACCCAATCTGGTGAATACGTTGCCGCCCGCGATTGCAACTGATCCTGCCTCTGTTGCCGGACGCAATCGCCTGTTGCCCCTGGCAAACAGCTATGTCCGCCAATTCAATCAGGATGTTTATTTGGGCAAAGTGGATTGGCAGCTGGACAGTAGCAACCGGTTGAATTTTCGGTACAACCGACAAAAATTTACGGGGACAAATCTGGAAAACGGTGGCGCAACCAATGCCCAGGAACATAGCGGCAATAGCTTGGTGACGACGGATACTTTTACCGTGACCCTGAATACCGCATTCTCTCCGCGCCTGCTCAATGAATTCCGCACACAGGTCGCGCGCGACAAGGAACCGGGGCTTTCCAACTCCGATGCACCAGAAGCCATTATCCAACAGGGCGGCCCGGCGTTGACCATCGGGCGCAACAATTTCAGCCCGCGTGAAACCACCGAGCGGAAATATCAATTCATTGACAACGTTTCATACATCACAGGCAAACACAGCCTGAAAGGTGGCGTGGACGTTAACATCGAAAAAATCAAAAACTTCTTCCCTGGCTTTTTCGGTGCAGGTTACACCTTCACAAGCTATGCCAACTTCACCAACAATGTGGTTGCCAGCTTTACGCAGGCTTTTGCCGGCACAGGGACGACCGGGCCAGAAACGCATCCTGACTTTAATGAATATAGCCTCTTTGTCCAGGATGACTGGCGCGTTTCCAATAAGCTGAATTTGAATTTAGGCTTGCGCTACGATGCACAGGCGATGCGGCAATCCGGCACGCGCAACCCGGCGGCGACCCTAGCCGCAGCAGGCATTGACACCAGCCGCGCGAACAATGATTACAACAACTTCGCACCACGTCTGGGACTGGCCTACAAGCCGACCGACAGTGATCGGTTTGTGATCCGGTTAGGGTATGGCTTGTTCTATGGCCGCACGCCCTCGATTGCCCTTGGCACAGCGCATTCCAACAATGGCGTGAACGTGCTGAGTTTCACGCTGACGAATCCGACTGGTTTGGTTTATCCGTTCCGGTTCGCTTCGTTGTCCGACATTCTTGCTCGTACGACGGCTGCGACGCCGAGCCTGTTTGTGTTTGAGCGGAATTACCAACAACCTTACACCCATCAGGGCAGCGCGGGCGCAGAACTGGGAATCACAAAGGATATGTCTGTCAGCGCGACGTACCTGACTGTGCGCGGACGTCACTTGCAACGTACCCGCGACATCAATCTGCTGGCCCCTGTTTCCACGCCCATCGCAGGTGGAATCTCGCCAGTGTTTTTCCGCTATCCGGGCACCACCAGCCCGACGCGTGCGATTGCGGGGTTCGGACGGATCAGCGAATTTCAGAGCAACGGTATTTCCAGCTACAACGCGCTGGCGTTGCAATTGAACAAACGCTTTGCCCAACACTATCAACTCTTGTTTTCCTACACGTGGTCACGCGTGACGGATGATGCGCCGGATGCGACTTCGGTCGTGACGGGCAACGCTGGGGATGATGCGAAGCAGGCGCAGAGCAGCTTCCAGTTGCGTGACGAACGTGGACGTGGCAACGCTGATACACCGCATCGCTACGTTGCCAGCGCAGTGTGGGATTTGGATTACTTCAAGGGCAACAACCTGGCGCGCGTGATTGTTGGTGGCTGGCAGGTCAGCGGCATTTACCAAATCGCCAGCAACCTGCCGTTTTCATCGCGTCTGGCGGGTGCCGTTGATTTGAATAACGATGGCAACCGGAATTCGGATCGTGCGCCCGGCACGACGCGCAATTCCAATCGCATTGGCTATTTTGCCAGTCTGGATTTTCGCGCGACCAAGACGTTCTATTTTACCGAGCGTGTGAAACTGCAATTCATCGGAGAGTTTTTCAATGCTCTCAACCGCGTGAATTACACGGGCTTTGATCCCAATCTATATGTCGTCAACGGCCTGAACACCGCAGGCGTGAGCCTGACGCAACGAGCAGGCTTTGGCGATCCGAGCGCAACGAATGATCCGCGCATCGGACAGTTAGCGCTCAAGTTCCTGTTCTAACGTCGTTCCGCCTCCAGTTAGGGGCGGATTCTGAAATTACTCAAGCTCGTGCTTGGCCAAGAACCAAAGCGCGAGCTTTTTTTTCTATTTCTGCTCTTGGACAAACGCCAGGTGTTGATCTTTAATTTTCTAACCCTCTACAATACACACCGAACGAGTTCTTCCGTTCCTCACGAATACCGGCAAATATTTTTCTTCTGATTTGCGCGTAGCCGTCTCGACATAACGGCAGGTGTTTTCGCCCAGCCCTGAAATGACCGAGCAACTGATGAACATTGCCGCGCAACCCAACACACAGGAGTTTTCCCCATGTCTCTTCCCTCATTCTTTCTTTCCTGGCGTAGCGGCGTTGTGCTGTGCGTCTTGTTGTTGTTTGCCTGGTTGCAACCCGCACACGCGCAATGCCCCGCTGCTACTGCTTCCACCTTTCTTCTCAAATTTGGCAAACAGGGCGCGGGCGACGGAGAGCTTAACAACCCCGTCAATGCGGTCGTGAATGCGGCAGGCAGTATCATTGTGGCAGATAGCCTCAACCATCGCATTGAGGTCTTTGATGCCAGTGGCAATTTTCTGCGTAAATTCGGTCAACTCGGCACTAACGACGGCGAGTTCAACCAGCCCTTTGACGTCGCCGTGAATGCTGCCGGTAGTATCATCGTGGCGGATAATGTTAACAGTCGCATTCAGGTTTTTGATGCCAACGGCAACTTCCTCTTCAAGTTTGGCCAAGCCGGCTCTGGGGACGGGGAAATGATAAACCCCACAGGCGTAGCCGTGAATGCGGCAGGCAATATTATCGTGGCGGATCATGGCAACAACCGCATCGAAGTTTTTGATGCCAACGGCAATTTTCTGCGTAAGTTCGGCCAATTCGGCTCCGGCAACGGAGAGTTTAATGACATCACCGGCTTGGCGGTGAATGGAACAGGCGAAATTGTCGTGCTGGAAAACGGCAACCACCGCGTCCAGGTTTTTGATGCCAATGGCAACTTCCTGCGCAAATTCGGCAGCCTGGGCACGGGTGATGGACAGTTTCGATTCATGATCGGCGTAGAAGCGACAACGACAGGCAACATCATCGTGACGGATTCTGAAAACCACCGCATTCAGGTATTTGATGCCAGCGGCAACTTCCTGTTCAAATTCGGCAGTATGGGCATGGTCAACAACAGTGAGTTTTACTTTCCCGAAGGCGCGGCGGTGAATGCGGCGGGCAATATCATCATTGTGGACACCGGCAACCATCGCGTGCAGGTCTTCGCTGGCTGTCCGTCCTATACAGCGCCCAACCTTAATGTACAAGCGGGTGGACGCGGCAACAACCTCGGTGCCAACCTTGGCGATCCGGCGATTTGTCTTGATCCTGGCGGATTGGTCGGCATTAACGCGACTGTCACCAATCCTAATAACGTGCCGCTCCCGGCTACCTTCACTGCCACCTTGCCCGCTGGTCTTACGGCTATCGCGGGTACCTGTGCCGCAGATGTCAATCCGGGTGGCTGCACAATTGCCGCCAATGGCAGTACAGTGAGTTGGAATGGGAATCTGAATGCCGGGCAAACAGTAAACATTATCTATCGCGCCCGCGTTGACGCAGGGGTGGCTAATGGCATTACCTTCACCATTCAAAATCAAGGCAGCGTCGGCGGTGTTATTGCCAATCTGAATTACCAATTCACGCTCAGTTGTCCACTCACCAACACGCGCCTCTCCGATCAGAAAGCGGGCAGCGTGCTAGTGTTCCCCTACTATACTTCGACCATCGGGGGCGCGAGTGATACGCGGATGAGTATCAGCAACATTGGCACGGGCACGGGCACCACTAATGTGCATTTATTCCTCATTGACGGCACCACTTGTCAGCAGGCCGACCTCTACTTGTGCCTGACGCCAAATGCCAGCTTTTCCTTCAAAGCCTCCGACTACGATCCCGGCAACACGGGCTTCATCATTGCTGTCGCGGTAGACAATCAGGGGCTGCCTGTGAATAACAACGTCCTGGTCGGCAATGCCTTCGTCAATACACCTACCTTCGCTGATAACTACGGAGCGGAGTCGTTCCGGGCGAATGCCTTTTCGGCGGGGCTTTACACCGTAAGCGGGAATGCCGCGACATTGTACTTCGATCACGTTGGCTACGATGCCGTCCCGAAACAATTTGCGGTGGAGATTCAAAGCCCGCTGGATGCGGCTGGGCAACAGGTCGTGACGGCAGGCTTGAGCGGCAATCTGGTGACAAGCCAATTGAGTGGAGCGACACAGGTGGGCATTGGGCAGGCGTACAACGAGAAAGAAGTCTTTGCGAGCTTCAGCAGTTGGTTGACGGGCGCTTGCCAGGCGCGCGCGACGATTTCGACCACCAGCCCACGTGTGCCGAATGGGCTGGGCATTTTGATTAAGGCCGGACAGTCAGGCTACTTGAAGTTCAATGTCGGTGCAGCTGTCGGATTACTTATGACGCCGCGCACAGCGACGTGGAAAGGCATTCGGACACTGCATAAAACGCAAACGACTACAACGACGCTGACGATTCCCATCTTTGTCCCGATATGTTGACCTTCCATCAGTGAACGGCATTTTTCTGATTGTTGCGGGTGCTTTGGTGCGTGACTAAAGCACGGGCATTTTTATCTTTTACAGACGTCACGCCTCAGGCATCTGTATTGACCTGGTGCGACGGGCTGTCTACAATGCAAACCGAGCAAGTTCTTCATTTCTCACGAATACCGGCAAAAATCCTTTCTCTTGCTTTGAGCGTTGCGCTTTGGTGTAGATGCGGATGTTGCTCTACGGCACTGAACAGAACGCTTTGCCTATAGGCATCGCCTAACAAACCAACACACAAGGAATTTACTCTATGCCCCTCTTCTCAACTTCCTCTTCGCCGTTTCGGCAACGGCGCATCCCGCATAAACCGTCGCTGACTTTTCGTCGCTCGTTATGGATCGCGTTGCTGCTTGGCTCCGTGCTGAGCTTGAGCAGTAGTTTTGTTGGCGGGACTGTCGGCGCGAGCGAATCGCACAGTTCGTGGCCTGGTTTCCTGTATAACCAGGTAAAGGGATGGCTCATATCATCCGCTGGTAAGTCGGCTGCGGCGGTGAAGCCCGCGCGTTTGTTTGCTGCCCCGGAAATTGCCGTGGAGCAACCGGTCGGTACGGACATCCCGGATGGAGGCAGCAAGGACTTTGGCACAGTAGAGGTCTTCAGACCCCGCGAACTCGACTTCACCATCAAGAATACAGGCGATGCCGATCTCACCGGGTTCAGCACGATGATTGATGGCACGGATGCCGGTTTATTTTCGGTGACGATAGCGGCCACTTCGCCCGTTGTCGGCGGCAGCAAGACGACCTTCACGGTACGATTTAGCCCGGACAGCCTTGGCGCGAAGACAGCAGTCTTGCACATTACCAATAATGACGCTGGTGAGGATCCATTTGATATTACGCTCAACGGCACGGGGGGCGCGGCGACCGTGATCGAAGTTCCAGCCGCCTACAACCTTGGCAACACGTTGCCCGGCATACCCGTGGCCTATTATTGGCAATCAGCCGGCACGGCCCGCAGTGTTACTAACCTGATTGCCAACATCGCTACCGTTCCCGCTGACCGTACCTGGAAACCCAGCAGCTTCGTCACCCTATACCCCAACAACTCCGATGGGCTTTTCGCCCTGCTACCAGGCAATGATTCAGATACAGTGGTTCCCCACACAGATGTCATTCCCATCAGTCAAAGTCGCTTTGCCTTGCGGGGGTACCTCTATGTTTCCACCTCTGTTGATCAAGACCCAGGCACGCCAGGAATTCAATTCAATGCCAGCCTTGGGAGTGATGACCAGTCCATTCTCATCCTCGGCGGTGGCGTCAATGCAGATCCGGCAGTGGGGCTAATTGTTTTGAGTACGGAATTGGGATCAACGAACGCCGTGCTGAGCTTTCCCTCCCCCGGCTACTACCAATTCGATGGTCTGTGGCAGGAGGACTTTGGCGGCACGACCTTCCAGTTCCGCACGCCTCCCGGCACTACTGTGACAAACACGCCGGAGATTGTTGTGGAACAGCCCGTGAATACCAGTATTACCAGCGGCAGTACCAATAGCTTTGGCACTACGAGCGTCGGTGGCACCATCACACAGACCTTTACGATCCGCAATAGCGGTGTCCTCGATCTTACCAGTCTGGCGATTACCAAAGACGGCACGGAGGCGGCTGAATTCACTGTCAGCAGCTTGAATACCACCACGCTGGCAGCGGGGAACACCACCACCTTTACCGTGATGTTTACCCCGGCTGCCATTGGGTTGAGAACGGCAGCCATCCACATCGCCAGCAACGATGCGGACGAGAATCCTTTCGACATCAAGCTGGAGGGCAGCGGCGATCCCAATAGTCCGCCCACCATCATGGCGCAAGCAGGCGTGGCTCGTGCGCCCGGCAGCCCTGCCAGTATTTCGCAAATCGCCACGGTCAATGATGCGGAAGATGCCGAAACCACGCTGGCGGTTACGATCAACGGTGGCAATCTGGCAACTATGAATGGCATCACCGTCTCTGGCCTCAGTGTGAGTGCTGCGGGGCAAGTCACTGCCACCATCGTTGCCGCTGCGAACGCCACCGCAGCGAGTTTCACGCTCAAAGTCACGGACAGTGGTGGTTTGATGGCGACGACCACCCTCACCATCAACACCATTCCCTTGACGGTCAAAATTGGTGATCCCGCAATCTGCCTTGATCCCGGCGGATTGGTTGGGAACGAAGCCACGCTCACAAATCCTAACGCGGGCGCACAGGTTTCTTCATTTACAGCGACCTTGCCCGCAGGATTAACGGCAGTCCCTGGCTCATGCTCTGCCAATGTCAATCCCGGTGGCTGCACCATCGCGGCGAACGGTGGTTCTGTTTCCTGGAATGGCACGCTGGCCGCTGGACAAACGGTCACCATTATTTATCGTACTCGCATTGCCCCGAATGTCGCACCGGGCGCTCAGTTTTGCATTGACAACCAGGGTACGGTCGGCAACGTAGTTGCGGGCTTACAATTTTGCTTCAACGTAATTTGCCCCGCAATTGTTAACACGCGCGTTTCGGATCAAAAGGCCGGTTCTGTGTTGGTCTTTCCGTACTACACCTCAACCATCGGCGGGGGCAGCGATACCCGAATGAGTGTGAGCAATATCAGCAATGGCACAGGCCTGAGCTATGTGCATTTGTTCCTAATGGACGGCACAAGTTGTCAGCAAAGCGATTTCTTCCTCTGTCTCACACCAAATGCGACCTTTGGCTTTAAGGCTTCGGATTACGATCCCGGCAACACGGGCTATTTGATTGCTGTCGCGGTGAACGCACAGGGAGTGCCCATCCAAAACAACGTCCTGATCGGCAATGCCTTTGTGAATACACCACAATTTGCTGATAACTACGGTGCAGAAAGCTTTGCTGCCAACTCGTTTGCTGTGGCGACAGTGGAGGGCAATGCGGCAACACTTTATTTCGACCATACAGGATACGATGCAGTGCCGAAGCAGTTTGCCGTCGAAATCCAAAGCCCGATAGACGCTCCTGGTCAACAGATTGTGACCGCAGGCTTGAGCGGGAATCTGGTGACGAGTCAATTGAGTGGTGCCGCACAGGTGGGCATTGGGCAGGCGTACAACGAGAAGGAGGTTTTTGCGAGCTTCAGCAGTTGGTTGACGGGCGCTTGTCAGGCGCGCGCGACGATTTCGACCACCAGCCCACGTGTGCCGAGTGGGCTGGGCATTTTGATTAAGGCTGGACAGGCAGGATCATTGAAGTTCAATGTGGGAGGCGGTGTGGGCCTGTTGCTGACACCTCGCACGGCACCGTGGCGCGGCATTCGCACGTTGCACAAAACGCAGACAACAGCCACGACACTGACGATTCCGATCTTTGCACCTATCTGTTAACTGTCCTGATTCGCTTGCACGTGAGGTGCAGTCGGATCAATTTTCGCAGCGGCGAGAGGGGGTCCGCTAACTCCAGCCGCTGCGAATTTTTTTGTCTGGTGAAATTGGTAGAAGGTGAGCGAACATCGCTGGGCTTGCCCAAAATTTCGGCTTCGGGTATCTTACATAAGCTTTGCGCCAGAGCTTTCGCGCATCCAGTAATCATAGATAGGCTCCTCGAAGATGGGAAATATAAAAGCAAGAACTGAAACCGTCTTCTGATTCAATGTTTCTAACTCTGTCGAGTCGTACAGGCATTGGTTGTACGGCAGGAAGTTTGGGACTGTTGGTTGTCATCGGTTCCTGACTCCAGGCTGATATTTGCTCGCTGTCCCCCGAAAAACGCCCCTTCAGCGATGACAAATAACAAAGCAAAACGGAGGCAAACTGCTTGTTGCTCTTGGTTGAAAATCTAATTCGCGAATACGGCATGTGGGCGGTGTTTTTTGGTGCGATGATTGAAGGTGAACTCACCCTGTTATTTGCCGGTGTCCTCGCTCACTACGGATTGTGCAGCTTTGGTGAAGTCTTTTTCTGTGGCACTTTGGGTGGATTTGTCGGTGATTCCATCGGTTACTACCTCGGCCACACCAGCAAACGTACAATCAGCGCCTGTGGATTTATCCAACGTGCCCAACCCCGGATGGAAAAGTTGTGTCAGCGCTTTGGCATCTACTCGATTTTTCTCGTCAAATATATTTACGGGTTACGAACGGCTAGTGCTGTTTTCTGGGGCTTTGCTCAGATGCGCTATCGCCGCTTTGCTCCGCTGACGGCAGCCAGTTGCATGGTTTGGGTCGGCCTGTTGGCGGGCATTGGCTATTTTTTCAGCGGTGCGATTGAACTGATCATCGGACGCGTGCAGCGCATCGGCCTGATCTTGTTGGTGGCGTTTATCGTGACCTTGATTATTGCTGGTTCAGTGTATTTAATCGAACGTTATTGGCTGGCCCAGAAATACCCGGAACTCGGTATTCTTGGTTTGCGGGAACCGGCAGCGGTTGCCCCCCCAAAGCCGACGATCACAACGGAAATCATCCCCATTCGGCATAACCGTCCGCGCAAGCTGCGCAATAAATCGCAGGTGGCATAGGGGAGAAAAAAACATTTTTAGAATTGTGAGGATGCAGGTTTGATTATCGAAGCACAAGCGCCTACGCGCATTGATTTAGCTGGCGGCACAGTGGATATTTGGCCGCTTTATTTGTTTCACGAACACGCGCAAACCATTAATTTTGCCATAGATCAATATGCCCGCTGCCGGATTGAAACGCGCGACGATGGTCGTTTCGTGTTTGAGTCCAAAGATCGAGATATGCGCGTCGAAATTGATTCCTATCAAGCCTTGCGGGATGACGAAGCGCTTTCGCTGATTTCCAAGCTGGTGTACTTCTTTCATCCTGAAGGTGGCTTGAATATCACGACAGATTGCATGGCTCCGGCGGGGGCGGGGTTGGCAGGGTCTTCGGCGCTGAATATTGCGCTTTGTGCGGCGCTGAATCATTTGACCGGATCGCGTTACAAACAGGAACGCCTGCCCTTTCTCGCCGCCAATGTCGAGACGCAAGTGCTGAAAGTGCCTGCTGGATTTCAGGATTATTTTCCTGCTGTTTATGGCAGCGTCTCAAACGTCAAGTTGCGCGTGGAAGGAGTGATTCGATCTGAAGTGCCCACCGATCTGGACGAACTGGAAAGCCGCATTGCTCTTTGCTACAGTCATGCTCCGCGTAATTCAGGTGCGAATAATTGGGAAATGTTCAAAACGCATATTGACGGTGATCCTGTGATCTTTGCCAAGTTTGAGCGTATCTGCGATACAGCGGTGAAGATTGAGCGCGCTTTGCAAGATAAGGCATTTGACGAAATCGGTGCGATCTTTGCCGAAGAATGGGCGAGCCGCCGTGATCTTGTGCCGGGGATCTCGACCGAGTTTATTGACGAATTGATTGTCAAAGCCAAGCAGCACGGCGCAGAAGCAGCAAAAGTTTGTGGTGCTGGTGGCGGTGGATGCGTCGCGTTTTATTGCGAAGCCGGACGTAAAGCCGAAGTCGAGCAGGCTTTGCAAGACGCTGGAGGTCAGGTGATCCCGTACAAAATTGCCCGTCAGGGCGTGCAAGTTAGAGAAATTTAGGTCGGATTAATCCATGAAACTACGACAACTTACTACCAGCCTCTGCTTATTTTTATTGTGCCTTCTGCTGTGGAGTTGTGAGCAGCCGAAGGCTACCGTGACAGATTTAACCAAGCCCTTGTCCGACTCGCCGACCCCTTCAGTGACGCCGCCTCCAACGGTTGATCCGCGCCGCACCGATTTGAATCGCGTGGTGGTTGGCACTGCGGCCCCGGATTTTTCCCTGGAAGACATGAACAAGAAGATGGTTCATCTTTCAGATTTCAAGGGCAAAAAATTTGTCGTTCTGGTGTTTTACCGGGGCTTTTTCTGAGGACACTGCCAACATCAACTGGGTCAGTTGAAATCACTCCTTTCAGAAGAAGAAAAGAAAAACATCGCGATCTTAGCCATCAGCAAGGATTCGCACGACGATTCCCGTAAGATGATTTATGAAACCGATAAGCCGGAATATCCAGGGCCGTTCGATCTGACGTTGCTCAGCGATATGCCGCACAAAGTGATTGATGCGTATGGAGTTTATAATCCCGCCGAAGAGCAATTTGATGCCAAGACAAATTCGTTTCCCGCGTCTGGGATTCCGTATCCGATCACGTACATCATCAACAAAGAAGGGATTGTCGTCTCGCGTTTGTTTGACCAGATCAACTATCAACGCCCGACCAATGATCAAGTCAGGGCAGAGTTGATTCGTGTCGGTGCCGTTAAGTAGATTAATTTTCTCGCCTGCCAACCCGCATCCTTCTGTGCGCCTGTTGGCAGGCGATTCTTTTGCTCAGCCTCCCGCCACGACCTTCTTCCCCAGCGGCTTTTGTCACAGATTGGTCAAGAAGTCCTGGAATTACGATCATGTTTGCTAACGATGCTTGACCCCATTTCTGATCTGTTTTAGAACCATCAACATGCGATTTTTAGTCACAGGCGCAACCGGATTATTGGGCGGGCAACTTTGCCGCCGCCTGGTAAATGAAGGGCACTCGGTCGCGATCTTTTCGCGGTCGTTGGAGAAAGGGCGTCGGTTAGGATTTGAAACATTTGTCTGGCAGCCTGAAAAAGAACTGCCTCCTGCTGATGCGCTGGAAGGCGCAGATGTCGTTGTTCACCTCGCCGGAGAACACATTGCTGCCGGGCGTTGGACCGAAGAACAGAAACGCCGCATCCGCGATTCCCGCGTTTTGAGCACGCGCCATCTGGTTGCTGGATTGCGTGTTGCGACCAGCAAGCCCAAAGCATTGATCTGTGCTTCAGCCATTGGCTTTTATGGAGATCGAGGGAACGAAGAATTAACCGAAGAGGCCACGGTTGGCAAAGGTTTTCTCAGCGAAATTTGTCAGGAATGGGAACAGGAAGCCGAAGCCGCGGCTGTGCTTGGGGTGCGAGTCGCGCAGGTGCGAATCGGCGTTGTCCTGGCCAAAGAGGGCGGGGCATTGGAGCAAATGCTGCCGATTTTTAAGGTTGGTTTAGGCGGAAGCCTTGGCAATGGCAAACAATGGTTTCCCTGGGTTCATATTGACGATGTCACTGGCATCTTTCACCACGCAATTTTTAATGAAGCTGTTTGCGGGCCGATGAATGCTACGGCTCCGGGCATTGTGACGAACGCTGGTTTTACAGAAGCTTTGGCGGCGGCGCTGCATCGCCCGGCGATTTTTGCAGTTCCTGGCTTTGTTTTGCGTCTTGGATTCGGTGAAATGGCCGACCTGTTACTTGGCAGCACACGTGTCATTCCCGCAAGAGCCTTGGCCACTGGCTATCAATTCAAATTCCCCTCCTTGCGTGCAGCGCTCACAAATTTGTTTTCCAGATAGAAGCCTGACACAGAAGCGTGAAAAAATCGTCCCTTCTTCTTGAAACAATCCACACACTCTCGCTTTAGTATCCTCTCCGTCGCTGCGTTCTCGATTAAGGAATTTATATGCAAACACACGTTTTAGAACGTACACAAATTATCGAACGCTCTTTGGATGCAACCTTTGATTTTTTTGGGGATGCGTACAATTTAGAAAAAATTACGCCGGAGTTTCTGCGCTTTAAGATTTTGACTCCACGTCCCATTGCGATGAAAGCCGGGACGCTGATTGATTACAGCCTTTCGTTATTTGGGATTCCGTTCAACTGGCAAACGCTAATTGAAAAATGGGAGCCGGGCGTCATGTTCGTAGATCGGCAAATTACAGGGCCATATACAAAGTGGGTTCATACGCACACTTTCAAGGCGCTGGGGCCGGAGCGAACCCTGATGCAGGATCGTGTGGAATACCAAATTCCGTTGGGCTTTCTCGGTGACATTGCCCATGTTTTGTTTGTCGAGGAAACGCTGAAAAAAATCTTTGATTATCGCGCAAAGGTAACGGCCAAACTGCTTGCACCATCATCACAATCCTATTTCGTGAGCGGCTCGAAACAGGCGAAATCGGGGTTGGTGACGGAAGCAGGCGACTAAAGAAACCGTTTTGGATAGCCTCGATTCTATACTTTCCAACCCCCGTGTCACTGTCCGCCGTGGCGGCGTGCCCAATCCTGACGGGCAATGCGTCGTGTATTGGATGCAACGCGCGCAACGTGTGCTTGATAATCCTGCCTTAGATATTGCAATTCAACTCGCTAACGAATTGCAAAAGCCCATCGCCGTTTTCTTTGGCCTACATCCAAAATATCCCAATGGAAATTGGCGGCATTATGCCTTTTTGATGGATGGATTGGCAGAGACCGCAGAGCGCGTTGCTGCGCGTGGGGCAGCTTTTGTTTTCCGCCCTTATCCTGATCACAACTTAATCAGGTTTTGCGAAGAGGTGAAGCCCTGTCTGGTGATTGGCGATGAAAATCCGATGCGCGCGCCCGAAGGCTGGCGGCAAAGTGCGGCTCGTGACTTACGCATTCCGTTTTATACCGTTGATGCGGACGTGATCGTTCCGACCAAATATTTTCCCAAAGAAGAATATGCCGCCCGAACGATTCGCCCAAAACTGCAAAAACTGCTGCCGTTATTTTTTCACCCTTGCGAGAATCCAAAGGCTGGGTATTCCTGGCCCGCAGACACAGAACCAAAAAGTACCGCACCGATTGAAACGTCAATTCTGGATTCATTACCCGTAGATCGAAGCACAGCACCTGTGGCCGGTGTCAACGGCGGCACAGCAGCGGGATTGCGACAGTTGCAATCGTTCATCCAACAAGGACTATCCCGCTATGACACAGATCGCAACCTGCCCCATCTGGCAGGCACGAGCGAGCTTTCAAGCTATTTGCATTTCGGACAGCTTGGCCCTTTGACCATTGCCCTGGCAGTGCAAAGCGCCGAGGCTCCAAGGCAAGCCAAGGAAGCCTACTTGGAAGAGTTAATTGTTCGCCGGGAACTAGCAATTAACTTTGTGGCACGCAATCCCAAATATGACGAACTTGCCGGATGCCACGAATGGGCACAAAAAACCTTGGCTGCATCCACGAACGATCCGCGTGACGTACTTTATAGTGAGTCGCAGTTGGAAAACGCCGAGACGCACGATGATCTCTGGAATGCGGCACAAATGGAAATGGTTAAGCGTGGGCGGATGCATGGATATTTGCGGATGTATTGGGCAAAAAAGATTCTGGAGTGGACTGAAACTCCCGCTGAAGCATTTGCCATTGCCGTGCGCTTAAATGATCGCTACGAATTGGACGGGCGCGATCCGAACGGGTATACAGGGGTCGCTTGGGCGATTGGCGGAAAGCATGATCGTCCCTGGGCACCACGCCGCCCGATCTTTGGCATGATCCGCTATATGTCCTATGACGGGTGCAAGCGGAAATTCGATATTCAATCTTACATCAGGAAAGTCGCAGCTTTGTAACGTATGGCTTATGCAGATGCTCCGTGGTCATTAGACTACTGGAAACAATTAGAAAGCGAGACGTGTCAACGCGCCCTTGCCTCCGCCAATGACAAAGAGGCCTGGGAGGTTGTCATCAAACAAGCCCGCAAGGTTTTGCGTTCGTACAGTACCAGCTTTTTTATCGTGACGCGCTTTCTCCCTCCGGCCAAACGCGCGATGGTCGAAGCGATTTATGCAGCTGTCCGCTATCCTGATGAAATTGTGGATACCTTCGATTTGTCGGTCAGCAGTCGTCGCAAGCTGCTGGATGATTGGGCGGCACATTATGAAGTTGCCTTGTCGGTCGAATCCTTACAAGAGCGTCTGAAACGTGGTGTCCCCTGTTTTATCGCCAGTTTTGCCCAAGTCGTACATGATGCTGCTATTCCATACGAACACTATCGCTCGTTTCTTGATGCGATGCGCCACGATGTGGAGCCGCGTCAATTTTCGACTCTGGATGATTTAATTGATTCCTACATCTACGGCAGCGCCATTGTTGTCGGCTACTTTCTGGCTTATGTGTACGGCCCGGCAACGGGGGATTTATCCGGCCATGATTTTAATCGTGCCTTGAAAGCTTCTAAGGATTTGGGCATCGCGTTACAACTTACAAATTTCTTGCGAGATGTAGCCGAAGACCAAAAGCGGGGTCGGCTATATCTTCCTTTGAATTTATTGCGGGCAGAAGGCATTTACGCGCCCGATGCTACCGATCCAGGACAACAAGCCGCATTCAATCGTGTGCTAAGCCATCTGACGCAAATTTCAGAAGATTATTATGCCGATGCGTTTGCGAACTTGGACGCGTTCTCCCCCGATTGCCGCACCGCCATCCAGGCTTGCATTGAGGTCTATCGTCAGCTGAATCGGCAAATAAAAACCAGTCCGCGCGGCATCTTGCACAGAGAAAGCGTCCCAATGCGCCGCAAATTTCAGGTTTTGCCGCCGAGTAAATATTGGCGCTTACCTTTGGCCTATTTAACTCAATAGAAAAGTATTTTCACTTTATGCAACGAGTCATTCATCAAAGCGAATCATTGCCTGTCACTCTCAAAACCGATGAGATCGCGAACGCGTCAGGCAATTACCCGGCGAGATCGGTTGTCATCATCGGGGCTGGCTTGGGCGGATTGAGTGCCGCAATTCATTTACGCTTGGCTGGGTATGACGTGACGATATACGAGGCCAACGAAAAAGTTGGTGGGCGAGCAAACGTCATAGAAAAACAAGGCTTTCGTTTCGATACCGGCCCCTCATTACTAAATTATCCCTGGGTTTTTCGACAGTTATTTGAAGCCGCAGGTAGAAAATTAGAAGACTATGTTGAGCTGATTCCTGTTGAGCCCTCAGTCGCATTTCAGTGGGAAGATGGAACACATTTTCAACTATCCAGTAACTTTACAAAACTTGCTGAAGAGTGCGAACACATCGAGCCAGGATCAAGAGTCGGGCTACATTCATTCTTGCAGGATGCCGGGGCTAAGTACGATTTATCCTTTGAAAAGTTAGTTAGCCACAACCAGGATAATCCCATAAAGTGGTTCGCCAAACTTACCCCGAAAGAAATGACGAAGCTAAGTGTCTGGCGTTCGTTGGATAGTGAGCTTAAGCGCTTCTTCAAAAGCCGTTACATTCGTGAGGCTTTGGGTGCGTATGGAATGTATTTGGGTGGATCACCTTTCGATTTGCCGGGCTTATTCACGATTTTATCCTATGGTGAGTTGGCCTATGGACTCTGGCTGCCCAAAGGAGGGATTTACGGCTTAGTTGAGGGGATCGCGAAATTGGCACACGAGTTAGGCATAAGAATTTATACCAATAGCCCTGTTCGCGAGATTGTAACTCAAAACCGTAGAGTACAAGGAGTTTTACTTCAGGATAATCAATTTCATCGAACCTCATTGGTTGTATCCAATGTAGATTGGGCCACGACAAATACAAAACTCTTAAATACGAAAGATCAGTTTAAGTCAACTCAACGTCAGATGAAAAACTATAAGTTGACACCGGGTGTAGTTACCTATTATTGGGGAATTAAAGGTAAGGTTGACAATATTGGCCACCATACAATCTACTTACCAAATAACTATCGTGGTGCATTCGACGATTTATTCAAAAATAAACGTATTCCTGATGACCTACCATTTTATGTGAGCATTCCTTCAGAAACTGATCCAACCTTGGCTCCTGAGGGAGACACCGCAATGTTTGTTTTAGTTCCGACTCCGCTTCTGAGTGAATTGCCCGGAATAAATTGGGATGACACCGTTATTGCCTTAAAGAAAAAAGTATTGGCGCGGATGAGACAACACAGCGTAGATATTTCCCCCGATAGAATTTGCCTGGAAGAGGTATTTACGCCGAAAACCTGGGAACAGAAATTCGGTTTATTCGACGGCTCTGCATTTGGTGGGGCACATACTTTATTTCAGGTTGGTCCCTTCCGTCCGCGCAATTACTCCTCCGACATTGCCGGGCTTTATTACACGGGGGCCAGCACCACACCCGGAACAGGAATGCCGATGGTGCTTTTAAGCGGAAAGCTTACTGCTGAGCGAATTGAAGAACGAGTTGTTACTAATTAAGGTGTAAATGAAGTTATACACTGCAAAACATGGTTCGGGAGAAAATGTAATCGTCGGGTTTCACGGATGGAGTGGCGATCATACAACGTTTGATCCTTTAATTAAGTACATTCCTGCGGGGACAACCTTTTACAGTGTGGACTTGCCTGGTAGTGGAAAAACTCCACCGCCAAAGCAATGGGATATTAATGAATTTGTTAGTTACGTGGCCGAGGATGTACTTACTTTTAGTAAGAGGAGTATTACTTTAGTTGGAAGTTGTAGCGGTGCATTGCTCTGTTTGTTTGTCGCAAAGTATCTCGCAAGTAGAAAACAGTTAGAGCGGTTGAACCAGCTGGTTTTGATAGATCCCTTTGCCTATTTGCCGTGGTATTTCAAAGTATTTGTTGCGCCACAAATGGGGAAAATTGGCTGGTATGCGTATTACTCAACGTTTGCGAACCCCATCGGCAGGTGGCTTACAAATCTCTCTTTGTGGAAGCGGCGTACCGACGACGCGAATTTAACCAGCTCTTTTGCGGCAGTAAATCATCAGGCAACGTATCGCTATTTAAAGCTTTTGTCCGAAGCTGGCGGGGCTGAGCAGTTTGCCGGACTAAGTCTTCCGATTGAGATTGTATATGGAGAAAATACTTTCGCAGCAGTAAAGGCCTCTGTTTTACGCTGGAAGAAAATACTTCCGCAGTCGAATTGTTATGTACTGAAAGCAACTGGGCATTTACCTATCGAAGAAGCTACTACTGAGTTAGCTAATATCTTATTTCAGTCAGTCAGGCTATAAGAAGTTATGAGCAATTACTTACCAAAGTTCATCGTACAATATAAGTCTGAGATAGAGAATTCCTTATTTGAAAATCTGCCTCTCAGCCAACAGCGGTTTGCTGCTCGTTTAAACGGGGCAATGGAATATGCTGTGTTTCCCGGTGGCAAACGATGGCGGCCTGTTCTCACTTTGTTGAGCGGAATATTGGCAGGTGCGCAAGTGAAGAATCTTTTCCCCGCAGCTTGTGCGATTGAATATCTGCATACCAGTTCGATGATTCTTGATGATTTACCCTCAATGGATGATGCTGATATGCGGCGCGGTAAATTGGCATTGCATTTGGCTTATGACGAAAGTACCGCGCTGTTGGCTGCGCTGGCATTGATGAACCATTCGTATGCGCTTTTGGCTCAGGCTTGCACAAAATCAGGCAATGATGCGGCAGCAAGTCAGCTGATTTCTTTGGCTGCGGATTGTATCGGTGCAGACGGAATGATTGGCGGACAGGTTATAGATTTAGAGCTGCGTGGAACCTGCCTGGGAATGGAAACGCTGGTCAGTCGTAATTTGAAAACCACTGCATTAATGCGGTTGATGATGACCTCTGGCGCGATTTCCGCTGGTGCAACGGAAGCTGACATTCAGGCACTCGCGAAATATGGAGAAGCTTTAGGTTCTGCTTATCAAATCTGTGATGATCTGCTTGACGAAATTGGTGATCCGGGAATTATCGGCAAGGCTGTCAAACAAGATCGGCGACATCTACGGCCAAGCTTTGTGAGCGAATACGGAATCGTCGGCGCGCAAAAGATGGCTCAGGAAATCATTGAGGATGGCGTCGCTGCGCTGAGAAGTCAATTCGGGTCATGTCTTGAGGTCCACGCCTTATCTGAAGCTGCTTGTATGATTGTTGATCAAAAAGCAGATGTTAAGCGGAGCCTGCAAGAAGTTGCTGTCGCTAGTTGAGTGATTCAATTTACTCCCATGTTATTAGAAATAATTGCAATATCTGCTGGATTAACATTTGCTGTTACGGCATGTAATTGTTTCTTTTGGCCAAAAGTCAGACAGACAAAACAATCGCTACAAAATAAAGTATCGGTTTTAATACCTGCCAGAAATGAGGAAGCGAATCTACCCTCGTGTTTAGAATCCGTTTTAGCTCAAGGCGCAATCGTCTCGGAGATTCTGGTTTACGATGACCATTCTTCGGATCGCACCGCACAAATTATTGATGACTTCGCTGCACAACATCCGCAAGTCAAACGGGTTTCTGCTTTGCCGTTGCCACCGGGCTGGTGTGGGAAAAATTATGCCTGTATGCAACTTGCAAAGAAGGCGAGCGGAGACTGGCTTTTATTTCTTGATGCTGATGCTCGGTTATATCCAAATGCAGTCAATCGAATGGTGGCAGAAGCGTTGGCGCGGCAAGTTTCGTTTTTATCGTGTTGGCCTAAGTTTGAGATGCAAGGCAGGGTCGAAAAAACATTGATGCCGATGCTGAATTTCGTTGTGTTTAGCCTGTTTCCCACGCCACTGACGCTCTTGAGGCAGCCGCAATTTCAAGGCAATTCTGCGCTAGGTTTGGGACATGGAGCCTGCCTGTTATTTGAGCGAAGCAGCTACAATTCCTTTGGAGGGCACGAGCGAGTCAAAGATCAAATTTTTGAAGATACTCGAATTTCGCAGCTGTGGCGGGCAAGTGGCAGAGCAGGGCTGTGCCTGGATGGTCAGGAAATTGTTTGGCTGCGAATGTATTCTTCTTTGCGGGAAATTTGGGCAGGTTTTCAAAAAAACTTCTATCCTGCTTTCACCTTGAAATTCAATTTTTGGTTATTTCTTGCGCTGCATTTTTTGGTTTTTCTCTGCCCATTTTTCATCGTTGCAATCTCGGAAAGCCAATTAGCCTTAGTAGGTGTCACCTTCATCCTTCTATCGCGGCTTTTCCTGATTGTCCGATTTCATCATTCTCCCTTGAGCTTATTTTTGCATCCGCTCGGCGAACTGGTTTTGATTTGTTTGGGGCTTTCATCATGGTGGAAATATAAAACGGGCAAAGGCGTTGCCTGGAAAGGACGCGAGTATCCGCGAAGTGCATAAATAATGAAACGGAAAGATGTCGTCATCATTGGCGGGGGGCTGGGCGGGTTGGCTGTTGCTTTGCGATTGGCAGCTAGTGGCTGCAACGTTACTGTTTGCGAACAAGGAGAATCCTTTGGCGGCAAAATGAACACTTGGGAATCGGGCGGCTTTCGGTTCGACACCGGTCCTTCGCTGATCACGATGCCCTGGATATTTGCTGAACTATTTGAAGCCGCAGGAAGCAGGATGGAAGACCATTTCGATATGATTTCCATGCATCCGCTTTCTTTTTACTCGTTTGATGATGGAACCCGATTTACCTACACCACTGATTTGCCGCTCTGGTTGGAGACGGTCAAAAATCTGGAGCCAAAAGATGTAAATGGATTTTTCGCTTTCATGAAATTAGGAGCCAGGTTGTTCGAGATTTCAAAGGATTCCTTTTTACGAAAGCCGCCATTTGCCGCGCCACAATTGAGGGATATGTCCGCGCTTCGGCATTTTCCTGTGCGCCGTGCCTGGGGAAACTATGCGAAAGTCGTCGCCTCACATTTTCAAAGCCCCCAGCTTCAACAGCTCTACAACCGTTACCCGACCTATGTGGGGTCGTCCCCATATCAAACACCTGCAACGTTGTTGCTGATTCCGTATCTGGAATTTGCCTTCAACGGATGGTATCCAAAAGGTGGGTTGTATCGCATCGTGGAAAGCTTGCTGGAACTGGCTCAATCTCACAAAATTGCGCTTTTGTCTAAGGCAAAGGTTACTGGTATTGAGCATCAATCTGGGCAGGTAAAAGCTGTTAGGTTGGAAAACGGCACGCGGCTCTCGGCAGATGTTGTCGTTGCCAATTGTGAAGCCGAAGATGCCAAAGTTATGCTCAACGAACAAGGGGCAATTCGGCTCAAACGTCAAGATCGTTCAATGTCGGGATTGGTCTTCCTGATCGGCGTGAAAAAGACGCTCCCTGATTTGCACCATCATCAGATTTATTTTTCCGCAGACTACAAACAGGAGTTTTCCCAGTTGTTTGATGATCAGCAATTCCCCGATGACCCCACAGTTTATGTGAATTGTCCTAGTCGAAATGATCGCTCGGTTGTTCCTGGTGAGGGCGAAGCCTTGTTTGTCATGGCAAACGCCCCGGCCAATGAAAGCGGGGAGTGGACTGAATCCAAAATTGCCGAAGCCCGCCGCCGAGTTTTTCGTCGGCTGCGTCGTGGCGGTTTCCCGGACATCGAAAATAACATTGTTATCGAAGACGTCTGGACGCCCGACAAAATAGCGTTACGATACGCAATGCCAGGCGGTGCAATTTATGGTACCCATTCACACGGCTGGCAAAAGGCGTTTTTGCGCCCGCCAAACAAAGATCGTAAGTATAGAGGCTTGTATTACGTTGGGGGCAGTACTCATCCGGGAGGTGGGACGCCTACGGTTTTGTTATCCGCACAAATTACCGCTGACTTGGTGCAAAAATATGAATTGGCGTAAAGTCATCCTCAGCATCCTTGCTGGTTTATTCTTTTTCATGCTGATCGGCGCAATTGGCTCGCACATACTACTGCAACAAACACCGCTCAATGGTTTCGGGAGTGCCAGTTTTCTTTTTGTTGCGGGTGCCTTGGTCTTGTTGAGCGCACCAAAAACGGATCGCCTCCGATTACTTATCGTTGGAGGGCTTGGATTCATTGCTGAAGTAGTCGGTGTGAAATTTGGCTGGTTATTTGGACGCTATACCTACACCGAAGTCTTGGCTCCAAACATTAGTGATGTTCCCCTTGCTATGGTATTCGCCTGGTTGATTTTAATCGGATACGTCAAGCAATTAATGGGGGGGATCAAAATTTCTGCCTGGGGAGAAATCGTTTTAAGCGGACTGTGGATGACAACAATAGATTTAATGTTAGACCCTGTTGCGGCACACCCATTTCACTTTTGGATGTGGATAGATACGGGTGTTTATTACGGGATCCCCGCGCATAATTTCCTAGGCTGGTTTGTGGTAAGTGGTGTGATCTTTGCTTTGGATAAGGCGATGTTTAAACGGAGATGGGATGAGAACGTTTGGGCGCGGGTTGTCGGACTGAGCATCATTGTGTTGTATTCCAGCTCTGCCTTTGCCTATGGATACGTGGTCGCTGGCTGTGTTGGAATTCTTCTAGTTGGAGGCCATATGTGGTTGATAAGAAAGACAAATACGGCGCTCACCTTATCACCGCACAAAATTAACTCCGCTAGCCTATCTAATTAAAGTCTCCTCATTTTTATCATTGTAATGCAACCATTTTGCGAAACAAAAAGTCTAAAGTGGTGCTTGCAATCTTTATAAGATGTGTTAAACTGAAAATTGGAGTTAGCATCTGCCAACTTTCAGCCCCTAATACTCACATCTTACGCCCCATTCCTTCGACAAGGGTTGCTTCACTCGCAAGCGTGAATTCTTAGGCTGAAACTGGATTTTTCATTTAATTGAAAAGAAGACTTGAAGAGTCGGCTTAAATCGTAAGCAAGACACTATAAAGTTATCTATTACGTTATTTTATTAATACGGACTGTAAAACTATGAGTAAACCGAGATTGGTTAAAAAAGATGATATTCCCGCGGACTTTTTATCGCGGAAAAAAGGAAAGAAACAGGCACGTAAGCCTGCGCCAAGTATGACGACACAAGCGATCAAAGCGACTACACAATGGCTTAACAATCGCAAAGATTCGCCCAGCGCACGTGAGGCATTTGCCGCACTATTTGCTAACACAGAATCACAATCTGCCTAATTGTAGTGTCCTACTGCAAGACGCTCTTTTGTTACGTACCAAACAATTTGGAACTGGTTTAGACGCGAACCTTACCTTTCGCTAAAACACTGGTTCGGCTAATTTCTCAAGGATCAGCGCTGACGCCTGTTCTACATCAGCGTGGAGCGAGTTTCCATGTGCGTCCATTGTGACGATAGCGGGGAAGTCGGTCACGCGCAGGTGCCACATTGCCTCAGGGATGCCGAATTCCATCAGGTTCACGTCAAGCACCTCATCAATGCACTTGGCATAATATTGCGCGGCACCGCCTATCGCGTTTAAATACACTGCGCCAAAATCATTCATTGCAGCCAGTGTTTTTGCGCCCATGCCACCTTTGCCCATCACCGCGCGCACGCCATAGCGTTTGATGATTTCGCCTTGATACGGTTCTTCACGAATGCTGGTAGTTGGGCCTGCTGCCTTAATTTTGTAGTGTCCGTTTTTCAATACAACGGGACCACAATGGTAAAGAACTGCACCATTCAGATTGGCGGGAGGTTCGTTTTTCATCAGATGGGCGTGAACTGCATCGCGTCCGGTGTACATTTCGCCAGAAATCAGCACAACATCTCCAACTTTGAGTTCGCGTACTTGTTCTTCAGTAAGTGGGGCGCGTAACACTTTTTCATTTCCAGTTCGCACGAAGCCTTCGCCGCGAGTCATTTTCAACTCAGGCTTATCGGCATCACGGTACAGCCACCGTTTGATTTCGCCTGTTTTGGCGTTCAGCACTACGCCAAGCCGACGAAATGCCCAGCAGTCATACGCGACTGAAACAAAAAAGCTCGCAGGCAAACGATTCAGTACGCCGATTTTGCAGCCGATTAACGTCACGCCGCCGCCAAACCCCATCGTGCCGATGCCGAGTGTGTTTGCCGTTTGCATTACATATTCTTCCAGCTTCTGCAATTCAGGTATTGGGTTTACATCATCCAGCGTGCGAAATAATTGCTCTTTCGCATTGGCATAGCCCTGTGTCCGGTCGCCGCCGATGCCGACGCCAATCGCGCCCGCGCTACAACCTTGTCCCTGTGCTTGCCAGATCGCGTGCAGGATGCACTTACGCACCCCATCCAAGTCGCGTCCAGCTTTGCCTAAATGCGGGATTTCCATTGGAAGCGAATACTGAATATTTTTGTTTTCGCAACCGCCACCTTTCAGCAGCAATTTCACTTCAATTTCGTCCTCATTTTCCCATTGCTCAAAGTGGATCGTCGGAGTTCCTGGGCCGAGATTGTCACTACTGTTTTTGCCGGTGAGTGAATCTACAGAATTTGTTCGTAACTTACCGCGCTTTGTGGCTTCTGCAATCGCTTCGCGAATTTCTTTTTTCATCACGATTTGGTTCGCACCAATCGGGGTTTTGACTTCAAACGTTGGCCAACCGGTATCTTGGCAAATAGGGCCTTCATTATTGCAGGCCATGTCAATATTGGTGGCAATTACGTTCAGTGCTTGCGACGATCTTGCGCCCGTTTCATTGTCGAGTGCAGCCGTCATCGCACGACGCACATCGGCGGGTAAGTTCGTCGAAGTTTGGGTAACCAGTTGTAAGATGCTTTCACGGAATGCTTCCATTGCTTTATCCTCAGTTCTGTTTTATAGCTAAATTTACGAAGCGGGTAATTTACCACATCACAATTTACTTTCCACTTTTCAGGAGGGATTCATGCAAATCGGTTTTATTGGGCTGGGCATTATGGGGGCACCGCAAGCCCAGAATTTACTTCGTGCCGGATTTTCGCTGACCGTCGCGACACGTACACCCGGCAAGGCAGAGAAGTTTGCTCAGGATAACAAAGAACTTGGTAAGGTTCAGGCTGTCAACACTGCTGCTGAAGTTGCTGCGGCCAGCGATATTGTGATCACGATGGTGACGGATTCGCCGGATGTTGTTGCTGTCGCGCGTGGTGAAAATGGAATCTTTGCTACGGCCAAACCCGGCACGATCATCATTGATATGAGCACAATTTCGCCCAAAGTTACTCAAGAACTTGCTGCCGAAGCCGAAGCCAAAGGCTTGCAATGGCTTGATGCTCCAGTTTCTGGCGGACAAAAAGGCGCGATTGAAGGTACGTTGACGATTATGATTGGTGGCGACAGCGCCGCTTTGGAAAAGGCCCGCCCGGTACTCGAAGCAATGGGGAAACGCATCACGCATTTTGGCAAGGCAGGTAACGGGCAGTTTGCCAAACTCAGTAATCAAGTCATCGTTGCCTGCAATTTGTTGTCGGCCTGTGAAGGTTTGGTCTTTGCCGCAAAAGCGGGATTGGATTTGAATACGGTGCATAGCGCCCTGACAGGTGGCGCTGCAAATTCATGGGCGTTGGATGTCTTAGGCAAAAAGATGATTGACCGTGATTTTGCTCCGGCGTTTATGGTCAAGCTGCAACAGAAGGATTTACGCTTAGTGCTGGATGCCGCCAGCAACAGCCATACCGCATTGCCGGGAACCTCTCTTGTTCATCAGTTGCTCGCTGCCGTTGAAGCCGAAGGGCGTGGCGACGATGGAACGCAGAGCCTGTTTCGCATTATTGAGCGTTTAGCAGGGATTTGATTAAGGGAAAGAGAAACAGCGGCAGAAGCCCGACTGTGAAGGAGGGCGCAAGAACAATGTGTAAAACGCCCTCCTTCACAGTCGGGCTTCTGCCACGTTTCTCTTTGCGCCTTATCTTTCCAATCGAATCCTGATTCCACCTCGCACCATTCTTGGCATACCTAGTGTTTCCAGCGGTGTGCGTCCAACGATGACACGTTCATTCAATAGATTCTGCACGGCAAAAAACGCCTCGAAATATTTCCCCAAAGATCGTGACACATTGGCATCAATCAACGCATAGCTGCTGAGCGGCAAGAGATTTTGATCGTCGTCGAATTGCTTGCCTGCGGCGCGAAATTGCAGTGCGGCATTGATGATGCTTGGGTTGAAATAGCTGACTTGCATGGTGAGTTGATGTCGCGGCACTTGTGGGATTAAGAGGCCTTCCAGACGAACATCCTGCGGCGCGCGTTTGACAATGGCATCAGCGAACAAATAACCGCTCGAAAAACGAAGTTGCTCGGTAACCTTCATTTCTACCTCGGCTTCAATGCCGGACGAGCGTGTGCGCCCAAGGTTGCGACGCTGGCGCGTAATCAAAGTTGGCGTGACCGAGACGGTAAAGTTGGCAATTGGGTTCACGATTTCTGTGTAATATCCCGTCAATCGCGAAGTGATTTTTGAGTTGATCGCCCAACTCATTCCCGCTTCGCTACCTGTCAATCGTTCCGCTGTCAGGTTGGCATTCGCATTTGTTTGTGTGTCGCCGACGCGGAAGCCGCGATACAGCTCATTCAACGTTGGCGCACGAAACGCGCGATACCCCGATGCACGCAATTCAACCCCTGCGGTCGGCTTGAAGATTAACGCTACGCGTGGGCTAAAAGCATCCGTGCTGCGCGGCGTAAAAAACGTGGGTGTCACTGCTCCTGTCGTCAGCGAACGCGACACGGAGGCAGCCGATGAATCGCGCCATTGATCATAGCGCCCGCTCAAGGCCAACGCCCAGCGTTTGCCGATAGACAAATAATCCTGCGCAAAGACTCCAATTCGTCGCTGCCTGCCCCCTGCGCTGACAAATGTTGTTGCGCGATTATTGGCATACACAATTTCATCACTTGTCCCGCGCACGCCGCGCACTTCAAATCCTGCGAATAACGTATGCGTGCCATTGGTTGCATGTGCCCAATTGAGCCGCGCGCCGACATCGCGCGATGGAGTTGCCTGCAATCGCGTTAACGTTTCGGAGTTGCGGTTTGCCGCGACTGCTGTGAACGACTGATGATAGCGTTGCTGATTGCCATAAAGTGAAAACGTCCAACTGCTTTTGTCTGGCGTTTGTGCCCTGCCGCCAACGGCGAGCGATTCTGTTTTTGTGTCGTTTACTTGCAACACCGTTCCGTTCTTGCGGTCTTGGTCGTACAGCGAACCACGCGCAAAGATGGCATTGCTTGCATCAAAATCCAGTCCGGTTCTCACTGTCAGGGTGCGATGCTCCGAAGCCGCTTGCGTATCTGCCAACCCTCGAATTTTCGGTGCGATGATGTAATACCCATCGGTGCGATATGCCTCGCCATACGCAGCCAGATTCAGCTTGCCAAATCTGTCGCCTGCAAAAAAAGAAACATCCCCGGTTTGCAGATTGCCATAGCTGGCCGACGCACTGATTGTGGGTGCGCTGGCGTTGCGTGTATTCAAGCTGATGACACCACTGAGCGCGTCAGAACCGTATAAATGCGAAGCGCCGCCACGCTCGACTTCGATGGATTGAATCGCTTCGCGCGGAATGCGATCCCAATAGACCCAGCCGCCAAACGCATCGTTCATCGGAATTCCGTCCGTCAGCACTACTGTTCGACTTGATCCACTTGCACCCGCGCCACGTAAACTAACGCCCTGTGCCGTCGGGTTCGCCACAATCGAACTGGAACGACGGAAGTTGCTGAAGCCGGGCACCTGCCGGAGCAAATCATCCACAGTTTGTGCGCCTGCCTGTTGGATTTGTTTGGGCGAGAATGACGTAATGACAGTTGCCTGACGGGTGGCTAGAAATTCAGGTTCTAGCTTTGCTTGGCTATCAACCATCGCCGGATCAGAAATTATCACAGCGACATGAAGCATAATGCGAATAGTTTCCTGTGCTCCCCGCGACAACCGAATTTGTTTGGACTCTTTACCAAAACCATCTGCTTGGATAACCAATTGATAGTTATCAACAGGCAGATTGGGAAAGGAAAAATTGCCTTGTACATCGGAAGTTGTTTCAACGCGAAATTGGTTGCCGTTGCTTATTGCAATTCTGGCATGGGCAATTACTGCCCCATTCGGATCAACAATTATTCCTGAGATTCTTCCTGTCGTTTGTGCTTGTGGGGAAGAGAGGTAAAAAAGAATTGCCAGCGAGAAAAATAACAATTTTGTTAGTTGGGAAGTAGTTGAAAAAATCATATTTGAAAAGGCGTTCGCAGTTGGTGTTGTTCTAATTCAGATTTATGCTAGCCAACATCCGTTAACTTTAATTACAAACTTGAAAATTACAAGGAGTCTGAATGTTTCAACCCGACTTACTGAAGGATAAAGTGATCCTTGTCACAGGTGGCGGTTCCGGCCTTGGCAAATCTATGGGCAAGCGTTTTTTAGAACTCGGTGCAAAACTCGCCATTGCCAGTCGTCGCGAAGAAGTACTTGCTGCAACGGCGAAAGAATTGCAAGACGCAACCGGGGGCGAGGTGTTTTATACGACCTGTGACATCCGCAAACCGGATCAGGTCGAGCAAATGATGGATGCGGTGTGGAATCATTACGGCACGATTGATGTCTTGCTGAACAATGCGGCGGGGAACTTCGCTGCACCCACTGCTACTTTGTCACATCGTGCCGTAGACGCTGTGCTGAACATCGTCCTGCACGGCACGTGGTATTGCACGCTGGCGCTCGGCAAAAAATGGATTGCCGAAGAACGCGGCGGCACAATGCTGAATATCATTGCCACTTACGCCTGGACGGGCGCGCCGTTCGTGGCTCCTTCGGCAACGGCCAAAGCGGGCGTGATGGCGCTGACGCAATCGCTTGCGGTCGAATGGGGCAAATATGGCATTCGGATGAATGCGATTGCGCCGGGGCCATTCCCAACCGAAGGCGCGGCAATGCGCTTGAGTCCGACCGGCAGTTTTGAAGGCCGATTGGAAAGCATTCCGTTACGCCGCCTCGGTAAGCACGACGAATTATCAAATTTGGCGGCGTATCTGGTGTCAGATTATTCCGAATACATCACAGGCGATGTCATCACGATTGATGGCGGGAAGTGGTTGGCGGGAGCGGCTGATTTCAGCAAGCTGGATCAACTCACTGAAGAAGAATGGGCGCAGTTTGCGGCCCAAGCCAAAGCACAGAAATGACGGCTCATCGGTGATTGATGGACGAGGAAGATTGGGTAGTGCCCTTAAAGCAGGAAATTATCTTTGTTCTTTTCTTCCTGCAAAATTTGGAGAAGAATAATCCAATAACTTCTCACAACGGATGTCTCTTATCTGGTTTGTAATTGGATGGAGATTGAAATGAGATCTTCAGCAACCCGACAAATTCGACTCTTCCTCGGTTGTTTCTGCTGCGCGTACGCATTCGCAGATGCAATGACTTTAGCCCAGTCCAGACAATCGGCTGTTCAGGAAAAGCGAGACCCGATAGTGGATGCGCAATTTCTGCGGGTAGAGACGCAGTTGGTCAACGTTATTTTCAGTGCCACGGACAAACGAAATAAGTTGATTACGGATTTAGTCTCAGCCGAGGTCGAAGTGTTGGAGGAAGGACAGCCTCAACCTATTTTTACCTTCAAACCCGTAATGGATTTGCCGCTCACTGTGGCGTTGCTCGTTGACATTAGCAATAGTGTTCGCCCGGTTCTGGCACAATTACAACTCGCGAGTTTGCGCTTTTTAGAATCTGCCATTCAGTCAACCAAAGATACTGCGTCTGTCATTACTTTTGATGAGCAGGCGACTTTGATCCAATCGTTTACCTCAAACAAGGAGCGCTTGCGTGCAGGATTGAGTGAAGTCGTCAATCCGCTGATTGGAAGTTCGGTCGGCTTAAATAGGGCGCGAGGAACGTCAATCTACGATGCGGTCTATGTGGCCTGCCGCGAATTATTGCCCGGCGAGGCGGGCCACAAAACAATCATTCTGTTTACAGATGGATTTGATTCCGCCAGCAAGATCACCTTGCGCAAGGCGATTTCGGAAGCCTTGCGGGCAGAAGTCGCGATTTATGCGATTGGCATTGGCGATCAGGGAGACAAAGGCGTGGCGAGACAGGTACTGAAACAGCTTTGTCAGGAAACGGGCGGACGTGCCTTTCTTCCACAAAGCACCGCCGATTTGTCAGCGGCATTTGCTCAACTGCAACAGGATTTACGCCAGCGCTATCTGCTTGCCTATGAACCGACTGTGCTGGCGAATGACACCAGCTTTCGTCATATTGAAGTACGCCTTAAAAGCCGCAAAGGGGCGAGTGTCAATCATCGTCAAGGGTACTTTCCTGTCCAACAACCCCTTCGACACTAATTGCGAAGGCGTCTTACCTCAGTTTGTCTCACCAGCAGGTAGATTCCAGTGGCCGCCGCGCGAAAAAAATCAGGCCAGCACCTCACGAATGACGTGTCCATGCACATCTGTCAGGCGACGGTTTGTGCCATTGTGATAGTACGTGAGCCGTTCGTGATTCAATCCAAGCAGATGTAAAACGGTGGCGTAGAAGTCATACACTTCGCTGACATTTTCTACTGCCCGACGACCAAAGTCATCGGTCGCGCCATAACTCACACCGCCTTTGACGCCCGCGCCCATCATCCACACGGTAAAGCCATCAGGATTGTGATCGCGCCCTGTTGTGCCTTCCTGATGCGTTGGCATCCGACCAAATTCGGTCGTCCACAATACCAACACGTCTTTCAGCATCCCGCGTTGTTTGAGATCGGTCAGCAAGGCCGCTGTCGGCTGATCCAGAATGGGGCAATGGCGTTCGTAATCGGTTTTGAGTGTGCGATGCGCGTCCCAATTCAACAGGCCGTCAATGCCACTGGCCCGCGAAGCACAGTACAAACTGACATAGCGCACGCCGCGTTCCAGCAGTCGTCGCGCCAGCAAACAATTGCGCGCGTAGGCCGATTTCAGCGGATTGCTATCATCCGTGCCATAAAGTTTGTGAATCGTCGCCGACTCACTTTTGAAATCTGTCACTTCAGGTGCCGCAAGTTGCATGCGTGCCGCGAGTTCGTATGAAGCCATGCGCGCGCGCAATTCGCCTTCACTGGGGTTGCGTTGGGCGTGGGCATCATTGAGCCGTTGCAAAAATGCGCGCGTCGCTTGTTCTTCGTCTGCGGAAATATTTGCAGGGCGCGGCAGATTCCGCAGCGGTTGATGCGCTGCGAGCATTGTCGCCTGATGCTGTGCGGGCAAAAAGCCATTCGACCAATTCGCTTTGCCGTTTGGCGGTTCGCCGCGCACATCGGTGATGGCGACAAACGTCGGCAAATTGTCATTCAGACTGCCAAGTGCATAACTGGCCCACGCGCCTGCTGCCGGGAAGCCTTCGCGTACCGAACCGGTTGCCATGAACACATTGGCTGGGCCGTGCGTGTTGCTGCGCGAGGTCATCGAATGAATGAACGCAATGTCGTCGGCGTGTTTCGTCAAATACGGCAGCAGCGTGGTCAACTGCTTGCCGCTCTGCCCGGCAGGCGCAAACGGCCACGGCGATTTCATCAGGTTGCCATTCTTGCCTTGAAACGTAACCTCTTTTTCGCCGCCGGGCATTGGCGTGCCATCGAACTTTTCCAACGCGGGTTTGTGATCCCACAAATCAATATGCGAAGCCGCACCGGGACAGAAAATCTGCAATACCTGTTTGGCTTTGGGCACGTGATGCTGGATGCGTTGCGCGAACGCTTCATTGCTGAGCAACTGCGTCAAGGCGACGCCCGTCAACCCGATTGTGGTGTCACGCAAAAAATGACGACGCGTTAGTGTGAGAGAATCATTCATAAGATTTTACCAGGAAGCGCGAAGCCCTGGGAGCGCAGGCGTCCCGCCTGCTTTTGGCAGAGCGCATGCGGAAACAACTTCTTGTCAAGAAACGCGCTAAAAATAACGCGGTTTTCTCGTGAGGTGTTCGAGCGCATTACGCGCTCTCAAGCAGGCAAGGATGCCTGCGCTCCCAGGGCTTCGCGTGCTTTCGGTCAATGTACATACAGCAATTCATTCGCATTCAACATCGCTCGCCCAAACGCACGCCAGCCGTGCCCGGCGATCAATTGCATTGCTGCCGCTTCTTCTTCGGCTGTCGGTTGTCGCTGAAAAGCGAGGGCAAACGCCCGTCGTACGCGTGCCGCTTCGGTTGGTTCCGCCTGCACGCGCGCTGCCAGCGCATCTGCCATTGCCAAGGTAAATGGATGATTCAGCAGCGTGAGCGCCTGCAACGGCGAGGTCGTGCTGATGCGACTTGGCGCTGCGGAAGCATTGTCTGGCAAATCAAAATCGGTCAAGCCGTCAATCAGCGACGACCTTGCGTTCTGGTGATAAACCGCCCGCCGAAAGGTTTCAGTCCCGTGCTGATCCAGCGGCACGTACGTCGCTACGTTATCCTCCAAATACCGGTACAGCCGAAAGCCGGGGCCGCCCATTTGCAGATTCAATTTTCCTGCGAGGCTGAGCATCGTGTCGCGGATTTCTTCGGCCTGCAACCGTCGGGGTGGAAAGCGCCAGAGCAAACGTGTATTGCCGTCTTCGCGGGCAGCAATTTCGCGATAGATGCTGCTTTGACGATAGGTTTGCGACAGTACAATGTCGCGGTGCAAGGCTTTCAATTGCCAGCCGTGAGATTGCAATCGCCGCGCAAGCCAGTCGAGCAATTCGGGATGCGTCGGCTTGCCACCGAGGTAGCCGAAATCGCTTGGCGTATCTACGATGCCCGTGCCGAAATGATAATGCCAGATGCGATTGGCAATGACGCGCGCGGTCAATGGGTTTTCGTCGCTGGCAAGCCAATTGGCCAAGGCCAGGCGACGTTCACTTTCGGGCGCGTCGGCGGCCAACTCGAAAGATTTCGGCCCACGATCCAAGACTGCCAGACTGGAAGGACGCACATCATTGCCACGCCGCCCAGGATCGCCGCCTTTGTGGACGTAAGTGATTTCTTTTGGCTGCTCGAATTTGCCTGCCCATACGGTTGGCAAGGCGGGAATCGCTTTCAATTCTCGATTGAGTCGCGCGAGTTCTGTTTCCAGTAATTTTAGTTTTTGCTGTTCTTCCGGCGTCGCGACCTCACGCCCGAACCGTTCAATGGTGTGTGCTTCGTTGAGCGGCGGGCGAACGGAAGAATCCGCAATGGCCTTCCAGGTTTTTCCATCCACCGAAACCAGTACCTGATATTCCGTTACATATGGCCCTAGCCCGGCACCCGCTTCGCCCGGCTTGGACGTGCGGTCGTGCGAAAAGATGATACGTTCAATAGTTTCAGTTTTGGGGAAGGTCAGCGTTAGCTCTGCCGGATTGGCGATGAACCAGCGTTCGCCGAATTTGCCATCGTTGATTAATTCTACGCCGTAGGCATCTGCGCCCGCGACATCTTCGGCTTTGCGCGATGATGCACCACTTGCTTTTGTGCCGTAGCTGGCAAGCGCAACATTCCGGTTTTTCGTCCACGCTTCAAATTCATCCAGCCGCGCATTGACACCGGATTTGGGATTGTCTGAATGCGCCAGCACTTTGAATTTCAAATAGCGTGCGGACGTTGGCGCAAAGCGATGTTCGTTGAAGTAACGATTGATGACGGGCAGCTTGTAGTTTTGCACTTGTGCTGCGCGTTCTTTGGCGCGAACAGCAATACTTTTATCCAGCGCTTGTTTTTCTTTGGTTAACTCGGCTTTTTGTGTTTCGAGTGGGCCTGCTTTTGCGGCGTAGCGTTGTTTTTCTTCGTCTGTCGCCAGCACCCGTTCGCTGTGAATGACGCCCTCAAAGGCGGCGCGTAATCGGTAGTAATCCTCCGTCGGAATTGGATCGAATTTATGATTGTGGCATCGTGCGCAATTCACAGTGAGGCCCAGAAACGCGTTGCTGGTGGCGGTGATCAAATCATCCAACGTGTTGGCGCGAATGATTTTTTGCTGCACTGCATCCTGATTGCCAACCGAATCATACGGGCCACAGACGAGAAATGCCGTGCCGACCTCAATCGCTGGATTGCCGCGCCCAACGACATCGCCCGCGAGTTGTTCAATGATGAAACGATTGAACGGCTTGTCTTCATTGAAGCTGCGAATGACGTAATCGCGGAAGGGCCAGAGATTGTTGATGACATGATTCTGCTCAAAGCCTTTGCTTTCGCCAAAACGCACAACGTCCAGCCAATGCCGCCCCCATTGTTCGCCATAACGCGGACTGGCAAGCAACCGGTCAACCAGCTTTTCATAGGCTTGCGGATCAGGATCATCCACGAAGGCTTCGACCTCTTCGGGCGAAGGCGGTAAGCCCGTCAAATCGTAGGTTACGCGTCGGATCAACGTGCGGCGATCTGCGGGCGGATTAGGTTGCAACCCGCGTTCGGCAAGCCTGGCAAAGATGAAACGATCAATCGGCGATTTGTCCCACGCCGCAGGAATCCCGCTGCGCATCGGTGGCTCGACTTTGGCTAGTGGTTGCAGTGACCACCAGGTTGCTTTATCCGCGCGTTTGCTGGCAGCAGGAACATTCGCAGTATTTTCTTCCGGCCAGTTCGCGCCTGCATCAATCCAAGCCTTCAGCAAACTGATTTCGCGCGGCGTCAATCGTTCGCCTGTGGGCGGCATCATTTCTGCTTTGTCCGTGCTGGTGATGCGGCGGATCAGTTCGCTTTCGGCGCTTTTGCCGGGAATGATTGCTGCGCCACTCACGCCGCCTTTCATCGCCGATGATTTGGTGTCAAGCCGCAAGCCGGATTTTTGTTTTTCTGCGCCGTGACATTCGACGCAGCGCGCGTGCAGCAACGGGCGGATGTCGCGCTCAAAATCTACGGCTTGGATGGCTTGCGTGGTGGAGGGCGCAACGCTGAATAGTCCGCCAAGGACAAGTAACAAGCAAAGAATTTTGACTCTGTTCATAAACACAGAATGGGAGATGTGGCAGAAGCCCGACTGTGAAGGAGGGCGCAGAGGCAGTGCGTAATGCGCCCTCCTTCACAGTCGGGCTTCTGCCGTCATTGTCCAAAGACGCCCTCCTTCACAGTCGGGCTTCCGCCATCATCTCTTTTGTTACTGAAACCAGATTGTAAATCGCGTTGGCTGTTCAGGCTCACTTTCCAGCGCAAAATCGAAATGATGTGCGTCCAGAATCTCCTGCACCATCGTTAATCCGATGCCTTGCCCGTGTTCTTTGGTACTGAAAAAAGGTGTAAATAAATGTTCTCGTACTTCTGGCGAAAGCCCACAGCCAGTGTCTTCGATCATAACAAACTCGCGTCCATTTTGCTTGCCCGTGCGCAGTGTAATGCGTCCCCGTTCGTCAATAGCTTCCAGTGCATTTTTCAGCAGGTTCAGAAAGACCTGTTCCATTTGCACGCGATCTGCATCAATTTCGCTCAGTGGGGACTGCACATCCCAGACGATTTCAATCTGACGCTGTGCGGCTTCGGCTTTGTACAAATGGGCAAGGTCGGCCAGCATCTGTTGTAAATTGCAGGGCTGAAACTTTGGCTCTGGCAGTTTTACCACTTCCGCAAAGCCTTTCATAAACGCGCCCAGTTGATTCGTGCGCGTGATCACGACATTGATGGCCGTTTCAAAATCATGCCGATCTTCGACTTTGACCTGGTCGCTGTAATGCAGGCAGGAATGGAGCAGGGAATTGGCCGCGCCGACGGTGTTATTGACCTCGTGTGACATGAGTCGGATGAGTTTTTCATAAGCGGATTTCTCGGTTTGTCGTAATTCTTCGGTTAGCTCTTCCATCAGGACGAAATGACGAGGAAAGCCGCGATCCAGAAAATGTGATTTCTGACATTTGACGCGCCGTCGTCCAATCCACGGGATAACTTTCGACTCGCCCACATTCAGGGCGTGGAGTTCATTGAGAAAGGGCGAACTGGATTCGCTGAGTTTTTGCCCCAGTAAATTTGCATCGGGGAGTTGCAATAACTGTTTGGAACTGGGATTGGCCAGCGCAACCTGACCGTCGAAATCAAGTGTGAGAATTCCTGCCGGAGAGGCCGAGAGCAGCTTGTCGAGGAAATAATTTTGTTCCTGCGCACGCGTTCGCTCTTCGCGCAAATGGTCAATCATTCGATTGTAAATATTCACCAGATGATCCATCTCCGGCTGCCCGACTTCGACTAATCGGGCGGTGAAATCGCCATCGTGGATGAATTGTGCGCCTGTATTAATTAGTTCCAGCGTCCCGAATAAATCGCTGACCAACTTGATACCGATCCCAAGCGAAATCACAAAAATAGCCTCAAAGGCAAACAGCCACAGGCTTCGTTGTCGGATCAGGTAAATTGCGATGAGTCCGAAAAGGACGTGCGTAATTACCAGATAGAGAATGAATTTCAGGCGTAGATTCATAAATCAGATAGAGGTTGGTTTTCAGTGTCCAATCTCATTGTGAACTCCAAAAGCCTCGGTCGCAATGCGTCAGCAAGGAAAGCCAGACAGTTGCAACGGGTGAATGTGATGCCCAAAATTCGGCGAAATGTGCATATTTTATTCAGTGGCGCTTGTTGATCCTGAATCTGACCTATATACTCTGCGCGTCCAAATCTGGTTGTAGATGTCCTGTTCGCTTTAGCTATTACTTCTCCGACGTCGGCACTCATTTGGTACTTTGTTGGGAACACACGACCGACAGCATAACAATCAATAGCTGACGGCAATTAAATCAAAGACACAATTCGGTTTCTCCTGGTTAACTTAAGGCTGATATACGTCCATGCCAAGTCCTTTGGCAATGCACTAACCGAATTGAAACATCGTTTCTAGTGGCCTCAATTATCAACTCTCAATTCGATGGAGGTTATGCTTTATATGCAGAACACACGATCAAGAAGTGGAAAGATGTTTGCTACTTCGATCTCCCTTGCCATTCTGCTGACGTTGTTCCTGGCTCCTGTGAGTTTTGCACAGGTGTTATACGGCTCAATCGTTGGTAACGTCACCGATAATTCAGGTGCCGTTGTCGCGGGTGCAACAGTCAAGATCACAAACAAAGCTACCAATCAGGTACGTGAGACTGTCACGACTGAAGATGGTGCTTATACTTTTACAACCGTCCAAACTGGTCTTTGGGAAGTTTCGGTTTCCAAAACCGGATTCAAAGGCTTCACTCGCTCGAATGTGGAAGTGACGCTCAACAATATCACTCGTTCCAATGTGGCATTAGAAGTCGGACAAGTGGTAGATACTGTTTCCGTCACGGCGGATGCAGGCGTCTTACAAACCGACCGAGCCGAAATCCGAGCCGAACTGAATAGCCAAACGCTGCAAAATATCCCGATTCCTCCGGGACGCAACTATCAACAACTGCTGCGTACGTTGCCTGGCATTACCCCTCCCAGCAATGCTCACTCAATCCCTACAAATCCCTCGCGCGCACTGCAATATAATGTGAACGGAACGACCTCCAGCTCCAACAACGTTCGTATTGATGGCGCAAGCCAGTACAATCTTTTCCTGCCGCACGTCACAGCCTATGTGCCTGCGCTCGAATCTATCGAAACCGTCAACGTTGTGACGAATAACTTCGATGCCGAGCAAGGTCTGGCCGGTGGGGCTGCGATCAACGTTCAGATTAAGAGCGGTACAAATAACCTGCATGGCGCGGGCTTTGAATATCACGACAATCATTTGACCAAAGCACGTCCCTGGAACCTGGTCCCTATCAATAACGTACCACAAGACAAACCCAAACGCGTTTACAATCAATTTGGCGGCGCAATTGGTGGCCCAATCATCAAAGACAAGTTGTTTTATTTTGCCAGCTTTGAAGGCACGAATGATCGCCAACTCGGCAATCGGCTGCTGACCTTGCCCACCGCAGAAATGCGGGCGGGAAATCTTTCTGGCGGTGGATTGGGAATTTATGACCCGGCCACCGGAAATGCGATTGGTCAAAACCGCACGCAGTTTGCCGGAGGGATCATCCCTACAGCCAGAATTGATCCCATTGCCCAGGCAATCTTAAAAGACTTGCCGCTGCCCAATCGCGCAGGATTTACAAACAATTACTACGCCACGGCAGCTTACGCTTTTGACCGCAAAACGATTGATGCTAAAGTGAATTACAACTTCAGCGAAAAGCTTACCACCTATGGTCGCTTTAGCTTCCTGCGGTACAAACAGTTGAATCCGGGTGCCCTTGGCCCGCTGGATGGCGTGGGGACGGCTCCGCAAGGGGGCAATACTGGCGTGGGTTCCGGCGACACCTATGGAATGACAGTCGCCGCCGTTTACACCGTCAATACCAACTTCATCGTTGACGCAAATGTTGGTTACACCAAGCAGGGAACGAAATCAGAACAGGGTTTTCTGGATAAGAAAATTGGACTGGATGTGCTGAAGATTCCGGGAACCAATGGCGCACGTGATTTTGAAAATGGCTGGCCGCGTTTTGCGATTTCCGGCTTTGCCAACATGGGTGTGCAAGACAATTTCATGCCCTATACCCGCAACGATCCGCAATGGGTTTATGTGACCAATTTCAACTGGACACGGCGCAATCACAACATTCGTTTCGGTTTTGAAATGGCGCGGCAAACGCTCAACCACTTGCAAGCAGAATGGAATGGTGGTGGCACTGCCGAACCAGGACAGGGTGGTTTCCAATTCGGTACAGGGCCGACACAATTGTGTACTGCTGCCAATACAGCCGGAACCGCCTGCTCAACTTTTGCGCAGGGCAATCAGTTCAACTCTTTTGCCACCTTCCTGTTGGGATATTACACCAGCGCGGGACGCACCTATCTGGTGGAACCGCCCATCATTTACAAATCCAGAGCCTATAGCGGCTATATCCGCGATGGCTGGCAGGTCAAACAGAATCTGACTGTGACGTTGGGCACGCGTTATGAGTATTATCCGATGCCACGTCGTGCGGATCGTGGGATTGAACGTTATGATTTCGCCACCAACACGATGAAGGTTTGTGGCGTCGGAAATGTGCCGGAAGATTGCGGCGTGAAACTGAGCAAGAAACTGTTCTCGCCACGGGTTGGCGTTGCCTGGCGTATCAGCGATTCATTCGTGATGCGTACCGGGTACGGTTTGACCTTCGACCCGATCAGCCTGGCACGTACCTTCCGCACTAATTACCCAATGTTGTTGGCCTTCAACGTGGTTGCCCCGAACTCGGCTGCCACGGCTGGCTTGCTTCGTAATGGTATTCCAGCGACGCCGCTGGTTCCGATCACCAACGGTTCTGTGGCCGTTCCGGGGTCAGTCAATGTACTGACGTTGGGTGATAGCTTCCGCCGTCCGTACATCCAATCCTGGAATCTGGTGTTAGAAAAGAGCCTTGGCTGGGGCTTTACGGCTTCTGCCGGATACATCGCAACCCGCACGGTCGGTCAGTCAGGGCAAATCAACCTGAATGCGGGCCTGGTCGGCGGCGGTACAGCCAGCCAGCCGCTCAACCAAAAGTTTGGCCGGGTGGCTTCGACCAACCTGCAAAACGGAATGGCGAACTCGCATTACGACTCGCTGCAAATGACGCTGAAACGGCGTTTCTCCAACGGTCTCCAAGTCCAGGCCAATTACACCTGGGGGAAAGCTGTTGGTCTGGCCGGACTTGGTGGGGATAATGACGGCACACTGGCGATTAGTGAACCGAACTTCCGGCATCTGAATCGCGGTATTTTGGCGATCAACATCCCGCAAAACCTCCAATTGACCGGTGCGTGGGAACTGCCTTTCGGCAAAGGAAAACGCTGGGGCAGTGACAATGCCGTTGTTTCTGCTTTGGCGGGCGGCTGGCAATTAAGCTGGCTCTATGGCGCATTTACTGGCTATCCGTTTAGTGTAACAGCGAGCGGGACGTCCTTAAATGCACCGGGCAGTACGCAACGTGCCGATCAGGTGAAATCGGAAGTGAAGAAACTGGGCGGAATCGGTGTTGGCAATCCGTACTATGACCCAACCGCCTTCGCCCCTGTGACGACGGCACGGTTCGGGACGGCAGGCTTCAACATCCTGACCAGCCCTGGCACGGCGAATCTGGATTTAGGACTTTTCCGCGAATTCCGTATCACGGAAGCCCTCAAACTCCAGTTCCGCGTCGAAGCCTTCAATGCCACCAACACGCCGCACTTTGCTGCACCGGGTGGCAACGTTTCCTCCCCATCCCGCGATGCGGCAGGAAATATCCTGACCGATCCTGCGACCGGACTTCTGCGGCTGAATGGCTTTATGGAAGTCACCGGCACGCGACAATTCGGACGCGAAGGAATTGACGAACGGATCTTCCGGTTTGGCGCTCGCTTGAGCTTCTAAATCGGCAGTCGGTTTTTTTCAAAGGGGGTTGCCACTTGGTAATCCCCTTTTTTACTATGTGACAGCAAGCTGCAACTTCCTGCGCTCCCTACGGGTCGCGGTACTGACTGAAACGATTTGTAACCCCTAACTCTACCTGACAATGAAAAACTGGAAACTTGTCCTGCTTTTGGGCCTGGCTGCTGTTGCGGCGGTCATTGCTGTTCGTTCGCAACGCAGTGATGCTGCCGATAAATCGCAAGAATGGCGCACGTATGGCGGCGGGCCGGAAAACGTGCATTTCTCAACACTCAAACAAATCAATCGCGAGAACGTCAAGCAACTGGAAGTCGCCTGGACGTACGACACAGGCGATGCGTTTGATGGGTCTGAGATGCAATGTAATCCCGTCATTGCCAATGGCGTCTTGTATGCCACATCACCCAAGATGCGCGTCTTTGCCTTGGACGCTGCAACTGGCAAAGAGCGCTGGAGTTTTGATCCGCACGAAGGCCGCAAAGCCATCGGCAAGTTTCGTAATCGCGGTGTGACGTACTGGGAGGAAGGCAACGAATCCCGCATCTTTTTTGGGTTTCAGAACTGGTTGTATGCGCTGGATGCCAAAACCGGAAAAGTGATTCCCTCGTTCGGCAATGCCGGGCGCGTGGATTTGCGCGAAGGATTGGGGCGCAGCGACGCCCGAAGCCTGACGGTCGGCATCAGTACGCCGGGCATTGTTTATAAAGACCTGTTCATCGTTGGCAGCATCGTCAGCGAAAGTTTACCTGCTGCGCCGGGACATATTCGTGCTTATGATTTGCGCACGGGCAAGATGCGCTGGATTTTCCACACGATCCCACAACCGGGCGAGTACGGATATGAGACGTGGCCGAAGGACGCCCATCAATATATCGGCGGAACGAACGCCTGGAGCGGATTGGCGCTGGATGAAAAGCGCGGTTTAGTGTTTGCGCCCACAGGTTCGGCGACTTTTGATTTTTACGGGGCGAATCGGCACGGCGATAATCTGTTCGCCAATACATTGCTGTGTCTTGATGCCAACACGGGCAAACGCAAATGGCATTTTCAGGTTGTCCGCCACGATTTATGGGATCGGGATTTGCCCGCTGCGCCCGCGTTGGTGACGATCAAACGCGATGGCAAAGACGTGGATGCTGTCGCACAGACAACGAAATCTGGGCACATCTTCGTTTTTGAGCGGGAAACGGGCAAAGCACTTTTCCCGATTGAATACCGCAAGGTTTCCACGCAAGGCATTGATGGCGAACAAGTCGCGGACACGCAACCGTTTCCTTTGCTTCCGCTACCTGTCGCTCGGCAGGTGATGACCGAAGCAATGCTCACAAAACGCACGCCCGAAGCGCACGCGGCTGTGCTGGAACGCTTTCGCAAATTTCGCCCCTCCTCTCCGGGCGGTCAGTATGATCCGCCCTCGTTGCAGGAATCGGTTGTGTTGCCGGGCTTTGATGGAGGGCCGGGATGGGGCGGCGCGGCATTTGATCCTGAATCCAATTTCCTTTTCGTCAATGCCAGCGAAGTGCCCTGCATTCTCAAGCTGGTCGAACGTCCGAAACCTAAAGTCCAACCCACCGGAAAAAGCTTGTACGAACGCAATTGCGCAAGCTGTCACGGCAAGGACATGCAAGGCACGCCGCCGGAGTTTCCCGCGCTGGCCAACATCAGTCGCAAATACAATGACACTGAACTGCGCACGATCATCCGCAATGGCGTAGGCCGGATGCCGGGATTCGCCTCGCTCGGCGATGAAGTCACACAAGCCATCGCCCGCTTGTTGCTGACGGGCGAAGATGTCAAAGTTTCTGCGACCGCGATTCCGCCCTCGCCCATTGATCTGAAATACACGATTGACGGCTATCCGCGTTTTCTCGATCCTGATGGGTATCCGGCAATCGAACCCCCCTGGGGGACGTTGAGCGCCGTGGATTTGAATAGCGGCAAAATTGCGTGGCAAGTCCCGTTGGGCGAGCATCCCGAACTGGTGGCAAAAGGCTTGCGCGATACGGGCAGCTGGAATTATGGAGGCCCAATTGTCACTGCGGGTGGCGTTGTGTTTATTGGTGCAACGAATTTTGACCGCAAGTTTCGGGCTTTTGATAAGGCGACCGGAAAATTATTGTGGGAAGGCGTGATGCCATTTGCGGGCAATGCGACGCCCGCAACGTATCAGGTTGCCGGACGGCAATTTGTTGTCATCGCAGCGGGCGGCGGCAAGCGTGGCGCACCCTCAGGCGGAACCTATGTGGCTTTTGCACTGCCGCAGGGCAAATAGCGATTTCAGGTGCCAGCAATCTAAGTGAAGTAAACGATGTTTTTGTTTTTCCCTTTTGCATTCAAAAGGCAGGTGGCAAGTTTTGTGATGGCGGTTTTTTGTCTTTTTATCTCTGCCACTGCATTACTTGCGCAGCCTTTGCCAGACCTGCCTGCGATTACGCTGGATGGGTTTGAGCCGGAAATCAAAGAGCAAGTTCAAAAAGCCCTGCAACAGGTGCAAGCCAAACCTCGCGATGCCGAAGCCAACGGCTGGCTGGGGATGACGCTGCACACGTACGAGCAATACGAATGGGCTGTCCCGTGTTATCAACGGGCGCATTTGCTGGCTCCGACTGAGTTTCGCTGGGCCTATTATTTAGGCATTGTGCAGGCGACGTTAGGCCAGCAGAACGAAGCCGCCAGCAGTCTCAAGGCTGCACTTCAGCAAGACTCAAAACATTTACCCGCGCAATTGCGTTTGGCCGACGCTTTGCTGGCGGCGGGAAAATTAAGTGAGAGCCAGCAATTTTATGAAATCGTGCTGAAACGTAACAGCAATGTGGCGCAGGCTTATTACGGGCTGGGGCGTATTCTTGCGGCCAGCAAACCTGCCGAAGCGACGCGGCAGTATCGCAAAGCTATCGAACTCTTTCCCGATTATGGAGCCGCGCATTATGCACTTGGTTTAGCGCTGCGTGATCAGGGGCAGACTGCTGAGGCACAGGAACATTTGGCGCGCTCGCAACAACTCAAGCTCTCACGCCCAACGCTGGAAGACCCCTTGATCATAAGTCTGGCCGAAATGAATGCCGGCGCGTCGAAGCACCTCAAACGCGGTGCAATGCTCGAACGCGAGGGCAAGCTGGCGGAATCCATTGCCGAACACGAACAGGCATTGGAACTCAACCCCTGGTATATTCAAGCGCATATCAATCTGATTTCGCTGTATGGCCGCACGGATCAGTTTGAAAAGGCTGTGGAGCATTATCAGGCCGTAGTTGCGATCAATCCTGACCTGCCGGAAATTTATTACAACTACGGCGTTTTGCTGGTCGGCAAAGAACGCTACCAGGAAGCCGAACAGGCTTTCAAACGCTGTCTTGACCTCAATCCGTATTATGCCGAAGCGCATCACAACTACGCCGTGATGATCGAACAAGCAGGGCGTTTGGACGAGGCCGCTAAACATTATCGCAAAGCTATCGAAAACAACCCCGGCTATCGTTCTGCGCATTTCTTTCTGGGCAGAATTCTGGTCTATCAGGAAAAACTGCCCGAAGCGATTCAGCAATTCCAGCAAACTCTCACGCCTGTTGACGCCGAAACGGCACGCTATGCTTATGCGTTAGGCGCAACCTATGCACGCGCGGGCGACAGGCAAAAATCCATTGCGTATTTACGCGAAGCCCAAAAGCATGCGACAGCCTTTGGACAAAAAGAATTACTGGCAGCCATTGAACGCGACTTGCAAACGCTGGAAGGGAAGTGATGGGGGCAGAAAGAAAAATTGGCAAAGAAAGTGCATGGAGTACAAGCTTTAGCTTGGCTTTACGCTGGCAGGCAAAAAAACAAGCTAAAGCTTGTACTCCATGCATTTCTCCATATGCTTCTGCGCAATTCCTTTGCCTACTCTTCTTCGTTGGATCGTTGCTGGCAGGCTTCCCTTTGAGAACTTCCGGCCAATCTGCCCTCTTCCGCGACGTTGCCGCCGAGTCTGGATTGAAATCCCACCATTTTACAGGCGCAACTGGTGAGTATTTTATGCCGGAAATTATGGGTTCGGGATGCGCGGTTTTTGATTACGACAATGATGGCGATCTGGATGTATATCTGGTGCAGGGCACGCTGCTGGATGAAAAGAAAAAGCTGAGCGATGCGCGATTTCCGCCGCTCTCTGATTGGAAGCCGGGCAATCGTTTGTTTCGGAATGAATTGATTCCATCGGGCAAATTGCGTTTTGTGGATATGACCGAAAAGTCAGGACTCGGCTATGTCGGTTTTGGGATGGGCGTAGCGACGGGCGATTACGACAATGATGGGTTTGTTGATTTGTATCTGACGAATCTGGGATCGAATGCCTTGTTTCATAACAACGGCAACGGCACATTCACCGACATAACCCAGCAGGCCAACGTAGACGATCCGCGTTGGAGCACGAGCGCTGCTTTTCTGGATTATGACCGCGATGGCGACTTGGATTTGTACGTGTGCAATTACGTGGATTTCACGGTCAAAACGCACAAGCGCTGCTATAGCCCAACCGGAGAGCAGGATTATTGCACGCCTGCTGCATATCGTCCTTTGCTCCATCGTCTGTTTCGCAACGATGGCAAGGGGCAATTTACCGATGTTTCTGTGGCTTCCGGCATTGGGAAAATTCCCGGCCCCGGCTTGGGCGTAACGTGTGCGGATTTTAATCGCGATGGCTGGGTAGACATTTATATTGCCAATGATGGGGCTGCAAATTTCTTGTGGATGAATCAGGGCAAAGGCGTTTTTGAAGAAACCGGGTTGCTTTCTGGTGCAGCCTACGCAATGGATGGGATTGCACGCGCGGGGATGGGCGCAACCGCAGGCGATTTTGATAATGATGGAGATGAGGACATTCTGGTGACGAACCTGGCCAGAGAGGGAAGCACGCTGTATCGCAACGATGGCCGTGGCAACTTTCACGATGCGACAACAGAATTCAATCTGGCCCAATCCAGTTTTCTGTCCACTGGCTTCGGCACCGCGTGGTTTGATTACGACAATGATGGACGGCTGGATTTGTTCACCGCGAATGGCGCAGTGACGATGGTCGCCACACAAAAAAGCTCCCCGTATCCCTTTCAGCAACGCAACCAACTTTTTCATAACGAAGGCACGGGGTTTCGTGATGTGACGACGAGCGCAGGCGCAGCAATGCAGGTATCAGGCGTTAGTCGTGGTGCCGCCTTTGGTGATCTGGATAACGATGGCGATGTGGATTTAGTTGTGAGCCATAACAATGGCGCAGCACGATTGTTATTGAATGAAGCCACGGGCAAACACAACTGGCTCGCGGTGAAATTAGCTGGCACAAAAGACAATCGTGATGGCATCGGCGCAATCGTCACGGTCTTTCGCAAGGGCCAGCCACCACTTGTTCGCCGCGCCCACGGCGATGGCAGCTACCTCAGTGCCAGCGACATGCGCGTCCATTTTGGGTTGGATACAGCAACCGAAATTGAAACCGTGGTGGTGCAATGGCCGAATGGAACCAAAGAAAGCTGGGCCAAAATTCCCGTCAATAAACTTATCACCTTGCGTCAGGAAACGGGCAAAGCCGTCCTGAGCACTACCAAATAGATCAGTACCGCGACTGATGGGGAGCGGCGCACATCGCGCCAGCACGCTCCCCATCAGTCGCGGTACTGATTGGATGTTTAGTTTTCTGCGCGGCGATAACAGGTTTCGCCTTTGGCATCGGCGAGGCAGATGTACGGTTTGCCATACTCATCGGTTTTCGTGCGCAATTGGAACGTTTCGTTTGCCAGCGTGTGATTTTTCTCTTTGGTGCTATTCGGTGCGCAGGAATTCTGTTGCCGCCAGAAGTTTTTGTTCGGAATGAGCGTGACCGTAGAACCATTCATTTCAAAGCTGCCCCGCTTATCATTGAACAGGGTCGTTGTGCAGCCGTACAGCGTGGATTGCATCATTCCAATAAATTCAAAACGACCATCGGGCGTGAACACATACTTGAATGTTGATCCATTTGAGGGCGTCGTCGCACCTGTGATTCGGTTGCGATCTGCCATCATGGACATGCCGCCCGTGTTCCAGGTTCCAAACAGCGCATTGGCATTCGCCGCTGATTTTGCTGTGGGTTTCTCCGCCGGAACAGGTTTGGACGCGACTGCTGAATTAGATGAGCCGCCTGCCGCGATCACTTCTGTCCAGGCGACGACCAGCGCGTCATCTGTTGGCACAAAAAATCCCAGCACTGCACGTCGCGTGGGATTTGCCCGGACTGCGCTGAACACTGTAACTTCGCCTTCCTTCCCACCAGTTTCATACGTCCAGCCCTGTGCTTGTAAATTGCTTTGTAATTGGGTTACTAACGCTGCTGCTTTGGCTTTTTTATAGCTCGGCCCTGCCCACGCTAAAACCTCTGCCTGGCCCTGTCGCAATTTGCCTTCTCCACCAGAAAGCAATTTTTCCAGTGATTGATTGATCTCTGGCGGAACACTTTGTTCGCGCACGCGCATCGCGCCGGTTGGCAGATTGATTCCAGTCAAGCTGGATTGCGAAGCGGGAATGGCTTCGTCCTGTGCCTGAACAGTTTGAGCTGCAATGGACAGGAAAAGGCCTGCGCAAAAGGCGAAGAATGTAGACCAATGGGATTTGCTCAATTTGTTTTGCATCCGATTTCTCCTGGTTAGGGCCGAGCCGTTTGCTTCGGCAAAGTTTGCTTCATCCTGTAACGCGCAATCGGAGCCGAAAAAAAATCACCACGAAGAAAATAATTGTACTTATAAAAAAATCGGCATTCGCGGCACTTTGTAGGGCTGGACGATTGAATTACACAGGCGTGCTATAATGCCGGGCAATCAAAAGAGACACCGACGACACTGGCGATGAGCGCGAGTGTGGTTGTACGAGCAATTAAATCGAACCCGGAAATGAGCACTTCACCTGAACGCTGGAAAAAAATCGAGGCGGTTTTTCTGACAGCGATTAACCTGAAAGATAAGTCCGAACGCGAATCCTATTTGGCCGCCGCCTGTGCGGGCGATGCAGAACTGCGGCAGGAAGTCGAACGGTTGCTGGTGCAGGATGAAGGTGCCGAAACTTTGCTGAAAGAAACGATCTCTGATGAAGGCGGCCTGCACGATTTCGCCCCCTTCTTGAAAGAAGATGACCCATTGATCCAACAGCGACACACATGCGATTGATGACGCTGGAATATGCCAGCCCGGAACAAATCAAAGGTGAGCCGGTAACCGCAACAAGCGATATTTACAGCCTGGGCGTGTTGCTCTTGAATTACTGCCCGGACATCGTCCTTATCGCTTTCGCCATCGTGCGCCGCACGAAATCTCGCGTGCAGTTTGCGAAGACGAACCAGAAAGCCCCAGTGAAAGTTTGACGCGGCCAGATAATTTTGCGCCCACCGGAGCCGATGGCAACATCACCTGTGAACAGTTTTTTGCCGCGCGCAGCACCACGCTGGAAAGTTTACGGCAGGCGCTGGCAGGCGATTTAGATCAGTTTCAGTTGCGTGTATGGTTACCCGGTCGCTACCGCTCNNACTGAATTGAAAACCGATCTAGAAAAAATTATTCTGAATGCGATTCAGGCAGCCACCCGCGCAATTGTCCTCAACGAAGAATTATCCGAAGCGCACGCCGCCCTGGCTTTTGCACTGCACGGAAGTCATTCCGATTGGGCCATCGCTGAAAAACATCATTTGCGTGCGTTGGAATTGAATCCGCATAACGCTACCGCGCACGTGTGGTACTCGATTCAGCTCTGTACCGAAGGCCGATTCGAGGAATCGCTGAAACACGCCTATCAGGGGATCGAACTTGATGCGTTGTCACCTTTTAATCAGCATCATCTTGGCTGGGCGTTGTATTTTATGCGGCGCTATGACGAAAGCATCGCACAGTATCGTCGCGTCGTGGCGGAGCATCCCCTGATTTCTCTGGGACATTATGGGTTGTGCTGGGGCTTGCGCAATACCGGGCAATACGACGCCGCGATTCGGGCTGCCAAACGTGCCGCAGAACTATCGAATGACAGCGTGTTCAATCTCTTGTTGCTGGGGCAGACGTACGCTGCGGCGGGACTGCGCACCGAAGCCGAAAACGTCATCGCTCAGTTGGAATCGCTTGCCGCTGAACGATTCGTTTCGTCTTATCATTGGGCACTGATTTGCGCCTATTTGGGCGATCAGGAAAAAACGCTGGCCAAGCTTCAACAAGCTGATACTGCTCACGAATCGTGGTTGGTGTGGATGGGTGTGGAGCCGATGTTTGATTCCGTTCGCCACGAACCAGTCTTCAACGAAATCTTCCAGCACACAGGCAATCCTTTACAAAGAACCAAGCGCTTGCCTTTGATGTAGGTGGTGTTTTCAACGGATTGCCCCTGCATGATTTGCCGGGATTTGATCTTGGTATCTGCCAATGCGGCGGTCATAAATCCACGCCCTTGCTGACG
>JAFDVL010000114.1:5077-10555 GCA_018268995.1 Acidobacteriota bacterium | reverse complement strand
ATCCACGCCCTTGCTGACGCGCGGGCTTCTGCATGCGGGCTTCTTCCGTGGGGCGTGATTAGATTTCGATTCCGTATTTCTCAAAGCGGCGGTAAAGCGCAGCGCGGCTCATGCCTAAGGCTTCGGCGACACGGCTGATGTTGCCGCCGTGATGTTTCAGGGCTTTCAGAATCATCGCTTTTTCAATTTCATCCAACGTCATACTTCCGACCTGTGGCAGCGAGTCTTTGTGCGAGTCGCTCGCTTCCATTTCCATCGGCAGGCGAAAATCATCCACCTCCAGCACCTCTTTGCCGCTGACGAGAATCGTGCGTTCGATGAGGTGTTTGAGTTGGCGAATGTTACCGGGCCAGGGCAGGGATTGCAGCCATTTCAACGCTCCATCGCTGATGGACAAATCAGCGCGGCGATACACTTTGGCCATGCTGGTCAGAAAATGATTGGCAATCAGCGGAATGTCCGAGCTTCTTTCGCGCAGCGGTGGCAAATGCACGGCGATTAGATTTAAGCGATAAAGCAGGTCTTCTCGGAAATGCCCGCTGGAAACCATTTCAGCTAGATTACGATTGGTGGCGGAGATGACGCGGATGTCTACGGTTCGTGTGATGCTGGAACCTAAGACCTCATACGTGCGGTCTTGCAGGACGCGCAACAGCTTGACCTGTGCGCTGGCATCCAGATCGCCGATTTCATCCAGAAAAATCGTGCCCCCATCCGCCAATTCAAATCTGCCTTTGCGATCTGCGCGCGCATCGGTGAACGCGCCTTTGACGTGGCCGAACATTTCACTTTCAAAGAGCTGTGCGGGAATGCCGCCCAGATTGACTTTGATAAATGCTTTATTGGTGCGCGGACTGTTGCGATGAATTGCTTCGGCAATCAGTTCTTTCCCTGTGCCGCTTTCGCCTGTGATGAGAACCGAAGCGTCCGTTGCTGCCACGCGTCCGATGACTTCAAGCAGTTTGAGGAATTTTGGATCATTGCCAATCAAATCCTTGAAGTTGTACTGCTCATCCAGTTTTTCCCGCGTGGGATTCGGTGTTTGCGTCGAATGTGCAGCAGATAATTCCAGCGCGGTTTTGACGGCCTGCAACAGTTGCTGATGGGTCCAGGGCTTTGTGATGAAATCGCTTGCACCTGCGCGCACGCCTGCCACCGCAAGCTGAATCGAACCCCAGGCGGTCAGCAGAATCACGGGCAACCCCGGCTTGGCGGCTTTGATTTGTTTGAGCAACTCGATGCCTTCTTCGCCCGTGGTGCGACGCGAGAAGTTCATGTCTAAAATGACGAGCTGAAACGATTGCTGATTGATGAGCGAGAGCGCTGCGGTTGGATGGGACGACGTTTGTGTACGATAGCTGCTCTGCCGAAGAAGCAGCGAAATCGAAGTCGTGACGGATGGATCGTCGTCTACTATCAGAATCATTTTGGCTATTTCACTCTGGCCTTCTGCGCGCGTAACGGATCGCTCGGCAACTGGTGCGTGGTGTGATCCGTAATGGAAGTGGGGAACGGACGTTCCGCCGCGATTGGCGGGGCTTCGGCGGTGGAAAGAATTTCGGCAATCTGATCTGCTTCTTGTTTTGGCGCAACTGTGAAATGCCATCCATTCAGCAGCATTCCAAGTCCGATCAGAAACGTGACCAGTCCCGCGCCCGCCGGAAACAACAATCCTTCTTCTCCAACAGCCACACCGATCAGGAAGAAACCGATTGCTGCCCCTAATCCAATTGCCGTCGTAATCGTTCCAGCCCGAATCCGCCGGAATCGTTTTTCCTCTGGTGATTCCAGGAATTTTTCAATTTCAGGCAGCACACCTTCGACGACTTTGCTTAAATCCTTGGCCGATTTTAACTCGCGGATTTTATCCGCTACGGCTCGTCCGATCTCATCACGCGCTGAGCTTTTCGCCGATGCTTCCGGCTTTTCCATTGCCATCCGAACTGCGCGCAAGTCCTTCCCACACGAACGGCAATATTGACCGTGCTGATCGGAACCACAACTGGGACAAAACATAAATACCTCCAGGACGGATTATAGTCGTGGAGGTGTACGAAAGAGAATCCGCACGGGTTCATTCATAATGCAATGCTTCGGCGGGCTGCACTTTGGTTGCCAGCCGACTTGGATATAGGCCACAAGCAATCGTCAGCAAATAAATAAGGGCGAGCGAGAGCAGCATGCTATAGAGATAAACCTGTTTCGTCGCAAAGCCGAGAAAATCCAGCAGCGGGAATTGAATGACAACCAGCACGCCAATCAACAGGCCAAATGTAGTGATGACTAATAACTCGCCGAGAATCTGTTTATAAATCCGTGTGGCGGTTGCGCCTTTTGCCCGTCGCAGCCCGATTTCTTTGGTGCGCTGCGTGACGCTCTGCCACAGCACGCCGGTCAGGCCCAGGGCAACCATCAGCATCAAAAAGCCTGCCACCAGCCCGAATGCCGCGATAGGGACATAATAGCTGGTATGATTTTCGCTGCGCATCTGGGCGATGGTTTTGACTTCAAACGACCAGTCTTTCGCGATGGCCTGCATTCGTTTGACCAGCTTTTCTTCAAATTCAGCGGTGGTTCCGGGACGCACTTTCATGACAAAAGCACGAGGTTCTCTGCCATCCGGCATCGTGAGCGTATTGCGAAAAATCTGGTATCCAAACAGTTCGGCAAACTCTCCATTTTTGCGAAAATCATCAATGATTCCGATGACACGTTCCGGTTTTTTGGGTTCCCGATTGGCGGATGGTGACGGGCCGTCTGGGTCTGGATCAAACCGTTCCTCCGGGTTTTTGCCAAGGGGGTCTTCGTCGCCAAAGATGTCGCGCGCCGTCTTTTGATTCAGGATGATCGGATTGTAATTTGCGCCGTCATCTTCTTTGCCAAACCACCTGCCGCGCACGATGTTGATGCCGAACACATCTTTCGCCTCGTCCGTCATGAAATTCCCCCAGAATCTCACGTTACGTCCTTTGATCGTATTCCCGGATTGCCAATTGCCGCGCGAATACGGCGCACCCCAGACGGCAGCCACGTGTTCGATTTCGCCGAAATCCTTTAGCGTCGCCAGCATCTGCTTGGTGGTGTCGAGTAATCGTTGCCTGTCTGAATCATCCGATTTTTTCTCGATGCCCACTTGCACTGCCCAAACGTTTTCGTAGTTGAAGCCAAGCGGATGGCGATAGTTGTCCAGGTAATACACCGCAAAGACGATGACGCCGAACACGACCAGAAACGAAATAAAGATTTCGAGCGTGATCAGAAAATTGACACGCTTGCGATTCCAAACCAGTTTGCATAGATGACGAAACATAAACACTCCTATGAAGAGCATGGAGTACAAGCTTTAGCTTGCTTTTGTTCTGACCAGACTAGCAAGCCAAGCTAAAGCTTGTACTCCATGCTCTTCTCCAGGCGCTTTTCAGCGCGCGGCTCCTTTTAAGGCTTGCACAGGGTTGAGGCGTGACATTTTCCAGGCCGGATAAACGCCCGAAAGTAATCCAAAAATTACAGCCAATCCCAATCCGCCGAGAAAAATCCGATAGTTCACATGAAATTCAGCGTAGGGAAACCATCCGCTGGCGGTGATGAATTGCAAAACGAACCGCGAGAGGAAAAAGCCTAACACTCCGCCGATCAGAGTCAGCAAAACGTTTTCGACAATGAACTGACCGACCAGTGTCCACGATGAAGCGCCGAAAGCTTTGCGCACGCCGATTTCTCCGGCGCGTTCCATAATGCGACTGACATTGATGTTGATCAGGTTCACCGTTGGCAGCAGCATAAACAAAATCGCAATGATGATCATTGCTGCCAATAATCGCCCCGGACGACTGGCGCTCCCATTGTCATCGCGCGAGCCGACCAATTCCCGTGACAATGCTTCAAAATACGTGTTCATTTCCCCATACATTGAATTCCACTCTTTTGGGTCAGGGAATTCGATGTTATTCAGTCGGGCTTTGAATTCATCGCGGATGGCTTGTAAATCGTTCTCTGAACGCGCCAGATATATCGCCTGAAAATCGCCCATCATTTCGTTGCGATAGGTGTCATTCTTGGCCGTGCTGATCGGAACCCAGATGTCTGAGAAGGGAACCTGTCGTAAATATGGGACATTTTCGACCACACCGACGACGCGAAAGTTTTGCCCGTCTACTTCAATGGTTTTGCCGACTGCCGATTCATTGCCAAAGAATTTCTTGCGCGTAGCATCGTTGATCACCGCGACCAGATTCCGGTTCTTTTCGTCCTCGGCGGTGTAGGGCGCACCTTCCAAAAATCGAAACGTCAGGATTTCCCAGAACTCGCCATCGGTTCGCTTCAGATAGGCTTGAATTTTTTCGCTGTGCAGATACGACACGATAGGTTTCGGTTCTGTGAACAATGACATCTTCTCGACGTTCGGCAAATTGCGTGTGTTGCGATCCAGAAAACGATAGCCAGTGCTTCCATTCCACATCCCGCGTTTATCCGGCGTCTTCATTTCCATGTAATAAATGCCGAGCGTGCGATCCTTCCGGCTCTCGACTGCATTCGGGCCGAAGATGTGATCCAGAAACGCGACCGCAACCATCAGCACCACCAGCGTAAAGCTGATCGCAAACAGGCTGATGAAGGTGAAAAATTTGCGGCGCAGGAAAACTTTGAAGGCAATTTTTAGGTAGTTTTTCAGCATAAGCCTGGGAGCGCACGCGGCTCGCGTGCTGGATTTGAGAATGGCAACTTTAGCCTTAAGAGGAAGCACGCGAGCCGCGTGCGCTCCCAGGCTTAGCTCACCTGTCGTCCATCGAACAATCGCACAATTCGCTCGGTCTTTTCGGCTTGGCGCGGATCGTGCGTGACCATCACAACAGTTGTCTGGTGATCGCGATTGAGCGATTGCAATACCTCCATGATTTCATCGCCCATCTGCGAATCCAGATTGCCCGTTGGTTCATCGGCAAGCAGAATTTTCGGGTTGCCGACAATGGCGCGGGCAATTGCGACGCGCTGTTGCTGCCCACCAGAAAGCTGGCCCGGAAAGTGATAGACGCGCGATTGCAGTCCGACTTTTTCCAGCGCTTCCAATGCCCGTTTACGACGATCTGCGCTGGAGAGTCCTTTGCGGTACAGTAGCGGGATTTCGACATTATCTACAACGCTCAGATCGTTGATCAGATGAAACGTTTGAAAGATAAAGCCAAGTTCTTCATTGCGCATCTGAGCCAGGTATTTGTCGGTGTACGCGGTGATCGGCTTTTGATTGAGCGCGACTTTGCCGCCTGTCGGCACGTCCAGCAATCCAATGACATTGAGCAATGTGCTTTTGCCCGACCCGGACGGCCCCATAATCGAAATGAATTCGCCCGCGCGGACATTCAGATTGATGTTCGTGAGCGCAATGGTTTCGATGCGATCTGTACGATAGACTTTTTCGACGCCTTCAAGTTGGATCATAGAGGATTCCTTTTTCTTATCCACGAAGCCACACGAAGGGGC
>JAFDVL010000114.1:0-4988 GCA_018268995.1 Acidobacteriota bacterium | reverse complement strand
GCCCCTTCGTGTGGCTTCGTGGATTACTTCATTTTCACTTCTTTCAAATGCTGGTAATCGGTCATATCCGAAATGATGACTTCATCGCCTTCCAGCAATCCCTCTAAAACTTCGTAGAAATCAAAGCTGGCGATGCCAAATTTCACGGGCGTTTTGATTGCCGTGTCGCCGCGAATCACAAAGACATCGCGCGAGCCTTCGGCATTGGCAAATGGCCCTTTTTTTATTCGCAGGGTTTTTTCTTTGTGATCCGTCACCACCAGAACATCACACCGCAGATTCGATTTCAGCAACGCACTGGATTTATCAACCAATGAGACCTGCAAGGTAATCACGCCATTCTTGATGGTTGGATCAATGCTGCGGATCGTGCCTTTCAAGTAATCGTCATTGATCTTGATGCTGACGGGCATTCCCGGCGAGAGCCGATTGGCATGGACATCGGAAATCGTCGCATCCACGCGAAAGGAATTCAGATCGGCAATGCGCGCAATCACAGAGCCTTTGGAAATCGTTGCCCCTTCTTCAAGCACGACCCAGGTCAGCACGCCATTGCGATCAGACTTCGTTGTTGCCAGATCAAGCTGACGTTTGGCCTCATCGCGTTCTTTTTCCAGTTGGCTGAGTTCAAGGGCGAGTCCTTCAAGCTGCGTTTTTGTAGATTGCTGGGCTGTGCGTTTGGCGACTTCAAGTTGTCTGAGTTCCAATGCGGCCTTTTCTTCCAGCAATTCAACTTCCCGCAACTTGTCTTCCGCCAGCAACCCGGATTTATACAGCTCCCGATTGCGTGTGCTGTTTGCGCTGAGCGATTTATGATCCAGTGTCTTTGTCTCAATCTGGCTTTGCAATCCGTTCAGCGTGCTTTCCAGATCAATCTTCGCCTTGGCCTGGGCATTTTGTTTGAGGTCAATTTGCTGATTGGCTTTTTCGACGGCCAAAACCGAGGCGCTGACATCTAGTTGCAGCATCGCTTCGCCCTTGACCAGAAGGTCGCCAGGACGCTTGAGAATTTTCAGCACGCGGGCATCAACGGGGGAAGAAATCACCTGCTCAAATTCCGGGACAACCGTGCCGGAAGCTGTGATCGTTGCTTCCAATGCGCCGGTTTCGACCTTTGCTGTACGAATCCGCGAACGATTCAGAGAAGGCTTGATCCAGGCTGGCCCAAAGATTAACAGGCAGGCAAAAGCTGCGATGAGAAGCAGGGAAATCACACTCCGCCTGAGAATAAGTTTTCGTCGAAAGGCCACATCAATTTCACGATCCATGCATTGCTCCAGAATTCAATCTTCACCCGGCATTCTGCAAATCTGAGGCCACCGCCTAAAAGCAGCATTTCAGCCGGAAATTTGTCCAGCCCTGAACGATTGGTGTTCAGAAATGAACAATGGAGTCGTGCCTGCGCGGGGAAGAATTGCTTTTCCCTCTGGTCTGAGGTGGTTGGATTTCGTTGTCCCGCGCGCCACGGTGTTAATGAACTGTGTGCTCAAGGGCGGCGGAAATGAGCACACACGTTACTGGGTCATTAAGAAATGCGCAAAATAATTTTCAATCTGAGGTACTTGGAATCGTAGTCTCAAACGACTCTGAGCGGCTTCGCCGTGAGCAAGTAACCCTTTTTTGGCGTTGTTTTTAGCCTCGCCGTTTCGATTTTGGTCACTGCGAAATACAGGCGGCAGATGCGTTATCGTCTGTTTGCCTGGGAACGCAGATTTACTGTGCAGCCCTTGACGGAATTTGCCTCGCTTTCCATAATCCGCTCATCAAATCTAGCTACTCGGTGTTACCTGCTGGGATCGAAACTATAAATTGATTGTACCGACCGCAAGAGTCTATTGCGGCAAATATAGATGTTAGGCTTTCATTGCTCATTTTTCGCGTAGTGTTGTTTCTCGACAGCCATACGCTCAATAACACAACACTGATTTTAAGGAGGCCCTCTGTGAACAAGCTCTCACGCTCGCTCGGATCTGGATTCTTATTCATCCTGCTCTGCTGCGCGGCTTTTGCGCAGGACTTCCGTGGCACGATCACTGGTCGTGTGATGGATTCCTCGAAGGCTGCGATCCCAAATGCAACTGTGACGGTGAAAAATGCCGCCACGAACGAAGTCTTCACTGTCACAACGGATAATGAAGGCAATTACAAAGTCCCTTTCCTGCGCCCCGGCGATTACAAGATCACGGTCGAAGCCAGTGGTTTTAAAAAGGCTGCACGGGAGAATTTCGTCGTCGCAATCAGTCAAATTGCTGCGGTGGATTTTGCTCTCGAAGCCGGACAAATCACCGACACCGTCACGATTGAAGCTTCCGGCCAAGTCGCGCTCGAATCTGCTAACGCAGATCGCGGTGGCGTCATTGACCAGCAAAAAGTCACTGAATTGCCTCTCAACGCGCGCAATCCGTTTATGCTCGGTGTGCTCGTGGCCGGCGTCAATTTCAACGGCGCTTCGATCTGGCAACGCCCCTTCGATAACGGTGCTATCGCCGAATGGACGATCAACGGCAGCCAATCGCGTGGCAACGAATTTCTGCTCGACGGCGCACCGAACAACGGGCAAGCCGGTGGCAACAACATCGCTTACGTCCCGCCGGTAGATTCCGTACAGGAATTCAAAATCATGACGAACACGTATGATGCGCAATACGGTAAAACTACCGGTGGCATCATCAACGTCAATTTGAAAAGCGGTACGAATGCGTATCACGGCACCGTGTATGAATTCATGCGCCGCGAATGGCTTGATGCGACGGACTTCCGTTTGAAAGCCCGAAGGGCCGGAAAAGCCAAACACTGGCTGGATCAATATGGCTTCCAAGTGGATGGTCCGGTCAGCGTTCCGTGGCTATACAATGGCAAGGATAAGACCTTCTTCATGTTCAATTATGAAGGCTACCGCGAAGGCGTGCCGCAGCCGCTGAACCTTTCGACTATCGCACCGGAATTCCTGGATGGTGATTTTAGCAAGCTGGCGGATGCTGCTGGTAAGCCAATCATCATTTACGATCCGCTCACCGGTAATGCCGGGAATAACTACACGCGCTCACCCTTCCCCGGCAATAAGATTCCGGCGGCGCGCATTAACCCAATTGCCAAGAAGATTCTGGGCTTCTACCCCAAACCCAATTCGAGTGACACTACGGTGGGAGGCTACTCGAAAAACAACCTGTTCATTTCGCCGAATATTGCGACCGACGGCTTTTGGAACTGGGTAGCGAAAGTTGACCAGCAGTTCAATGAAAAGCACCGCATGTACATGCGTTTTGCCAAGAACGACCGCCGCGAAAACCGCAATGAAAACGGTGTTATCAATGCTATCGGAGAATGCTGCCAATTGCCGTTCAAACGCCTCAATGACGCGTTTGTGGCGGATCACCTGGCGACCTTTACTCCGAGCTTCATCTTCAACTTCCGCCTCTCCTTCAACCGCTTTGAGGAGAAGGGGGTTGCTGACGAAAACATGGGCTTTGACCGGACGACGCTTGGATTCTCCTCCGCGCTGGTCAACGCATTGCCGGGCAGTGTCATGTTCGGGCGGTACGAGCCGGGAGATGGTTATCTTCCGATTGGCCGTAATCCGGGCAACAACGTCTCGAACACGATTGCCTCGCATCCGAACTTCACCTGGATTCGTGGTGCGCAGACCTGGCGTGCGGGCGTAGACATGCGTTGGACACAATACATTACCCGCAATGAAGGAAACCCCTTCCTGCTGACAGGGGGACGCGGTTTCACGCAACAGCGTTGGGATCAGGCCGACGCCCAAAGCGGTAACGGCATTGCCACATTCCTGCTCGGCTATGTTGGCGGTCGCGTGGAAAACAACGTCTTCCCGACAACGCTCGGTAAGTATTATGCGCCCTGGTTCCAGAACGACTGGAAGGTGAGAAATAACCTGACGATCAATCTGGGCGTGCGCTGGGACATCAATCAGGCCCCGAATGAACGGTATAATCGGCTCAATCGTGGCTTTGATAGAACTGTTACCAATCCGGCAGACAGTCTCATCAATCGCACCACCTTCCCGACTTTGCCGAAGCTCCTTGGTGGGCTGAATTTTGCTGGCGTCAATGGGATTGACACCATTGCTTCTGACACGGATTGGAACAATTTCCAACCGCGCATTGGCTTCGCGTATCAGTGGAATTCCAAGCTGGTGATTCGTGGCGGTTGGGGACTTTACTACGTCAACCCCAACAATGATTACCTTCAATTCAACGGCTTCTCTGTGACGACCGACATTGTCAATTCGCTTGACGGTGGTCGGACGCCGATAGAAGGCATTATTAACAACCCCTTCCCGAACGGCATTAGCAAACCGGCGGGCGCAGCGAATGGTTATTCGACCTTCCTGGGACGCGGCTTCAATTTCGTCAACACGAGCTTTGAAGTGCCGTACGTGAATCAATATTCATTGGGCTTCCAGTATAGTTTGCCCTGGGCTTCCAAGGTTGAGCTTTCGTATGTGGGCAACCGCACGAAGAAACTGCAAACCACTCGTCCCTTCAACGAGCCAAGTCTGGAGTTCCGCAAACAGTGCAACCCGCTCGAAGGTGGTAACCCAGCCTTCTGTCGGGAAGCTTTGCCGAATCCTTTCAAAGGACTCGCGCCTTTCATTGGAACGAGCTACTACACGGCCAACACGCTCTCGCGGTGGGACTTGAATCGTCCTTACCCGCACTTCCCTGGATTTACCGAAGTCGCACGCAATGATGGCAGCATCGCGTACGATTCGTTCCAGATGACGTTCGAGAAGCGTGCGCGTGGTGGGCTGAATATCACCTCGACCTACACATTCTCGAAGCAGATCGAGGAGTGGGGCTTCAACGATGTGCAGAAAGGCATCAAACAGCGCGGACTGTACTTTGCTGATCGCCCACATCGCTTTACGGTTGGATCGGTGTATCAATTACCGTTTGGGCCGGGCAAGAAGTTCTTCAATGTCTCAAACGGCTTTGTCGGTCGCTAGGGCGAACGCATCACTATTG
>JAFDVL010000113.1 GCA_018268995.1 Acidobacteriota bacterium | reverse complement strand
CCGTCCAAGGAAGAGCTTATTTCAAAGCTTCTCTACGTGATCAACGCTCAGGCACAACGTATCGTTACCGTGATCAACGCGGTTCCGCGTGATCTGGCGGTCGTCATCAAGCAGATCGGAGAAAAGGATCCCGCTTCTCGCGGCGGTTCTGCAGCTCCCGCGGCAAAGACTGAGGAGACGGTCGAAGCAGCTCCGGCTGAAGAGACCCCGGCGGCGGAAACACCCGCTGCGGAAGAAGGATCAGCAGCTGAGGCCGAAGAGAAGTCAGAATAGAGTTTTAGTTCAGAGTGCGCGATCGATCGCGTACGCCACAGGTTGCGCCGGAGATCGCACACTCTGAACCGAAAAAGCCGTACTCAAGGAAAACGAGCCGGGTGATTTGTCAGGTCACCTGTGCTGCTCGGGCCGGAACGATCGGAGATGCAACCTGGTCATAAGGCCCCGTGGGTTCTAGCGGCTGACACTAACAACGGAGCACTTTTGAACCGTGCTCTAAACACAGAACCCGAACAGGAGATAGATAAAAAGTCATGGCAATCACAAAAGACGATGTAGTCGAATATTTGAAGGGAATGACGCTTCTCGAAGCGTCTGAATTGGTCAAGGAACTCGAAGAGGTCTTCGGAGTTTCGGCAGCTGCGGCTGCGGCACCGGTAATGGTGGCTGCTGCTGGTGCCGGCGATGCCGGTGCTGCTGCGGCAGAAGAGAAGGATTCGTTTGACGTTATCCTTACCGGCGCCGGCGGCAACAAGATCGCGGTTATCAAGGTTGTCCGCGAAGTCGTCGCCGGACTTGGCCTCAAGGAAGCCAAAGACCTTGTTGACGGCGCTCCGAAACCGCTCAAAGAAGGCGTTTCGAAGGACGAGGCCGAAGAGATCAAGGCCAAACTTACCGAAGCCGGGGCAACGGTCGAGGTCAAATAGTTTGACGCTTCAATCGTTCGGGGCGTGCAGGATGTTTTGCATGCCTCGAACGATCTCTAAGAAATTTGCTATTGGTAACAAGTATTGTTACACTGAGTGATAGGCTTCGGGAAAAGTGGTGCTCTTAAGCCGTCGAATTGGTCGGCAAACATCTCGTTTATCGTTGGATAAAAAGGGGTTAGGGCAGTCTTTCTCGCTATTTAACGGAGAGTTGGTGTCTTTTTCGGCACTCTCGGAAAATTTTAATTACGACGCATAACTGCTCGAAAAGCGGTCTGGGAATAGTATGCCCAAGGCCGCGTTTGCCGTCTTTCCGAAACGTTGCAGCTGGTCGAGGAGCCGTTTTTACACGGGAATCCTAGCAGTTAAAGACGGATAAATCAACAGGTATTTTATCGCCACGGCGAGCTATCAGGGTTATCAAAAATATGATCAACAATCCGCTTCAAAACAACACGGTCGGACTTGGAAAGCGAACAAGTCAGTCTCCCGAACGTGTGGATTTTTCGAAAATCTATACCACGGCTCAGATCCCGAACCTGATCGAAGTTCAGCGTGAATCGTACAACCGGTTCCTCCAAATGGACCTGATACCTGAGGAACGTGACACGATCGGGCTTCAGAGTGTTTTTGGTTCGATCTTTCCGGTGTCAGATTTTCGGGAAACGGCAACCCTAGAATTCGTTGAATACCAGATCGGCAACTGGCAATGTAAGTGCGGAAATCTCGAGGGTCTCGAGCATCTACGCGCAAATTGTAAAAACTGCGGATCAAAGGTGAAGGTCGACCCGTTCAACCCGGCCGAAGTGCTTTGTAATAATTGCGGCACGTTTAATTCAGTCCGCCCGAAGCTTTGCCCAAACTGCGGTGAGCCCGTTGGCCTGAAGCATAAGCATGATCAGCAGGAATGTCAGGAGCGGGGAATGTCGTACAGCGTTCCGCTCAAGGTCAAGATCCGCTTGACCGTCTTCGACAAGGACGCTGAGACCGGCGTATCGACGATCCGGGACATAAAAGAAGAAGACGTTTTCTTTGGCGAGATCCCGCTGATGACCGATAACGGCACGTTCATCATCAACGGCACCGAGCGCGTTATCGTATCCCAGCTCCACCGATCGCCGGGCGTGTTTTTCAAGGGCGACCGTGACGAATACCTGGCGAAGATCATTCCATATCGCGGATCGTGGGTAGAGTTTGAATACGACCAGAAAGGGATTCTCCATGCACGCTTAGGTAAGCGAAAGATCCTCGCAACTATTTTTCTCCGAGCCCTCGGTTTGTGGCTAAACCCTCAGATCGACATGAAAACAGTTTCCGACGGCATACTCGAGGAAGTTGTGAAAGGAGCTGAATACAGCGATGCAGATATCTTAAAGCTCTTTTACACCGTCGATGAGGTAGCGACCGAGAAAGGCAAGATCTTTCTAAGGGTAAAGAATCAGGGTGATACGCATCTCGTCGGGATGCGCGCCGATCAGACGATCAAAGACAAGAACGAAGAGATCATCAAGACTGGCAAGAAAGTGACAAAGGCGGCTCTTGCGGATCTTCGAAGACTGAAGATCGACAAGGTCGAGATCACTGCGGCCGACCTCGAAGGCGCATTTGCGCTCGATGATGTAATCAACCATGAGACCGGTGAGGTGATAATCGAGTCCAATACCGAATTCACCGCTGGAAAGCTGCAACAGATTATCGAAGAAGGCATTGGCGGTTTCAATGTCATTTTTCCAAAGAACGACTCGATCGGCGAGGTCATTGCTGCCACTCTGAGGAAGGACGCGATCTCGAAACCGGTAGATGCTCTGCTTGAGATCTACCGAAAGATGCGTCCAGGCGATCCGCCAACTGTGCCGACCGCTTACCACCTGCTCGAAGGCATGTTCTTTGACGCGAGGCGGTTCGATCTTTCTCGGGTTGGACGACTAAAGTTCAACATCAAAATGGGCCGTCCCGAAAAGGACCGCATTAACGATCCGCTTCTCGCTCCTACTGATTTCATCGAGGTAGTCAATTACCTTCTGCGAATGAAGAAGGACAGTGAGAGCTTCACGCAGGATGATATTGACCACCTTGGCAACCGCCGCGTTAGGGCGGTAGGCGAATTGCTGGAGAATCAGTTCCGCATCGGCCTCGAGCGAATGGAACGCGCGATCAAGGAGAAGATGTCCATCCAACAGGATATGTTCACTACGATGCCGCGTGACCTCGTAAACGCGAAGCCCGTCACGGCCGCAGTTCGCGAGTTCTTTGGTTCGTCACAGCTTTCACAGTTCATGGACCAAACCAATCCGCTGTCGGAGATCACCCACAAGCGTCGACTGTCTGCTTTGGGACCGGGCGGCCTTTCGCGCGAGCGTGCCGGATTTGAGGTTCGCGACGTCCACCCGACACACTACGGCCGGATCTGCCCGATCGAGACGCCTGAAGGTCCGAACATCGGACTCATATCGTCGCTGTCGTGCTTTGCGCGCATCAACGAATTCGGCTTTATTGAATCGCCTTACCGAAAGGTCGAGAACGGCAGGGTGGTCGAGTACGTCAAGGTTCATAACGGAGGCGACACTAAATTCAAACCAAATGAACACGTGCCGCTCGAAGACGTCGATAAGGCAAACAAAAAGGTCGCCAAAGAAGGCGGTAAGGTCGCCGAATTTGAACCGTATCCGTTTTATTTGACCGCTTGGGAAGAAGACAAGTACATCATCGGCCAGGCTAACATCGAGCTTGACGCCAAGGGATTTCTTGTCAATGAAAGGAATGCCGCTCGGCAAAAGGGCGAATTTATTACTGCCGATCGGGCGGACATCCAGTACATGGACGTTTCGCCGAAACAGCTTGTATCGGTGGCGGCCTCGCTGATTCCGTTCCTCGAAAACGACGACGCGAACCGTGCGTTGATGGGATCGAACATGCAACGCCAAGCCGTACCGTTGCTGCGGGCACAAGCGCCGTACATCGGAACCGGCATGGAAAAAGTCACTGCGCAGGATTCCGGTGCAGTCGTCGTTGCTCGTCGTGACGGTATCGTAGACGTGGTTGACTCTGAGCGCATCATCATCAAAGCCGACCACAACGTGGACGGCACGTTGTCGCGCGAAGTGACGGCGGACATTTATCCGTTGATCAAATTCAAGCGGTCGAACCAAAACACCTGTATCAATCAGAAACCGATTGTGCGCAAAGGCGACCGCGTGGTGAAAGGTCAGGTCATTGCCGACGGGCCTTGCACCGAAGGCGGCGAACTGGCGCTTGGTCGTAACGTCCTCGTCTCGTTTATGCCGTGGCGCGGATACAACTTCGAAGATGCGATCTTGATTTCTGAAAAGATGGTCAAGAACGATTACTACACTTCGATTCACGTCGAAGAGTTGGAAATCGAAGCGCGTGACACGAAGCTGGGGCCGGAAGAAATCACCCGCGATATTCCGAACGTTGGCGAAGCGGCGCTGCGTGACTTGGACGACAGCGGCATCATCCGCATCGGCGCGTATGTGAAGCCGGGTTCGATCCTTGTCGGCAAGGTGACGCCGAAGGGCGAAACCCAATTGACCGCAGAAGAAAAACTGCTTCGTGCGATCTTCGGTGAAAAAGCTGGTGATGTCCGCGATGCTTCGCTGACTTGCCCGCCTGGCATCGAAGGCACGGTCGTGGATGTCAAAGTCTTCACTCGCAAAGGTGCAGACAAAGACGCGCGGAGCCAGGCGATTGAACAGGCGGAAGAAGACAAGCTGCGCAAGAATCTTGACGACGAAATTCGTATCCTGCACGAAGAACGCAACAAACGCGTTTACGAGTTGCTTGATGGTCGCAAGCTCGAAGAAGACCTGGTTCACAATCGTCGCACGATCCTCGAAAAAGGTACGAAGCTGACCCGTGAGCTTTTGCAGGACATCGAATTCGCAGCGCTCAAGAAAGTCGAAGTTGCTGGTTCGCGCGGCGATGTTGGGGCCGAAATCAAAGACCTCGAACAGCGCACCGAACGGCAAATCGCGATTCTCGAACATTTGTATCACGATAAGGTAGATAAGTTGCGCAAGGGTGATGAATTGATGCCGGGTGTCATCAAGATGGTGAAAGTCTTCATCGCGATGAAGCGCAAATTGTCCGTCGGTGACAAGATGGCCGGACGTCACGGTAATAAAGGCGTCATCGCGCGCATCCTGCCCGAAGAGGATATGCCCTACCTACCCGATGGAACGCCCGTCGAAATCGTGCTGAATCCACTTGGTGTGCCGTCGCGTATGAACGTCGGTCAGATTCTCGAAACGCACCTTGGCTGGGCGGCAAATGTTCTGGGCATGAAATTCGCCACCCCGGTCTTCGACGGCGCAGCCGAAACCGAAATCAAAAAGTTTCTGCGTCAGGCGAACGATCAACTGCAAGACGATGGCTTCCCAGAGATGATCAACGAATCTGGGAAGACAACCTTGTACGACGGAATGACGGGGGAACCGTTCGAGCAGAAAGTGACCGTTGGATACATTTATATGCTCAAACTTTCGCACCTGGTGGACGACAAGATTCACGCCCGTTCGATTGGCCCATACAGCTTGATTACGCAACAGCCTCTCGGCGGCAAAGCGCAATTCGGCGGACAACGCTTCGGTGAAATGGAATGCTGGGCGTTGCAGGCCTATGGCGCAGCGCATACGTTGCAAGAGCTGTTAACGGTGAAATCCGATGACGTAACGGGCCGTTCCAAGATTTATGAGGCCATTGTCAAAGGTGAATCCGATCACGAACCGGGCCTGCCTGAATCCTTTAACGTCTTGATTCGAGAGTTGCAATCCCTCTGTCTGGATGTCGAATTACGGCAGCGCGAAACGGCAGATGCTTAGCGACTAGATGCTGGGTGCTAGATGCTGGATGCTAGGTATCGGCCAGCATCCGGCACCCAGCATTCAGCATCTATTTTACGGAGAACTATGTACAGGTTAAATGCTGAGAAAACGCCAGCTCCTCAACTCGAAGCGATGCGCATTAGCCTCGCTTCACCAGAAAAAATTCGTTCCTGGTCACACGGCCACGTCACCAAGCCGGAAACGATCAATTATCGTACTTTCAAGCCAGAGCGTGATGGCTTGTTTTGCGCCCGTATTTTCGGGCCTGTGACGGATTGGGAGTGCTTGTGCGGAAAATATAAACGCATGAAGCATCGCGGTGTGACCTGCGACAAATGCGGCGTCGAAGTGACGCAAGCGAAAGTTCGCCGTGAACGCATGGGCCATATCGAATTGGCCAGCCCCTGTTCGCACGTGTGGTTTTTCAAAGGCTTGCCGTCGCGCATTGGCCATCTGCTCGACATCCCGCTGCGTGAGTTGGAAAAGGTGTTGTATTTTGAAAGTTACATCACCATCGCAGATGCCAAGGAAATCGAGGAACTCGGCTTGCCGCTGAAGGAAAAAGAGTTGATTGCGGATGACCGTTATCGTCAGCTCAAGCAGGAATTTCCTGGCAAATTCACTGATGAGGTCGCGCGGATGGGCGCGGAAGCGATCAAGATTTTGCTCGCCAAAGCCGACATCCCGGAACTGTCCGAAGAAATGCGCGAGCGAATGAAGACGGAAACGAGCCAGCAGAAAAAGCTGAAATACTCGAAGCGTCTGAAAGTCGTCGAATCCTTCCGCAAATCGGGCAACAAGCCGGAATGGATGATTCTGGATGTGATTCCCGTGATTCCGCCGGAACTGCGTCCGCTCGTGCCGTTGGATGGCGGACGTTTTGCGACATCCGATTTGAATGATCTCTATCGTCGCGTCATCAACCGCAACAACCGCTTGTCGAAGCTGATCGAACTCAAAGCGCCCGAAGTCATCGTGCGCAACGAAAAGCGCATGTTGCAGGAAGCCGTGGACGCGCTGTTCGACAATGGTCGTCGCGGTCGCGTGCTGCGCGGTGTGAATAATCGCCCGCTCAAATCGCTGTCCGATACGCTCAAAGGCAAGCAAGGCCGCTTCCGCCAAAACCTACTCGGCAAACGCGTAGATTATTCGGGCCGTTCGGTGATCGTCGTCGGGCCGGAATTGAAGCTGCATCAATGCGGTCTGCCGAAGAAGATGGCGCTCGAATTATTCAAGCCGTTCATCTACAACAAGCTCGAATCCGAAGGTCACGCGGCAACAATCAAACAGGCCAAAGAAAAGGTCGAGATGCAGGAAGAGGTCGTGTGGGATATTTTAGAAAAGGTCATCAAAGACCATCCAGTCCTCCTCAACCGCGCACCAACGCTGCACCGCCTTGGCATTCAGGCCTTTGAACCAGTGCTTGTCGAAGGCAAGGCGATCAAGTTGCATCCGTTGACTTGTACCGCCTTCAACGCGGACTTTGACGGCGACCAGATGGCGGTTCACGTGCCCCTGTCTGCCGAAGCTCAAATTGAGGCCAGCGTGCTGATGTTGTCCTCAAACAACATTCTCTCGCCTGCTTCTGGTCAACCAATTGCCGTTCCGACGCAGGACATTGTGCTCGGTTGCTATTACCTGACACGCGCCGCTGAAGGCGCAAAAGGCGAAGGCCGCGCATTCTCGAACACAGAAGAAGTCTTGCTTGCGCTTGACGCCAAAGAGGTCAGCACACAGACCCGCATTCGCTTGCGTTACACGGGCAAGTTGATTGATCTCGAAACGGAACGTGATTCGCAGGATGTCATCAAAGCCACGGCAAAAGAAGTCAAGAATCGCACCATCAGCACTACTGTTGGTCGAGTGATCTTCAACGAAAAATTGCCGGAAATCATGCCGTACATCAACGGCATCATGAAGAAAAAAGGCTTGGGCAGCCTTGTCAGCTATTGCTTCCTCCGTTTCGGGCACTCCACGACGGTGAAGATGCTGGACGAACTGAAAGAACTCGGATTCCTCTACGCCACAAAGGCCGGTATTTCCATCGGTGTTGACGATATGGTCACGCCGCCAGATAAACCAAAGCTCGTGCAGGAAGCAGAAGACGAGGTCAGCAAGGTCGAACAGCAATACAAAGACGGTGTCATCACGAACGGTGAACGCTACAACAAGGTCGTCGCGATCTGGTCAGAAGTGACCGAAAAAGTCGCCGACGAAATGTTCAAGGAAATGTCCACCCGCGAGAAAGAATTGAAAGAACTCAATCCGATTCTCGTGATGGCCGATTCCGGTGCGCGCGGTAACCAGCAACAGATTCGTCAGCTTGCCGGTATGCGCGGCTTGATGGCGAAGCCGTCGGGCGAAATCATCGAAACGCCAATCCACGCGAACTTCCGCGAAGGCTTGAACGTGTTGCAGTACTTCATCTCGACGCACGGCGCACGTAAAGGCTTGGCAGATACCGCGCTCAAAACCGCTGACTCAGGTTACCTGACGCGTCGTCTGGTGGACGTTTCGCAGGATGTGATTATTTCCGAGGACGATTGCGGCACGATCAAGGGCATCTGGGCTGAGCCGATTGTCGAAGCCGGAGACATCATCGAAGGCTTACGCGAACGCATCATCGGGCGCGTTTCATTGGTGGACATCCTCGACCCTATCACTGGCCAAATGCTGGCGCACGCGGGGCAGGAAATCACGGAAGACCTGGCCACCGAAATTCAAAATGCCGGTATCGAACGGGTTCGCATTCGTTCGGTGCTGACGTGCGAATCGCGGCGCGGCGTGTGCGTGAAGTGCTATGGACGCAATCTGGCAACGGGGCAAATCGTGGAGATGGGCGAAGCGGTCGGCGTGATCGCGGCGCAATCCATCGGCGAACCCGGCACTCAGTTGACGATGCGTACCTTCCACATCGGCGGTACGGCAACACGAGTCGCCGATCAATCGTCACACGAAGCGCGGACGGGCGGTATGGTCAAATACGACGACCTCAACACCCTGAAGAACCGCGAAGGCAAGATCATCGCAATGAACCGCAACGGTTCTGTCGTGGTTGTGGATGATCGCGGACGCGAAGTGGATCGCTATCCGATTGCTTACGGTGCCGTCATCAATTATCCCGATGGTGGTCGTGTGGAAGAAGGCGATAAGGTAGCCGAATGGGATCCATACTCACGCGTGATCCTGACTGAAGTCGGCGGACACGTGCATTGGAAAGACCTGATCGAAGGCGAAACCGTTCACGAAGATACGGACGAAACCACTGGTTTGTCACGTATGATCGTGATGGATTCGACCAACGAAAAACGCCAGCCGCGCATTGAAATCCGCAATGATGCGGGCAAGGTGCTGAAGGCGTATCCAATGCCGATTCGTGCGAACCTGATGGTCGGACGCGATGACGTAGTGCAGGCAGGCGACATCCTCGCCAAGACGCCGCGTGAATCTGCGCGTACCAAAGACATCGTCGGCGGTCTCCCGCGTGTCGTCGAACTGTTTGAAGCCCGCAAGCCGCGCGAAACAGCGGTGATGAGCGAAATTGATGGTGTCATCAAGTTCGGTTCGATCACCAAAGGCTCGCAGAAAGTCATTGTCGTGGGAGAAACGGGCGAAGAGCGGGAGTATGCGATCCCGCGTGGTACGCACATCAACGTGCAGGAAGGCGACCGCGTGCGCGCGGGCGAACCGTTGATGGACGGCCCGCTCAATCCGCACGACATCCTGGCAGTACAGGGAACCGAGGCCTTGCAACGTTACCTCGTCAATGCGATTCAGGAAGTCTATCGCTTACAGGGCGTGCATATTAACGACAAGCACATCGAAGTGATTGTGCGTCAGATGCTGCGCTGGGTGCGGATCAAAGATGTCGGAGATACGGAGTTCTTATTGGAAGAGCAAGTAGACAAATTCCGCTTTGCCGATGAGAACGCGCGTGTTGAAGGAGAAGACGGTCAACCTTCAACCGCAGAACCGTTGTTGCTTGGTATCACGAAGGCTTCTCTCTCAACCGATTCCTTCATTTCGGCTGCTTCGTTCCAGGAAACAACTCGTGTCCTGACCGAAGCCGCGATTTCCGGTCGCGTAGATTACCTGCGTGGCTTGAAGGAAAACGTGATTATGGGGCGCTTAATCCCTGCTGGAACGGGCATGGATTATTATCGTGGCGTCAAGATCGAAGCGGACGAAACGGAAAACGCCAGCCGCGAGGACGAAATCGAAGATACGCAAAGCTATCTCGAAGCCATGTCTGCGATGGTCGGTTTGCGTCCCACGGCAGCACCTGAACCTGTCGAAGATACGTTTGAAGAAGAGGTTGTTGAGGAGCCAGAAGAAATCGCAGATGAGCCGGAAATGGCTTATGAACTGGAATCGTCATTTGGCGAAGATGACGACGATTTCTAATTAGCATCTCTCCCGCTAATTCAGCTACCCACAAGCCGCAGAGATTCGCTCTTTGCGGCTTTTTTATTCATCTCTACGAATCCCATGAGAATTTACACCACTGCTTCTTACACCGACCCTGTGATGCAACTGTTGCAGCAAGGTGCCGCTGGGCATCAGTTCACAGATGACATTGCAGAGGCCGAAATCATCTTTGGTTTTACGACCCCTGACGCCGCGCAGGCCGCGCCGAACCTGCGCTGGATTCAGGTTCCGGCGGCAGGCTATGAAAAGTTTGACAATCCTGAGGCACGAGGCTGGCTGCAAGCGAAAGGCATCGCGCTCACAAACAGTTCCAGCGTCTACAACGAGCCTTGCGCACAGCACGTGCTTGCGATGTTGTTGTCGCTCTCGCGTTGGTTGCCGGATTCGCAGCATAACCAATTCACTACGCGTGCCTGGCCACAGTGGGAAACGCGCGGGAAAATCAATTTGCTGAATGGGCAAACGGTTTTATTGTTGAGCTATGGCGCGATTGCTCGCCGCTTGTGCGAGTTGCTTGCTCCGCTGAAAATGAATTTGATCGCAGTGCGTCGTACGCCAACGGGTGATGAGCCAATCAAGGCAATTACCGAAGCCGAGTTGAATGACTATTTGCCGACTGCCGATCACGTGATCAACATCTTGCCGGCCAATCCGCAAACACAAAATTTCGTGAATGCCAGCCGTTTTGCCGCGATGAAACCGGGCGCAATTTATTACAGCATCGGGCGCGGAACGACAACAGATCAGGATGCGCTGTTAACGGCATTACAATCCGGCCCACTGGCATTTGCCTATCTCGATGTAACCACCCCTGAACCGCTGCCATCGGAGCATTCGCTCTGGACGCAACCCAATTGCTACATCACCCCGCACACCGCAGGCGGACACAGCAATGAGCAGGAGCGATTGGTTCAGTTGTTTCTGGATAACCTGCAACGATTTGCTGCTGGAGAAGCCTTGCAGGATCGCATTGTTTAGGCGCTGATCGGACGAGTTACTCGCTAAATTTGCGACGGAAAAAAGTAACTGCCTCCTGAAATGCCAGATCCGTACATTCAGGATCATAAGCGGCGCGGTCATCACGCATAAACCCGTGGTCAGCAGGATATAAACGCGTATCGAATCGCACGTTTGCTTGCCGTAAGGTCGTTTCGATGGTGGTTCGCCCTTCTGCCGGAATGAGCGGATCAAGCGCGCCAAAAATAATTAACATTTCGTTTTGAATTTCACCCGCTCTCGCCAGCGAATCAGCGTTTTCGCCTAAGCCGACTTTGCCGTTGTGCAACCAGGTTGGGTAGAAACAGACCGTTGCCTTCACCTCAGGATTTAATGCCGCGCGATATGCCAGATGCCCGCCGATGCAAAACCCGCCCGCGCCAATTTTGTCTTTCGCAACCATCGGATGCTGTTGCAGGAAGTGGAGTATGGCGCGGCAATCTTCGTCAAAATGGGCAACAGGCGTAGCCAGTTGATTCTGCGATCCACGCGCACGCCCTTCGTCATTTTGCGGCAGGATGGTTCCGGCAGGTTCGCGGCGGTGAAAGATTTCGTGCGATGCAACGACGAAGCCATATCCTGCCAATCGCGCGCAGGCTCGTTGCATCGCTTCGCTAACTTGAAAGATGTCGGAAAAATAAATAATGCCCGGATAAACGCCTTCTTGTGCAGGATGTGCCAGAAAGGTTCGCATCTGTTTGCCAGCTACAGGAATGTCAATATAATCCGTCTTGATTTGCATGCTGTTTCGACTCCGTTTTTCACTTGACGCCCGTTGCCCGTTGCACGAGCACGCCCCTCTTTGGCGCACAAGTTTGTGCTTCGGGCTTGGAAAAATCAATGTTGTCGGGGCTGAAACAATCAACAAAAAAGATCAATTCATCTGAAGCGAGGTTCCCATTGCGACCCAATAAAACCAAAGCCAAACTCAAAGCAGGCGAAACCGTTTTCGGCTGCTTCGTCCGTTACCCGGAACCCACCCTGGCCGAAGTGCTCGGCTATTATGGTTGGGATTATCTGTTGCTTGACGCCGAACACAGTTCAATCACGCCGCGCGATTGTGAGAACTTAGTTCGTGCCTGCGAATTGCAGGATGTGACGCCGATTGTGCGTGTGACTACAAATCAGCCGCCTGTGATTTTGCGATACATGGATACAGGCGTGCAGGGAGCACAAATCCCGATGATCAATTCGCGTGACGAAGCAGATGCCGCCGTGCGTGCCGTGAAATACTATCCGCGCGGGAATCGCGGATTGGCAGGTGTGCGCCCCGCGAATTTTGGTCAGGTGCAGCCCTTTGCTTTCAAAGACTACATCGCCGAAGCCAACGCCGAAACGATGGTCATTGCTCAGGTAGAAACGGCACAGGCTGTCGAAGCCTTGCCCGAAATTATTCAGGTTCCCGACATTGATGTGATCTTCATTGGCCCATCCGATTTGTCACACTCCATCGGGTTGCCAGGCGAAGTGAATCACCCGGAAGTGCAGGCACTCTTTGACCGCATTATCGAAACCGTGAAGCCCACTGGCATTGCCATCGGCACGCTTGTCCCCAATCTGGAAGCTGCATTGAAATGGCAGGAACGTGGCGCGCGTTATCTGATGATTACAATGGAAGCGATTCTTGGCCCCGCCTGTCGTAGCTTTCTCCAGGCTGCGCGGACAAAGTAAATGCGGAAGCCCGACTGTGAAGGAGGGCGCGGATGAAAATACACGCCCTCCTTCACAGTCGGGCTTCTGTCTCAGTCTGCTGCTGCGCCCTCCTTCACAGTCGGGCTTCTGCCACGGCTCAATATTCACAGACTTTGCTTGTCTTCTCGTACGGCTTCAGAGACTTCATATCAGATTCGCTCGCATGGCAATCAAAACAAATCGGGCCGCGCGGGGCGATGATGTGTTTGGCGTAGGATTGCGCTCTGGAATCGAAATGCACTTGATGGCAGCTCAGGCAGGTCGGAGAGGTTTTCCCTTGAACAGCGACTTCGCGCACGTTGCGGTAAATATGCCGATCAATTCGGTTGAGCTTTTCGTCATCGGCTTTAGCAAAGTCTACGTTGAAATCCTGAAATAGGTTATCTCCCGCAATGTAGGTATTGGGGTAGGGAAGTCCAGTCGAATTGGATTTGCCCTCGCGCAGATGACATTGGGCGCAGATGGAGGTGATGAGTTCCGATTCATCGTGCCGCTTCTTTGATAAGATCATCAGCTTGGTATCATTGGAGTGTTCCAAATTGACATCGCCGTGGCAAACATAGCAATCCAGTCCGAAGGCTGCGAACGTTTTTGTTTTCGTGTCCACGCCCGTTGCGTGACAGCCTGCACAGTTGTTGCCGAATTTTTCTTTGTCCCACGTCGGCTGATCTTTCTCGATCCAGTTTATGACCTTGCCACTGTCGTCCAGGACGACGCGTGTGTTGAGGATGGCAAATTTGCCGAAGCCTTCTTTTTTGAGAAAGCGAATGTGATTACGAGAGCCGAGGAAATATTCGATGTCTTTAGCGACGGACGCGAGTTCAGGTTGTTTGAGCAGGTCGCGTAACTTGCCCGCGTCTTCTAACTGCCGCAGGGTGACGCCGTGTGCGTTTTCCTGCCAATGCGCACCGATGGTATTGCGATGGCAAAACAAACATTCATCGCCATGCACGAAATCCGGGATTGGCTTGCCAACATGATTTCCGCCCCAGGCTTTGGGATCGCGGGGTTGTGTGGCTGTCGGCTGTTGTCCGTGCGTGCGCAGATAGGTGCCGAAGATCCAAAGGCTCAATAGCAATGCTGCGCAGCTTAAGGCGGTGAGTCGTTTGTAGAGCTTAAAGTTCATGGAGTACCTGATCCAGATATTGCGCAATTTCCCTGACCAGTTCGTTCCCGGCTGTGTTGTAGCCAAAAACGAAACAACCACTCCAAATATCCCATCCTGCTGTCAATTTCGTGCCGTCGCGTTCAAAATCCCAGTAAACAACATCATTCCCCAAAATCGGCTCACTGGCAGAGATCATACCGAAATGCGATGTCAGCACTTTCACTAACCTAGTCAAAAATTCTGCGTCTGCATCAAAGATTTCATAGCTATCACATCCTTGCGCCGTTTTTTGTATTATCCCTTTGAGTTCCTTCTCACCCATGAATTTGCTATCTCATTTGCTCTTTGTTGGCATGCCCTTCGACCAGCTCGAAGACAATTTTATCAGGGCCTTCGATGAAGGCGGATTTTATCTTCGTCCCCGGAATTGGCTTACTGTCTTGCAGGATTTTCACCTGATCTGCTTTCATTCGCTTCATTGTTTCTGCCAGATTGTCCACGCTCAGCGCGATATGATCAATGGATTTGCCTTTCGTCGAATCGAAGCTGGTGCGATCTTTCCACTGATCGGGATACGCCGTTTGCGGATATTCAATCGGGAAGATGATGACATTGACATTATCCACCATGAACGATGCGCTGGGGCCAATCGGAAAACCGCGATAGACACGTTGCTTGCGGGCATTCGGATTCTTGAGTGCGGGCGAGAGTTTGACCCCGAAATATTTGCCCCACCATTCCGCCGCTGAGATCGGGTCGGCACTGAACAAATGTAAGTGTCCAAACTGATGATGCCGTGCGGTGTTAAGTTCGATTAAGGCATGATCCGGGCTTTGCACATAGCAATAATAAAACGTATCTCTCGCACCGACCTGTCCGCCAATATCGCTGATGTCCGTCAACGGCTCAAAAAACTTTGTGCCCATCTCTAATTGTTTCTGGTACGTCTCTTTCATGTTCTCGGCTCCCCAGCCCATATGCCAGATCGCAGAGGTCAAATCCGGCTTATTGCCACGCTGTGGAGATGTCTTGACCTTGTTGAAGAGAAGCCAGGATTTCTGCGCCCAAACTGCTTCCTGTTTGCCCGCAAAGTTAGCTTTCTCACAATCGAATTTGGACGTGTAGAAATTGGCGGATGCTGCCGGGTCTACGACATTCAAATGCAAATGATGGAAATGCGCCTGGGGCGATTCGACAGGCTTATCTTGTGAAATAAGGCTAAGCGGTGCTAACGAAAGTACGGCGATGGATAAGAGAATCTTCATAGTGATTTCTTTAATTCCCCAAGCACGCGAAGCACATGGGATCATAGTCCAAACGTTTCTACACAAGTTCACCGATAAATTATGGACATCAAGAAAATGTTTTCCCGTTGGTGGCGCGCAGTGTTTGGAGTGCGGGAAGTTCTTCCCGCTTTGGTTTCTCGTCAATGGCAGTGCGAAAGCGGCGACAAGTCTCCGCACCCCAAATGCTTCGCGCATCGCCGACAAGCTTCAAAACTGTAGGTTATTTCTTCGGCACATTGCCTGCGCCTTTTTCCAAAAACATCATCAAGGCCGCAGCTTCCTGCACATTCAAATTATTCAGCAGGTTTTCAGGCATTAACGAAACCTTCGCCGCTTCACGTGTCTTGATCTGACTGACCGGGATGTTGACTTTTTCTTTCGTCACCAAACGGATCGTCACTTGCGAGGCGTCCTGCGATTCGACAACGCCAAAATAGGATTTGCCGTCCGTGGTCGTGATTTGTGCGGCCTGCCACAAATCGGAGATCGTTTTTGACGGATACAGAATCGCTTCAATCAGGTCTTTGCGCTTGAAGCGTTTGCCGACATCGGTCAAGTCGGGGCCGACTTCAATTCCCAAATCGCCAAAGCGATGACAGGTTACGCACGATGCCTTCTCGAAGGCTTTTTGTCCGTCTTCGATGGTCGTCGGCGTCATTCGATACGACATCGGATCAAGCAGCAAGTATTCAGACAGTTCTTGATTGCTGATCGTTTTGTTGCCCGCTTTGTTGGCAAAATCGCCAGCGGCAGCGACGGCAGCGGGCGCGAGTTCTTTTAAGCGGGCCTCGGCTTTGACCTTGTCTTCGTGCTTCAAATTGCCGAGCCACGAGTTCCACATCAATTCCAGATAGCCTGTGTAACTTGCGCCGCCTTTCCATCCTTCTTTTTGCGTTTTGGCAAACCATTGCGCGATGGATTCCTGACTTTCCGGCTTCCAATCGCCTTTGATGTTACGCAGGCAATACATATAAAAAATCTGCTGCGCCTGATCTTGTTCCTTATTCAGTTCCGCGACGATTTTTTCGATAGCATCGGGCGTTTGCAAATGCGCCAACGTGCGTGCGTATTCACGATTCAGCCGCCATTCGCTCGTCGGGAAACTGCCCAAAATTGCCGCGCCAATCGGATCGTATTTGCGGGGACGCTGCACGCCTTCGTCATTGATGAGGGTGAGATGAATGACCCGCAGCAGCGCGAGCTTTTGCTCTGTGCTCAGATTGCCTTTGAGCAAGGCAATTTCTTTGTCCAGCAATTCGTCAATCTCCGGCAGTGAACTGGACATCGTTCGTACGGCAGCAAGTAAGCCCGTGATGGCGGCTTCAGGCTTTGCTTCGCGCAGCACTGCATTGCGCCATTTGTTGCGATTCGTGCGCTCCAACACCAGCCGCGCGGCATAGCGAACGTTGCGATCTGCATCATTCAAGAGCGGCATCACATCTTGCGTCGGCGAGAAATTAAGTTTCATCGCCGGATGAATGCCTGTGCGAATCAACGCTTCGCAGGCGCGACGACGAACAAACGGATCACTATCTTTTAGTCGCCCTGCCAATTCTTTACGCGCTGTTTCGGTCGCGTGCAATCCCAGGTAATAGGTCGAGGCCGCACGCATTTCCCACGTTGCATCTTTGCCTAACGCGGTCAGCATTTCTTCGGTCGGAGCAGCGCCATACACTTGCAGCAATTCCAACGCACGAACGCGGCGTTCCGCATTGTCGCCAGCATTTTTGACAACGGCTTGTAATCCACTTTCCCAATTGGACGCGTTTTCATCGTGCAGTTTTTTGATCGCGGCCCGACCCCAGGCGGAACGCGGTTGTGGTTGGGTGAGCGCGGCGTCTACGGCATTTTTCTGGCCTGCGGGCGGCACATCGCTTTTGTAAGAAACGCGAAACAATCCGCCATCGGTGGAGCGTCCGCCATTCACAAACCAGATTGCTCCGTCAGGCCCAACAACTAAATCCGTGACGTTGAGCGGTTCACCCAACACGAAATCTTCAATTTCGGATTTGTACGTCGCCCCCTCTTTTTTGGGCAACGCGACGATAATGCGACCGCGCGACCAGTCGCCCATAAACACGGCATCGTGATACTTCGCCGGGAAATTGTTATGCTGATAAACATCAATGCCGACCGGTGATCCGCGCCCCATATCGTTCATTTCCGGCAGGCTGTCTACGTTGTAGTTCGGCCATTTGCCCGATCCTGTGCGCCAGCCGTAATCGCCGCCAGGAACGACGTGAACCGTGCGGCAGCCGCGATACCACGGCAAATTGATGTCCCATTCCATGTCAGAATCAAAGGTGAACAATTCGCCCATTAAGTTAAAGCCCGCATCAAATTCGTTGCGGAAACCACCTGCGACGCGTTCCCAGCTTTCGCCTTCGTGATCGAGTCGCCAAATCGTTCCGCCCGGTGCGCGAATGTTCCGGGCGTGACCGCGTGCATCCATGTAATTCGGGATCAATTGGCCTTCATAGAAATTAACGTGCGGTGCGAGCGGCTCCGAAGAAATCGTCGGCCACGCGTGATTGCCGATCACAAAATACATCAATCCATCCGGGCCAATCATGACGGCGTGCGGGCCGTGTTCACCGATGCCGCCTTTGACCAAACCAATGATTTTGACATCGTCGCCGACATCATCGCCGTTGTTGTCTTCGACGCGATAGAGTCCCGTCACGCCGCGCGGTTTGTCATCGGGCTGACGACGTTGTTGATTTTCAGGACTGTTGAATTCTTCCAGATTGGCCTGTCGCGCGGCTTCAAATTCCTGCTTCAGTTCATCGCTGCCTTTGATCGTTGCTTTGGTGTCGGTGGGCACATCGCCGACGGCATACAGCGCATTCCCAATAAAATAAAGCCCGTGACAGTTCGTGACGAAATCCGTGAAGGTTTTCTTCGCTTCGTACTTGCCATCCTTGTCGGCGTCTTCGAGCAGAACGATTGGCCCGCGTTCCTGTGACAACACCGGACGACCTTTGCTGTCAAAAGTCATGTTCACAACGGAGCCGATTTGTTCTGAGGTCGCGATTTGTTCGACTGCAAATCCTTCCGGGACCTGGAAGGAAGCTTTCACCGTCGGTGCATTCGGCCCCGTTGGATTTGGCGTTGCCGCTGATTTGGTTTGTTCGGTTACTTTTGGTCGGCAACTAAACAAGAGTGACAAGGTGAGGAATGACAAGGCAATCGTGAATAAGGTGATTTTCTTCATTGATTATTTAGCTTTGCTGTTTTGTGCGGGCAATGATGGCAACGGTTCACCCTTGAACGGCAGCACATCCGGCAGCACTTTGACGCCGGTCGTGAACTTGAACGGAGCGGCTGCGATGCCACTGGGATAGGTTAATTCCACCATATACGCCGTCCATCCTCGTTTCGGAGGATCAATCTTTGCTACATACTTTCCATTGCCTTGATCGCTGAGTTCGGTGGATTTCCACTTCAATCCAATTGTCGTAACGCGGAAGTCACGCGCGCCCGGATTCGTCGCTTGCCAGAGTTTGACCACCGTCGGTTTGTCTTTGGTGGTGACGACGGTTGAACCATCTTTCTCGATCTTCCAATCAAATTGCGGCAACGCGGCGTTTGTGATGATGGCGTTGTAGCAAGCCATGACAGAAAACCAGGCGTCGGAGCCGCGCAAGGAATGTTCCGCATTTGGAACGTAGCGCAAATATTTTGTGCCGACTAAATCCTGATAATAAAACTGCCACGAATCAGGCAGGAAGAATTGATCGCCCGTCGCATTGATGATGAACTTGGGCATTGTCAGGCGCTGGCGATATTCGTATGGCTCGACAATTTTCATGAGCGCCTTGTATTGCGGCGTTTCTGTCCAATTCATAATCCCTTCGACTTCGTAATCACCAACCGCCGGAGCGAAGTAGCCATAGGCAGCATAGTGATGTTTGAAGGACGGAATTACATTCAGCAAATCAATCACCAGCGGAACGATTCCAACGACGCGTTTGTCTACCGCAGCCGTTGTCCACGTTGTCCAACCGCGTTTCGAGCCACCCGTCACAACAAAGCCGTCAATGTTAACCTTGCCGCCACGGTCGCTCTTCATAAAATCAATGACTGTGTCCATCGCGCGCACAGCAGCTTTGGTCATTGGCAATCGCGCAGGCCAGGACTCTTCGCCCGTCTTCAAATACTTGTCCCACGTGTAGGCGATCATTTCATCTTCAGTGCGCGATTTCTGATCGTCCGAAAAGATGAGCGGCTGATTCGGAATCATACGCAATTCCGTCACCACGGATTTCGTGGCCATCGCAATCTGTGCGATGGCGTCATCCGCTTTGCTGGGGGCGGGGCTGTTGTTGTTGCCGCCCGCGATGTAGAGCAAGGATTTGGATTGCGCTACGTTGTCTGGCTTCACGACAACCATCCAATGCTTCCACACATTACGATTTACCTCACTGGATGCGCGCCACGTCTGCGAGGTCATATCCAACACAAAGGTCGTATACCCTTTGCCGGGAATCGTATTCACGAGTTCGTATTTATAGGTCGGATCGGGCGTTTCGACATATTTGTCCAGCGCGGTTTTGGCACTGGCTGGCATCGGCGCTTGAGCAAAGCTGATAACCGAGAATAGCAAGAGAATGGAGAAGCATGTGATCGTTAGTTGAAGTCGGTTTTTCATAAATAAATAGCGAAGAGAAAAGCCTGAAGTAACAGCCTGAAGTAACAGCCTGAAGTAACAGCATGGAGTACAAGCTTCAGCTTGGTTTTACGCAGAAAAATCAAAACCAAGCTGAAGCTTGTACTCCATGCGCTTTGTTAATCCGTTGCTCTGACCCAGCCGTAAGCGGCGTTTTCACGTTGGCCGCCCTGCTCAAGATATGCGATCTTGAGTTTGTCCAGCGCATCGGAGGGCAGGGGATTGCGTTTTGTTTTGACGTTCACGTTGTAGAGTTTCGCCGCGTTCAATCCGAAGATTTTGGCTTTGTCTTCTTTTGTGATGGGTTTGTATCCAAACTTCTCGCACATATCTGCGGGAATCTGGAATCGCTTAAAGGCATCAATGCCCCATTGCGGTGATCCCCACCACAGACAATCTGTGCCCCAGACAACGTGATCGGCACCGTAGTATTTGATGTTTTTGCCCATTCCGTGCGCACAAAGCACCGGGTCGGTCACCGCCAGAACATTGAAGAAGCTGCCGATTTCGCAATAGACATTGTTCATCTTTGGATTGCGCTTCTTGATGTCCATCAACACGCTGTGCCATTCAAAATCGCCCGTTTTGGGATCGTATTTATTGGACTCCAGCCAGTTGGGTTCATTCGGCCCGTGCTTAATGGCAGAGTGATAGACGACGAAGTTGAAATCGGGGTTACGCAGCGCAGCCTTCTCGACATCTTTCGGATTGGCCAGATGGCCGAGCGTGCGGGATTGATAGGAATAGCCTTTGTGCGTGCTGATGAGCTTGATGCCCAGCTTGCGGGATTCTTCGATAAAGAATTGTGCGTTGTCATCATCCAGCTGAAACCCGTTGCCGGTTTGCGCCGGATCAGTGTGGCAATACCATTTCCAGGACTTGATGCCATACACCTTCACTTCGCGTTCCATCTGCTCTTTCAATTCCGCTTTGTTCATGGAATTGGTGGTCTTGTCCCAGTAGTGATTTGGCGCGCAATTGCCTTGATTCAGCGCGCGCTGCGAACCGGCCAGCGCATTGATTTCCTTGGCGGCTTTCGACATCACCCAGCTTGGCAAGACACGACCAGCAGGGCCGGGCGTGCGCTCAATGCCTTCCAGAATTTTGCCGTCTTTGCCGCGATTGAATTCTTTGCCGGGAACGCCAGAGATCACGACCAGCGAGGTGTCGCTATCGAAGAACATTTCTTTGACGAAGTTGCGGAAGCCATAGGCATCTGCATCTTCTTTCAGTTGGAATCCCATGTTCTTCACAAATTCCATTGATCGGAACCCCGTCAACGGTAAGCCATTCGTAAAATGTGCCTGCACATCAATGACAAAATAATCGCCCTTCGGGAATTTTTCGTCCGTTGGGGCGGTTTCCCAGGTTTCGACTTCATCCACATCCCAGACCTTGGAGCCGAATACCTGATTGGACGCGAGAAAGCAGGTTGCTAATCCCATCGTGCTGGACATGAAACTGCGGCGATCCATACCGAGCTTTTTGGCGCGGACTTCGGACATCTCATTGATTAAATGTTCGACCTTTTTTTGCGGCTCGCTTTGCGGGCGCGGAGTGAACTCTTCGTTAGAAACTGCCTGCGTTGGCATCGGGGAGATAATGCCTTTTTTTCGATCTCGTTGAAATTTGCGAATCCACATGGAAATGGCTCCTTTATTGAGGTTGCGCAAACGGTCTGTTTGCAAAATTCGGGGAATTGTATGTTGTGCAAAAATCTGTCACAGCAAAAGTAGTCACACTACTTGCAGTAACGTAGGAAGAAACGATGATGACCACCAAGCAAGGGATTCCAGTCCCTCAAAATAATCTCATTCGCAATGTAATAATCGTTGCGTTAGCAAGAGAGGTGAATCTGCGACGACTAAAATGGATTCATTGTCAGCCCGAATATTTTGCCCCTGATCCGCAAATTTGTCATGTCTGCAATGCGTAATTCAGGAACAATCTGCGCTTCAGTTTCGCGCTGTGCTGGATTTTGTGCTGCCCGGTTTGGCCAGCGTTAATTCGATCAATGGATCGCCAATTTTTTTCGGTTTCGGATCATCGGATAAGTTTGGATTCTGGTCCGAATTATCAAAATACGCTGTTACTTCAATGCGCGTTTTCGCTGGCAGTCGCACCGGTCGTTTGTAGAAATAACTGGGTTGCCAGGTATGACGATATTCCTTCGCTGCGATTAAAACCTCGACGGTTCCATCGGGATAAAATGCGGTTGCCTCGATGGACTTCGCCAAAGGAAACAAGAGCGGGCGAATCGAAACGGCTTGTGCGTTGTCCTGCACTACATAAGAAGCTTTGACCCGTTGCAGTTTGGCTCCGGCGGGAACCGTTCTCGGGAGCGGTTTGATCATCACCCGCTGCGCCTGCTGCGTTACCTGATCTTTTGCCCGATAGACGCCAAGAATGCTGTGATCTTTGATTTCCTGTTCGCCTTTACGATATTGGATTTTCATCGTCAGGCACCCATTGGCAGGCAGCAAAATTCCTGTGTTGTCCGGTAACATTGTGGTTGCTTGTCCCGGCACCCACTCACCAATCTTTTCGCCGCCGGAGCAATTTCCGCCACATTGTTTTTGCAGATAAAACTCAGCACCCAAAACCGACGATGCCTGACCGGGAATAAATTCAATTGCCCTGGCCCATTGATCTTGTTTGAAGGTGGTGGGCAGCTTGACACACGCTTCGTACAAACCTTCACCCGCAGGAATCGTGACCATTTCATCGGGCTGCAAGTTTAATTCGGGCGTCCCAAAAGACCAGTTTGCCGCAGGCACTAATTCTTTCGGCAACTCTTTGGCATCGCCGCGCGGTGCTCCACCTTCGACCCACGAAATCAATAGCTCAAGATCGCGCTTGGGCAGCATGTAAGGATTCTGAAACTCGCCGTAGCCAATCATCGCCTGGTATGGCGGCATGCGTTTTTCAAGGACTTCTTCTTTGATCGCCTTCGCCCATGGACGCGCTTCTTCATAGGTCGTGAGCGGGATGTCATTTTTGATTTTGCCCGGCGCATGACAGCCCAGACAATTCCGTTGCAGGATGCGAATCACCTCTTTGTTGAAGGTGACTGATGTCGTAATTGGATCGTGCGAACTGGCAGGCAGCGTGAATAACAGGCACAGCAGGAGGAAAGAGAAAACCGTTGATCTGGTTATTTGCCTGTTACGCATGAAGGCCCTCAAAACTATCAGACAAAATGTCAGTTTGCGTTTGAGATTGCGCTCAGGAAAGAAACGCAAACTGACATTTTTAATGCCTGTTACTTCATTGCTGTTGTTTTCAGGTTTTGCTTATCCAACGTGTAATCAATCCAGCCAATGGTCATTTCTTCATAGGTCGGATCGCCCCACCGAATGTCCTTGGTTGGGTCGGGATTGAATTTGTTCTTGCTCGAATTATCCCACGTTGTTGTAACCAGGATTTTGGTGCCCTTGGGAACGGCGACAGGTTTCTTGGCATAGTAAACAAGCTGCCAATTGAAATCGTATTTGGGCACATTACAAATTACTTCAGTGCGTCCGTCAGGGTAGATTGCTTTGAATTCCATTGATTTTCCGCGCATGTGCAAATGCGGCATGAACGTCACAATGTGTAAATCTTCGGGCGCTGTCCAGCAAGCAGTTGCTTTGTGATTTTCTGCGCCTGCTGGAATCTTGAAGTAATGATTGCCGATGGGGTGCGTTTTCAGTTCACGATCCGGCGGATTCTTCGCGAAGATCATCCCAATGCTGGAGCGATCTTTTAATTCACCCGTTGGATTCAGGAACGCGGAATAATGCAGCTGGAAGACAATCTTGGAACCAGCCGGGATTTTCTTGACGGTTCCGGCTGGCCAGATTTCCTGATTTTTGCCGGGAGCATAACCTGCCAGCAGTGTCGAGCTGCCTCCGCCTTCGCCGCCTCCATCGCCTGACCCATCACGTTTTGAGCCGTTGCCGCCGCTGGGTAAGTCGCACGCGTTGTCATAAACAGGCGCATCGGCTTTAACCTTTGTCAGAAATCCATCCTGATAAAAGATATTATCCCGCATGGCCGCTTCCCGCATTTTGCGGCGTTCTTCCGGCGACAACTGTTTGCTGCCATCCGTTTTCGGTGGAGGTTGGATGAAGGCGATGATGTGATGCACGATTTGGCGATTGCCGGGACGTGCTTCGACAAATTGGACGTATTTGTCTTCGGTGAAATTGGTTTCAACCGTGAAGTATTGAATCTCATCCGGTGAGCCGGGCTTCATGACATAGTCTTTGCCCATATCCAGAATCACGTCCGGTTTGCCAATGGCCCATCCTTCGCTGAACTTCGGAGCGGGCGGAAGGTCTTTCGGATTTCCTTCGAGCGCGCCGCCATCCACCCAGGCCACGATGGTATCAATATCCTTTTGCGACAGGCGCGCATCGTTTGCCCATTGTCCAACATGCGGATCTGCATGCCACGGGGGCATCGTGCGATTCATCACCTGTTGGCGAATGGATTTTGCCCACGGGCGGGCGTCTTTGTAGGTTAACGTCGAGAACGGTGCTGCTTCGCCCGGACGATGACAGTTCGCACAGTTCTTATTAAAAATCGGCGCGACTTCTTTGCTAAATGTCACGGTTTTGGCCGATTTCCCGGAAGCTTGGCTTGCTTGCAGCGCAAGTAGAGCAGCGCAGACAACGCAGGCCAGCACAATCATAGGCAAGCGTAGAATTTTCATGATGGACTGACCTCGGAAATAGTGAATAGAGTGTGCAATGGGGTGTTTGCACACTCTATCGTTGGTGGATATAGTTCAGTGGTTGTCGGCTATCTTCCGCCGTCACCACCCGCAGATGCGGCTGCGTCTTTTACTTTCTTCGCTTCAAACGTCCGACCCATCAACCCGTCAATCACCGCCTTGCTGATTTCGCCGTTGGAGGCTTTGACGATGGTCAAATCAACATCCCCGTTCTTTTGGAAGAACTGGGTTTCAGAATGTGGCAAAAAGGTCAATTTGCCTGCCATTGTCTGAACCACCAGGGTGTTGCCATCGCGCGTGACTTGCGCGAAAACATTGGGCATGACTTCGTACTTGCCGACATACGAATCAAGAATCTTAGGATCAATCTGCGCAACGGTCGGGAATTCCGTCACGAAATCCATGAATCCAAGCATCATCTCGTCATAGGTCGGTTCGCCGTAGCGAATGTCTTTGGTGGGATCGGGATTGAATTTGTTGTTTTTGGAATTGTCGAAATACGCCGTCACCATAATGCGTGAACCCGCAGGCAGGTGCTTTGGTTCTTTCAGCACATAGTTGGTTTGCCAGCCAAAATCGTATTTGGGCACATTCAGCAGCGTTTCAGATTTGCCATTGGGATAATACACATCGTAGCGCATGGATTTGCCACGCAGGTGCATGTGCGGCAATAACGCATAGACCGTGGTGTCGCGCTTGATGGTACGGCAGGCAGTGACTTTATGATTTTCTGCTCCGGCAGGAATCTTAAAGAGAATGTTCCCGACGGAATTCGTGGTCACCAGTTTCTTCGGCGGTTCTTTTGCGAATATCAATCCGATCACAGATTCATCTTTTTCCACTGCATTACTACCGAGCGTCTGGTTTGAATAGTGCATCTGGAAGCGAATGATCGAACCTGCCGGAATCTTCCGGCCCGTCCCTGGCGCAAAAATGTCAGCGTTGTGTCCTGGCGCATATCCCGTCAGGATGTTGTCGCCACCACCACCGCGCCGACCATTCGGATCACAACCGTCATCCATGACAGGTTGTTCCGGCTTCAGCCGCATCAAAAATCCATCACGATAAAACGGCGAATTCGGATTTTTGAGCATGACATCCATGCGTTTGTTGCGCTCTTCATTCGATAAGCCAACCAGATTCATGCCGCCCGGAGGTTGAATGAAAGCAAGTATGTGGTGAACGATTTTGCGATTGCCGGGACGCGCTTCAGCAAATTGCACATACATATCTTCTTTGAAGTTCGTCGCCACGTCATAATACTGATATTCGTCAGCGCCCGCCTTGTAGGTATATTCCGGCACTTTGATAATCATGTCCGGTTTGCCAATAGACCAGCCATCCACAAAGGTCGGTGCGGCTGGCATATCTTTGGGGTTTCCCTCTTTCGCACCACCGTCAACCCAGGCCACAATCGTGTCAATCTCTTTCTGGCTCAGGCTGCGGTCATTGGCGAATTGTCCGAAATGCGGATCGGCGTGCCAGGGGGGCATCGTGCGATTGGCGACTTTTTCCTTGATGGATTTCGCCCACGGACGAACTTCCTTGTACGTCAAGGTGGAAAACGGTGCGGCGTCACCAGGGCGATGACATTCGGCGCATTTGGCATTGAAAATCGGCGCGATGTCTTTGCTGAA
>JAFDVL010000112.1 GCA_018268995.1 Acidobacteriota bacterium | reverse complement strand
CGAAACTTGGTTTGAATCTGATACCAGACTTGCGGCAATTGCTTGTAGGAACGAAGCTCCTTGCGCGCGATGTCGGTGAAAATTTCTTCGTGCGTCATGCCTAAGCACAAGTCCGCGCCTTTGCGATCTTTCAGGCGAAACATGTTATCGCCCATGACCGTCCAACGGCCTGATTCCTGCCAGATTTCGGCGGGGTTCAGCGCAGGCAGATAAAATTCCTGCCCGCCTATCGCATTCATTTCTTCCCGAATGATCTGGCTGATTTTTAGCACGGATCTTTGTGCCAATGGCAGATAGGAATAAATTCCTGCGCCCAGTTGTCGTACCAGACCGGCACGTAATAAGAGCTTATGACTAATAACTTCGGCATCTGCCGGAACTTCACGTAATGTGGGGATGAAATATTTTGACCAACGCATAATTTTAAGAACTGTAAATAGTTAATAGGGAGCAGTAAACAGTGAACAGAGAACAGCAAGTAGTTAATAGAATTTGGTTAGCCGCATGCTGGGAAGAAATAAATAACGTAGAAGTAAGAATTCAGGCGGAGCTAAGTAAAATACAATGCACGGTTCTTACTTTCCGGTTGACTGTTTCCGGTTAACTGTTTTCTATCAACTACTTTTGCGCAATTGCAATTAATGAAATGCCGAAAGGCGGCCCGATAACTTTTTCCAGCTTGAGAATCGGTACGAGGTTATTCGCCAGATTTACCTGTTCATTTGGTAAATACGCGCGCCGCAGTAATCGCCCATTGATAAACCAGGGCAGGGTTGCTGCGATATTGAAAAACTGCAACGATTGCACGGTAAATCCGGCTTCGATCAATCGTTTCCGCAACGCCGCTTTACTGTATCGCCGAAAATGCCCGACGGCCTCATCAAATGCACCATACAGAATCTGATGGGCTGGCACCAGCAAGGCTAACCGCCCGCCAGCTTTCAGTGTGCTGCGCATTTGCTGAAGGGCGAAGAGATCATTTTCGATATGCTCAAGCACGTTCAGGCATACAACGCTATCGAATGGGTGTCCCAGAAACTCAGATGGAGCAGGACGATCCAGGTCAAACGCGCTGATTTGCAGATGGGGATTTTCAGCAAACCGAGCCTGCAATTCCTGCCGATATTTGGGCAGGACATCTGTGGCGACGACCGTGCGATTTTCAGCCAATAAAAATTGCGTGATATTTCCGGTGCCGGAACCAACTTCCAGAATTCTTGGCCCCAGACAGGCAGAAAACTGGTCATAAATCCAACGATTGTAGCGGTTGATTTCAGACAATTGATTGAGCGTGGTGGTCAATGCCAACCGCTCTTCAACCGCTCCATTCATGGCTTGTTCGGACGGATTACTCATAAACTCTCAGTCGTTGCAGGACTCTAAATAAAAGAGGGTGATAATGCCTTCTGGGAAGGGGCAAAGTCAATGCACGATTTGCTTTCTCTTCCAGCTTCAGGTAATTAGCATTTCGTGATGAGAACACAGGCAAATGTTTTGATTGTAGATGACGACCCGGATTTTGGTGCGGTGGCCAGCAATCTGGTGGAACTCGAAGGTCTTTCGGCCAGCCATGCGACGAATGCGCGCGAAGCCTTGATGCTTTGTCGTGAGAAAGACTTCGATGTTGTTTTGCTTGACCTCAAGTTAGGGGCCGATTCAGGGCTGGAAGTTTTACGCGAAATCCGTCAGGGCTGGGCGGATTTGCCTGTGATCGTTATTACCGCGCACGGCTCGCTGGAAACCGCTGCGGCGGCTGTGCGCGAAAAAGCCTTCGACTATCTTGGCAAACCTTTTCCCTCAGCAGAACTCATTGGCGTTTTGCGGCGTGCTCTGGAGTGGCGTGCGGGGCGTAAATCCCCCGACACGACGCTGCAAAATGTGTCAACTTCAACGACCGCAATCGTTGGCAATAGCCCTGCGATGGTGGCTGTGTATCGGTTGATTGCCAGAGTCGCAGATACAGATTCCACCGTGCTCATTGCGGGGGAAAGCGGCACAGGGAAAGAACTAATTGCCCGCGCCTTGCACGATAATTCCAGCCGCACACGTAAGCCCTTTGTGCCGATCAATTGCGGTGCGTTTACGGAAACCTTATTGGAGTCCGAGCTGTTTGGACACGTGCGCGGAGCGTTTACCGGCGCAGCGAATTCGCATCGCGGGATTTTTGAAACCGCATCAGGGGGAACCGTTTTTCTGGATGAGATTTCAGAAACTTCGCCTGCCTTTCAGGTGAAATTGCTGCGTGTGTTACAGGAGCAGGAAGTCCGCCCGGTTGGAGCGTCAGAGCCACGTCGAGTAAATGTCCGCATTGTCGCTGCGACGAATCGCCCCGTGCCAGAGTTGCTCAATTCCGATGATTTTCGGCAGGATTTACTTTATCGGCTAAGCGTGATCCATATTCAACTCCCGCCCCTGCGAGACCGAAGTGAAGACATCCCTTTGCTGGTCGAACATTTTCTGCAACGGACAAATGCGAAACTGAATCGGCACGTCATCGTTCCTGCGGATACGCTCGACTGGTTGAAATCCCTGACCTGGCCGGGCAATGTGCGCGAGTTGGAAAATGCCGTCGAGCGTGCGATCACCTTGAATGCCAGCGGTCGGTTGCTGCCAGAAGATTTCATCCAATTTACGCCCGCGCCCTTTTTACAGAAAAATGAACTGGCGATCACCAATCCTGTCCCCTCGTTGTCCCAAGAACCGATACCCGCTGATCATTCCTGGCGCTGTGCCGTGCCTGCCACCTTGGATGAAGTCGAGCGGCAGCATATTTTGGCAACGTTACGCTTCACCGATGGCAATAAATTACGGGCGGCAGAATTGCTGGGCATCGGGCGATATTCGCTTTATCGAAAAGCTGAGCGATTAGGGATCAAGCTTGATTCGCTTTCGATTCGGACAACTGAACCATAATCAACCCTCCAGCCTCTCCTTACCTTGAATCAAATCTGAAGAAATCCTTTCTGAAATTGAAGGTGATCAGAATGTGTTGGCACCTTTCGTTTCCTCGGCTAGACTACGGGCAACGCTGCCACAAATGTTCAAGCCCTGCAACTCTCGAAAAAAGGAAGGTGAGGATGAACGGCACAAAATAGAAACCACGAAGCAGAAGCACAAAACGAAGATAGTTAATTCAAACACAAAATATCCAATCCCAATGAGACCTTCAAACGTCTAACGATTGGCACAATAGTAGCCACGATGTCTCTGTTGCTGTCACCGATTGTGGCAGTTTTCAGCTTGAACAAGGGCTAAATCCAATAATCAAAATAAGCTGAGGAGCGGTACGAGGTTTGCTGTATTTCGGGCAAGGGAAGATCGCTTCTCGATAGGAACATTCACAGATGAATAGAAAACAATATGCGAAAGTTATTTTTATAGCTTTAGCCGTTTGTTTTGCTGCCAGAAACCTCAAGGCTTTACCAGAATTCATGCGGGTTTATGCAGCAGATCCATATGCAAAAGCCGAATTGCGAAACCAATGTGCAACCTGCCATATGAACCCGGCTGGTGGCGGCGAGCGAAACGCGTTTGGAAAGGCATTTGCAGCGGCGGGCAACCGAATAACTGATAGCTTGCGGGCGCAATTTCCAGAAAAGTTTTTATTACCGGAAAGTTCACAGGCTCTTCCCGTCTCATTTGTACAGGGATCGGACTCACAAGCAATCATCGAATCAAATGGCAAACGATTCCTGATAGACACGAAAACAAAAACGGTCAAGGAAGTGACAGAAAGCGGAGCGGTTGTGAGCTCAGTTCGGGCTACGGCACCGCCACCACCACCTCCTCCAGTTCCTGGAACTGTCCCCGCTGACACCGATGTTTATCAGCAAATGGATGTCCGCCTGGTTAACTTGCCGACAGCGAAACCTATTCCCAAGGGAGCCTTGATGAGTGACTTTACGCATCGGTTTCCTTTTCAAGATTACGAGTTGCGTGATGGCACCGCACTCTGGGGATTGGATGGGTTTGCAGTTCCTTCTTTTGGCTTTGCCTATGGCCTAACAGATCGCATTCACATCGGCGGATATCGTTCTCCTTCGGTCGTCGGCAGTCCGATTTTGTTGTATGCCGGAGCGAGTCTGCTGGATGAAAACAAAGGGCATCCACTCAGTGCAATGGCACGCGTGGGAGTGGAAGGGCGCGGCAACTTCCTGCGCAACTTCACCACCACTGTCGAAGTCGCTATGGCCAGAAGTGTAACCAACAAAGCACAGCTTTATTTTGTGCCGGCAATTTCCTTCAAGAATCGTCCCTTCGGACCGATTGAATCCAACCTTGTTGGGCAGAATACTTTTGCATTAGGGCTGGGCGGTGCGTTAAATATACGCCCAACCGTCGCCTTACTTGCAGAAGCCAACTGGCGAGTCAATGAAAAAGGACGTTTTGGCAATACCGCTCCGGTTTATGGATTTGGGATTGAGAAAACGACTGTTTCACGTCGCCATTCGTTTAGTTTGACTTTCTCAAATGCGGCTGGAACCACCATGTCGCAACGATCAGCAACCGTGCGATCCCTGTCGCGCGGGGCGGATGATTCAATTCGCGGCTTGGCTATTGGATTCAATATTTCACGAAGAATATTCTAAGGAGATTTACCATGACACCCCGATACAACCAATTGATCAAAGTAAAATTTCTTGTCTTGTTTGTAGCTGTAACGTTGCTGGGCCTGAGTTTTTTTGGAACAGGCAAATCCGTTCATGCTTCCCGCGTCGGGCCTGATCCTTCGTATACCAATGTGCCTGCACTGGGCACGTTTCCGGCGGAATCGAATTGCACCACCTGTCATTTTACGGGCGGAAGCAACCCGTTGAATGCAAGTGGTGGCACCTTTCAAATTCTGGATGCGCCCGCCAGTTATAATCCGGGACAGGAATACACGATTAAAGTTTCCCTGAGTCGAACTGGAATTGTCCGCTTCGGTTTTCAAATCACGGCGTTGGATGAATCCGGCAATCCAGCAGGAACCTTAACCGCGACCGATACGACGCGGACACAAAAGATTCAGGGCGATCCATTTTCTGTCTTAAAAGACAGATTTTATATTGAGCATACGACAACAGGCAGCGCAGCCGTGTCTTCCGGGCTAGGGGAATGGACGTTTAAGTGGACGGCACCTGCGACGCGTGGAGGAAAGATTACTTTTTATGCTTCTGGTAATGCGGCAAATAATCTAAGCAATCAAACAGGTGATTTCATTTACACCACAACAGCGGTGATGCGTCCGAATGTGGTTTCGGTCAATGCGGCTAGTTCTGATCCCACCCCAAAAGCGTCAAATAGTGGGATTTCATCGGCCTACGGCGTTGATCTGGCAACAGCTATCGCCACTGCCAGCGGTGATGCTGATCCGAATACTCCCGGTATTCAGCTTCCCACCACATTGAATGGGACAACTGTCAAAGTGAGAGATTCGCTCAACGTAGAGCGCAATGCCACATTGTTTTTTGTTTCACCAAATCAGGTGAATTACCTATTGCCCAGCTTGATGGCCAACGGCAATGCAACTGTCACGATTACCAGTGGCAATGGTGCTGTTTCGACTGGGACGCTTCCGATAGCGACCGTGGCCCCAGGCATTTTTACTGTCAATCAAGGAGGCACTGGATTGGCCGCCGCGCAAATCCAGCGTGTGCGAAATGGCAATACGATTGCTTATGAAGATGTCGCAACTGGGCCGGTAGCAAGCCCTGTGGCTATACCGATTGAATGGAAAGACCCAGGCGATCAACTTTACCTGATTATTTACGGTACTGGCTTCCGGCAAAGAAGCGATCTTTCCACGGTGGTGGTGACAGTAAAAGGTGCTTCACAACAGGTAGTCTATACCGCTGGACATGCTGATTATGCTGGGTTGGATCAAATCAATGTGTTGTTGGATAAAGCACTGGCAGGCAGTGGCGAAGTTAATGTGACATTGACGGTGGAAGGTGTTGCAGCCAACACAGTCAAAATCAATTTCAAATAGTTTGTGAGTTTAGTGGAGGAGCGATCTTGAGCAGGCTTCATCGTATATCTTGAAAGTCTTGAAAATGCTATGCCGGCTTTTCAGGTGATGCAGTGAAGTTCAGGATTCTGCTCTTGTACTAAAAAGGCCACCTCGCCTTGTGGTGGGTATTTCAACTCTTCACGCGAAGCGACGAAATATAGCAACTGGGATCTGCGAGGCGAGTGTGGCTTTTGAAATTTCCTGGTCTTAACGTCAAAGTCATTCGATCTCGATTGTTGAGGCAGGGCCGAAGAAAATCCGAGGAAACTGACTTGAGGCCAATCCAGTTTTCTCTTCAATCTGCCGAGTTTTCTACGTCCTGTTTTCAGCCATGAGAGGGGAAGATGCTGGCGTTAATCTAACGCACTCATTCCGGTGTGCTTGATTTCGAAACTTCAGGGGAGGTTGAGAAATATCGGCAACTGAAGTACACAAGAATGAGTGCGTTATTGTATTTAGAGGCGACTTTTCGCGGGAATTTGATCAATGCTCAAAGAAGCAGGCATAAGAAATATGATTCGATGTTTGGTGTTGTTGCTGATCTGTCATCTGACCGTGATTTCGGGAAAGGCGAACGGAACCGCTTTTCAGCGTAATCGCCTGACTGCCCGCGTCGAGTTAGTCAATTCAAAGGTCAAGGCACGCAATGGCAAACAGGACGTCAGCGGTGTGGTCGCCTGGCTGGAAGCGCCGGGCCTGACTGCTCGACCAAATCGCCCACGCCAGACGATGAATCAACGAGGCAAACGATTTATCCCGCATGTGATGGTCGTGGAAAAGGGAACTGAAATTGACTTCCCGAACTCTGATCCTTTTTTTCATAATGTCTTTTCACTCTTCAATGGTAAGCGATTTGATTTAGGGTTATATGCCAGCGGCGAGTCTCGCCCGGTACTCTTCAATCGTGTCGGTATTTCCTATATTTTTTGCAATATTCACCCGATGATGAGCGCGATTGTTTTGATTCTGGATTCACCGTATTACGCCATCAGTGATCAAAATGGAGCCCTGACAATTGCGGATGTGCCAGAAGGGAAATACCAGTTGAAAGTCTGGCATGAACGCACTACGCCGCAGGAATTAGCTGCACAATCCCGATCAATTAATGTCAGCGGAAATGGTGTCGTTGATTTAGGTGTGATCCGACTGAACGAAGCTGGCTATATTCCACAACCTCACCCGAATAAGCACGGGCAACATTACGATAACGAGCGCAACAAACCCGCCTACAGGCCCTAGCGGATTTGGGAAATGGGGTTGTGATGACAGGCGGTTTTTGTCATCGCTATTGTTTCGGTCAACGCGCCCCTCAAACAAGAATGAAGTCTGCACCTCTGCAATCTGCAAGAATTGACGCACGGCGACCAAGCTTGCGCACCCGACTTTTTGTGATGTCGGCGTTGCTTTCCACCGCGATTTTATTGATTGCGGCCTGGGTGATTAACGTCGTCGTTGTCCGACAGGCCCGACAGCAGGTGCAGGTTGAAATCGAAACCCTGCTGCCAATTTATAACGCAGTCTGGGAAGAAAACGCCCGCAGTCTGGCTGCCATTGGGACGACGATGGCGAATTCACCCATTGCCAAAGTCGTTTTCGGCAACGAGCGTGCGGCGCAGGACAAAGCCACGATTCATGAAATGGTTGCAGATTTGACCAGCGAAACAACCGCTCAGGTTGATCTGGTCGTCATCACCGATGGTGCAGGAAAGGTGATATTCGCCGAACGAAATGGAGCGGATTATGTGCTCAACGAAGAGCTTCAGGCAGCCCGGCAAACCGCTCACGATCAAAAACAAACACCGGGCTTCGCCCTATTCGGAGGCAGGCTTTACCAGCTGATTCTGACGCCAATTCTTTTACAGTCTGGCAACGATCAATATCAGAACACGCTGGCCGTTTTGGGAACGGGGGCCGAACTGAATCGCAACGTTGCGCAAACGATTAAAGACCGCATTCACAGCGATGTCGTGTTTTTATTGGCCGACCGAATTTATGCCTCGTCGCTCACCTCTGAATCGGATTTCGCTCCGTTTGTGAATGCGGCGGCGGTTCAAAATGCGAGTGTGACTCGTCCCAGTGAAATCAAAATCGGCGGGGATGAAGCGTTAGCCTTCTCGCGTTCGCTGACTGGATTTGGCGGAGAAAGTCTGGGGCGAGTCGTCATGATCCGATCCTTGGAATCCATCCGACGTTTGTTCCGCCTGATCTCGAATTTGCTTTTGTTGCTCTGGACGGGAAGCATCGCCGCCGCGTTTTTACTGAGCTATCTGATGGCGGGACGCATCGTCCGTCCGATTGAATCGTTGATTCAAAGCGCACGCGTTGTCGGAAGTGGGAATTATCAGGAGGAAATCAAAGTCGTCGCGCAGGGGGAATTAGGCGAACTGGCCACTGCCTTTGATCAAATGCGTCGTTCGCTGAAGCAATCCCAATCCGAATTGCTGAAGCGTGAAAGACTGGCAGCCATTGGTCAAATGGCCAGTTCCATCGTGCATGATTTGCGCAATCCACTGGCTGCAATCTCAACCGCTGCTGAAATGCTGAATCGAGATGGACTCTCGCTGGATCGGCGCAAGACACTGGTGGAAAGTCAGATGCGGGCCTCCAAGCGGATGCAGGATATGTTGCGCGAATTGCTGGACTTCACGCTCGGCAAATACAACCTGGCGCTGGAGCATCATCGGCTGGCAGCATTGATAGAAAAGGCCGTCCGAAGCCTTCGGGCGAATTACGCCACCATAAATATTGAAACCGATATTCCCTCTGAAATCGTTGTTACCGTGGATGGCGAGCGGATACGCCGAGTCTTTGAGAACCTGTTGAATAACGCTGCTCAGGCGTTGTCCACTCAGGCACCCGCGCCCAAAATCATCGTGCATGCTGTCGTGCAAAACGCCACCGTGCGATTGGATGTTATTGATAACGGAACAGGAGTTCCCGATGAAATCCGCGAACGACTATTTGAGCCATTTGTAAGCCACGGCAAATTAGGCGGAACGGGGTTAGGTTTGGCGATTGCGAAAAGTATTGTAGAGGCACATGGCGGCACAATCGGCTATGAAGCAATCGTGACGGGCGCTGACTTCTATGTCAGGTTGCCCTTGCACAACATCCCATCAAACGCCCCACAAAATTGAGTAGTGTAGTATGCCCATCAAGGTTTTACTGGTTGATGATGATGAATCGTTTCGTGCGGTTACAGCAATTGCGCTGGAGAGCGAAGGCTGCGAAGTGCAGGAGGCTGCCAGCGGCTATGCGGCGCTTGAAGCGTTGCAAATCGCCCAACCAGATGTCATTGTGTCCGATCTGGATATGCCCGGATTGAACGGCCTGGAACTTTGTCATCGTATCCGGTCGAATCCAAATCTGGCGCAAATTCATTTTGTTTTGCTGACAGCTTTAATCGAACCGGATGGCTCTGGCTTGCCCGTTGTCCATGAAGCCGATTGTTGTCTCAGCAAACAAACGCATTTTCGGAATTTATATCAACAGATTAAATCATTAGCCTTTCCTGCTCACCAAAACTTGCAATGAATCGCTGGTTCATTGCTTAACCCAGGCAGAATATGAACCGGAAATATTGTTGGTTGGTTGTCTTCCTCTTTCTTCTGGCGGGATGTCTTCCAGCTACTGCTCAACCACGCAGACAAAAACCGAAAAAGCCCGTTCCTGCACCGTCCAGACAAGCTGCGAAAAGCGAAAATGAGGCGATGTTGGATTTACTTCGACGCGCCGAAGAATCTGCAAAACAGGCACAACAGGAAGCCCGCCTTGCTCGTGAACAGCAGGCAGAATTGCTTCGACGATTAGCGCAAAACACAGAGGAACTCTCATCTTTACGACAAACGATTCAGGGATTAGGGGCGCAATTGGCTGAGTTAAAAATTGATCGAAAAGAGGTTGCTCCTCAGTCAACTGTTTCCGAAGCCAAAACCGAAAAGCCGCTGCCTTCGCCAGACCCGGCATCCACACCGACAAACTCTGAACCATTGCAGACAGAGTTGGATTTGCTGAAGGAACAAATTGATCTCAACACCGCCCAAATCAAGGAGCAGGCGCAGACGAAAGTAGAAAGCGATTCCAAGTTTCGGATCAAGTTGAGTGGAATGATTCTGGCCAATGCTTTTCTGAACACCAACGATTCCTCCCTCAACGATGTGCCGCTGTTTGCCCCTTTGCCAACGACTGCTCCGCGCAAAAATAATGTTGGTGCTTCGCTGCGCCAAACCCGAATCGGCTTTATTTTTGAAGGCCCGAACCTGAGCCAGAGGCTGGGAAATGCACGCCTCAGCGCCGAAGCCGAATTTGATTTCTGGGGCGGGGAAACGACCGAAGTGTTAGGCTCGCTCCGAATTCTAACGGCTTCTGCCCGGCTTGATTGGGCAAAGACTTCGCTCATTGTCGGACAACGACAACCCATGATTTCACCGCGCAATCCTACTTCTCTGGCAGCAACGTGGTTTTCTCCTTTGACCGGGGCGGGCAATCTTTGGCAGTGGCGACCACAATTGATGCTGGAACATCGAATCCGTGCGGGCGAGGCGACCGAAGTGCAGGTGCAGGGCGGATTGCTCATGCCCTTTGGTGAGACGGTACAAGGCGGCACCATCGAAGGCGGCCCTGGGTATGAATCGCGTGTTGTCTGGAGTCGTTCCCTGGACACAGAACAAAAAATTGAGTTTGGATTCGGTGGCTATTTTCATCGCCGCCCATTTTCATTCAACCGGGCTGTAAATTCGCGCGCCTTGACTGGGGACTGGCAAGTCCCACTGACTCAGAAATTGAGCCTGAGCGGTGAAGTTTATGCAGGGCGGGCAATTAATTTAGGAGAAGCCAGCGGCTTTCGTAATGATCGCCTCTTTGTCGTGAGCGGATTATTGAGCAATCCCGCGACCAGTATTCGCGGTGTTTTTTCAACGGGAGGCTGGGCGCAGCTGAGCTACAAAGTAAATCCATCGTTGGATTTCAATCTCGCTTATGGGCAGGATGATCCTCGCAACAAAGACCTGCTGGCGGGGCAGGTGACGCCCAGCACACGGCTGAAGAATCAAGCGGCGTTTGCTAATTTCATCTGGGCCTTGCGCCAGAATTTTTTAGTTTCTCTGGAGTATCGTCGCCTCTGGACAGATTATCAAAACTCACGGCAAAGAGCCGGACATTACAACCTGGCCTTTGGGTATACCTTCTGAAAACGGACTGACTTCAGGGGGGAATTTCCAGAGCTCGTTTCCGTAGTGTCCTTTTAAATCTTAAAGTTAAACTTGGCGATTTGACCGATTCAGTGTATGATGCCCGCGCTTTGGTGGAAATGAAGAGTCAATTTGATTTGAATTTGAGAATTTATAATCCTTCTTGCTAGACACGAGATTGATAACTTGACGTTGGGTTGGCTACCTCAACAACTAAACCCCTGCCAAAGCGAACAACCAGCAATTAAGTGTTAATTGGCATTCTGTGAAGATCTGAAACTACGGGCAGAGATAGCGGATTTCGTCGCCTTAGCACTCAAGAACGTGATTTCCGCCACTTTACAGATCGCTTCCACCTAAATCGTGCCCCCTCAGTATAACCACGATTTTTACATTAATTGACCTGACCCCGGCGTTGCGCAAAAAAAAAACATCAGCTCGTTGCCCCTTGTTGTGCCACGCTTATTTACTCACATCCGCACGAGGAACTATCTATGACAAGATCGAGAATGGTGACGAAACTCAGCAATCTGCATTTGATTCGGTGGCTTGCCATCAGTTTTGTTGCTGTGTTGATTAGCATTTCACTCATTTCATCCGCCCCTGGGGTTTCTGCTCAATCAGGTTATGAAGGTGATGTCACGCCGCGCCCCAATGGGAAAAATGGCGTGCCCAATCAAAACGATTATGAGCAAATCGGACGCTTTGCCACGGGCGTTGACAAGGCCGCCGAGGGCAGCGAGTTTCAGCGCGCCGATAACGCACCACGTTCGACCAAGGGGGATGGCAAAATCGGAATTGCTGACCTGGTACAGGCGATGCGGTATGCCGCAGAACTTGATCCGCTAACTGCGGCTGGTGGGCCAACAGTGGCGATTGCAGCAGCTCCGGCTGGGGCTGTTCCGTCAGGCCTGAGCCCAGAGGCGGCACGCGAAGTTAAGCTCGGAACGCCGACCTTTGCTTCGACCACTGTAACTATTCCCATTGAGTTGGTCGCACAGGGCAATGAAAATGCTTTGGGCTTTACTTTGGCCTTTGACAAAAATGCCATCAGCAATCCGGTCGCAGTGTTAGGTTCCGATGCGTCCAGCGCATTACTTTTACTCAATCCTATCGAAATCTTCAGCGGGCGGCTCGGTGTGGGAGTTGCTTTACCCGCCGGACAAAAATTTTCGGCGGGCCTAAAGCAGGTGTTACGCGTCACTTTCACGATCAACCCTGCAATGTTTGGTCAGGTCACACCCGTTGGTTTTGCCAGTTCACCTGTTGACCTGGAAATTTCTGATGACCTGGGGAATCTGATTGATCAGCGCATTTTCACTGGCGATCAAATTACTTTGAACTATCCGATCCCCGCGGTTTCCGCCTTAAATCCAGGTGCTGCCTTTGCGGGCGATCCATCATCCTTCACCCTTGGCGTCATCGGCACGAACTTTGTCAATGGGTCTGTTGTGCGATGGAACGGCTCAACGCTGATCACGACTTTCCAAAGTTCGACCTTGTTGACGGCGACAGTTCCTGCTGCGCTTATCGCCTCTGCGGGAACTGCGACGATTACCGTTTTTAATCCGACGCCGGGCGGTGGAGTTTCAAATCCACTAACTTTCTTTATTAACAATCCCGTTCCCAGCTTGACCGGGTTAGGATTTGCTACCATTGCTGCTGGCGGCGGGGCGGGCACTCTGGAAATCACCGGAAATGGCTTTGTGCCGGGGTCGGTTGTTTTCTGGAATGGTCGTCCATGCCCGACGCGATTTATTTCGCGGACTCGCTTAATTGTGGACTATGCCGCGAGTGATATTGTTTGCGCAGGGATCATTCGTGTCACAGTTGTCAGCCCGGCACCAGGCGGTGGCACGTCAGTCGTGCAGACCTTCAGCATTGCTCCAACTGTCACCGCGATCAATCCAACGATTGCTTATGTGGGGGGCAACACATTCACCCTAACCGTCACTGGGACAGGCTTCTGCGAAGGCGCGAGAATACGGGTAAACGGGACGCCTCGTACGTCAACCGTTGTCAGTCCGAACCAAATTACCACCACGATTAACGCCAGTGAATTAACTCAGGCTGCAAATTGGCCGATTTCAGTGGTCTCCGCAGATGGTGTGACATCGAATGCGATTACGTTACCCATCTCAGATTGCACACCCGCCACCGCCAGGGTCACGCTTGCCTCAACGCTGGACTTTGGCACTGCGACACCAGCTCGCGAAGCAATTGTTCCGCGCACCTCGCGAACTTTTACGGTCGAAAACACGGGTTGCCAAACGTTGAATTTGAGCTTTGCGTTTCGTCGAACGGGTGATGATGTCACGAGTGGCAAAATCACGAACACCGACGACAGCGGAACTTTCATCCTGTACAACACGACCAGTGGCGCGAACACTGAGATTCGCAGTGGACAGGTGATTTCGATTCCTGGTTTCAGGGCTTGGAGCTTCCGCATTGATTTTGATCCAAAGATTCCAGCTCCTGCGGGCAGGACGACAAATCTGGCCGCGAGTCAGGTGATTTCGGATGTTATCAATTCGACGCTTACGATTTTGCAGGGAGCCAATACAGTTGGAACCTCAAGCCTGACGGGACGCGTGGAAACGCAATCACGATTTATTGATCCGCTGGCACCGCGTCAGTCTCCGCTGGTGGTGTTCATCAAGAGCGGTTCGGATGAATTTACGGTGGAAGCTTCGGGCTATGATGCGGATACAAATATTACGCAATATGCCTATCAATTCTACGATCAAAGTGGAAACCGTGTGGGACAGCCACAGAGTTATGATTTGAACCTTCGTGGCCTTGGTTTCCTGAAAGGGCAAAGCTTCACCATCGTCCGTAAGTTCACCGCCAGAGACACAGGCTTGAACGCCAATCAGGTGCAGGTCTTTTTCTATGACGCTGATGGCACACAATCCTTTGCAACTTCTGGCCCGGTGGGTACGCAACGCGGGCGCATCGTGAATGCAACGACGGTGTCTGCCGCCAGCTTTAGCGCCGAATCTGTCACGACCGAAGGAATCGCCTCGGCTTTTGGCGAAAGTCTCAGCAGCAAGACAGAAGGCTCTTCGACCTTGCCATTGCCCACTGAGCTTGGTGATGTGAAGGTTTACATCACAGACGCCAATATGGTGGAGCGTCCGGCTCCGCTGTTCTTTGTTTCGCCCACACAGATCAATTACCTGATTCCTACAGGCACTGTCCCTGGCGATGCAAAGGTTGTCATCGTTAGCAAAGGTTCGGTTGTCTCAACAGGCAATGTAAAGATTGCAGAGATGGCACCGGCCTTATTTACTGCTAACTCTGATGGCAAAGGCGCACCAGCTGCCTACGCGGTCAGAGTCAAACCTGACAATACACAGAGCACCGAATCGGTCGCACTGTTCGATGCCGCGCAGAACAAATTCGTGCCCGCACCGATCAACCTTGGAACTTCTGATGAACAAGTCGTGTTAGTGCTGTTCGGAACCGGCATTCGCTACTACAGCTCGATGAACAAAGTCTCCGCAAAGATTGCGGGCGTCGAGGCTCCTGTGGATTATGCCGGCCCGCAAGGCCAATACATTGGCTTGGATCAGGTCAATATTCGCATTCCGCGCAGCTTGATCGTGGGCGGCGAAGTGGATTTGGTACTCAGTGTGGATGGCAAGCCGTCGAACCCGGTTCGCATTCACGTTCGATAAAAATAGCTGTTCGTCGTCCGCTCCTTGCGATGAGCCAGAAAATGAATTTGGCTGATGGTGAGCAGCGGGCGAGGAAGGGCAAATAGCTTCATTGCAATAATAAATACCTTGTGTTAACCAGTAATCACGGCACCCAATGCTGCTGATTCGTGTTTAGGAGGAATATGAGAAAAACCAGTTTCGGTACGTCATTAGGCGTCAAGGGATTGAGTCTGGCGATGATCCTCACCAGTAGTTTTTTCCCCACGCAGGCAGGCCACACAAAAAATACCATCGCAAATGCAATCGCACCCGGCGCAATCGGGATTATTCAATCCACCGGAGCTGTGACCATTAACGGTCGGTCAGCCGATGGCAGTTTCACGTTGTGGGGAGATGAAGTCGTTCAGGTCACCACGGGAGCGAAGATCGTCTTTGGCGCTTTAGGTGAGGTCAATCTTTCGCCCGGCGCATCCGTGCAACTGAAGATGGAAAACGCCAAGCTTCACGAAGCCGCTGGCACAAATGCTTTCTCAGCTAATTTGCTGGCGGGTGAGATGAGCGTCGCGCTTCGCAATGAAGCCGGAGCGCTGGTCAATTCCGTAGATTCAGAATTTACAGCCTCAAAAGGTTCCAGCTTTAAAGTGGATTTGAAACAGGGACGAGCGATGATTTTGACCGGCAATGGCACCGTTCTGGCCAATGCTAACTCATCTTCGGCCAAACCATTTGAAGGTGGGACTGCCGCCACGACGACCACGAAAAAAGATTCGCAATTTCTGGCGGCCAAAAAGCTTGAAAAGCTGATCGGGAATTTTAAGCTGAGCGTGCCGCCCGCAGTGGTGACAGAAGCTGCCCGGCGTGAAAGGGCAATGGATGATTTGAATCAGCGTCGCAACGCGTTTATGCGTTCAATTTCGCTCACGTCCTCCAACGCGTTTTTTGCAGATCGTTCTGCTCGCCCAACCAATGTGACGACAGCCTCACTGGCGCGAAGCATTGGCGCGGCGGAATCATTGCATGGAATGTTGGTCAACGGACGTCTGACCTCAGGCCGCGAGATGCTGTGGGGCGGTGAAATCGTTGAAGCGCCGCGTGGATCAGGTGCTCGCCTGGCATTTACGTCCATCGGACAAGTTGTTTTGAATAGCGGGGCAAAAGCGAAACTGACTACGGAAGTTGTGGGGGCCACAACTTCGCTGCAATCCACCCAAAAAGTGCTGGCAGCACAATTATTGAGCGGCGATTTGCAGGTTCGTTTCGATCCGCAAGCCAGCGGTTACGTTCGCGCGGGCGATGCTGTGATGGCTGCGACGCGCGGCGCGAATTTCCGCGTCGAAATGCGGGAAGGCAACGGTGCCGTTGATGTCATGAACGGATCAGTCATGGTGATTGGCAACTGGCCGCTACTGGCACCTCCGGTCATCAAAGATGTGGATGGGAAAACACGCTTTGACGTGAAGTCCTATCACATTCGCCCGGCAAATTTGAGCGGAACGATCAATATTGGAACGAAACAATCCTATCCAATTCAAATGCGCGTCACCGATCAAAACAACCGTCCGGTCGCAGATGTTCCCGTGCGCTTTTCGGTGCAGGGAACAGGCACACTTGGAAACGTAGTCATCGGCCTGACCAGCACTGAAGTTCGCACAGATGCACGCGGCATTGCTTCGGTTCCGTACAATGCAGCTTCCGTTGTTGGTAGCTCAACCGTGACGGCTGAAATTCCCGGCACGAATGCCACGACCACCACTACGGCCAATGTAACGACGCAGCAGCCATCATTCAATTCCTGGCAGGGCGGATTACCAGCAATCATCACGCTGGCCGCTGCAATCGGAATTGGCGCGAGTCTCTATGCCACGCGAGGCAATCGCAGCCCTACGATCACAGGCAAAGGCGACGCTCTGATCGTTCCATAAAAGGCTCCATAGAAAAAAACAGCGGGCTGCATCCCTGGATACGGCCCGCTATTTTTTGTTTTTACCTTTTGTTGTCAGGACAATTGAATGACGCGTTGTTCCTCTGCCGCTTGATACAACGCGCAGACCACCTCCAACGATTTGCGGCCCTCGTGTCCATTCACAATCGGCTCGCGGTTTTCCCGCACGGCGTGAACCATATCTTCAATTTGCCGCCGATGACCTTCAGTAGAGATCGCAGCCGGATTAGATGATCCATCAGTTAATTGTTCAGCAGATTCGGCAGCGGAGGCTTCGCCGTCAATCTCCCACACGGTAATCTCATCGCCATCCAAAACAATCGTGCCGCGTTCGCCGGAAATTTCCAGGCGGCGTTTGAATCCCGGTTTGACAGAGGTTGTTGCCACGATTGCACCCAGCGCGCCATTCTGGAACTGAACATTGCCGACGAGCGTGTCTTCGGCTTCGATGTGGGGATAGCGCAACGCTTTTTTCATCGCTTGGGCCGCAGTGACAGGCCCCATCATCCATCGCAATAAATCAACGGTATGAATCGCCTGATTGATCAGCGCACCGCCGCCATCAAGCGCCAGTTTGCCGTGCCACGACCCTTCAGCGTAATACTCTGGTGCGCGATACCATTTGACATACGCATCACCAAGAATCAGTTTGCCTAGTTTGCCAGTGTCCATGGCCGCTTTGATCTTTTGCACGGCTGGCAAAAAGCGCGATTGAAAGATCACGCCGAGTTTGACATTCGCTTGTTCGCACGCCGCGATCAGCGCATCCGCGCGTTCCAGATTGATTTCAATGGGTTTTTCCACCAGCACATGCTTGCCCGCTGCGGCGGCAGCCTGTCCGTGATCCAAATGCAGCCCGCTCGGTGAGCAGATGTTCACGACGTCAAGGCCAGGATGCGCCAGGAATGCGGCATAATCCGTATAGGCAGATGCGCCATATTTTTCCGCCAATTCAGTTGCGCGGGATTCGTTGCGTCCATAAACCGCTACGACATTTGCAGTGGGGATCGAGTTGATGGCCTCAGCGTGAACTTTGCCGATCATCCCGCCTCCGACAATTCCGAATCCAATTGGGTTAGACATAGATTTTTTATTGTTAGTAGGGGTCTGTTGATGTTGAGATCACTGGCAACAGAGCGCAGCGATTTTTCAGACAGAACCGATAATTTAGATTTATCCTGAAGTCAATTTTAGATGACTATCTTGACATTGATACGATGCTAGGCAATCTTACCATGCCCTGTTCTCTCAGCAACAAAACAACCACTTTATTGTCCGCCATGACAAGAGCCAATTCCTATGTCGCCATTGCATTCACACAATCGTGGGGAGCTGACCGAACGCCTCATTCGCATTCTATTTTTATTGGCCGAACGCCCACATTCGCAGCGCGAATTAGCGCAACTGTTCGACGTCGACAGCGTCACGATTCGGCGCAACCTCAATGAACTCTCACGTCATTACTTTATTCTGGACGAGATGGAAGGGCGCGAAAAGATCTATCGCTTTGGCGATAACTATGAATTCCGCCCGCCGAACCTGACGCCAGGTGAACTGGCGACGCTACTGCTTGCCCAACAAGCAATCGGCGCAACAGGTCTGACCGCCTTTGGGACACCGTTCGGACATTATGGCTACACGTTACTTGATAAAGTCCGCGCTGCCTTGCCGCGTGCGTTGCGCAACAAGCTCGACACTTTAGCCAATATCTTTGGCTCGGCGACCGTTCCCGCCAAAGATTATTCGACCTTCACCGACCGAATAGACCGCCTGACCAATGCCGCAATGAATAGCCGCCGCATCCGCATGCGCTATCACACCTTGCACAGCGGCAAGACCAAAGAGCGACTGTTTGATCCCTACACGGTGTACTTCGATCCTGACGGTGCAACGCTGAAAGTCATCGGCTTCGATCACGAACGACAAGGCATCATTCCGTTTTCGGTAGATCACATCGAATGGCTGCAAGAAACGGGCGAAAGTTTCATTCGCCCCGCCGATTTCGCCTTGCAGGCGTTTCTGACGAAATACTGCTTCAACGGCATTCACGGCGAGCCACTGACGGTGCGGCTGCGCGCACATCGCACCACCGCCCGCGTCTTTGCCGAACGTCAATTTCACCCTTCGCAAGTAGAAATTGAGCGCACGACCGATGCACAAGGCAATGTCGCCACGATCACAATTGAAATGACCGTCGCACAGGGACGCGGCTTGGAACGATTCATTTTGAGTTGGTTGCCCGATGTCGAAGTGCTGGAGCCGCCGGAATTGCGCGGGCGGATTCGAGCTGTGCTGCACGAATCACTTCAGCAGCGTGAGACACGAGAATAAAAAAAGTTTGCGAGCAGTTGGGAAGACCGACCATCCATGTTCGGTGTATGCGATAGCTTCAGGGCGAATCGCGGAGGAAATGTATGTCGAACTTTTTAGCCCACAATGAAAACAGGAGCGGCGTACCGCATTTGTTATACGAGCATTTGCGCTGCGTGGGAACGTTGACACGGCAATTTGCAGAAGCTGGAAATTCACAACTTGCCGAAGTCGCGGAATGGGCGGGACTGCTGCACGACTTGGGAAAATATCGCGCCGAGTTTCAGGAGTATTTGCGCGGCCAGCGGCAAAGCAGCTACGAAACACACCACGCGGTGTATGGCGCAGCGTTGGCGGCACAATATCGCAAGCTGGCAATGGCGTTTGTGATTGCCGCGCATCACGCGGGCTTGCACGATATTGACGATTTGCAGGAACTCATCAAGAGCCAGAAATACAATGCACAGGATTGCCTGCCAGACTTGGTAGCCAAATTTGAAAGTGAGATTTGTCGACTTGATCTCGGTTTCAAAGAGCCAAATTTTGACGGCGACAAATTGCGCTTCGAGATGTTCGTACGGATGCTGTTTTCGTCGTTGGTGGATGCCGATTTCCTCGACACCGAGCAGCATTTCACGCTGCAACCGCGTGCGATGCAAGCATTACAACCTGAAGAGTTATTCGCGCAATTGCTCGCTGAGAAAAACTCAAAACCCACCGCAGGTGAACTCAATCAGTTGCGCCATCGCATCTTTCAGCAATGCGTTGACGCCGCCGCCAAACCGCGTGGCTTCTTCTCGCTGACCGTTCCAACTGGCGGCGGCAAAACGCTTTCGGGAATGGCCTTCGCGCTGGCGCACGCGCGACAACACAACCTGCGCCGCGTGATTGTTGTCATTCCCTATCTTTCGATCATCGAACAAAACGCCGCACAATATCAGCGCGTGTTTGATCCGCAGCGAACGGGCATCGTGATCGAACATCATTCCGCTGTAAACGACCCACCGAGCGACACAAACGAAGAACGCTCACCCGTCAAATCACCGTTTGAATACGCGACAGAAAATTGGGACGCGCCAGTCATTGTGACGACTTCGGTGCAATTCATCGAATCGTTGTTTGCCGCGAAAACCAGCCGCTGCCGCAAGCTGCACAACATTGCGAACGCGGTCGTGATCTTTGACGAAGTACAAACGCTGCCGTCGCATTTGCTGGAACCTTTGCTGAACGTGCTGAAGATTTTGCAGCAGGATTACGGTGTCAGCTTTGTGTTCTCGACCGCGACACAGCCCGCCTTTCGGCAATCGAATGCGATCAAAAACGGCTTTGCAGAAAACGAAATCACAGAAATTACAGAAGACACGGAAGCGACCTTCGCCCAATTGCAGCGCGTCAATTTTCACTTTGCGCAACCCGGCTCAACCGAATCGTGGGCTTCACTCGCGGAGAAAATGACCGCGCAAAATCAGGCTCTGTGCATCGTCAATACCCGCCGCCACGCGCGCGAATTGTACGAAGAAGTCAGGCGACAATCGGACGATAAGGAAGCCGTCTTTCACCTGTCCTCGCTGATGTGTGCGCAGCATCGCTTCGATATTTTGGAAACGGAAATCCGTGTTCGCCTGCGAGAGCAACGGCCTTGCCACGTTATTTCGACGCAATTGATCGAAGCCGGAGTTGACGTTGATTTCCCCATTGTCTATCGCGCACTTGCGCCGCTGGATTCGATTGTGCAAGCCGCTGGACGTTGCAACCGCGAAGGCAAATTGACGCGCGGCGAAGTCTTTCTTTTTCATCCCGAACAAAACACCTTGCCCAAAGGGTTTTATTCGACAGCAACGAACATCACGGCGATGTTGCTGCAACAAATCACCGAACAGCAACTTGCCACCGATCACGAAATTTTCGCACGCTACTTCACACAGCTTTATCAATATGCGGAAACCGACGCGAAGCAGATTCAGCAACTGCGCCACGAATTCAAGTTCCGCAGCACGTCAAAAGAAGCCAAAGTCATCGAAGACAACACCCGCGCTGTGATTGTGCATTACGGCAGAAGTTCCGAATTCATCGAAGACATTCGTACGCGCCCGTTTTCCAAAGAACAAGCGCGTTTCACCAAAACCGATTTGCGTCGCCTGCAACGCTACTTCGTGAATTTGTATCAGCATCAATTCGATCACTTGCAGGCATTGGGGCAAATCAAACCGCTGCTCCCGAATCTGGAATTATTTGTTTTGAGTGAAGGGTTTTATGACGACCGCTTCGGCATCGTCATCACAGAACGACCAACGGAGGATTTTATTTTATGAGCCACTTTGTCAGCCTGCGCGTGTGGGGCGATCACGCCTGTTTCACGCGCCCGGAAATGAAAGTCGAACGAGTCAGCTACGCAATGATGACGCCTTCGGCAGCGCGCGGCATTCTCGAAGCCATCTTCTGGGAACCGCAGATTTATTACCTGATTGATACGATTCGCGTCATCAAGAAAGGTCGCTGGTTTTCGTTTCGTCGCAACGAAGTCACCGCCGTTATCGGCGCAATTCAGTCGTGGATGAAGTCGCCCGAAAAGGTTTCGTACATCGAAGCGGGCGGTGGCGCAGCCGACGGGACACAGCGCAATATGCTGGCGTTGCAGGAAGTCGAATACCTCATCACCGCCGAAGTCCGTCTGAGCCAGTTGGGGCAATCCTCGCCGCACGGCCTCACGAAATACACCGAAGAAATCAAACGACGCCTGGCGCAAGGCAAATGTTTTCATCGCCCGTATTTCGGCGTGCGCGAGTTTGCAGCAGATTTTGAATTCATCGAAAACCCCGAAGCCGAATTGCAAACGCGCAATCCACATTGGCAAGGACAACACGAAGATTTGGGATTGATGTTGTATGACGTGTTCGACGCGAACGCGCGCGCCGAAGGGTTCAAATGGCTGACTGATGCGGAACGGGAAGCGCTGAGCGCCGCCGCAGGCAAGAAGGCGAAGAACCTCCTGCGTTATCAAGGCCACATCATCAAGCCGCAAGCCGCGTTCTTTCACGCCCAGATTGAAAACGCTACGTTGCAATGTCATCCCGAACGGGTGCGGTTTGCAGGAAAACAAACACCATCGTGAGCGGTGTTTGGAGTTCAAGCTTCAGCTTGGTTGTACGCTGCGCAGCCACAACCTGAAGGTTGAACTCTTAACGCCTCTTCATCACGTCTTGAGTAAAAATGGAAAGGAGCAATCATAATGCTACTCAAAGCACTATACGAACTCGCGCACTCGCGCAAACTGCTCGACGACCTGGCCTTCAATACCAAAGCGATTCGCTGGATTATTCAACTCGATGCACAAGGCAACTTCCTCGGCATCGTGCCGACGGGCGATGACAAACGCGGCAAAGAATTCAGCGCGCCGCAAACTACGCGCCCGAAAGTGGCGGGCGGCGTCGCAGAGTTTTTAGCTGATGGCATCACCGCTGTCTTCGGCTTTGATGCTGACCCCGAAAAAGACAAAGACAACGAAAAGCGGCGACGGGATCGGGATCAGAACAATGCTGCCAAACAAACGGATTTCTGGCAGCAGATCGAAGCTGCCTTTGCCGAAACGCAGCATCCATCATTGCAAGCGTTGTTAGGCTTCAAAGCGCAACACGCAACCCAACCGAGCTTTTTGCGCTGGGGGCATAAACGGGATTCCGATGGCAAAGAAAAGCCCGCGTGGTGGTTGACGACGGCAGAGGGAAGCGAAATCAAACTTGCGGCGGAAAACTTTACCTTCTCCGTTGAAGGGCAATTGCTGCTGGAAGACGAGCAAGTCATTCGCCCTTTTTGGCGCAGGGTGTATCAGCAGGAAATGAGCGAGAAGAACGAAGCTGTTGAGAAGGGGCTTTGTTTGATTACGGGGCAAACCGATGTGCCAATCGCTCCGACACATAATCCAAAGATCAAACGCATTCCCAACGCACAGCCAACCGGGGCCGCGATTGTTTCTTTCGATAAAGCGGCGTTCACCTCCTACGGCTGCGATCAAAGTTACAACGCGCCCGTTTCCATTGAAGCCAGCACAGCATATTCCGTCGCGCTCAATTGGCTCGTCAATCAGCGTTCACATTACTTTCAACTTGGCGGCACGATCATTTGTTTTTGGGCCCGCAACTACGAAGAAAGCACCGAAGATTTCTTCGCGCTCTTCGATCAGCCGAAGCCCGAAACCATCAAGAAGTTTCTCGCTTCGCCCTTGCGCGGAGAAGAACGTAGCGCGATTGCCGATGACGAATTTTACAGCGTCACGCTCGCGGGCAATGCCGGGCGCATCGTCGTGCGGCATTGGTTGCAAGTACCGCTCACAACGGCCAAAGAAAATTTGCAGCAATGGTTTCGGGATTTGGACATCGCGCCGTATGGCGAACCGGCTGTGGCAAAGAAAAAGAACGACGAAGAAACATCATCGCCACTCGGTTTGTATCGGCTGGCAATGACGACCGTGCGCGAGTCGAAAGACTTACAGCCCGAAATTCTGACGCAGCTTTATCGCGCCGCGCTCGAAGCGCACGCGCCATCGCTGCAATTACTCAAACCTGTCTTGAACCGTCTCGCCAAGCAATTGGTCAAAGACGGCCCCAACATCACATTACGCAATCTCTCCCGATTCGCGCTCATTCGCCTGATCGTGAATCGCAATCGAAAGGAAGGTGAACCGTTTATGGAAACGAAAGTCTGTGAAACCAGCGATGCCGCGTACAACTGCGGTCGTTTGCTGGCGATTTTTGATGATCTGCAAATGCGAGCTAACGATTACAACTTCGACGGCGCGGGCGTCGTCGAACGGTATTACGGCTCAGCTTCATCCGCGCCAAATTCGGCGTTCGGCATTTTGTGGCGTTTGCATCAGCATCACTTGAAAAAGGTTTCGCGCAGTAACAAAGGCGCGTCCGAAGCCATCAAGCGCCGCATCGCCGAAATCGCCGCGTTGTTTCCGCAGCCTGCGCCGCTGCAACCGCCGCAATTTCCGCGCACGTTTTCGCTGGTCGAACAAGGCCGCTTTGCGCTCGGCTTTTATCAGCAAAAAGCGGCGGACGATGCGGCGCGCAAAGAAGCCAGAGCCAATACCAATCAAACCAAACCATCGGCACAAGCTGAGCTTGAAATCGAAAACACTCCCGCATTGCCGGGCTTTTAGAAACTGGTACGGTACGAGGAGCGGTAGCGACTTGGTCAACAAGTCACCAGCTCGCTACCGCTCGCCGTACTGTACCGCTTTCGGAGGAATTTATGAGCAACGATACCTTAACCAATCGGCACGATTTTCTTTTGTTCTTTGAAGTAGTGAACGGAAACCCCAACGGTGATCCCGATGCGGGTAATATGCCGCGCCTTGATCCCAACACGAATCGCGGCATCGTTTCGGATGTCTGCCTGAAACGTAAAGTCCGCAACTACGTCGGCACATTCAAGCCGAAACGCGAGAACGATCAGGACAACGGTCATACTATCCTTGTCACACAGGGAACCGTTATCAACGATCAACTTGATGAAGGTGTGAAAAAAGGCGGCGAAGAATTCAAAGAAATCAAAGACAAAGCTGAAGCCGCGATGAAATGGCTGTGTCGAGAATTTTATGACGTCCGCACGTTTGGCGGCGTTCTCTCGACGGGTAATGAAGTGATGAAAGGCTCTGCCTGGGGACAAGTACGCGGCCCAGTGCAATTCACGTTTGGGCAATCGTTCCATCCCATCACACCGCTCGAAATCACCATCACGCGCTGTGCTGTCACCAAAGCGGAAGATGCGGCGAAAGAACGCACGATGGGCAACAAACA
>JAFDVL010000111.1 GCA_018268995.1 Acidobacteriota bacterium | reverse complement strand
TGTTTGTGCCGCTGGTGGAAGAAGGCGAAACTGATTCAGTCATTACACAGCAAGTCGCAGAAAAATACTTGGCTCCATTGCGCGCAGAGCAAATTGATACGCTGGTGTTGGGTTGCACACATTACCCTTTGCTAAAAAATGTGATTGCTGAAACAATCGGCGCGGGCGTCACGCTGATAGATTCCGGCGCAGCAACAGCCATAGAAATTGCAACCTTGCTGCGCGAAAAAGAACTGCTCAATCCGCAGGCTGAACCGGGTTGGAGCGAATTTTATGTCACCGATGCGGCACAGCGATTTCACCGCATCGCCGAACGATTTTTAGGCCATCCACTTGCACATTTGGAGGCCGTAGAGGTAGCAGAACATGTCGGAAAACACTCCCCTTCTTCGTCTTGATGGCCGCACTCCGCTGGACATCCGGGCAACCCAAATCACCACAGGCTTCACTAAGTACGCCGAAGGTTCGGTGCTTATTGAAATCGGTGCAACCCGCGTGATTTGCAACGCCACGGTCGAAGAAAAAGTACCCAATTTTTTGAAGGGTAAAGGTCAGGGCTGGGTCACAGCAGAATATTCCATGTTGCCGCGCGCAACAGAATCCCGGACGTCACGCGAAGTGCATCGTGGCGGCGCGTCTGGGCGCACACACGAAATCCAAAGATTGATTGGTCGCAGCCTGCGGGCAGTGATTGATATGGCGGCGCTGGGCGAACGGACGGTGACGATTGATTGTGACGTGATTCAGGCTGATGGCGGTACACGCACGGCTTCGATCACGGGTGGCTTCGTGGCGCTAGCACTGGCGCTGAGTAAAACTGTCGCGAGTCAGAAAATTGCAAAACTGCCGCTCCGTGATTATGTTGCAGCGGTTAGCGTGGGAATCGTCAATCAACAAGTCTTATTGGATTTAGCTTACACCGAAGATTCTGTCGCAGAAGTAGATATGAATATCGTGCGGACGGGGGATGGCCGATTTGTTGAGTTACAAGGCACTGCCGAAGCTGACCCGTTCTCACGCGAGCAAATGAACGAATTGATTGCAGCGGCGGACGTCGGCATTGAAAATCTGCTGGCGATTCAACGCGCCGCAATTGAACAGGCAATTGGAAAAAGCTTGCCGCTGCTGAATACACAGCAAGCCGCAAATTAATGATTCAAGGAGAATCCAAAATGAAGTTACGATTTTGCCTTCTCACCTTAATTGGCTGCGTCTTAGCCTTCGCAGGAACGCTGTCACTCCATGCACAATCCTCAACTGAAACGATTCAAGACCCCGAAGGAAATTTCACCGTGGCAATTCCCAGCGCGCTCAAACCGGAACAGGGCTGGCACGCGGTCGAAATCACGGACGGCGCAGGACGCAAGCAAGTAGAAATTATCTATAAAGTTCGCGAAGAAGGATTGCTGAAAGTGCGCCGCCTGGAAGTTGACAAAGGTGCCAAGCTGGTGGATGTCATCAAAAAAGATGAAAGCCAGACGTTAACCTTCTTACCCAATTACACCAAGGGCGCAGTGGAAGAATTTAGTGCGGGCAACGGCAGGATTCCCGCGATGTTGACGGCCTACGATTTCACAACAGGTGGTCGGCCAAAAAAAGGCCGCAATTATTACCTGATGGTGAACGACACCACTGTCTATGTGCTCCGCTTTACGGGCAATCGCGGCACGATGGAAGCGCTCCGCAGTCAGACGGACATCATTGCCCGTTCTTTCAAAGTGAAATAGCGAATCCAGTCAAGAGAGTCCAGGGAGTCCAGAGAGTTTATGGAGTCAAAGCCATCCGCGACTCTCCATATTCCTTAGACTCTCCAGACTTGCCAGACTCGCCAGACCAATGACACCTAAAAACGTATTCGCCGCCGCCCAGTTTGCGCCGGAAAAAATGCAGAAGATTAATTTGTATGAGACGTCAAATTTCTTCTGCGATGTGTACGGACTGGAACCAGGGCAGGAACAAAAACCGCATTCGCACGACGATGCTGACAAAATCTACTATGTGCTGGACGGACACGGCACTTTTTTAATCGGCACTGAAGAGCAGGAACTGGGGCAACACCAAATCGTCCTTGCCCCTGCTGGAGCACCTCACGGGGTTCGCAACACCAGCGATGCACGCCTGACCTTGCTCGTTTTCATGACGCCCAATCCCAATTTCAAAAAGTAGCTTTTCGCGATGTCACACTCAAAAAAGTGTGACATCTTTCCGCGCTCCCCTTCTCTTTCCCAACTACGATGAGCGCTCCGATTACTGGACATCACCTTCACAGGAGAGAGAATTTATGAACCCCATCGTTACGTTTACTCGCTCGTTCTTCGTTCTGATTTTTTTCGGCGCTATTTCCGCTTACGCGCAAACGCCCAGACCTGCGCCTGAACCTACCAGCGCCGTTTCACTCCTGCGTTCAGCCAAAACAGTTTTCATTCAACCCAAATCCGACTACATGAACCGGGAAGCGTTGGAACGCGAACTGGTCAAGCATCCCGAATTTAATCACCTTGGCTTGCTGGTTGTTCGCGATAAACACGAGGCTGATTTGGTTTTGGAAGTGTATCGCAAGAAATGGACAACCCGCTTCACCATCACCGCCGTAGATGCAGGCACCGGAGCATTAGTCGCCAGTTGTCAGGAAAGTTCGATTGGCGGCGACGTCGAACCCAAACTGGCAAAATGCTTCATCAAACAAGCCAAAGCCGCACGGGCGATAGTGACAGAAACCGCCACGCCGAAAAAGTGATTCTTATAAAGTTTTGCCTGTTCATCTTCGAGTTATAGAAATAGTTGCGGTAATATCTGGTTCTCAATCAGGAGAACAAAAATGTCTGCGTTACCAAAACCCTATTACACCGTAGAAGATTATGTTGAATTGCTGAAAAACTCGGAGGAGCGATTTGAATATTTCGAGGGTCAAATCGTCGCGATGGCTGGTGGTAAACTATCGCACAGCATTATTGCCGTCAACACTGCTTCCGCCTTACAAACCCGCCTGACCTCCTGCCGTGTTTTTAATGGTGACGCTGCCGTCAAAGTACCAACTGCAAGACCTTTTCGGTTGCCGGACGTAAGCGTTGCTTGTGGAGAACTGCGAACCGAAGACTTTCAAGGGATTGAAATGCTCGTCAATCCGATTTTGATTGTCGAAGTCCTCTCTTCTACAACCGCCCAGTACGACCGCGAAGGAAAATTTCTCGCCTACCAATCTATCGAAAGCTTTCAGGAATATCTGTTAATTGAGCAGGAACGCCCGCATGTCACACAATACATCAAACAACCTAACGGCTTTTGGCTCCGCCGTGATTACATTGGGATCGAATCAGAAATTGAGCTCTCTGCCGTTGCCTGTACATTGACGCTTGCTGAAATTTATCGTGATATAACTTTTGAAAGCTGAGCGAAGAACAAAAATATTTCTGAGGGTACAGGTGCTTTGAAGAAAAAAGTTACGATCCGAGATATTGCCAATCAGCTCGGTCTCTCCGCCATGACGGTGTCACTGGCCCTGAGGGATCATCCGCGTATTTCCGCGCCGACCAAAGAGCGCATTCGTGCCGCCATGAAAGAGCTCAATTATGAGCCGAACCAAGTCGCACGCGCGCTGGCAACCGGTAAATCCAATCTGATCGGAGTGATTGTGCCGAACAGTTCTGATCCCTATTACGCCGAGGTCATTCGCGCTATCGAAGACGCAGCCAGCGCGGCGGGCTATCACGTCCTGTTGGCGAATGGTTCGTACGAAATGGAACGCTATACCGAACGCGTGAAAGATATGATTGCGCTGCATATGCGCGGCATCATCGCGGCCCCGCCCTTTATCAGCGAAAAGCCGAAACTGCCCTCTTTCTGGCAAAATTTACTGCACAGCGATTTTGACGTGGTGCTGATCAATCGCCAGCTTAAGCCGCCTATTTTTCATCAGGTCGCAGCGGATTATATGGATGGCGTGCGAATGGTTGTCGAAAAGCTGGCGGAATTAGGACACAAGCGGGTCGCGTACATTTCCGGGCAGCCTGCGATGTTGCCCATTCGGCAACGGCTGGCGGCGTTCAAGCGATGGGCAAAAAAATATGACTTCGATGATGACCCAAAGCTTTTTCAATATGCCGAGCTAAGCTTTCACGGTGGATACGAAGCAGGGCAGCAGCTGTGGGCAACGCTGAAAAAGAAGCCGACTGCGGTTGTTACATTCAGCGATGTAGTGGCAGTTGGCCTGTTGCGCTTTCTGGAGGTGACGGGTGTAGCGATCCCAGGCGAAGTATCAGTGGCCAGTTTTGACGGCACAGCCGTGAGCGAGTTCACGCACAAACCTCTCACCACCGTATATACACCCATGTATGAAATTGGTCGGCAGGCATTCGACTTGTTGCTGGGTGGAATGAAAAACAAATTTCAGGCCCCGCAAAACGTGATTTTGCCGGTGGAATTGAAGCTCCGAGAATCTATTGGCGCGGCTCCTAACGTCCTGAAAAAGACGAGGCTAAAATCTGCCCGTGTCCGTTGACACAATAACTTTTTTTATGGTTTAGTTTACCGGTAAAGCAAGCTGGGCGATCAATCAACGAAAGGAAAAGTAGCGAATCATGCAACGGCGCACATTTCTGGCAGCGCTATCTTCGGTTTTAGCTGGAACGTTGGCTAAAAGCGCAACAGGTCTTCCCCCTGCTTTCGCTAAGTTGACAGGCGTGAAATTCGGCTGCCAAACGAATGCCTGGCGCATTGATCCGCGCGATTTTTCCAGTCTGTTGACGGTGCTCGCAAAACTTAAGGAATTAGGCTTTGATGGTTTTGAGACGGGTTTCCGCAATATTCAGCCGCAATTTGGCAATGTGACGCAGGCTCGTACGCAGATCGAAAAAATTGGCTTACAGTTTTTTGGCACGCATATTTTTCTGGATACATACGACCCCCAAACCCAAATCGCGCCGATGGATTTGGTCAAAACCGTAGCGGACGGAGCAGCAGCCTTTGGAGCGCAGCGATTGATTCTGAGCGGTAGCGGCCTCATCAAAGATGGCAAAGTCGCCAGCGATGCCCTGAAGCGTAAGGCCGATGGCCTGAATGCAGCCGGGAGGTATTGCCAGTCAAAAGGGCTGAGCCTGAACTATCACAATCACGGCCCAGAGTTTCAAAACGGTGGGCTTGAAATCGAAGGCCTCTACAAACACACAGACCCTGACCTGGTGCAGTTCCTGACTGATTGTGGTTGGGCGTGGCGCGGCGGCATCAAGGTGCCAGAGTTCTTTGCCAGGCATCACAAACGAATTGCAGGAGTGCATCTGCGCGATTTTAAGGGTGATTTCAAAAGCGACGTGCAAATCCCTTTAGGACAGGGAGATTTTCCGCTGCAACAACTGGCTAACGTAATCAAAAAAGTAAAATGGCAAGGCTGGGTACTAAATGAAGAAGAACGGCTGAGCGGAGAGAAACCGGGAGAAAGTGCGGTGGCCCCGGCAAAAGCCGCGCTGGACAAGTTTTTCGGCAGCTAATCACTTGCCAAATTTGCATTTATATGGAATGGTTCTCACCACAGAGGACAAAGGGAAAGTGTCCAGAGAACGACTGGGGGAGTATTCTCTGGACACGGGAAGATGTCCTCTGTGGTGAGAGAACAAAACCTGTTCTCTCACCCATGAAAAGAAGAAATTTCCTACTCAGTATCAGCGCAACCACCTTTACAGCCGCTTCGTACGCCCGCATTGCAGGAGCGAATGATCGCGTCGGCATGGCGCTCATTGGCAGCGGTCGGCGCGGACGCGATGTGATGAAAGCGTTCCTTGCCACCGGACGCGTTGAGTTGACCTGCCTTGCGGATATTTACGACGCACAACGCCAGCGCGCGAAAGAGGCCCTGAACGTCAAGCCGCACGAAACCATCGCCATCGAAGAGGCATTGAGCCGGAGGGACGTGGACGCCGTCCTGATCGGTTCGCCCGATCATTTGCATTTGACGCAAACGCTGGCCGCCCTCAAAGCAGGCAAGCACGTCTATCTTGAAAAACCCACATCGCACAATTTTGAAGAAGGCCCGGCTTTCATTGAGGCCGTAAAGAAAAGTGGCAAAGTCTGCCAAACCGGTACGCAACAACGCAGCGGCGCGCATTACAAAAAAGCCAAGGAAGAATTCTTTGCCAAAGGCCGTTTGGGCAAGCTCGTTTTCGCGCGCGCCATCTGGCACGACTTTCCGTGGCAACGCCGCAGGATTGAGCCGCAACCGAAACCTGCGGGCTTCGATTGGGAGCGTTTTTTAGGCCCGGCGAAAAAAGTGCCTTATGAATGGATTCGCTATGATTCGTGGCGCTACTTCCCTGATTATGGCGGCGGGTTACTGGCGGACATCCTGACGCATTGGGCCGATGTCGCGCAGTGGATGATGGATGAAACACGTCCGCTCAATGCCACAGCGACAGGCGGCATCTATCAGCTGAACGACGGACGGCAAAACCCTGATACCGTTAACGCCGTGCTGCAATACAAGAATTGGAATCTGACCTTTGAATCTTCGGTCTTGCCGATTCGCAATGACCGCCCCGGCGTGTTTTTCCAAGGGACGGAAGGCACGCTGGAATTAACCCGTAACGGCTATATTTTTCAGCCGTACAAAGGTTCGCCCGAAGTCGTCGAAACGAAAGAAAATCTGGAAGTGGCACACGCCACCAGTTTCCTGGACGCTATAAAAAACGGCCTCAAACCGAGTGCCGATATTCAAACAGGCATTGCTGCCTGCAATCCCGTGCATCTGGCTAAAGCGGCGTTCTGGCAACGCAAGCGCATGAAGTTTGACGCCACGGGCACAAAGATAATCGAAGATACATAGGACAGGGCGAGAGTAAGCTCGAACGACGGACGACATTTTTAATAAAGAGCTTCTGCAAACTCGACATCCTACGGTATATTGATTGACACACTACCAAACATAAATCGAGCGATTAGTTTCGATCCAATCCTGCTGAGATGAACTTACGATTGCCCAAGTGCAATCACGCAACTTATCAGAGAGAGGTTATCTCTCTTCATCGAAACAACACTCAAGGAGATTACAGCTATGCGAAAAGCTATTTTTGCGGTCGTGCTGCTTGTCCTGCTGGCTCCCTCGGCAGCCTTTGCTCAGGCTGTGTACGGCAACATTGTCGGCACGGTGACTGATCCGCAAGGTGCAGCCATTGCCAATGCCAAAGTCACCATCACGGACACGGCGCGGCAAACCAGCGTGACAACTACAACCAATGCAGATGGTAACTTCACCCAACGCGGACTGATCGCTGGTGCGTATCAGATTCGCGTTGAAGCGGGCGGATTCAAAGCCGCCGTATCTAACGTAGTCGTTTCCGTAGATCAGGAAACGCGGGCGGAACTCAAGCTGGAAGTCGGTGACGTTTCACAAGTCGTCGAAATCAGCGCGGAAGCTCCGCTCTTAAAAACTGAGCGCGCCGATGTGGCCGTGACGTTCAGCGAAAAAACCGTGACCAATCTGCCGCTCATCAATCGGCGCTTCACGCAATTTGAATTGCTGACGCCAGGTGTACAGGCGACAACATCACAAACGGCTTCATCCGAAGACCCGCAGGGTTCGTTCCGCAAGGTCGTCAACGGGCAAAGCTTCGCCGGGACCACGCAACTGCTGGACGGCACCGATAACCGCGATGCACTGCTGAGTCTGGTCGTTATCAACCCGACGCTTGAATCGCTTTCCGAGGCCAAGATCACCACCTCTGCCTATGACGCAGAATTCGGCGCAACCGCTGGCGTCGTCAGCGTGCAAACCAAATCCGGCACGAACGATTTTCATGCGGTCGGTTTTGAATTTATGCGCAACGGCGTGCTGAACGCGCGCAATCCATTCACACAATTCAACAAGATTCGCGGCACGGATCGCTATATTCCGGTGACGCAATACAACCAATATGGTGGCGCGGCCAGCGGTCGCATTATCAAAGACAAACTCTTCTGGTTTGCCGATTATCAAGGCACGCGGCGCAATACGGGCGGTTCCGCGCTGTTGCGGGTGCCGAGTGCAGCAGAACGCGCAGGCGATCTGAGCGGCCTCGGTCTGGACATTTTTGATCCGCTCAGTGGTGATGCACCAGCCGCACGTACCCAATTTACAGGCAATCGCATCCCCACCACGCGGCTGTCGCCACAGGCACAACGGCTGCTGGCGTTCATCCCGCTGCCCAATATTGACGGTGTCACACGTGACAATCCGAACTATGTGGGTTCCGGCACCATCAAATTCAATGAAGATTTGACCAATACGCGCTGGGATTATTTCCACAGCCAGAATCTGCAATTCTTCGGTCGCTACAGCTTTGCCGATTACCGCCTGGATTCACCCGGCATCTTCGGGTTTGCAGGCGGCGGACGCGGCTTTGATGAACAAGCGCCGTTCGCAGGCATTTCGCGTACACGCAATCAGAGCATCGCGGCAGGCTTTAATTACAACGTCAGCAACAACTGGTTGACCGACTTCCGCTTCGGCTTCTTCCGCTATCGCGTCAACGTTGATCCCGGCGCAGGTGATTCAACGCCCGCGAAAGATGCAGGCATTCCGGGCTTGAACACAGACTCCTTCACGGGCGGCATGCCAGCCTTTTTATTGAATGGCTATGGCCCCGGCGGCAACGGCGGCAATCAATTCAACTTTGGCTATGCGTTGCAATTTGCGCGCTGCAATTGCCCGCTGCGCCAAAACGAACGCGCATTCCAATTCGTCAACAACTGGACGAATCTGCGCGGCAATCACACGTTCAAATTTGGCGTAGATTATCGCTATGCGATGAACCTGCGTATTCCGTCGGATCGGCATCGCGCGGGCGAATTGCAATTCAATGCGGCGCGCACACAAGGCCCCAGCGGCGGCGGCTCAGCGTTGGCCTCATTCCTGTTAGGCGACGTGAGCGTGTTTGAGCGCTATGTCAGCACCATCACCGATGCCGAAGAGCGTCAGAATCGCCTCTTCACTTATGTGCAAGACAACTGGCGCGTGAATCGTGCGCTGACGATCAATGGCGGCGTACGGTATGAAAATTATCGTCCGCAAACGGTCACAGGCGCAGGCAAAGGCGGTTTCGTCGACATCAACACAGGCGAAGTCCTGATTGCTGGTTCGCCCGGCGTCGGGCTTGACCTGAATCAACGTGTGCCGAACAACCTGTTCGCGCCGCGCATCGGCATTGCGTACAAGCTGACGGAAAAAACTGTGTTGCGGATGGGCTATGGACGTGGGTTTGACATTGGCGTGTTTGGATCAGTTTTTGGTCATAATGTGACACAAAACCTGCCCGTGCTCGGCATTCAATCTCTGCAACCGGCGCGCAACTTCGATTCTGTCTTTACCCTGGCACAAGGCCCCACCGCACTGAATCCGGCAACGATTCTCGACAGTCGCCCGAAAGGCCCGAATGGTCGCCCGATTCTGCCTAACGGCGTAACGGCGTTCATTCTGCCGGACAAAGTTCGCCTGCCAACGACTGATTCCTGGAACTTAACGTTGCAGCGGCAAACGGTGGGTGACATCGCAGTCGAAGCAGCATACGTCGGGAGCAAAGGCACCCACGTTTTTGCAGGCTTCGGCGGCGATTACGACTTCAACCAGGCAACATTGGTTGGCTATCCGACATTGACGACGAATCAACGCAAGCCGTTCTTCAATAAGTTTGGTTGGTCGCAAAACTTCCGTTACTATGGTTCGGATGCAAGCAACAACTTCCACTCGCTGCAATTGAAGGCTGAAAAGCGCTTTTCCAGCAGCTACTCACTGTTGACACATTACACGTGGTCGCGTTCATTCCATTACACGAACACGTATTACAACATTGACGCAACACAAGCCTATGGCCCGAACGACAATCATCGCAGCCACGTCTTCACGCTGGCTGGGGTGTGGGAAGTTCCGTTCGGCAAAGGCCGCAAATTCCTGAGCGATGCGGGCAAAGCCGTAGATGCTGTGTTAGGTGGATGGCAATTAAGCACGGTGTATTCGTTGCAAAGCGGATTACCGTTCACACCAAGCTATCGCGATTGCAATGCTGACCGCGACACAGGATGGTGCCGTCCTAACCTGGTGGGCGATTGGAAACCATCGAATCCTGACCGTAACCAATGGTTCATCACGACACCGCTGGCCGCCAATGGACAAGTCACGCCGCTGACTGCGAATGGACAAGTCCTGGGCCCTTGGGGACGCCCGCAACGCGGTTCGTTCGGCAGCGTCGGACGCAATCGGTTGTTGGGGCCAAGCTTCCAACAATTTGACGCGTCGCTCTCCAAAACGTTCAGCATCACCGAACGCTTCAAAGCGCAATTCCGCGCTGAGATGTTCAATGTGCCGAACCGGGTCAATCTGGCAAATCCGAACGCTTGCGTAGATTGCCCAGGCACGGCGGGCCGCATCACTAACATCTTCCAACTGGCAACGATGCGCCAGATGCAGTTTGGTTTGCGGCTTTCTTACTAGCATAACCTGAATGTAAAACCACGGAGCTCGCGGAGGACACAGAGAAATGCAAGACCGGATGAACAATATTTGCGCTAAGATTGACAAGAAAGAAAGCATTGTTTTGATTGCTTAATATTTCCTGTCAATCCTGTAAAAATCTTGTCAATCCTGTCTAAAAAAACTCCGTGTTCTCTGTGCGCTCCGTGGTTCTTTGAGCAAGAGGAGTAATAATGGATTCAGCCTCACAAGCTGTACAATTAGCAGTACCACCATTCACCATCGCTGATCCGATTCACCAAAGCGAAACCGTCAAACCCGGCACGCTTTTCAAAACTTCGGCAGCGAAGGTGACATACCGTCAGCACTTCACGCCTGCGACTTCGCAGTTGAACTGGCTGAGTTGCGGCGAATACGAATTGCCCGCGCATACTTCATCCGGCAACGTCTGTTTGGCAAACGAAGAAACGTTGCTGTTTATGTGGAAAGGCAAGGTGACGGTTACAGTCAACGGCGACGAATATCATCTTGATTCCTACGATACGTTATACATTCCGCGCGGCGCACAATTTCAAATTTCCAATGCTCAATCCGACGTTGCCAAAGTGATGCAATGTTCTGCGACCGCTGAGAACGTGCATCCGATTCATCATTCCAAATTTGCTGAATATTCACAGCGCGAAGATCGCATTCGCCATCTCGCAGGCAAAGATGTGTTCATGATGTTCGATGTGCCGGAAGCGGCGGACAAATTAATTGCGGGCTACACGTTCTTTCAAGCGCATCAACGTTCGTGGCCGCCGCACAATCACACGGATCAGGAAGAAGTTTATATTTTCATCAAAGGACACGGCGCGATGGAAGTGTATGAGTCGCCCGAAAAACTATGTTTTGTCACCAGCGTCAATGAAGGCGATATGGTGACAATTCCGATGATGAATTATCATCCCGTCTTTTCCCAGGAAAGCCCACTGGAATTCATTTGGTGCATCGCTGGCGCGCGTTACTGGGTCGGCGATAAGAATAAAGATTTCATGGATGGCAAGGGCGATTCCATCACAACGTAAACGGCAGGATTTAGGAGGTAGGATTTAGGATTTAGGGCTGTGGCCAAGCTACAATCCCCCCCTAATGCTCGAACGTCCGAACCTAAATCCTATATCCCAAATCCTATTTCCTAAATGTATTGCCAAGTTAAGTTGGAGGCGCAAACAGGATGTTTGCGCTACCTCTTCGCAGTCAATGTACAACAAACATCTTGTTTGTTGCTCCGCATAGGTTTCTAACCTAAGTTGTCAATACACCTAAATCCTACAATGCACGTTACTCATCTTGAATGTGCCAAATGCGGCACGAATTACGAAGCCAACAAAATCTATAACCTCTGCACAAGCTGCGGCAAACCGTTGCTGGTGCGCTACGATTTAGCGAAGGCGGCAGAAACGCTGACGAAAGAAAGCCTGAAACATCGGGTGTCGTCGCTCTGGCGTTACCGCGAAGTCTTGCCTGTCGTTCACGACGAAAACATCGTGAGCCTCGGCGAAGGCTGGACGCCACTGTTGCACGCGAAACGACTCGGCGCACAGGTTGAGCTACCACATCTGTTCATCAAAGACGAATCGCCGAACCCGACTGGATCATTCAAAGCACGCGGGCAAACCACTGCAATTTCGATGGCGAAAGAATTGGGCGTCACGAAGCTGGCCATTCCTACGGCGGGCAATGCAGGCGGCGCGATGTCGGCGTATGCGGCGGCGGCGGGCATTCCGGCGTTTGTCTTCATGCCGCGCGACACACCTGCCGCGAATCGCATCGAATGCCAGCAACTCGGCGCGGAAGTGACGTTGATTGACGGATTGATTACCGATTGCGGAGCCGAAGTCGGCAAACGCAAAGAGGCGGAAGGCTGGTTCGACGTTTCGACGCTGAAAGAGCCGTATCGCATTGAAGGCAAAAAGACGATGGGCTACGAATTGGCCGAGCAATTCAATTGGGCGCTGCCGGATGTAATTCTGTATCCAACCGGCGGCGGCACCGGCCTAGTCGGCATGTGGAAAGCCTTCGACGAAATGGAAGCAATGGGCTGGATCGGGCATCAGCGACCACGGATGTTTTCGGTGCAGGCCGCTGGTTGTGCTCCCATCGTGCGCGCGTTCGACAACGGTTGGGACGAAGCGCCGGAATTTGAAAATGCGCATACCTCCGCGTCAGGATTGCGCGTGCCAAAAGCCATCGGCGATTTCATCATGCTCGATATTCTGCGCACGAGCGGCGGCGGCGCAATTTCCGTCACCGACGAAGAAATGATTGCCGACACCAAAGTCGTCGGCGCAGCAGAAGGCTTATTCTGCGCTCCCGAAGGCGCGGCATGTTTTTCGGCGCTGAAGAAAATGCTTGCCGCAAGCACGGTGTCCGCGCAGGATCGCATCGTGCTGTTCAATACCGGAACGGGCGTGAAATATCTTGAGGCGTATAGTTTGTGACGTTGGGGGGAACGCGAAGCGCCTGGGAGCGCAAGCGTCCCGCTTGCTCCGAGCGAGTGAAACGAAGCTCACACGCCTCGCTAGGCAATTATTTCATCTTCAGCGGATTCCCTCACAACGTTTGTTTGCGTCGCTGCGCGCGCAAACAGCAAGCGGGACGCTTGCGCTCCCAGGCGCTTCGCGTTCATAGGAAATCTACATGAAAAAATTTATTTGCCTTGCGCTCTTCATCTTTGCATTCGCCGTTGCCGCCCAAGCACAAAGGCTTTCGCCCGCGCGACAACTCGCGGAAAATATCTTTCAGCAGCTCATCGAAATCAACACCACCGATTCCGTCGGTAATTGCACCGAAGCTGCCGAAGCGATGGCGGCGCGATTGAAGGCTGCCGGGTTCCCTGCCGAAGACATCCAAGTCCTCGGCCCGCATCCGCGCAAAGGCAATCTTGTCGTTCGGTATCGCGGCACGGGCGCACGCAAACCGATTCTGCTGCTTGCGCATCTGGATGTCGTCGAGGCCAAGCGCGAAGACTGGTCGTTTGATCCGTTCAAGTTTTTAGAGCAGGACGGCTATTACTACGGACGCGGCACGTCGGATGACAAGGCGATGGCGGCAATTTTTGTGGCGAATCTGATCCGCTTCAAACAGGAAGGCTTTGTGCCGGATCGTGACATCATCGTCGCATTAACCGCAGACGAAGAAGGCGGCGATTTCAATGGCGTGGACTGGCTCATCAAAAATCATCGCGGTCTGATTGACGCGGATTTCGGACTGAATGAAGGCGGCGGCGGCGCGATGCGTGGCGGCAAGAAGCTCTTCAATACCGTGCAGGCGAGCGAAAAGGTCTATCAAAGTTTTCGCCTCGAAGTGAAAGGCAAAGGCGGTCACAGTTCGCGCCCCATCGTCAAAGACAACGTGATTTATCAGCTTGCCGATGGCTTGCAACGCATCGCGCAATTCCAGTTTCCCGTAAGTCTCAACGAAGTCACGAAGCTCTATTTCGAGCGCGGCGCAAGCTTTGAATCGGGCGAAACCGCAGGCGCGATGCGAGCGTTGGCGAAGAATCCGGCGGACGCACAAGCTATCGCATTGCTGAGCCAGCAACCCGCGTACAACTCGACGATGCGCACGACCTGCGTGGCGACGATGCTCGAAGCGGGACACGCTGAAAATGCTTTGCCGCAAACCGCGCGCGCGACAGTCAATTGCCGCATTCTGCCGACGGAAACTGCCGATCAAATTCGCCAGACACTCATCAAAGTCGTCAATGACAATCGCATCTCCATCACGCCGATCAAAGAGCCGAAACCGAGTCCGCCTTCGCCGCTGCGACCGGATGTCATCAGCGCGATTGAGCGCATCACAAATGAACTCTATCCCGGCGTGTCGGTGATTCCGACGATGAGTACGGGCGCGACGGACAGTTTGTATCTGCGCAAAGCTGGCATTCCGATGTACGGCACGTCGGGCATCTTCGGCGATATGGACGATTCGCGCGCGCACGGCAGAGACGAACGCATCGCGGTGCAATCGTTTTTTGACGGACAGGAATACTTGTATCGGCTGGTGAAAGCGTTTACGACTGCGCCAACCGCGACTAAATAAGCAGGTTTGCAGCTTAATAAATTGCCTCCTGCTTTAGCTGGAGGAAGCCAAAGAGTCAAATAGCGCGCGGCTTTAGCCAGACAGGAAAAAAGCTTCTGCTTGGCTTTTAGCCAAACGCTCAACTGGTTTGGCTAAAGCCGATTTTTCTTAACCACTCCGTCCTCCAGCTAAAGCAGGAGGCAATTTATGAAAACCAATTAGATTCACTGAGAAATTTACGCTGAATTCCATGCGACAAACCGCCCCCTCAACTCCACAATCTATGCCCCCCATTTATCGCCAGGTTCGCTGGTGGATTTTGGCGTTGCTGTTTTTCGTCACGGTCATCAACTTCGTGGATCGGCTCACGTTGTCCTTTGTGGCACCGACGTTGCGCGATAGCTTTCAGCTCTCGAATACGCAGTACGGCTACATTGTCAGCGCCTTTGTGTTGGGGATGATGCTGGGCGAATTTCCGATGGGCTGGCTGATGGATCGTAAGGGGCCGCGCGCCGGGTTTACGTTTGCGGTGCTTTGGTGGTCGCTCGCCAATGGGATGCACGCGATTGGAAAGGCAGCCTGGCAGTTCATGCTGTTTCGCTTTTGGATGGGAACAGGAGAATGCGGGAATTTTCCGGGGGGCGTGAAAGTCGTCGGGCAGTGGTTTCCGGCGCGCGAACGTGCCTTTGCTATTGGAACATTTAATGCCGCCTCGCTTGTCGGCGGGATGATTGCAGGGCCGCTGGTTTTCTACATCACGGCGCAGTGGAATTGGCAGGCGGCCTTCCTGATTCCCAGCGCGCTCGGAGCCTTGTGGGTGTTTTTCTGGCGGGCCTTTTATCGCCCACCCGCCCAGCACCCATCCCTGACAGCGGCAGAACAGCAGTACATCCAAGCGGGGCAGGAGCCGGAAGTCGAGGAAGTCAGCAGTTGGCAATTACTGAAACTGCGCCAAACGTGGGCGGTCATGCTGTGCCGGATGATGGTCGGGCCGGTCATCCAGTTTTATCTGTTTTGGTTGCCAGAGTATTTGTTTCGAGCGCGTGGTTTGGACATGAAATCCATCGCGTGGTTTTCGGTGCTGCCGCCGTTGTTTGGCGATCTGGGCAGTATGGGCGGCGGCGCATTGGCAGGAGTCTTGATCGCGCGGGGTTGGGGCGTGCGACAATCGCGGCGCGTCGTGATGATGGGCGGGGCCTTGCTTTGCGCAATGAGCATTGTCGTCGTGACAGCCCCTTCGCCCTTGCTTTGCGGGGCGGCAGTTTGTGTGGTCTATCTGGGGCATTATGCGCTGTCGGCGAATATGTTCGCTTCGATCACTGACCTTTTTCCGAATAGTGCCACTGCCAGAGCCACAGCATTGACAGGCGTGGCAGGTGGTTTCAGCGGCTGGCTTTTCCCACTGCTGACGGGAATTCTGGTGGATGCAATCTCTTTCAAGCCCGTGTTTTTCATCGCCGCGCTGATGCCGCTGTTTGGAACATTGATTTTATTTGCCCTGCTGAAGGGAGTGCGGAAAACCGAAGTCGCATAAGAACAATGCAAGCCGTTGCGGAAAGGCAATTATGAACCAATGCCCCTCGAAAGTCTGGAAAATCGCCTGGCTCCCTGGGCTGGTCTTCTGCGGGATCGCCAGCCTACACACAAGCGCGCACGCACACGAGCAAATGACCGTGTCATTGCACAATCGGCAAAATGCTGCGGTGAACAACATCACGGATGGCGATGTCGTCAAAGTGGAGGTCACACTCACGACTGCCGCCACAAAAGCTACCGAGGTGATTTTTGAACTCCTGCCGAACAATAAGCCCGTGGCGAAATGCACGATTGCCAGCGGCGCGAAGACCTGCGCGGCAGAAAGCCTTTCCACCCTCGGTTGGTTCTGGGGCGCGGACGGCAAAAGCCTGTCAGCACGCACGATTCGCGCGGCTTCGGCCTTGACGAAAGAACCAGCGACTACGGAAGTGCGCGTGGCCCCGCGCCCGGTCGTGATGGTGCATGGATTTATGTCGGGCGCGCCAACGTGGGCAGCGTACAGCCAAACGTTTTTGCCGCCGCTCGGCTTGACTGGCTTTGCGGTCGGCGATGGCAAAGCGGACGGCGTGATGAATACGGGCGACACATCCAAGCCGACAATGCGCACGAATACGCTGGCGGAAAATGCCGCTATCTTGGGGCGATACATCGCTGGGGTGAAAAATAAAACGAAAGCCGAAATGGTGGACATTGTGGCGCACAGCATGGGCGGTTTGATCTCGCGCTATTACATTGACCGGTTGATGCAGGAACGGGATGTCGCGCAGTTGGTGATGCTCGGTTCGCCGCACGGCGGTTCGGATTGTTCGGGCTTGCCCTCGGCGCTCGGATTTTACGCACCTGCTTCGTTGGAACTGCGTCCGGCGTATCTGCGCGAAGTCTTCAATAAGCAAATCACGCATCGGCGCGGCGTGCCGTTTTTTATGCTGGCGGGCAATCCGATTCTGCAAAGCTTCAAAGCGCCTTGCACAGGCGTGCCGAGCGATGTCGTCGTGGCCAAAGAAAGCGCTTCGGCCATCACCGGGCCAATTGTCGAGATGCCGATTTTGCACACAGACATGACCAAGTCTGAAGAGGTCTTTCAGAAGTTCGTGCGCGGGCATTTGCAAAAACAACCCGGCGAATTTCCGAACGAAACCGATCCGCCTTCCGCAACGAATTCCATCGAGCCGGTGCAGTTCACCCAAGTCTTCAAAGGCCGCGTCAATGCTGGCGGGACGAAGGAATTGAACGTCAATTTGGATCAAGTTGCAGTGGCGAGTTTCGCGCTCTTTGATCCAAGTCGCTCGCTGGATTTGACCGTGCGCGGCGCGAGCGGCAACGTGATTGAATTGAAAGCGGACGTAAATGGATTGATCAAAGTGGATGATCCCGCCACGATGGTTCACCTGGGCTATGGTTTTGAAAATCCGAAGCCGGGGCCGTGGAAAGTGACGCTGACAGCAACCGCAAAAACACCGAGCGACGGAGCCGATTTCGCCTTGTCTGCGCGTGTGGTGGGTGGTGCGGTCTTGCGTGCGAATGCCAGCCAGCTTTTGCCGCCGCTCAAGCAACCGGTCACGTTTACGGGCGCGTTGGAATTGCCGAGCAAAACACTCACGAACACGACGATCAAAGCTGTGATTCGTCAGCCCGACGGCAAAGAGGAAGAGTTGGTTCTGAGTAACGGCAAAGCCGATTGGACGCCCGCCGAAACTGGTGTTCACGGCGTAGACATCATCGCCCAGGCGAACGCGCCCGACGGTTCGCCGATTGAACGCACCACGTTTTTAGCGATTGAAGTGCAACCGGCAGCCGAAAAGGCACAACGCAATTTCACCTTACTGATTGCCGCTGCGGGCGCGCTGCTGTTGCTTGCGCTGTGGTGGCTGTGGAGAAAATTTACCAGACGAAACCATGCCTGACGTATTGATTACCGAAAACATTCGCGGCGCGGCGATGGACGCGCTGCACGAACAGTTTGCCTGCACGTTTGCGCCCGACTTGTGGCAGCAACCGGATGAATTGCTGGCGATAATTGGCGAATACCGCGCCCTGATCGCACGCAATCAAACACAGATTACGCGCGAGTTGATCGCCGCCGGAACCAGGCTCGAAGTCATCGGGCGCGCGGGCGTCGGAATGGATAACGTAGACCTCGACGCCGCCAACGAATACGGCATCGTCGTGGCGCTCACGCCGGAACAAAATACGAACTCCGTTGCCGAACTTGTCATCGGCTTGCTGATCGCCTTAGCGCGCAAACTCTCGCTCGCCGACCGCGACACTAAAGCCGGGCGCTGGGATCGTCCGCGTTTTCATGGCACCGAGATTTCCGGCAAGACGCTGGGCATCGTCGGCTTCGGACGCATTGGTTCAACGACTGCGCTCAAGGCGCGCGCGTTGGGGATGACGACGATTGCGTATGATCCTTACCTCGAAGCCGATTGTTTGCGCGCGCTGCAAAGTTGCACGCGATTGACGAGTCTGGAGGAAGTGTTGACGACGGCGGATTACGTCACGCTGCACATCCCTGAAAACGAGGAGACGCGCGGGATGTTCGGCGCAGCAGAGTTTGCGCAAATGAAGCCGTCCGCCTATTTCATCAACTCTTCGCGCGGCGGCGTCGTGCAGGAAGCGGCGCTGGCGGAGGCCCTGCAACAACACCGCATTTCCGGCGCGGCCCTCGAAGTGCGGCAACAGGAACCCGCCGCGCCCAGCACCTTCGATGCGATGGACAACGTCATCCAACTTCCGCACATCGGCGCGCAAACCCGCGAAGCCCAGCACCGCGTCGTCACCGCCATCTGCCGTGATGTCGCGGCAATCCTGCGCGGCGGCGAAGCACAGAATTTTGCGAACTTCAGTAAACCTAAAAATAGATGCTAGGTGCTGGATGCTGGATGCTGGGAAGGGCCTGGCATCCAGCATCCAGCATCCAGCATCTCTCTTATCCCTATGAAACTTTTTCTCGACACTGCCAACATCGAACAAATTCGCCAGGCCTGGGACTGGGGCATTCTCGACGGCGTAACCACCAATCCCTTTCACATTGCCAACACGGGCCGCAAAGCGATGGACGTGTATCAGGAGATTCTGGACATCGTGGATGGCCCGATCAGCCTGGAATGCGTCACGCTGACCGCGCCCGAAATCGTGGAAGAAGGCCGCGCACTCGCCAAGCTGCACAAGAACGTCGTCGTCAAAGTGCCGCTGATGAAAGAAGGCTTGAAGGCCGTGAAAATCTTCGCCAAAGAAGGCATCAAGACGAACGTGACCGTCACGTTTTCGCCGCTGCAAGCCCTGCTCGCGGCGAAGTGCGGCGCGACGTATATCAGCCCGTTCGTCGGGCGTTTGGACGCTGCTGGGCATTTTGGAATGGAACTCGTGAAGCAGATCAAAACGATCTACACGAACTATGGCTTTGAAACACAACTGCTCGCCGCCGCAATGCGCCATCCGACGCACGTGCTGGAATCGGCGCTGGCGGGCGCAGACGTCTGCACGATGGCCTTCGACATCATGGAGCAAATGTACAAGCACCCGATGACGGACATTGTGATCGAACAATTCCTGAATGATTGGGCGCGGGTGCCGAAATAGGTGGCCGGTGGTCAGTGGCTGGTGGTCGGTAAAAACAGATGTCATCATTTACTTTTTGTTTATTACTGCCTGCCGACCACCGACCACCGACCACCGATCACCGACCACTGACTTATGAAAACTTACCCTCTTTATCTTAACGGCGAATTTGTCACGACCGAACAAACCAAAGCGGTCATCAATCCGGCAACCGGCGAAAGGTTCGCGCGCATCTGCACAATTGATCGCGCGCGTGTCGCACAAGCCATCGCGGATGCGCACACGGCGTTTGCAGGCTGGCGCAAGCTGACGGGCAAAACGCGCGGCGAATATCTGCACGCGATTGCCAACCAGGTGGAAGCACGCAAAGACGAAATCGCGCGCGTCATCACGATGGAAAACGGCAAGCCGCTCGCGCAATCGCTGGGCGAAGTCGCGGGCACAGCGGATCACTTGCACTGGTTTGCCGAAGAAGCGCGGCGAGCCTACGGGCGCATCGTGCCGAATCAGGTGGACGGCAAGCGACATCTGATCGTGAAATTGCCGATGGGTGTCGTCGGTGCAATTAGCCCGTGGAATTTCCCTTTGATTCTCGCGGTGCGCAAAATGGCTCCGGCGTTGGCTGCCGGCTGTACCGTCGTCCTCAAACCTGCTTCGCAAACGCCGATCTGTGCGGCGTTGCTGGCGGAATGCGTGGATGCGGCAAAGTTGCCGAAAGGCGTATTCCAATTGGTCGCGGGCGCAGCTTCGGAAATTGGCGCGGAGTTTTTGCAGAATCCGCTGTGTCGCAAAATCACGTTTACAGGTTCCACCGAAGTAGGCAAAACGTTGATTGCAGGTGCGGCAGAAACCGTGAAGCCGCTGTCGCTGGAACTTGGCGGACACGCGCCTGTCCTGGTGTTTGATGATGCTGACCTGCACAAAGCCGTCGAAGGCGTGATGATGGCAAAGTTCCGCAACATCGGCCAGTCGTGCATTGCGGCGAACCGTATTTATGTGCAACGCGGCATTTACGAAAAGTTCCTGGCCGCGTTCGTCGAAAAAACGCAGGCGCAAAACGTCGGCGACGGCCTCGATCCGGGCATGGATATTGGGCCGCTGATTGATGAAGCGGCCGTTACCAAAGCGCTCGAACATATCGAAAACGCTGTGTCCCAAGGCGCGCGTGTGTTGTGCGGCGGCAAACGCAAAGCAGACAGCAAAGGCACATTTATCGAACCGACGGTTTTAGCAGATGTGCCAAAGACTGCGTTGTGCATGAACGAAGAAACCTTTGCGCCGATTGCCCCGGTTACAGCTTTCGACACAGAAGAAGAAGGCATTGCGCTGGCGAACGACACGATTTATGGCTTGAGTGCGTATGCGTTCACCAACAATCTGGATCGCGCGTTTCGTTTGATGGAAGCGTTAGAGGCGGGAACGATTGGCATCAATGACGGCGTTCCATCTACAAGCCAATGCCCATTCGGCGGCGCGAAGCAAAGTGGTTGGGGCCGCGAACTGGGGATTGAGGGAATGGATGCGTTTCTGGAAACGAAACACGTGTCGCTCGGATTACAAATCTAGCGCTCAACTGTAAATCGGCTTCAGCGTTTTGTTCACGTATTCCATGCTGATGCGGCAGGAATCTTTCGGCGTGAGTGTCGTTGAATCTTGCTCGACGTTGATCCAGCCCGTGAACCGAATCTCTTTCAGCAATCGCATGATGCCGGGAAAATCCACTTCGCCCCGCCCTAGTTCGCGCAGGTTTGGTTTGAAATCAGGCCGCACGAAGGGACGCACGCCATCTTTGAAATGAAAGTAATTCAGCCGCGATTTGTACTTGCGCAGAATCGCCACGACATCGCCACCAGCCAAGTGCAGATGCCCAGTGTCGGCGGACATAAACACATAACGCGGATCGGTCGTGTCCATTGCCAGATCAATTTCGGCAGGCGTTTCGACCAGCGTGTTCAGATGTGGGTGAAGGCCAATTTGCATCCCCTGATCTTTGGCGCGCTTACCGATTTCGTTGAGCAGTGGCGCTTGTTGCTTGATAAGCTGCATCCGGTTTACATCCGCTTTCACGCCGGGTGGGCCGATGATGATGTTTTTCCCGCCAAATTCCTTTAGCAAAGCAAAGCGATTGTCGGCTTCCTGCAAGATTTCTTCGCGTTTGGAGGGATCATAAAACGGCGCGCTCAGGTAATTTCCGGCAATCGCCAGCTTCTTTTCTACCATTAATTGCTTGAAAGTTTCTGGCGTCAGACCGTTGCGTTCCAGTTCATTGCTAAGCGGAGAAAATTCAATACCATCGGCACCCACACTGCGCAAATCACTCAGGGCATCTTGCAACGTGCGGGCTTCCTTAAAATTGCGCCACAGCAAATAGCCCTGTGCCCAGCGAATATTGGGCGTCTTCGCGGCTTTGATAAAGGTTGGCAGCTGCGCAGCAACAACACTGCTGGCTAAGAATTTAAGCACATCACGACGAGTAGTTGAGTGGTTCATAAGGATATGGATTTCTGACAAATCTTGCTTGCAACAAAGCGTCGTTTTTACCTACGACAACTTCTGTAGCTCCAGACAACCGAGTTTGTTATTTATCGTTCGCGCCAGCACCAGCCCGATGCGGATAGCAGCTAGGATAAGAACCGCTTGGCTCCTAATTCACGGGCCAACGATTCGCATTGCGCAAGTAAGTGAAGCGGGGTTTTTACTACGACAATATATCCTTCCGGGCTTTGAGGTAATAAGGTAATCGCTTTTTTTTGCGCTACGACAGAAGCCCAAATCGCGCCCGCAGCACCGCCAATGACCCCACCCAAAATTACCAGCGCAAGCGTATGCACCAAAAAAGCTTCCAGAAAAGAAAGCTGTAAGAAATTTGTCGCGTACAAAATCAGACCGAGGAGCAAAGCAATCAAACAGCCAAGAATGATTCCTATCGTCGAATACCGTGAGGAAACTAAAGGGACGGGTGAAGCAGGACTAGTCACACTTGGTGGAACAGTCCCCAAAGCAACGCGGATTACCCCGACTTGTTCCATCTCAATATTCAATCCCGCAAGACGCTCCACCATCCTGTCCGCTTCAGCTTCCTGAGCAAAAACGGCCATCAGGGTTTGATGCTGTGACTGCGGCAAGTTGCCTAATTGGATACGCTCAGCAACCATAGTGGTCTATCGTGAAAGTGCCTCTTGCCAAAGAATACTACTCAAGCACGGATTTTTGCCAGCTCAGCTTTTAATAACTGATTCGCATGCCGCACTTCTCCCATTCGGAGTAAGAGCCTGTCCATCAGAAAGCGAGCAAAATCAATGATGAAATCAGGCTCTGCCTCAATCTCACAATCCATATCTTGAGGCGTCAACCAACAGTCCAGATAATGTCCATCGTCATTCTTGATTGATGAGATTTCCTGGTAAACGGATGAAATCTCACGCCAATGCTGCGCCAGATCGCGGGAGGTAGTCTCTAATGCAATTGGCATCGGGCGGGGCAGCCAGGGAGATTGTTCCAAACTGGCATCCAGCGCAGCTAACAACTCTTCCTCCGTCGGGAAATCTATAGCATCGTAAAAACTATCGTTACCAATAAACTCATGCGCTTCACGGTTAAGCGATTGCATCGGGGCTTGCTCCATCTTAAGACCGTTTCGGTAGTTATTAAATTGGGGAGAACGATTTTGGCAGTTCAGTTTACTGTCCCTGCCCGCATCTAAGTCAAGCATTCCGCAACTTGCTCGCACGAAAATTTGCGCGCTTTTCAAGTTTCACGGCACGCTCCAACCGTCTAACTTGACGGCTACAGACTGGAGCCACAAATAACGCCGACGAGTCAAACCCCAGGTAGTAAAAGGTCACAGAAAAGATGAACAGGTGCAGTCTCACGTGGATCAGCAAACGGCGTAACGTGATCTGTCTTAAAGCAATTCCGCATTTCTCAGCAAGTTTCAATCAGAATGACCTATTGATATTTTTGTTATAAAGCTGCAACATCGTTTCCGAAACTTCAGATTGACAACGCATTCAAGCTAGTGCTAATTTGGCGCTGGCTGGTCCCACCGCCTCGTTCCTACTGAATATCAACCCACCTAAAACACACCTCAAATAAAGCAGGCGAAGCCGATGTCGTTCAATAAAGCCAAATCTCTCAAAACCGCTTCTAAGTATGTTCAGCAAGGGAAATATCAATCTGCCATTGAAGAGTATCGCCAGATCGCACAGGCAGACCCGGCAGATGTCACTACGCTCAATACACTTGGCGACTTATATGTAAAAGTTGGCCAAACCAGCGAAGCAATTGCCAGCTTCCTGCATATTGCCGAACACTACCGCGTCAGTGGCTTTTATCTGAAGGCTATTGCGATGCTCAAAAAAGTGAGCAAGCTTGATCCCGGCAATATTGACGTGTCGTTGAAATTGGCAGCGCTTTACGCGCAACAAAAGCTGATTGTAGATGCGCGACATCAATATTTAAGCGTGGCCGAACATTACATCCGCGAAGGACAAACTTCGCAAGCGCTAGAGATTTATCAAAAGATTGCCGACCTTGATCCCGAAAATACTGCCATCCAATTAAAATTGGCCGAAGCTTATCTACGCGAAGATCAGATCGAAAAGGCCTATGACACATTCATCCTCACTGCGAATGAGATGCGGCGGCAAAATAAAGATATTGAGGCGCTGCAAATTTATGTGCGGGCAATTAAAGCCAATCCCAAAGGACAGGCAGCGCTCGCATCAGCCGTGAATCTTTACCTAGATCACAAAGAGCCGAGCGAAGCGATTGAATTGATTGAAAGCCTGCTGACAGAGCGGCCTAATGATGCCGAGTTGCTGACGCTGCTGGCCCGCGTTCATCAATCAACCAATAATCTGGAAGGTGCTGAAGCAGCACTGGAGAAAGTGTTGATCGCGGCTCCCTCGCGCTATCAATATGCCCTTGATTTGGCCCTGTTGTACGTGCGACGTTTAGACGCCACGGGTGCGTTGCGCCTGTTTGACCGTGTCATCGAAAATCTGTACGAATATCGCGAAGAAGAAAAAGCAGCTCAGCTACTGCGCGAAATCATGTCCATCGAACCGCAACATCTGGGCGTGCTTACACGCCTGGCGACAATTTATGAGCACACGCACGATGATCATTTATTGGTTGACACACTCAACACATTGACTGAAGTTGCGATTCAAAAAGATAGCAAACCAGCGGCCATCAGCGCGCTCAAACGCCTGATTGAACTGGAACCAGATGAAATTCAACATCGGCGTAAACTGCGCGAGTTGGAAGGAACAACGCCAACCTTTTCAGAAGAACCTTCCGTCCCCGCCTATCAGGCCAATCACTACGATTCGGGTTTTGGCGAGGCGCGTTCGGAGGAGGCTTCAGATTTCTCGGCGTATTCCATCCAGGTCACAGAGGATTCCGCAAGCAATTTTGCCGCTGATGATCATGGTGCAGATCAATGGAGCCAGTGGTCCATCAGTACCGTCGAAACGCAAGCCGATTCAACCTCAGATTTCAGCGAGTTCGGCAGCGAGCCGGAACCCAGATTCTTCGAACCAGCCAGCTCAGATTTTGGAGCGCCGGAAACAATCGCGGTTGCAGAAGTTAATGCGATCAATCCGGCCTTGCGAGATGAACTGGAAAGCGTGGACTTTTATCTTTCACAAGGCATGCTCGATGTGGCGCGCTATACACTTGAGTCCGTCGCCATAAACTTCCCGAATCACCCTGAAGTTCAGGCAAAATTGGCTCAACTCAGCGCAGCTGAAACCAGAACAGATCAAGCGGTCAACGAAACGAAAGCGCAGCCAAAGCCTGAGCTTGGCGTGGAGATGGCGACCGAGTCAGGATCAACGAGCCAGGAAGCGCCCAGCATATTCGCGCCTATGGCCCAAGATGAAATGCCTTCCGGGTTCGCACTACAGGCGGATATTGAACCTGGTGTTTTCGTCCAACCGATAGCAACTGGTCAACGGCAAGAGTCAGAAGAAGCAACGATCTTCCTAGTTCCGCCCACAACACAAGACAAATACCAGGCACCTGCTACTAACGGTTTTGAAGTAAGTCAGCCCGTAGTTGAACCTTCTGCGCCTGTTGCCGAGGTGCCCGTAGCGAAATCCTTCGACTTATTCGATGGCGACGAAATGGGCGATCTGATGGATTTCCTGGATGAGTTCAAAGCAGAATCAGAGCAGCATAAACCTGTCGAGGATTTTGAAACGCATTACAATTTGGGTCTGGCGTATAAAGAAATGGATATGTTCGATGAAGCCATCGAAGAATTCCAACAAGCTTTCAAAGGGATCATGTCTGACCCGATGCACGGGGAATATGTTTCCTGCTGCAACATGCTCGCGTTTTGTTTCGCGCAAAAAGGACTGCCACGTCTGGCAGTTGTCTGGCTCAAGAAAGGGCTGGAAGCACCGGGACACAACGAAGAAGTCTACCAAGCCTTACGCTATGATCTGGCGGACGCCTATGCTGCGATGGGCGATCTTAACAACGCGTACGAGGCATTTGCTGAAGTCTATGCGATTGATGTCCAGTATCGCAGTGTCAGAGCAAAAATGCAGGAAATCGCTACGCAATTAGGAAAATAGATCAGCGGCTAAAAATAAAAAGGGGAACGAAGATGGTGAAAAATTCATCTTCGTTCCCCTCTTCGCTTTCAAAGAAACATTATTTTTTCCGCACTCGGATGCTACCATCCTGCGTCCATAAAGTGACGGTGGCACTGGCGGATTCGACTAAGCCCTGAACAAGATGCGAAGTTTGTTTTTGCATGTTCAATTGAAAATCACTGGGATTGATTTCAATCCCGCCACGGCCTGATGTCGCCTCTAATTTAAACTTCGCGCCAGCAGGCAAATCTACATCTACACGACCAGAAAATGACTTCAGGAAATAATTCCCGCGCGGCATAATTTCTCCGCTGTAATATACGTTGCCGCTCATGCTGCGCGCCTCGACCTGGGAACTGCGGATGCCTGTGAGCTGAATATCATTTTCCACATTGCTGACCTTAACCGGGCCACGCAATCCTTTGACAATGACACCGCACTTCACACACAAGACATCTAATGCAGTACTGGCCGGGACGCTGATCACCAAATCAACGGCAGTGTCGGTTGTGACCTCAACAGAAACCTTCCCTTGTGGGGTCGGCTGCATGGCATTAATTGTGTTTCCACCTTGCCGAGCAGTGATTTGAATCGTATTCCCAACCGCCGGAACCACGGTGACAGATCCCATTTTGGTTTTGATTTCAAGCGAACCGGAATCAGGCAATACTTTAAAGGATTTATTGAAATCTTGCGCGCTTGCGTTGCCGCTTAACCCAACGAGCAAAAGCAAACAGGCCGACATCAAAATTGCATTGGAAGAAACCGTTCGGGGGGGTAAAGAAATAATAAAGCTTTTTCCTAACATAACGCTACTTTCCAAGCCTCTCAAAATCTTCCATTAACCGGAGTTTTTCGTTATACAAATCCATCAACAACTTCTGCTGATCCGTATCGCGCGTCGTCACCCAAGATTGGCGAACATGGCTCAGCGAATTATCAATGCGTTGTAGATGATTGTCATATACAGTCCTGATCTCAGGATTCCACGAGACGCGACGTGTGTTCAGTTGACTCGCCTTCTGTTGAATCTTGAACTGAAGGTCTTTCTCCATCGGCAGAATTGGATTGGCTGTATCCGACGACGCCTGAGATGCCACCTGTGGGTCTCGATGCAAGGCGTGATACATCCCGAACACCATCAGAGAAAAGGCCAGCATGCTCGCTCCCGCGAGTTGAGGCAGAGTAAAGGTAAAATTTCGTTCGCTTACTCTTTTCCACCAACTGACTTTTTTTTCCTCTACCTTTCCGGGCACAGCCGTTTCTATTTCAATCTCATTCTGGATTCGTATCCATAACGCACGTGACGGAGTCCGTAAAGGCAACTCTTTTGCGGCCAAGGTAATTTGTGTCAGGTCCACTCTCACAGCATTGCAAGGCGGACATTGCGTCAGATGGGCTTCGATGGATTGAAATTCTTGAGCGGCAAGTGAACCATCAAGGTAATCAGACAAAGAATTGATAACAACACGGCATTCCATACTGATTTTCCTCTCTCATATCTTTCATGAATCTACTCGCTAAGGTTCTTTGTACATTGCAAAGAACTCAGGATTTTTTTGTCAGTAAACCACGTAATTTCATCCGAGCTTTATGAAGTTGGGATTTTGAGGTACCAACGCTGCATCCCAACAACTTTCCAATTTCTTCGTGTTCGTAGCCTTCCACGTCGTGCAGGACAAAGACAGAGCGATAACCAGGCGGTAACTGTGCAATAGCATCGTCCAAGGCAATCCGATCTACTACGGGCATCGAATTAGGGCGATCTGTCCCGACTTGCACAATTTCATTCAACTCATCGCCTTCTTCTGTCGTTTTTTCCAGTTTCACGCCCTTTTTCCGAAAGTGCATCAAAACCTGATTTACCGTCAGGCGATGTAACCAAGTCGTGAATTGCGACTCGCCCCGAAAGCTCCCGAGCTTTCGGAACAGTTGCACAAAAACTTCCTGAGTTAAATCTTCCGCTTCGGTCGGATTTGCCAGCATGCGCAAGCACAAGCTGTAAACGCGACGATAATGACGTTCGTACAGCGTTTCAAACGCTGCCATATCACCGTTCGCTGCGGCCTGAGTCAGCTCGAAATCCGGCACCGCTGTATTGGTCGTGGTTGCTCCAACTATCACGTTATTTGTCCGCGCGACTGGCGCGCCTTTTGCGGGCATCCCAAACAAGGCTAACGGTGTAGTAAGAGAAAGAGACGACATAGGCAAACTCGCTGGAAAATAAACTATCTCTTGCGATCTTTCGCGTCGTCTGGGATGCAGCCATTTATAATGCGGTTGCTTTATTTGTCACAATTTTTTGTCGTGACTTAAAATTTTCAACTTCCATCATAACTTAGCACTGCAAAAAGCCGCAATGCTGCTTCTGATTCAAAAGTGACACCCGCAATATCAGATCAAAGATGTCCTCTTATGAGGCAATATGAAGTTCTAATAAACAAATGGTCTAGTTTTGAGGACGCGCTGGAGACTGAGCCAGGTAAAGTAGCTTACACAGGAGCTAGGATTTGACGACCTGCCGGATCAACGCAAATGCTATGTAAAAAGAGACAACCCCCATAATCGCCCCAAGCACGCCAATCAGAGTAGGCTTTTCCTGTTCCAGACAACTGACGCCGGGATTTCTTGGATCGTAGTAAACGGATACTCGCCGTCCCGTGGGATATTGCTCCAGTTTCGTCTTGCCCAGCTGACGATCTAATTCATCATACGAAGTCAGGCTGATGGTTGTCCCTTTGTACTCCGTATTGTCCACTATGTAGGAATACTCAATTTTAGGAGTAAATTTAAAATTGGGGCGAGCAGCATTTTGTGAAACGAGCTTATTTTGCCAACGTGAGTCAACAATTTGGCCAACCACACTAGGCCAGGTCTGATTGTGATAAGAAATAATGAGTTTTGGCACTGCCAGGTAGAATAAGCCCGCTCCAGCCATCACTAGCCCCAACGCCAGCAAAGGCACTCTGAAGAAGCGACACAAACTGATCCATTTGTTCATAATCTCGTAAGCCTTGACCGTTCGACTCTATGGCAAATGAGTTGTGATTAGGCAGAGATTGTAGAGGTGAGGTCTTTAAGTCCCTTATACCGATCCGTCTTCAGTGCTGCTGATTGATACCTGCATCACCTGCATCCAGCCATAGCAGTCGCACCATAAATAACCCGAATAATTAATCCATTCAGGTCATACATCATTGTGAAACTAAAACCTTTTTGCGAGTGGCGATAACCTACACCGAACCTGCTGGAATTTCAAGGAGTTGGGAGCGTTTTTGGCAGGCTAAACCTGGGGCTGCGGCGTTGGCAACACGGGAATATGTCCGCGCTTGTAGACTAAAATGGTTCGCGTGAATTCAAGGACTACTTTTCCATCCTGATTAAAGCCCTGAGTTTTGCATCGGACGATTCCCTGCTGTGGACGGGATTTGGATTCGCGCTTTTCCAGCACTTCGCTTTGCGCATAAAGCGTATCACCCTCAAACACTGGATGCGGCATACGAACTTCATCCCAACCAAGATTCACAGCATTCTGCGAAATATCTGTCACTGAAAGTCCGGTGATGATCGCCAGAGTTAAGGTCGAATTTACCAATGGTTTCTTGAACTCTGTCTGCGCGGCGTACGCACTATCAAAGTGAATAGGATTTGGGTTCACAGTCAGCAAGGTAAACCAGATATTATCAGCCTGTGTGATCGTGCGCCCAAGCGGATGCCGATAAATATCGCCGACATCAAAGTCTTCGTAAACACGTCCTTGCCATCCAGGTTTGATACTCATAAACAATCTCACTTAGGCAAAACAGATTCGCGCAACATCGGGAAAACTTTAGCAACCTTGCTCAGCAAATATTCGCCGTACGTTCCGCTGAAGTCATGTACGCTGGCGTGATCCCACCGTTCTTCTTTGTCGTCGCGTGCTGGCAAAGCAATGGGCCGCACTACTGCATTAAAATTTGGATCGAAGAAAAATGGAAATGATAACCGCGAACGCCCGCTCACATTGCGCACTCGATGCGGCGTAGATTTATACAATCCGCCGGTCATCCGATCCAGCATATCGCCAATATTGCAGACGAAAGAATTTTCAATTGGAGGGGCCGCAATCCATCCGGCTTTTGTTTTCACTTCTAACCCACCCGCATCATCCTGCTTCAAAATCGTCAGCAAGCCGTAATCTGTATGCTCGCCCACACCCCATTGGGTTTCACTCGCTTGCGCCGGATAGTTGAAGAGACGAAACAACACCAACGGATCAGCCGTGTAGCGATCAGCAAAATAGCGCGCCTCTAATCCAAGACTCAAAGCAATCCCGCACATCAAGGTGTGCCCAAGCGCAGTCAGCGCAGCAATATAATCCAACACGACGTCACGCAATTCCGGCATTTTCGCTGGAAACAGATTTGCACCGTGCATTGGCGTTCGCGCAACAACCAGCGGGTGCGATTCGTCCAGTTCTGCGCCGAAGTAAATGCCTTCCTTCACATCTGGCTGCCCCGAAGTCAATTCATCGCCCACCGGAAAATATCCGCGCCACGCCCTGCCGCCCTTGCTCATCGTCATTTGCATTTTCGTCGCCACGTCCTGCGCGAAAAACTGCTGGCTCAGGATTTCTAACCTCTCTTGCAACAACTCATCTACGCCGTGGCCAACAATGTAAAAGAATCCAACTTCGCGGCACGCTTGATTGATTTGTGCGGCAACGGATTGCGCATCTCCTGTTTGTGCAACCAGCGCCCGAATATCAATCACGGGCAATTGTTGTTCATTAGAAATTGTCGCGGGCACATCGTTCATTTTCTTGCTATTTCACGCCGCGCCACATTGCTTGCGTCTGCACGCCGACGCTGCGCGTGTTGTATTTGCGCAGGTATTCCAAATGCTTTTCGTCTGTCGGGTACTGTTCGCCGGGCGCGTGGGGATAGCTTTTCATTTTGTGAAACGGCAATTCGCCGACAGTTTCCGGGCGTGCAGAATTCAAATCCATATCTTTGCCGAAGCCATCCGCATACACCAGATAATCGCGCTTCCAGCCACGCGGCAATGGTGGCAATTTCGTGGCGTCGAAATCCACCTGCATCTCGTCGCCGTTGCGTGTGATGACGTACATGTCTTCGGGCGCGAGCAGCAATGCTTGCACATCGCCGTAGCGCGTGTAATTGCCCGTGTGCGCTTTCCACGGCGCGAAGGGATCAATCGTGCGATAGTCGTAGGCTTTCAAACCAAATTTGTCCAACGACAATTCACGCGGGAAGCCACGCCAATGCAGGTCAGCGCTCATCGGTGCAAGTGTTGTGACGCGCGTCGGTGCTTTGCCATCGGTCGTGTCTACCAGAATCTGATCCCAGTAAATCCGCATACTTGTCACGATGCGCACGCGCGCATCCTTACACAAAAACTTGCCCGTCAAATCTACGGTCATCGTTTTCGTCAGTCCTGCCGGAAAGCCCATTTGCTCAATCACGGTTTGCCATTCGCCGTGCGTGTTTTTGACCTGTAAGTACGGCGGCGTGATCGTGACTCCGGCTTGTGATGCGGCAAGGTTCGAGGTCGAATCAGCATAATCAATCCACGCTGAAAGCAATAACAACGGACGTTTCGCGTTCAGCACGTCTTTGCCCAAATCCAATTCCATCGCGTGTTCGCGCGCATAGCCTTTGAATTTCAGCCGCTCAAAATTCGTCGGATATTGCTGATCTATTTTTTCCAGCAGCGGCAAGATGTTGTTGCCCTTGTCATCTACAGCAGAGGCAGGCGGGCGCGGCGCTTGGACGGAATGAATGGCAAACGGCGTGTACGGCGGCCCCGGCAAGAGCTTTTCGTTCGGATAAATTTCGGTGTCAGCCGGATGGTCTACCGCCAGCAATTTCACGGCGTCGAAGAAGATCACTTCTTCGAGTTGATTGTTCATCCGAATCGAAAGCTTGCCGTCACGTTCCCGCAATTGTTCGCCCGTAACGCGCACGTATTCATCGGTGTCCGGCACGCTCCACGTGTTGCCCGGCTCGCGCATGCCAATCGCCGAGCCGCCCAGAAAATCGGTAACGAACGCATACTCGCTGCCGTTCCAGGCATACAAAATCGGGCACGAAGTCCCTTTGCGATCCAGTTCCTCAAATTTATTGAGTTGCGACGGTTTGACATCCAGTTCCGATTGCACAATCCCGGCAGGCCAGAGCAATTGCAGCGCATCAATCTTGGTGCGAAAGCCTAAGCCGAAATTCAACCCGGCAGCCGCAGGTGCAGGCGACGCGGCGTAGAGTTCCAGCTTTTGCTGCAAGCTGCCGCTGCGCAACACGGCTTTTGTGCCGATGCCGTTTTTGTTGGAGGTTCCGGCTTTGAGGCTGAGCGCGAGATAGTTTTTGCTTGTGCTTTCGTTTCTGAGGGCGATGAGTGAATTGTCATGTTTGATTGAGAGAATATCAACGGCCCCATCGTTATTTAAGTCACCTGAGACCAGGAGACGAGAGTCATAAAGACTAAAAACAATGGTTGCATTTGCTTGCCCGCCGTCTTGATTATCCCCCCATTTTTTTACTGCCTGACACCAGACATTGTCACGAATTAAAACCTCAAGTAACCCGTCATTGTCAAAATCCATTACCTGCGCGGAATAATGAGAAGCGGAGCCCGGAGGAATCAGCAACGGAAACTCTACAAAGCTACCTTTGCCATCACTAAGCATCCAAATACCAGAGTCAGAGGACGTGAGAAAAAAATCTGTGAAACCATCTTTGTTTATATCTCCAGCGCCACTGCCAAAAGCTTTCGAGGTAGAACGTAGTCCGACCGCGTTCGCCACTTCCTTGAACGAACCATCGCGCTGATTCGCAAACAATTGCACAGGCGCACCGTAGTTCACGACGAAGAAATCCACGTCGCGGTGATTGTCGTAATCGGTGCAAACAACGGCAGTCGTCTTGTTCGCGCCGCCGCTCAAACCGGTTTGCTCACTAATATCCGTGAAGCTCCATTGACCGTCTTTTTCGCCGTTGTTGCGCCAGAGTTTGTTTGGCGTACCAGCGAAATCATCGGGGAAGACGGCTTCGGTTTTGTTCGCGGGAAATTGATTGAGGTCGGCGAAATTGCCTACGAATAAATCCAGGTCGCCGTCGTGGTCGCTATCTACAAACGCAGCGGTCATCGCCCACGCATTGTTGTTGTGCGCGGGCAGGCTCAGCTTCTCCGTCACATCGCTAAAGCTGCCGTCGCCGTTGTTTTTGTAGAGCGCGAGCAGTTGATAGCCGAACACGGCGATGTCCTGTTTGCCGTCGTTGTCGAAGTCGCCGAAGACTGCTCCATTGGCAGGATTGCTGAGCGTGATTTTCGACTTCGCGGTCACGTCTGAAAATTTTCCACCGTCCCCATTTGTCTGGTTGCTGAAAAGCTGTGCAAAAGGTTTGTTGTCTTTGCCAATGCCGGTGACGAACACATCAAATTTGTCGTCACCGTCGTAATCGCACAGGCCAATGCTTGACGCAAACGCGGAAACCAATTCGGCTTTGACTGATTCAAATTCGGCTTTGGCAATTTTGCGATTGAGCGCGGAGGACAGCGGTTTGTTCGCAAACTGCGCGTTCAGGTTCATCTCTTTGGTCGCGTCCACAAACTTCACGTTGGGCGCGTCTTTATTGACCAAATCGCTTTCTGCGCCTGTGCCTGCAACGGCTTCGGCGTAGCGGCCTACGTCGCCGTAATTCAACCCGATTTCGCTTTTGTAATTCGTGGCGCGCAGCTTGGCGAAAAGCGCAAAAGCTTGTTTGCTCTCGTCTGCTTTGCCGGAGCGTTGCAGAGCTTGGGCGAGGTTATAGGCGGCAGTCGCGTTGTACGGTTCGTTTTCGAGCGCGCGTTTGTAGGCGGGAACGGCTTGCTCGAATTGCTGCTGTTGGGCGTAAATCTGGCCGATTTGAATGTTCGTCGCGGGGTCTTTGGGGTCAATCGCGAGGACGGCGTTCAGTTCTTTCAATGCCTCTTCGTACTGTCGTTCGTTCTTGAGTGCAAGGCCCAGAATGTAATGCGCGTGGGGGCTGTTCGGCAGTTGCTTGAGTGCCAGCCGCGCTTCTTCGATAGCCTTGGGCATGTCGCGGTTGAAATAAGCAGCGATGGCGTAATTCAAATGACCAAGCGCAAAGTTGGCGTCTTTGTCTACGGCCTGCTGGAAATACTTCGCGGCCTCTTCGGGTTTGAATTGTTCGAGGTAGGCGATGCCGACATTCACGAGGCGATAGAGTTCTTCACGGGCCTCAAACGTATTGGAGCGCGGGGGGGTTTGGGCACCGTTCACACTGCGCGAATTCAATGCGCTCGCAAGCGTTATACCGCCAAGCAAAACAAACAGAAGCAGGGCTTTCAATTTCATAGTTGATGACCTCTCTCAAAGGCAGCGACGAAAAGCGTTTCGATGAATGTTGGTGAGGCAGGATAGCAAATGCGGCCCGGACGATTCAAATCACGTCTATGCTTGCGGTTCTGTGACTGGCTAGTATATTTTCTGGCCTGCGTCAATTCTGTTAGCACAAGAAAGCAAAACCATCATGGCACTTGATCCCAAAAAACGACAAAAGAAACTTGCCAAACGCAAAGCGCAACGTAAAGACAAGGCTAAGTCATTAGTCCTGAAGCAACAACAGAAATCCGCTTACGAGGCCAATCGTTTCGCCCTTGCCGCGCGTTATCCAATTCATCAATGCATGGCGAATATCACGATGTTTGCCAGTGGGATGGGAACAGTGATTTTGAGCCGTCGCGCGCCCAATGGCGACATCGTGCTCGGCATGTTTTTGCTGGACACCTATTGCCTGGGCGTCAAAAGCGCGCTGGCCAGAGTGATGTTGCCTTACGAATATGACGAGATGATCAGCAATGTCAGAAGCAACGAATTAATACAGGCCGTCGAGCCATCTTACGCACGCAAGGTAGTGGAAAGCGCCGTTGCTTATGCGGCGAACCTCGGCTTTAAGCCTGACCCCAGTTATCAAACGGCCAAAGAGCTTTTCGGTGAGATTAACGCCGACGACTGCACAGACCCGATGACTTTCGGCAAAGATGGCAAACCGCTTTATGTTTCCGGCCCGCTGGATTCCCCCCTGAAACGGCAGCAAATTGTCGCCACATTGGAAAAGAATTGTGGCGCTGGCAACTTCGATTACATTGTTCATCTTGGCGGTGGTGGATTGAACTTTGATGAATTCGATGAAGGCGACGAGTTCGATGATTTTGATGACCTTGAGCTGGACGAGGATGAAGAAGATAACGATATTCGGAGTTTGGTTCGTCGGCGTGAATAACCGCGCCGACCTTGTCCCCTCGCGGTGATCCGCCTATACTAACGCCCGCTAGCCGCTCCCCTCATAAATAATATAAAGACTGATTGCTCCGAACGAACTTTGTCTCAACTCATTTTCCCCTCACTTCTCATGCTGCATTTTGATGCCGTGTAGCGAGTAATGCGCGCGGTGTGAAAGTAGCCATTATCGGAGTGTATTCATGAAACATAGCCTCAAAATCCCCCTTTTCGGATTCGTTTGCTTCCTGCTTCTAATCGCCTCGTCCCTGCCCAATTGGAAAACACAAGCCGCGCAATTGCCGACGATTCTATTTGTCACGCAACCGCCTTTCGGTGCGGATTTCATCACGGTCAACGCCACGTTTGGCAATCATCAGGCCCGCACAGCATTCGCGCCTCGTGGCGGAGATTTGTACATTCGCTATAGCGACGGAACGCTCCGTAATCTGACCGCCGAAGCAGGCTTTGGCTTGCAGGCGGGAAAAGAAATTGCCGCCCGCGAACCGAGCGTTCACTGGTCAGGAACAAAGGCGCTGTTTGCAATGGTGATTGGCGGCACGACAAAAAACGATTACAGCGCCGTTTACTGGCAAATTTACGAAATCACGGGACTGGGCAAAGGCGAAACGGCGCGCATCGTGAAAGTGCCGCAGCCGGAAAATTACAACAACGTCTCGCCGCTTTACGGCACGGATGATCGCATCCTGTTCACATCAGATCGCCCACATAATGGCAATCCGAATTTGTATCCGCAACTTGATGAATACGAATCAGCGCCAACGAATACGGGCCTTTGGTCAATGAACGCAGATGGCAGTGATTTGAGATTGCTTGACCATGCGCCCTCTGGCGTGTTTACGCCGATCATCGCGTCAGACGGTCGTGTGATCTACACGCGCTGGGATCATTTGCAGCGCGATCAGCAAAACAACGACGGCGCGCTCAGTTATGGCGCGTACAATTTCGCCTCAGAGCACAGTTCGCAAAAGCTCACGACCAACGTCGAAATCTTTCCCGAATCGCGCACCGTGCCTGCGGGCTATGGCCACAGAATGAATCAATTCATTCCGTGGCAAATCAACGAAGATGGAACGGGTCTGGAGACGCTGAATCACATCGGGCGACACGAACTGCTGAGCTACTTTACTTCGCAGCGCGCAGGATTGCCGGAATTCATTCCACCGCAAACGCGGCGCACGGCGGAGCGAATGTATCAGATCAAGGAAGACCCGCAGCGACCGGGTTATTTTTACGGCACTTACGCACCCGAATTTCAGACGCACGCTGCCGGGCAAATCATCGCGCTCAATGCCACCGAAAGCGTAAACCCTGAGGATATGCAGGTTGCGTACATCACCGATCCTGTCACGCGCGAGGTGGGCACGAGCATAACAAATCCGATTGGGCATTTTCGCAACCCGCTGCCGCTTTCGGATGGCAGCCTGATTGCCGTGCGAACGACGGTAGCCGAAGCTGACAGCACGCCTTCCGGCATTCTTTCAGCCAAATACGATTTTCATTTGTCGCTGCTGCAATCGAATGGAACGTACCTCGCGCCCGTCGAGAAACTCATTCCGAACGGCATTACAAAAGCTATTTCGTACTGGGACAATCAGCCATACACGCAAATCAGTTACAGCGGCAAACTCTGGGAACTTGATCCGGTCGAAGTTCGCGCGCGCCCGCGTCCGATCAAACACACCGATCCGTTGCCAACAATTGAAACCAACATTCTGAGCGAAGAATTAGGCGGGACAGCAGGCATCGCTAAATTCCGTGAGTTCTTGCAGACGCGCAATCTGGCCTTAGTTGTCAGCCGCGATGTCACGCGCCGCGCCGACAAGCAACAGGAATACAACCTGAAAGTTTTCGGCAGCGCCAAACAAACCAGCGATGGCAGCACGCCGACCATTGAGTTGTCGCATCTGCAATTTTTTCAGGGCGATTTGATTCGCAGCTACAGTAACTACGGCTCCGGCAGCAATCGTGGGCGGCGTCCATTGGCACAGGTGATGCGCGATGGATTGACGGCAACGGACACGCCGCTCGGCAGCGTCAAAATTGCAAGCGATGGTAGCGTTGCGGCATTAGTTCCAGCCCAGCGCGCGCTCAGTTGGCAAATGAACAAACCCGATGGCACGGTCGGATTGCGTGAACGATATTGGGTCACGTTTGCGCCCGGTGAAATGCGCTCCTGCACAAACTGTCACGGCGTCAATCGCACCGATGTCGTGCTGAAACAACCGCCACCGACGAATCCGCCGCAGGCGCTGCGCGATCTGGCGCGCTGGTATCGAGACAACTTTGCCGCGCATCTGGCGACTTCGGTTTCCGGCGCAAGTTTTAGCAGCCACGAAAACGCGCAGGAAGCAATCGTTTCGGTCTTCGGCACCAATCTGGCGACAACCACGCAAGGCGCAATCGCAACGCCACTGCCAACGGTCTTACTTGGATCGCAGGTACTGGTGCGTGACAGTTTGGGCAACGAACAGGCAGCGCCGTTGTTTTTCGTTTCTCCGACACAAATCAACTATCAAATCCCGCCAAACACCGCGACCGGGCTGGCAACGATTACAATCAATAATAACGGCACAATCGCTGCGCGCGGGACGATGCAGGTGGTCGGCGTCGCGCCCGGTATTTTTGCGGCGGCATCTACGGGCAAAGGCTTAGCTGCTGCCGAAATCGTACGGATCAAAACAAACGGACAACAAATCACCGAACCGGCTGCACGGTGGGATACCGCACAAGCCAGGTTTGTCGCCATCCCAATTGATTTTGGCGCGGATGAAATTGTGTTGGTGTTGTATGCAACCGGCGTGCGTTTTCGCAGCGACCTGAAGAATATTGCGGCAACCGTAGGCGGACTACCGATGACAGTCGAATACGCGGGGAATCAGAATCAGTACGTCGGGCTGGATCAAATCAATGTGCGCTTAGCACGCAGCCTGATTGGACGCGGCGAAGTGGATGTCAATCTGATGATTGATGGACGCACAGCAAATGTTGTGCGGGTGAGCTTCAAGTAAACAACTATTGCATCGCGGCGCGCACTCGTAGCAAGGTTCGCGTCGCGACCTTCACGCAATTGCGGCCTGCGTCTTTGGCTTGATAAAGCGCAAGATCAGCGGCCTTGAGGATTTCTTCAAGCGTATGGCCGCTGCTGGGGAATTCAGCAATGCCAATGCTCATCGTAATTTTGACGTCTTCGCCGTTGGTGGTGAATTGTGAGAAGGACAGGCTGGCAACGGCTCGGCGCAATCGTTCGGCCAGCGTCTGAGCTTCTCGCGCATTGCCGTGCAAGACAACGGTGAATTCTTCGCCACCGTAGCGTGCAATCATTTCACCTTCGCGCAACGCCCCCTTGAGCGCCTGCGCAAATTGCTTCAGAACAATGTCGCCCGCTTCGTGACCATAGGTATCGTTGAAGCGTTTGAAGTAATCAATGTCCAGCATCATGATGCTTAAATAACGGCGCTGACGATCTGCGACAGCCAATTGTTTGCGCAGGTAATCGTCCAGATAGCGGCGGTTGTGAACCTGTGTTTGTTCATCCATCAACGCCCGCCCGCGTAATTGATCCATCAACCGCAGGTTGTGAATTGCAGCAGCAGCTTGATCCACAAAAGCTTTGATCAGGCGCTGACGGTCTGCGGTCCAGTAATCCAATTGTGTACTGACCAGATGCAACGCGCCGATGGGTTTGCCGCTGGCAATAATCGGCACGCAATAGGCCGAACCGCGTTGCTGGCCAAAATGGCAATTAGTACAAATTAGATCGCTGCTCAAATCTGGCAGCACAACCTCGCGCCCCGAACGAACAACGCGGCACAACGGAATCTGATAGTGTGAACTAAACCCATCTGCGCCAGCTTCAGGCAGGGGATACAAAGCCGCCACCACAATTAATCCGCCGATGTCTTTTTCCCAGTCAAGAATCAAGGCTTGCGAAAGGTTCAGCGTCCGCACCTGCTGCAATAAGGCACGATGAATCTCGCTTTCGGATTCGCTGGTTTGCAACATCGTGTTGAAGTAATACAGCTCATCCAGTTCACGATTTTTGGTTTGGCGTGCCGAAAGGCTTTCGGCCATTTGATTAAATGCGCGTGCCAATTGCCCAAGCTCATTCGGATTTTGATCTTCAACATGCGGCGCAACGTCACCGAGAGAAACGCGTTCCATTGCGACCAGCAGTTGCTGCACGGGCTCTGTAATACGACGCGTCAGCCAACCGCTAAAAAGCAACGCCAGACCTCCAATCAGCAAACATAGAATTCCGCCCGTTAACAATAGCCGCCGATGCAAGCGCTCAGCTTCCGCCTGTTTTTGCGTTACGAGCTGTGCTTGAGATTGCAGTAATTCGCGAATCTGCCCTCGCATCTTGCCCACCAGGTCAGCGCGCCCCTGCCAGTTCCCCAACGCTTCCTGCAACCGTGCCAGACGTTCTCGCTGTTGCGAATCGGTATCCAATAACTTGTTCAGGCTATTGGCTTCATCCATCAAATTTTCAAGCGCAATGGTACGCGCTTTGTCACTGAGGTTCTCATCCAAAAGCTTTCGATCAACGGCATATAAGCGATTTGTCACCTCGTTCGCTTGCGCATTCCAACTGACAAGCTCCAGCATCTCGTGCAAGCCGTTGAGAAACGTCACTGCCACTGCCGAAAAAGCGAGTAATAAGAGAATCGTGCCAAATTTGATTTGGTTATGAAGCGTCAGGAAACGCGACAACAAATTCGGATTGTGATGCATGCCGGTACAAAAGATCAGGGGCAGGAACCAAGAAAGGCTTTTTCCAAGGGGACGGTTTTAAAACTTCTTTAAATAATTTAACCGACGCAGAGTTTACCTCAGCTTATGCGTTTGTCAATTACCAATCTTGCAGCCCCAAGAAATTATTGGCGGTCTTCACAGCAGCGAATGTGCATTGTATGATCGCGCGCGTTTAAGCACGTTTGGAGGAAGTGCAATGCTGGACAAAATAATTTATGTGATGCTCTTGGTCTTACTTGTGATTACGCCGCTGCCCTATGGCACCGTAGAAGTATGGTCAACTGCTATCTGGGAACTGCTAATCTTGATTACAGCACTGCTCTGGGGTATTCAGGCATTTACGACCAAACGGCTCACAATTGAACTGAATCCGCTCGTCTGGCCAATGGTCGCGGTTCTTATCATCGCTGCCGTGCAATTGCTTCCCTTGTCTTCAGGCACCCGCAACACAATCACGCACGATTCATTTGCGACCTTGGATGCGGCGGTGAAATTGTTTGCGTTTATCTTGTTCTTTTTGCTTTTTGCCACCTTCGTCAACACGCCAGAGCGGCGGAAGCAGGCAACAACGGTGATCGTTCTGTTGTCTGTCGTCATTGCCCTGATTGGAATTGGGCAAACGTACGGCAAACTCCTCTGGCCGCGCGGAACCTTTGGTCCGTTTATCAACCGCAATCACTTTGCCGGGTTCCTGGAAATGGCCGCCGGATTAATCGGCGCGCGAATCGTGAGCCGATCCTTACAACGCGAACGGCTGGTGCTTTATGTTTGCTATCTGATCATCGTTTGCTCAGGTTTGATTTTATCGGCCTCGCGCGGCGGATATTTGTCGCTGGTTGCCGTCATTCTCTTTCTGGCAATGATTTCGCTCTCGACGCGAGAAGATAAAACCGAAGCCAAAACGGAAGCAGCAGTCAGTAGCCGATCCATGCAACTTCGTTTAGTGGCAGCGTTGATTTTATTGGTGGTGATGTCCTTCGGCACAATGTTCCTGACCAGTTCAGATGAGTTGATGCAGCGATTTGGACAAGTGCAACAAGATATGGGAATGGGAGAATTAGCTGATGAACGATTTAGTCGCCGCGAGCTATGGCAAACGACGCTGAAGATCGTCAAAGATCATCCCTTCCTGGGGATAGGTTTTGGTGCATATCAATATGTCTATCCACGCTATGACCAAAGCTCTGGCTTATTGCGTGTGGAACAGGCACACAACGATTACTTACAGTTTATCGCTGACACAGGTGTAGTTGGAGCTTTGGTGATGTTGGCTTTTGTGATTTTGCTATTCGCACGCGGGGTGGCGGCATTACAAACACGGGATTTGGTGCAGCGTGCAATTTCGCTGGGAGCGTTGGCCGGATGCTTTGGGATCGCAGTTCACAGCTTTGTCGAATTCAATTTGCAGGTAACAACCAACGCGCAATTGTTTTTAGCGTTGGCAGCCCTGGCGACAACAAAAGCAACCGTAGAAGAAGCCCCAGAGCCAGCGAAAAGCAAAGAGCTGGCTTACACGTGGCGTTAAGCTCCGCCCTGTAAAAAGGCCCGAACTTTTTTCAAATCTTCCCACGCCTCGCGCTTTTTATCCGGCGAGCGCAACAAATATGCGGGGTGGAACGTCGGCAAAACTTTAATGCCGGGGAAGCGTGGATAATCCTGAAATTCGCCTCTCAGCTTTGTAATTCCCACCTTCGTTTCCAGTAATCCCTGTGTCGCCGGATTGCCGAGCGTCACGATCAGTTTTGGCCGAATCACGGCGATTTGGCGAAAGAGGAACGGAATGCAGGATTTCGTTTCATCTGCTTCAGGGTTGCGATTGTCGGGTGGACGCGATTTCAAGATGTTGGCAATATACACATCTTCGCGTTTGAAGTTGATTGCTTCAATCATCTTGGTAAGTAACTGTCCTGCGCGCCCCACAAAAGGACGCCCACTGGCATCTTCATCGGCTCCTGGCGCTTCACCAATAAACATCAAATCAGCCTTTGCATTGCCTTCGCCAAACACAATGTTGGTGCGCGTCTTCCACAGTTTGCAGCGTTGGCAATCGCCCAAATCGGCGCGAATTTTTTCAAGCGAGTCATCGGATACCTGTTGTTCGGGAGCAAGCGGAGCGGTCTCACCAAATAATGAAAATGAATCTGGCACAGTGTTCTTTGTTTCCGGCATTGTTTCAATTTCTTTGGGGGGAATTGGTAAAGGTTCTGAAACGGCTTGTGTCATAGGCCGCGTCGCTTCGGCAGTCACTGCGGGGAGGTCTTGGGGGATAAATATTTCACCAAAATTCGTGATCCCAAGTTCCTGATAATAGCGCAAATGCTCTGCCGTTTCCTGCAACAACGCGCGTAATTCTTCTTGCGGGGTCATAGTTACTTTTCCGCCTGACGCAATTTAATAATTTCGTCCAACACCGCATCGGCAAGCACGCGCTTACTTTGCAAAGGCAGCTCAAGACGTGAACCATCGCGGCGCAGGATCGTGGCTGCATTGGTCTCTACGTCAAAGCCAGCATCGTTGCGCGTAATGTCATTGGCCACAATCAAGTCGAGATTTTTGCTCGTCAGCTTTTGCTGTGCGTGATTCAGCAGGGCTTCTGATTCGGCGGCAAAACCAATTACGATGCGGCGATTTCCATTCGGCAAAGCGCCAACCGAAGCAATAATGTCCTCAGTGGATTCCAATTCAAGCGTAATTCCCTGCCGCCCGTTCTTCTTGATTTTCTGTGCTGCGAATTGCGCCGGGCGATAATCGGCAACGGCTGCGCAGCCAATAAAAACAGTGCTATCAGCTACATTGTTCATCACCGCATTGTACATATCGCGCGTCGAACGAACGGCAATGGTTTCGACGTTGGCAGGAGCAGCAAGCTTTGTCGGGCCGCTAATCAATGTGACCGCTGCGCCACGAGATTTCGCCGCTTCCGCCAGGGCGTATCCCATCTTGCCTGAAGAACGATTAGTGATGAATCGCACTGGATCAAGGTCTTCGACTGTTGGGCCAGCCGTGATGACGATGTGTTCTCGGCTCAAATCAGTTGAGCTTTGAGCGTTGCGATTTGAGACCAGTTCAATCGCACGGTTGACGATGTCTGCGGGGTCTGCCAAGCGGCCCACGCCCACTTCGCCACACGCCTGGTAACCTGCGCCTGGATCAACAAATTGCACGCCGCGTTCGCGCAGGATTTTCAGATTTGCCTGTGTGGCCGGATGGTTCCACATTTCGACATTCATCGCAGGCGCGAGCAGAACAGGATTCGTGTTAGATAGATAAACCGTCGAAAGAAAATCGTCTGCGATGCCCTGCGCAAACTTAGCCAAAATATTTGCCGTCGCGGGCGCGACCAGCAACAAATTGGCTTCACGCGCCACGGCAATATGTTCGATCACCGCGTGATTTGGGCGATCAAACATTTCGACGATAACAGGTTGTCCAGAGAGCGCTTCAAAAGTCAGCGGCTGAATAAACTCCGTCGCCGAGCGCGTCATCACAACGCGCACAGAAGCACCGACTTTCTGCAAGCCGCGCAGGACTTCTGCCGCTTTGTAGGCACCGATACAACCTGTAACGCCGAGTAGAATTTTCATAGAAAATGATCAAGGGACAGAGAGACAACAGGAAAAAGAGAATTACTTATCTCGATCTCGCGACTGCTCTTGCCCTCTCTCACTAATCGTTCGTGATTTCAAAATTAATCAGTCCGCGATCAATTTCAGCCAAGGCCACACGCGTGGATTTCGAGTTTGGCAAATGTACGCGTGGGCGCGCACCATTCTGAATTTGCTTGCTGCGTTTGGCGGCAAGCAGGATTTTGCGATATTTGCTGTCTAGTTGATTGGCACTTCCTTTTGTTTCAGGCATTGATTTTTTTCCTCCTAAAATGTTCTCTAAAATGATCTAAGATATTTTCTGCAGTAGCGGCACGTTTTTGTCGCCGACACCGCTCCGCCAAAATAATTGCGGCAAATTCTTGTATCGCTTGTTCTAAGTCATCATTAACAATGAGGTAATCATAAAACTCGTATTGCGCCACTTCCGCTTCAGCATTGTGCAGGCGCAATTCCAAGCCGTCGGTTTTGCCGGCATCCCGTAAATGCAACCGATCCAGCATCGCATCATACGAAGGAGGCAGGACAAAGACTGTCACGGCTTCGGGAAAATCCTTACGAATCAGCGCGGCTCCCTGCACATCAATTGTCAAAATCACATCCAGGCCGGAATCCAACAATTGATTGACGTAGACGCGCGAGGTGCCATATAGATTGCCGTGGACTTCAGCCCACTCCAGCAGTTCATTACGCCCAATCATCGCTTCAAATTCAGCCCGCGTGACAAAATGATAATGCTTACTGTGTTCCTCGCCTTCGCGCGGAGCGCGGGAAGTGTAGGACACCGAAGCACGAACATCTGCCAATCGTCGCAAAACTTCGCTGACAATGGTCGTTTTTCCGGCCCCTGAAGGCGCTGAAATGATGATTAAGCTGCCCTGCATTTGGTCATTAGTCATTGGTCATTAGCTTAAAAACACAAAGCAAAATAACAAACGACGATTACTCCACATTATTCGCCTGTTCGCGCAGTTTTTCCACTTCAGTTTTGATGTCAATTGCTGCGTCGCAGGTGGCCAGTTCCGAAGCCTTGGACAAAATTGTGTTCGCCTCACGATTGGTTTCCTGCAAGAGAAAATCCAGCTTTTTACCGATTTCACCATCGGAATTAATCAATTCACGTAGTTGCACCAAATGCGAATTCAAACGTGCAATCTCTTCGCTGATGTCGGCGCGTTCGGCCAGATAAGCAACTTCCTGTGCAAGACGTGTTTCGTCCACAGAAATGTTTTCTAACAACTCGGCCAGGCGTTTGTTCAGCTTGTCCCGATAGGCGGTTGTGATGTCGGGTGCGTTGGCTTCGATAACGCGCAAGGCCGCCTCGATTTTATCAATGCGGGCGAGCAACTCTTTTTGTAATTCGTGGCCTTCCACTGCTCGCATGGCAACAAGAGAAGTTAAGGCGTGCGTCAAGGCAGCTTCGATCCCCTGCACCACTTCACTTGGCAGCTGTGCGCCTTTGTTCATCGGTTGCAAAACGTTTGGCAAGCGGGCAATTGTGTCCAGTGCAGCCTCGCCTGTGAAACCGAATTCCTCACGCATCGTCTTCAGCGCACCAAGGTAGCCGCGCACAAGTGGACGATTGATTTCGTATTCGACATCGGCAGTTTGCGTGAAGCTGATATTCACGTCTACGCGTCCGCGCGAAATCGCTGCCTGTACCTGTTTCTTGAGCGGAATTTCCAGTACCGCCAATTCCATCGGCGCACGCCAGTGAATATCCAGATTGCGGTTATTCACCGAACGCAAATCAATTGTGACTTTGAATGTTTCACCAGTTACGGCACCTTGCCCATAACCTGTCATGCTTTTAATCATAAATTTCAGTTCACAGTTAATAGTTCACAGTTCACAGAAACCTCAGCTGTTCACTGTTAACTGCACACTGTCAATATCTTCTTCGGCAAACTGTAAATCATACAGCTTGCGATAAATTCCATTGCGCGCCATCAGTTCGTGATGAGAACCAATCTCTGCGATCCGCCCGGCATCCATCACAACGATGCGGTCTGCGCGGCGAATCGTGGAAAGCCGATGCGCAATGACAATCGTCGTCCGGCCTTCCATCAAGTTATTCAGCGCCTGTTGCACGAGGACTTCGCTTTCGGTGTCGAGCGCAGAAGTCGCTTCGTCCAAAATTAAGATTGGCGCATCTTTCAAAATCGCGCGGGCAATGGCGATGCGTTGGCGCTGGCCACCAGACAGGATCAAGCCACGCTCGCCAACAACGGTATCATAGCCCTGCGGCAGTTTGCGGATAAATTCATCCGCAAGCGCTGCCGTTGCCGCAGTTTTCACGCTGGCGTCACTGTCATTGCGGCCAAACGCGCCGTAAGCAATATTGGCTCGCACCGTGTCATTAAATAAATTTACTTCCTGCGTGACCATCGCAATTTGCGAGCGCAAATCCACCAGCTTCACATCGCGCACATCGCTGCCATCCACCAGCACAGCCCCCTTAGTCACATCGTAAAAGCGCGGAATCAGATTCGTCAGAGTGCTTTTGCCAGCACCGCTTTGCCCAACGATGGCGATCATCTCTCCGGCACGAACTGTAAAGCTCAAATCTTCGACCACCGGAATGTCAAAACCGGCACCGTAGCTGAACGAAACATCGCGAAATTCAATGGATTTTTGAAATCGTGGCAGCGCCACCGCATTCGGCTTGTCGCGCATTTCCAGATCGGTATCCAGCACCTTGAAAATCCGCGAAGCCGAAGCCAGCCCCTGTTGCAAATCGTGCTGCAAGCGACTCAGACGACGAATCGGATCGTAGGCACTGAACATCGTCACCACAAACGTCGCAAAATCGCCGAGCGTCATTTGCCCGGCTTTAATGTACTGATTCACGTAAATCAGCAACGCCGCGATGGCGACGACGCCGACCATTTCCAGCACGATTGGCGAGACAAAATAAATTCGCATCGCCCGCAACTGATCCCGCATTTGCTTGCGTGCCGCAGCAGCAAAGCGCTTGCTTTCGTACGGTTCCATCCCGAACGCTTTGACGACGCGCTGCGATGAAATCGCTTCCTGCGCCACGTCCAGCATTTCGGCTCCGCTTTGTTGCCGCGAATTCACGTAATGCCGCAGCTTTTTGTTGAAGTTGGTCGTCAGATAGGCCACAGGCGGGGCAATCAACAGCATTGCCGCTGCTAATTTCCAGTTAATGCCAAACAGCAACGTCAGGAACACAACCAGACTGACGGATTCGCGCAGCATATCGCGCAACGTGTCTGACACGGATCGTTCAATCAGCGCCGCATCGCTCATCAAATGCGCGGTCAAGCTGTTCGTCGGGTGCAGCGCGAAAAACTTTGCCGCCTGCCGCATGACGTGATCATAAAGCGAAGCCCGAATATCCGCGATGACGTGCTGACCGATGTAGCTCATCGAAAACGAAGAGAAATACTCCGCAATCCCCTTCGCCAGCGTAAAGCCAACCAGCAGAAAGGCGACCATTGTCAAAGAGCTTTCACCCGACGGTAAGTAATGATCCAGATGCAACCGCTGCAACACAGAGCTTTGTTCTTTAATCCCGCCCAGTTGATTGAAGATCGGAATTATCAGCAACCGCGTTGCTCCTTCAAACAGCCCCGTCGCAATCATCAAGACCAATGAAAGGCCAAAAATTGGGCGGTAAGGTCTAAGATATTGAAGAAGTCTGCGGAATTCGGACATCGTAGGATTGAGAGCAACCAGCCACAATCGGCTTCACTTCGGGTTCAATAAAACGGTGATTATAGGTGTGCGAGCGGAAACGGGTCAAGAATCCATATTTTTCTTTCGCCAAACTGCCGCGACAGAAGGAAATCTTCGCTATAATGACTCCACTGGAAACGCTAAAGGCAAAGGAGTATTACAAAATGGCCAATATTTTCAGCAAGGTAATTCAGGCAGGTGTTACACGGCTCGGCACAAAGGCAATTCGTCAAGTTCCCATTTTGGGAACGGCCCTTGTCGTTGGGATGGCCGGGTACGAGATCAAAAAGAAAGGCCTATTCAAAGGCATCGCCAACGTCGCAATGGATGCGACACCCATCGTTGGCGTTGCGAAAAACGTTATCGAAGTGTTCACTGGCGACTGGTTTCCAGACAAAGCCGCAAAAGCGAGCAAATCAAAATAAGCAAAATTTATGACTCCTGCGGAAAGCAATCTTTCATTCACTGAAGCAGCCAACCGATTGGCCGAAATTGGCAAAGGGTTTTACGCGCGCGGCTGGGTACTGGGCACAAGCGGCAATTTTAGCACCGTCATCAGCCACAATCCGCTGCAACTAGTCATCACCGCCAGCGGCAATGACAAAGGCAATTTGTCGCAAGAGCAGATTTTGCTGATTGACGAAGCCGGGGCCGTGATCGCAGGCAACGGCAAGCCTTCAGATGAAACCAAGCTGCACCTAGCCGCTGTTCGATTGCGCGGCGCGGGCGCAGTGCTGCATACGCATTCGGTCTGGAGCACGATTCTTTCTCACGCCTTTGCGGCACAGGGCGGTATTGCGATTTCTGGCTATGAAATGGTGAAAGGTCTGGCAGGTGTCAAAACGCACGAACACGAGGAATGGCTGCCGATCATCGAAAACTCCCAGAACATGGACGAATTGTCGCAAACCGTCGCCGCCACGTTGGAACAGTTCCCTGCCGCACACGGCTTTCTCTTGCGCGGACATGGGCTTTATACTTGGGGCCAGACGTTGAATGAGGCCAAGCGGCATATTGAGATTTTTGAGTTCCTGCTGGAAGTCACAGGACAGACATATCGGACAACATAAGACAGGATGAACATGATTTATAACAAGATTAACAAGAAAGATATTTCCGTCTTTGTAAATCTTGTCTGAAATCTTGTAAATCCTGTCTCAGGTTTTAGAAGGCAACTGATTATGGCAATTGTAACCATCCCGGACGAAAACCGAACCATCACCGACGTAAACGAAATCAAAGATTATCTGGAAAGCATTGATATTGATTACGAGCAATGGCAACCGTCACAGCCGCTGCCTGCTGAGACCACGGCGGACGAAGTGCTCGCCGCCTATGCGGAAGACATTGATCGGCTGAAAGAACTGGATGGTTATGTTACCGCCGATGTGATTGATGTGTTGCCGACGACGCCGGGGCTGGAGGCAATGCTGGCCAAATTCAAATCAGAACACTGGCACGACGATGACGAGGTTCGTTTCATCATCGAAGGACGCGGCATCTTCCACATTCATCCCCCCAATGGCGTCGTCACTGCCATCGAAGTCACGGCAGGCGATTTGATCCGTGTGCCGGGCGGAACGCTGCACTGGTTCAATCTGTGCGAAGACCAACGCATCCGCGCGATTCGCCTGTTTATTGACCCGGCGGGCTGGGTTCCGCGCTACACCGACAGCGGCATGGCAGACAATTATCAGCCGCTTTGTTTCGGCACATCGTATATTCCAAGCCCTACCGTTCTGGCGCAATGAAATTACCACGGAGAGCACGGAGGGCACGGAGAGTTTTTGACAGGATTGACAAGATTTACCTAAAGATTAACCGTACTCATTCTGCGTGAGTTTTCTCCGTGTCCTCCGTGCTCTCTGCGGTTCCCAATCTTCCACATGCACGATTCAATCAAAATTATCCTGCTCGACATCGAAGGCACGACCACGCCGATAGATTTCGTGTTTCAGACGCTGTTCCCTTACGCGCGCCATCACCTTACATCCTATTTGGCTGAACACTGGGAGGAGGCACAGGCTGACATCGCAGAGTTACAGGCCGAACACACAGCCGATGCGCAGCAGGGACTCAACCCGCCCCCTTTCGACAACACACAGCTTGATTCCGTCGTCACGTATCTGCATTGGCTGATGGATCGGGATCGCAAATCCACGCCGTTGAAATCGTTGCAGGGAAAAGTCTGGGAAGAGGGGTACAAAAGCGGCGCGTTGAAAAGCCAAATCTTTGCCGATGTGCCGCCTGCGCTGGCGCGGTGGCAGCAGCAACAAAAGCACATTTGCATCTTTTCATCGGGCAGCGTGCTCGCACAAAAGCTATTGTTCACGTACACAGAATGCGGAGATTTGAGTCCGTTCATCAGCGGGTGGTTTGATACAAAGGTAGGCGCGAAAAAAGAAGCAACCAGTTATCTGCGAATTGCTGAAGAATTGGGAGGCAAACCACAGGAAGTGACGTTTATTTCCGATGTGACGGCTGAACTTGCCGCAGCGAGCGCAGCCGGAATGCAAGCCATTTTGTCTGTGCGCCCCGGCAATCCACCACAGGAAGAAAGCGAGAGGTTTACGCGCGTTACTTCCTTTGAGGCACTTTGACCGCTACCACAGCCCGCCGCTGATTTGAAAAATTTCCGATCTCGCCTGTTCCAACCTGAACAACTGATCTACCAGATGAATCGGGCAGTTTAATTCCCTCCCCACAGGCACCAATAAATTCGCCAGCACGGGCGAAGCAACGCGAATCTCTTTGGGCCTTGCGCTCAAATCTGCCAGCTTGCGCACAATCTCCATCGGAACTTGCCCCCAAAGAAGTTCCCGTGTTTCAGCCGGCGGCATCATGGCAAAACCGAGGATCACTCCCATCGTGCCGTCCACCATCAGCAGCATCGCAGGAAAATACGGACGCCCGCCTTTCTCCTGGACAGGCGTTGGCATATTGAAAAAATCTACTTCAAGTTCAAGCGTGCTCGGCGGCAAATTCCTGAGCGTTGTCAGCGTTCCCATGTCCATCAGAATCTGAACCTGTGGCGGTTCCGGCTCCGACGCAGGCATCATTTGATCTGCCCAAACGCTTGCGCCCGTTTCTTCCTGTGCCACACGCACCAGATAATCACCATCCTCTGCATCATCCTCACCCCACAACAAATCAGGATCACTTTTTACGCGGGGTGCCACTTCCAGAGTTTGTTCCAGAGCATACGTCAGAAAGCGCGTTTCTTCTGCTGTTAAATACCAAGGCATATACCCGCTCGTGTAGCTGCGAAACAGTGGCCAGGCTTTAGCACCGCGAAATTTCAACCCCAGTTGCTTCATCAAATCACGATCCCGCTTGGAGGTTTCCGCACGATCTTCAAACGACGCCTGAAGTTGCGGAATTTCCAGCAACATGTGCGGATCAACATCTGGCCCGGCTTCCGCCAGATCCCAAAAGCCATACAACCCTTCGGAACCGCGATACACCGAGATAGCAAAATGTTCACCCCCCATGCCCATAATGCTGACAAAGCCGATTTCACCCGTCTCAGGATTTTTTACCCCGAAGATTTGGGATTCTTCCATCCATTGCCAGGGCGCTAGCTCTTTCACGCGTCCGGCCACTTCGTACAGCTTTTTTGATTCCTCTGGCGAGGGTTCCGATGGCTTTTTATCTGACATGAATTCTCCTTCTCAAGCAAAGTATTAATTGCAATAACCTGTCGTAATCGCGTGGTAGTAAATGTCTTTTCAGGCGGCTTGTCAAAAATACCCAGCAGAAAGCAGATCAGGCAGACGCGCGGCCCACATGTTTTTTCCCAGTTGACATCAACGTATAAATACGTTACCGTCCCGTCAACGTATAAATCAGTTGATAAAAAGGAAGAGACAACATGCCTAGAAAGCCCTCGAAAACATTTACGGACAAAGAAGTCGAAATCATGAACGTCGTCTGGAATTTAGGCGAAGCGACGGCGCGCCAGATTCAGGAAGCCTTGCCCGGCGAACGGCATTACAACTCGGTGCTAACGATTATCCGCGTGCTGGAAAAGAAAGGCCACCTAGTGTATCGCGTCGAAGGCAAAGCCCACGTGTATCGCGCCAAAGCGCCGCAGGAAAAAGCCCAGCGCAAAGTGCTGAGTCATCTGATCAAGCAGGTCTTTGGCGGCTCGCCTGCTTCGCTGGTGCTGCATCTGGTCGAAACCGGCGAGCTAACCGAAGACGATTTGCATCAGGCGCGCGAACTAATCGCGGTCAAAAAGAAAGAAGGCAAAAAATGAACAGCGAACTTGCATTTGCAAACACGGGCGCGACGTGGTTGCTGACCTGGAGTTGGCAGGCATTGCTGATTCTGACGGTTGTCTGGCTAATGCTGAAATTGAGCCGCGTCAAATCAGCGACGGTACGCCATCACCTGTGGCTGGCAGGCTTGCTGTCAGTTGCGCTGCTGCCAATCTGCTCTCTTCTTGCCAGTAGGTTGCCAACGCGACAGAGCAACGACAAACCCGTTGTCTATTGGCTGGAAGTGCCGCTGGAATTGACCACCTCCGCGCCCGTCACAGCAGCGAAAGCCGTGCCCGAAAAAATCTCAGTAGCGGCAACCGATTGGCATTATTTGCTGGGGCCGCTGACGTTTTTGGCCTGGGCACTGGGAACGGCTTTAGCCTTCCTGCAATTTGGTTTAGGCGTGTACACAACACATCAGCTGCGATGTTCGGCAAGGAGGGCTTCCTTTGAAGAATTAGATTGCGGCTTCACGCATTCGGCGCGTGTTGGCCTTTCGGTCGAAGCACAATCCCCGATGCTGACGGGTGTGCTGCGTCCATTGATTTTGCTGCCTGCTGATATTTTGCACTGGACGAATCAGGCCGAGCGGCGCGCGATGCTCCAACACGAATTGGCGCATCTGGAACGCCGCGATCATTACGTTAATGCGCTGCAATCGCTGCTCAGCGCAGTGTTTTTCTTTCATCCCATAGTACGTTTTGCCTGCCGCCAGATGACACTAGAACGCGAACTCGCCTGCGATGATCGCGTCGTCAGCCTCGGTGCAGATTCTGTGACGTATGCCGAAAGTATTCTCAAAGTTGCCGAACGTAACCTGCTGCCGCGCGGCTTGCACCAACCGGCCTTCTTTTCCACCAAACAATTTCTCGAAAGGAGACTCACGATGATTTTGAATCCTGATCGTTCGCACACGATCCGACATGCGTGGCGTTATTTGTTGTTGCCCGTGGGCTTGATTGCGGTGATTGCGGTGTTACTCGTTTCTGGTAACGTCACGAGTAAAGGCCAGAACCCACCTGCCGCGCAGGACGTCACGAGCAAAGACCCGAACTCTACTGCTACGCAAGACGATGATTTAGTCGAGCGGGCGGTCTCGAATCCTGATTTGGACGTCCGTCTGGCGGCCTTGAAACGACTGGCACTAATTAAAGGTGAGCGTGGTTCGTTGTCGCTGACAGAAGTATATCAACGCAGCGACCATGCCATAGTCAAAGAGATGGTAATTCATCATTTAGGGACGCGAGGCGAAATCTCTGCGCTCACCGCGATTGGGCAGGTCGAGGGGAAGAGCGAGTTGGGGTACGCTGCCCGAAATGAAATTACAAACATTATGACCCGCAAGACAGAGGCCTTCCGTGAGCAAAATCCGAACATCCCGCCGCCGCCGCCTCCTCCTCCTCCGCCTCCAATGCGTGTGTTACCGCGCGACGATTACGAATTTGAGGTTATCGGCAAACAAGAACGCACATTGCTCAAGCCGTTAGGTTTCAATGTCACGCACATTGCCGGAAAACAGACGATGAAAATGAAGCTCCCCGCTTTTGCCGTCCTAACCCCGCAAATGGCCTATAAAGACGGCGCTTTCTATGCGCTTGATCGGTTTGAAATCGAACTGACGGACGGACATAAATTGTACGGCGTTGGCACGCTGCGGGTGCTGCCAAAGAAGGATTCCATTGAGTATTCGTTGACGACGCACGGCGGGATTTACCTGGACGCCGATCACACGCAAAAGGTCGGGTTATCGGAATTTTTGAAATAGAATCTTGCCTCTTTTTCAGACAGGATGGACAAGATTTTTTACAAGATTAACAAGCTGACATTCAGTCTTGTAAATCTTGAGATCAATCTTGTAAATCCTGTCAATTTTTCTCTTGACCTCTTCAGCGCAAATACTTCTCAAACCAATCCAACACACGCTGCAAATTGTCTACGCGGTGTTTCGGTTCGCGGATGCCGTGGCCTTCGCGCGGGTAACGAATCAGCACCGTGTCCACGCCGCGCATTTTCAGCGCCGTGAACATTTCTTCGGCTTGCGTGATGTGAACGTCGTTGTCCGCTTCGCCGTGGACGAGCATCGTCGGCGTCTTCACGTTTTTGATGTGCTTGAGCGGCGAGCGTTCCCACAGCTTGTCGTAGTTGTCCCACGGCATCCCGTTAAATTCGGCGTGAATCAAATCCTGATAAAGAGACGTTGAATAAAAACTGATCAGATTCGACAAGCTCGCCGAAGCAATCGCGGCCTTGAAGCGGTCGGTTTGGGTGACAATCCAGTTCGTCATATAGCCGCCGTAGCTGCCGCCCATCACGCCCATCCGGTCTTTGTCGAGGAAGGGGAATTTTTCGAGCGCAACATCTACGCCACGCATCAAATCGCGGTAATCGCCGCCACCCCAATCGTTCACACAACCATCCGCAAATTTCTGTCCGTAACCTGATGAACCGCGTGGATTAATGAGCAACACGCCGTAGCCTTTCGCCGCCAACGCCTGCACCGTCGCATTGAAACTATACCCGTGCATCCCGTGCGGCCCGCCGTGAATGTAGAGAATTACGGGATACTTTTTCTTCTCGTCCAGATTGAGCGGCGGCACGAGCCAGCCTTGCATGTCGAAGCCTTCGTGATCGAATTTAAGCTCTTGCGGTTCGCTGAAAGAGAGCGTGTTGAGATTCCTGTGAGATAAAACGGTGAAAGGAGTTGGCTTTATTTCCTTATTTTCGTACAGAGTAATTTGGCGAATATCTACCGATGGCTCGAAGCGACTTTGAATTGAGAGGACTTTCAAGTCAGCGCCACGTTGAGTCACTGAAATCCCGCTGATTTGCTCATTCTGAAAAGCGAATCTTCGTTGCCCTTCTTTTCTAACGTCAAGGATCACTTTGCCACGATTCGTAAATAACCAAACCAAGTCGCCATTCGGTGTCCACCTCACTACCGAAATTCGCCGGTCAATTTCGGCGCTCTCATCGTGGCTATCGTCACCATTCGCTGAAATTGTCCAAGCGTGCGTGTCCTCCGCGACGCTATCAATCGTCGTGACTTCGCGTGTTGTCGCTAAGTAAGCAATACGATTCCCATTCGGCGAAAACACGGGTTGCCATTCGCAGCCTTTCGTTTTCGTCAGTTGCCGCACGTCACCTGTCGTCACATTCACCACAAACAAATCGGAGTTATTCATCTTGTCAGGATCGGGTTCGTGATTCGACACAAACACGATCTCTTCGCCTTTCGGCGACCAGTTGATCGAATGCTCGGCGTAGTTGCCACTCGTCAATTGGCGCACCTGTTTGGTCGTCACATCCACGATGAAAATGTGCGATTGCAGATTGTCGGAAAACGATGTGCGCGACTTGTACTGCAAACGCGTGATGACGCGAACGTCGCTCGCAGGAGCAGCCGTTTTGTTTTTGGCTTCGGCTTCGAGACGTTTGATGTCATCAGGCGTTTTGCCCTGTGCCTTCAAAATCATCTCACGTGTCACGGGTGGCAATTGCATGATTTCGTCAATCGTCAAAGGCCGCGTCAATCGTTCCATCACGCTCGGCATCTGCTTCGACAAAATGCCTGGATCGCTCAGAAACGCGATGCGTTTGCTGTCGGGTGCCCACGCGAAGCTTTCGCCTGCTTTGTTGAAGAAGAAGTTCGTGCGCGCAACGCGAGTCACGAGTTGCGATGTGCCTTCGTCGGGATTGATGATCCACAAACCGTCCTGTTTGTAATACGCCAGCCACTTGCCATCAGGCGACCAGCGCGGTGTCGTTTCATCGGCTTCGTCATTGGTTAGTCTCTTCGGCTCGCCACCGTTTGTATTGACCAGCCAGATGTGCGTCACGTTGCGCGTGTGATCGGCGCTGACCTCGGTCACAGTGTAGGCAACGCGTGAACCGTCAGGCGAAATGTTGGCATCGGCGACTTCTTTGTATTGATAGAGGTCTTCCAGTTGCAGCCCGCGTTTAGGCTGTGCATTCGTCGCGGTAAAGCACAAGGCTAAAAGAATCAGCGGCCAATAACGTTGTAGTTTTTCCATACTTACTCCAACTGACAAAGTTCACTTCAGGAGCGCGCAGCCCTGGGAGCGCAGGCATCCTTGCCTGCTTATCCTCTGACCACTGCAACTCTTATCGAAAGCGCGTCCGGCTCACCTCTCAGCAGGCAAGGATGCCTGCGCTCCCAGGGCTGCGCGCTTCCACTTGCTATTGCTTAAAAACGTAATACACGACGCCCGCATAATCATCCGTCAGCAAAAAGCCTTTGCCGAATTTCATAATGTCTACGGGTCGCCCTTGGATTTTGCGATTCACCAAAAATCCGGTGATAAAATCCTGCGGCGGCGCGCCTTTGCGAACGCGGGCAACCGAATATCCGTGGCCGATGCGAATGAAGCCGGAGCCGTGCAACGCAACCAAAAAATCATCGTTGTTCTCAAACGTCTCAAAGCCGAGCGGCGAACTATGGCCAATGAACGAAGCGAAGGGCACAGGCACATTGTCACAACTTACTTTCTTTGTTGAATTGGCAAACTGCGGATCGGCGACGTTGCGTTTGCCGACTTGATAGCAATACGGCCAGCCATAATTCGCGCCCTCTTTGACCTCGTACATCGGATCGCTCGGCTTGTCATCACCGAGATGATCCGCGCCCATATTCGTCGTCATCAGCTTGCCGTCAATCCAACGCAATCCCACGGCGTTGCGCAAGCCGCTGGCATACACGCGAGAGTTTTTGCCGTCCAAATCCATTTCCAGAATCGCCGCGCGCAAATCTTCGGTTTCTTCGCAGGCGTTACAACTGCTGCCGACAGAAACGTACAGTTTGTTGTTTCCGGCAATCGCAATCGTGCGCGTCAAATGCCAGCCGCCATATTTGTAATTCAGACCGGAATCGGGAAACTTCGCCAGCATTTCCGGCTCGCTGGTCGGCCTGTCTTCGCCCGGCGTGTAGCGATACCGCACCAGCTTGTCTGTCAGCGCGATGTACAGCCAATGTGTGCCGTCTTGATCGGTGTGAAATGCAATGCTGTTCGGATTCCGCAGCTTGTTCAGCCAGACTTTCGGTTTCTGAAACTGCTTTCCATCAAAGCCTTCCAGAATGTAAATCGCACCTCGGTTGTTGTCGGCGCGGTTGTACATATCGGTCACGAAAACGCGATCATCAGGGCTTTTCGCCATAAATCGCACCCGGCTCATGCCTTGCGCAGCCACCGTGATGTCATAGCTGGCAGGCAAATTCAGCACGTAGCTTTTGCCGTTGGCAAGAGTGATGCGGTGCGGTTGAAGTTTTGCGGTTTGGGCAAAAGAAGTAAGAGCAAACGTGAGGAAAAGAAACAGCAGGTGAAATTTCATGTTGTCCAGTCTTCAATCACAAGATCAGGAACTTGCTGGAAGTCCCTCGCATTGCGTGTCACCAGAATCCCTTTAACGGAAAGCGTAATCGCAGCAATGCTCAAATCATTTGTGCCAATACGTGTTTTCAAAGGCCGAAGCTCATCGAAGATTACGGCGGCAGCTAAATCAAAAGGCAAACAAACCATTCGTTGGTAGAAACTCAAACCACGACTCATTCGCGCATAGGCTTGCACTCGTGCCGCAGCCGTTGGCGCACGGCGGCATGCAGGCAACCATCCGCCTAAATCTTCACCAAAGGTAATAATTGTGGTCACTAACTGATCTTCTGCTGCAATAGCGCGCATGCGCTTTATCATCGGAGGATGATGTTGCATCGCAAAGCCAATCGAATCCGTATCCAAAATGTAGTATTTCATGCCGCGTTTAGTACACTGTAAAGTAAGTTTT
>JAFDVL010000110.1 GCA_018268995.1 Acidobacteriota bacterium | reverse complement strand
TCGATGTCGAACGCTTCCTGTTCGTCCATCGCTTCGTACTCGTCAATCGCTTCTGCGCCGCGCATCACTTCAATTGCGCAGTTATAAAATTCGCCTGTCACGCGCGATTCCGATTTATTTTTGCCGAACGCGATCATGCCGATGCCAGGAATCAAAACTACGGTTGGATTGGCGTCGCGCATCGCGGGCGAATCAGGATGTTTGCAGCGGTCATAATACGCCGCGTAATCTTTGCGATATTGCACGATGCCCGTTTCGATCAATGATTTCAGGGCGTCGAGGTCGCCGCTGGCAGGATTCCAGTCAATAAAAAGCGGTTTGATTTTTGTGCGCAGGAAATGATCGGGACATGACGTACCAAGTTCAGCCAGGCGCGGCGCATCTACGCTATTCACAAAGCGCAACATTTTCGGATCGTCTTGCACTGTGCCAACCATCCGTTTATTTGACGAAACTTTACCGCGCAGCCACGGCAATAATTCAACCAGAATTTTCTGGCGTTCTGCTTCTGGCAACGACTCGTGTTTTTGGCCGCCGAAAGTTTGGTCGCCTTTGTCTTTTGACTCGATGTAACGCGCGGCAGTATCAATAATTTCCAGCGCGGTTTCGTAACAAGTCTTATCGTTGTTCGCCCACGAAGACATGCCGTGATGACCAAGCACGATGCCTTTGGCTTGCGGGTTATCAGCAATCATTGATTCAATCATCAGGCCAATATCAAAGCCCGGTCGTTGCCACGGAATATATAAAACTTCGTCGCCAAAAATTTCTTTCGTCAATTTTTCTTGATTTACCGAAGCGGCAATGGCGATGACCGCGTTCGGGTGCAAATGGTCTACGTGTTGGTAAGGCACGAACGTATGCAACGGCGTATCAATTGAGCACGCGCGCGGGTTCAGGTTGTACACGCAATGATTGTAAAGCGGAACCATCGCGTCTTCGATTTCGGTCTTCGCGCCTTTATTTGGATTGTTCACATACAGCGGTTTCATCGCGCGCACTTTGTCGAGATAAAGCGAAGCAAATCCATCGCGCTTCGCCGTGCGCAAATCGCCGCCGGAGCCTTTGATCCACAGCACTTCAACGTCTGCGCCCGTGAGCGGGTCTTTTTCGATCAGCTTGGACGAAGTGTTGCCGCCGCCTGTATTCGTCAGCGTCAAATCATCGCCGAGCCGATTGGAGCGGTACACCAGACGATCTGCGCCCGACAATTTGTCGGCTTCCTCGTCCTTCCAAAGATATTGCACGTATTGATAAGAATCCTGTTTACTCATGTAAGTTTATCAAGCCTCCATCTCGAATCAGAAAATATGTATTTGTTTGATGACTATTTCTTTTCCCATACCTGCACAGGCCCAAGCAAGCCCGACGGTAACAACGGCGAAGTCGCCTGGAAAAACGGCATTGTCGTATAGGTGATCTTATTTGTCACATTCGGCTGTTGATCGCCGATGAGCCGATTGACCCACAGATTTGTCACGCGCACTTCCAGGCGATTTTCTCCGGCTTTCACCGCGCTGGAAATATCTACCTTGAATGGCTTTTTCCAAACAATGCCCAGATTTTTTCCATTGACGATGACTTCGGCTAAATCCTTGACCGCGCCTAAATCCAACGTGATTTTCGCGCCTTTGGTAATTTTCGACAGGCTGAACGTAGATTGATAATTCGCCGTGCCGGAAAAATATTTAATGCCCGCATCTGCATTTTCCGTCCACGATTGCAGCGCATTGAAGGTAGCGTTGGCAGGTGCGCCGCGACCTGTTTGAAAGCTCACGTTCCAGGGATTTGTGAGCGCCGCAATTTGTTTTTCGGCGGTCTGTGGCAGTAAGTATGAGGCAACGGTTGCCCGTCCTTTGAAGACCACAAAAATTGCATCGTGCGCTTCTAAACGAAGCGAAACGCTGGTGCGCCCGTCTTTGATTTGATACGAAACTTTTTCGATTTTGCCCGTTTCAGGATGCCAGATTTCAGGTACTTTGCCTGCGACTCGGAAGCTGGTTTCAATCGTTTCTACGCGGTCTTTGCGATTGTTGAGCCAATAAATTTCGCGGTCGGGTAAGGTGCGATGGACGTGCAAAATTTCTGTGTCACTGTTTGGTTTTGTGTAAGAGAAATCTGCTTTGATATTTTTTGCGGTGAGTGTTTGTTCTAATGATTGATTGAGGAAAACATTCTTGCTGCCGCTGCCCCAAACTTCTGCAACTATCGCTTTGAATTCTTCTGGATTGTCGCTCAAGCTGGCGATTTTTTCGGGGCGGACGCCTGTGATGGTCGCTCCGGCTTTTACTAAATCTCGGATTTTGCGCAGCACGGGCAGCGACATATTTTTCGCGTTTTCATCCAGCGCCAACACCTGATAACTCATTCCGCTCGGCGTCACAATTTTCCCGTCTTTAACTGATAACACATTTATAAGCGCATCTGCATTGACGAAATCAAAGCTGTAACCCGTTGGCACGTTCGGTAATTTTTTGCCGAATAACGCCGTGATGTTGTTGTCTTCGCCGTAGTAATACAGCACGTCGGCTACGAATTTTCCTTGCTGCAATAAATGCGAACTGCGGCTCAAATAATCTGTCCACGCTTTGGCCTGTTCGCCCCACGTTTCGTGACGTGTGAACCATTGCCCGAATGGCCCTAGCCCTAAACCAGGAATTTTTTGATCGGTGGGTTGATGCACTGAGGTGTGAATTACGAAACGGTTCAAGCCGCTCGCTAATTCAAGATCAGCGGTAGGCTTCAAAATTTCCGGCGAATACGACCATGCAACGCCGCCTACGCCTAATGCTGTGAGTGATTCCGCCGCGACTAAATTTTGACCGTAGATGTGCGCAACCGAAGCGGATTCCATAATGTCCGCGCGGTGCATCGTTTGATCGCCTTGATTGATTGGCCCCGGCGTCCAAATTGCTGACATTGGCACATCGGCTTTACGTTTCACTTCCATGCCATCGGCAATCATCGCGCGCCCGTTTTCGTGCGATTCGGTGTAACGCCCCATGCCGCGTTGGTGCAGCAAATCGCCTAACTGATCGTAATGATTTTCTGCCATCAAATCAGCCAGCGTTTTTCTGAAGTCCCACAAAAATTGTTCGCTCGCTTCGGTGCTTTTGACAATTCGCCCTGTCAGCACAGGCAGCCAAGATTTGAGATCGTAACCGCGCCGCTTCGCAAATTCCGCGATTAAATTTTTCGTCCAGTTTGCGCCGCCTGCTTCGTAACTGTCGGTAATGACATATTGCAATCCTTTTTTGCCCATCAATCCGCCCGTAGCGTTTTTGTATTGGTCGAGATAATTTTCAAAATAATCTTTGACCGCTTGCGCGTCGAGTTTGTCTACTTCTAGGCCTGTTGCTTCAGGCGAAGCGGGATGATTTTCAATACCAAGCAATGAATACCCCATCCGCAGCACAACCCAGTTCCCCGCCGGAGCTGCCCATTCTAATGTGCCATCGGCTTTCATTTTGGAAGTCAGGTCAATCACATCATTGGTTGCGATTGCGTCCGCGCTATCAGGCGTTATGAACTGTTTGATTTCAGCAGAAGGAACGAATCCAGCTTTTTCTTCCAAGCGATTCACGCGGGGTACGGTGTGCAGCACGATTTCGGCAACGTTCGTGCCTTTCGGTTTCATATCGCCCATCGGCAAGCCCATCATCGCCGCAATCATATTGGGTTGTGGCGGCAAAGTTTTGAAAGCTACGCGGAAAAATTTTGCGGGCGTTGGTGCAAAGGCCAATGTGTTTTGCGGAATTTGCGTAGTCGGAATTTGTAAGACCTGCCGAAAATTTACGCCGTCATCGCTGGCTTCCAACATTCGATTACTTTCAGCCGCACCAAATTGCGAAGCGGGTTCTCCGGCCACAATCGTTAACGCTTTGAAAGTTTGTGGCTGACTGAATTCAAACTGTATCCACGCGCTTTGTCCGACAGCGGTCGGCGGCAAAAGAATCGTTTTCGCAAGGTCGCCATCAGTGAGCGAGTTAATGTCAAACTGCCCGCCGCTTGCAGTAGTTTTTGGATTGAGTTCGCGCAACGCAATATCCGCAGCAGGCACGCGATACGCAATAACGACAGTGTCTTCGTAAAAACTATGTGAAGGATGAGCGCCTTGCGCCACGCCCAGCGGATCACGAAACGGAACGTTTTGAAATGCGCCTGTTACGTTCGGCGGTTGCGGCAATTTGCCAGCAAAATTTTGCCCACCTTTGATGCGCGTTTCGCTCCAGACATATTTTTTCATGCCATCTTTCGCGGGAACCCACGGGCCGCCGCTTTCGCTCCAACCGGGCGAGCCTGCGATTGCCATTTCAAGCCCCAATTTATCTGCAAGTTCCGTTGTGAACTTGAACGCGTCTTTCCATTCAGGCGTCATGTAAATCAATCGTTTGTCCACGATTTGCGGCGTAAATAAACTGGCATCGAAATTTTGAAAACCGCCAATGCCCACACGTTGCATCCATTCCAGGTCTTTTTGAATCCCGTCTTTTGTGATGTTGCCATTCATCCAATGCCACCATACGCGCGGGCGTGCAGCGTTCGGCGGATTTTGGAAGCCTTGCAATAACGCATCGGTTTGCCCTGTAGCGGGACGTTCTGCCATTAATCCAATGATGCCAGTGATAGCAAGCAGACAAATAAAAAGGCGAGCAAAATGATGCGGTTTCATCGTTTTTCCGTTCCGGGTAATAGCCCAAAAGTTAGTTTACCGTAACCGGTCAGCCTCGTTCGTCCCAGCGGGACGTTTGACTGTAGCCAGGTCGTTCACGGCCTGTGATAGAACGTCCATGCGGCTTGCGTCCCAGCGGGACGGTTGAATCAGCAGCATCAGGCGTCCCGCTGGGACGCACGTCACCACGCCGTTTGCTACAGGCCGTGAACGACCTGCCTACACTCAGGCGTCTCTAGCGAGACGAAGCAGGCTGATCAGTTACATTTTACCAGGGCAACAACCCTATTTGTTTTTTCCCAAGCTCAGATAAATCATCCAGCCTGGCGCGATCTTTGAAATCTACTTCATAATCTTCGGCAGCAAAATCCGGCGAGCTTTTTCCGGCCAAAAACCGCTCGGCTTGGCGCGGCAAAAACCGTGCATTCTTTTCGCACCACGGCGCAGCGCCAATGTAAATCACGTTGCTGTAATGGTTGCCGCGATGTTCATCCTCAACCGCATGAATCACATCAGGATGCCACCAAACGGTATCGCCGGGTTCGACGACAGGAATGCTGACTTCTGCCTCCAACAATGATTGATGCCATTGCGAATTGGCGGCCAGCGCGCGTCCGGCAACAGCTCCGCATAAATCATCGGGCGCAATATCGGGCTGCAACGCACGGATCAGCATCCACGCCATGGCACGCGCAATCGGAATAATTTTCAGCGTGCCATCGCCCGGCCCTTGGTTGGTCAGTGCTGTCCAGCCCTGAAACGTGCGAAAGACGCTACAAACAGCGGGCGAAGGGATTTCTTCGGTTTGCGTGCGGCCTGCGGCATTGAAGGGATCGTAAGCGTCTACGTCACCGAAAAAGACTTCGTGATAGACGCGGTGAAAGCTGGGATCGCACCAGCGTTCAATCGAACCACCATCACAATGTGCCGAAAGCCCCAGCGATTTGTCGCCCGGTTCGCGCCGTCGCACACGGTCGGCATAATTGCATTGCCGATTAGGATCAAATTCCTGGCTGCCATCAGGGCGCGTAAACGCCCATAAACGATTCAGCCAGCCGCGCACCGCATTCATGTTTTCGTGCTGACGCGCCTGCATTTGCGGACGCGACCAGTACAGCCCGAAAATCTGCGGTCGCCCTGAAGCAAGCGTGCTGAAATATTGATCCAGTCCGGCCTTGCCTTTGGCTTTTTCGTAATAATGATTTTCATCAATGTAGCGTTCAATTTCCGCGTTCCAATCGTTTACCTGCGGACGGTCAAACACGCCACGAATGACGACGCAACCGCGCCGACGAATGCGATCTCTTTGCGCATCGCTAATCGCGTCCAGCAACACATCACGAAATGCGATTTGCGGAATGGCTTCTGCGCCTTCAGATTTCACCGCTGCCACTTCATCCGCCAGCCATTCATTCAACCGGACCATTCGCGCCGCGCCATCTGGCATCCGCGCCAGCAGCGCGGCTTTCGCGTCCATCACACCTTGTTTGGGATTGCTCATCCAGGATTGCATATCAATGTCTCACAAAGCCGCCGGTTAGTTTCGCACCTCAAACGAATAGCTGCCCGATGTAAGCGGAATCATGATCCGGTCGGTTCCGGCCTCGACGCCTTGCCATTTCGTAATGGGCTTACCGTTTTCAAAAACCTGATTCGCGCTTTTTGCAGGCAAATACAATTTTGCTTTTGTGTTCGGCGGCACAGTCGCTTTGTACATCAGCTTGCCGCCTTCGACTTTCCACTCACTGACAATGCGTCCGTAGATCGAATCGTAATGGCCTTTGGCGAAAGTCATCTGGTTGTTCGGATCAGGCGTCGGTCGCAGGATAAATTCATTGAAGCCCGTTTTTTCGGGATGGCGTTGAATGCCTAAGCTGTAGTTATACATCCACGCGGCGACGGCTCCGAACGAGTAGTGATTGAACGAATTCATACTGTTGTTGCCGCCGAAACCGTTTTCGAGTGTGTATGAATTCAGCCGCTCCCAAATTGACGTTGCGCCGTTCACAACAGGGTAAAGCCACGAGGGATAATCTTTTTGCACGAGCAACCGATAGGCCAGATCATCGCTGCCGTTCGCTGACAATGCTTCGCTGATGGAAGCAGTGCCGATGAAACCTGTCATCAATGAATATGCAGGACGCTCGACGTTGTCATCGTCTTTGTTTTTTCTTTGCACCGCTTCATTCAGAAACTTGATTGCGTACGGTTTGTTTTCGTCATTGAAAATGCCCAACGCCAGCGGAATTGCGTACGAAGCCTGCGTGTCCATCGGTTGGCCTTTTTCGGATTGCGGCGGGCCTTGTTGTTGGTTGGGCGGACCCATAAACCCCGTGCGAACGCCTGATTTCACGGTGCGATGCGTGGCTTTGTCCACGTAAATTTCATTGAAAGCTTTTTTGATTTCCTGACTGCGTTGCTGGAATTGTTTGGCGTCTTCGGCCTTGCCCAAAATCGCGGCGGCTTTGCTCATGATTTCCAGGTCATACGCAAAATACGACATCCAGAACAGCGTGTTGTCGTTCTTGTTGCCCTCAGGGCTGAGCCAATCGCCGAGCGGGCCTTCGTTCAGGATGCCGTTGGTTTTATCTACTTTCGATTCCAGAAACTGAATGTAACGCCTCATCGCGTCGTAATGCTCGGCGAGTAACTGCACATCGCCAAACTGACGATAGGATTCCCACGCAACGACGATGCCCGCGCTGCCCCAGAGCGTGCCGCCAAAACCGAATCCCGTCGGCGCAACATCGGCGAAACGACCTTCGGGCGATTGCGTGTCGCGCATCGCAATCAGATGCCGCCGCAAAAACAAATTTGCATCCGCCAAATACGTCGAGCTGCGCGAGAACACCATAATGTCGCCGCTCCAACCCAAACGTTCATTGCGCGCGGGCGTGTCGGTCGGAATCGAAAGGAAGTTGCCACGCAATGACCACGTGATGTTTTGCCAGAATTTATTTATGAGTTGATTGGAAGTTTCATAGTTCGACGTAATGTCACGAATCGAACTGATGACGAGTCCTTTGATTTCATTGGCAGGAATGCGCTGGTCAATTCCCGTGATTTCCAAATAACGATAGCCGTGAAAGGTAAAGCGCGGCTGAATGATTTCGTCGCCGCCTTTGAGAATATACGTGTCGCTCGCCAACGCCGCGCGAATGTTTTCCATCATCACCATGCCTTCATTGCCTTTGTAATCGGGCAAATTCGGATAGCGCATTTCAGCATAACGAATCGTGATGACTTGGCCTTTCCTGCCGTTGCGAAGGGGAATCTGCGGCACACCCACCATGTTTTGCCCCATATCGTAAACAAACACTTTGGGGCGAACTTCTTCGACAGTTTGCGCCGTCAGGGTTTTGACGATGGTCGCGTTTTCGCCGAGTTGGCCGATCAATTTGAAATTATCGTACGCCATTGAGACGCGTTGTGCCATCAGGCCAGCGGCTCCGGCGGCAAAGGTTGTGCCGTCAACCGGAACCTCTACCGCAGGCTTCCACGTCTTATCGCTGTAACTTGCTGTTGCCCAATCTCGAATCAATTCCTCCTTGTTCGCATCGTAAACTTCGCCCTGAAAAAACGAGCCGTAACGAATCGGGCCATCCGTGAACAGCTTCCAGTCTTTGTCGTTGGTCGTGACGACTTGTTCTGTGCCATCGGCATATGTAATCACCAGCTTTGCCAGCAACGATTGACGGTCGCCAAAGAAATTCCAGTTGTCGCCGCTGAATGTGCTATTGCCACTCCACCAGCCTTCGCTGAGCCACGCGCCCAGAGCATTCGGCTGCCCGATTCTGAGTGCTGCCGTCACGTCATATGTCTGGTACAGATGCGTTTGGTTGTACTGCGTCTTGCCGGGATTGAAATAATCGTTACCAACGCGCCTACCGTTCAGATGGATTTCATAAATGCCGCGTGCTGTGACGTAGAGCCGCGCCTTCTGAATGTTTTTTGCGTTAGCAGCAAACACTGTCCTGAGCATCGGAGCCGCATTTTTACTGGGGTTCGCAGTGATGAATGCGTTGCCTGCGACACGATAACGACCATCATTGATGCTGACGGAACTGGCGCGAAAGATACCGTTGTAATTCCCTTGCAGGTTGTCGGCAAAAAGCGTGTTGGAAGGATGGCGAACGTTTTTGATGTTTAGGTCAGAGAAATATGCGACCTGATTCGCGCCAGTTTTGAAGCCAATTTCTGCCAGCATCGGGAAGCTGATGTAATCGCCGCCTCGCCCTGCCGGATTGAGATTGATGCCGCGCGCGCCAAAACCCTGTGCGCCGCCGGGTGCCGTGTCTTTCAATCGGTGCGCCGCGTCTGTGCCATCCACATAAAATTCGCACTGCCCAAAAACGCAATCGGCATAGACCTGATGCTTGTCGTATTTGTTGCTATTGCTGATGATCGTTTGCGGGATTTCCAGCGATTTGAACGGTACATCGGCTTTGTCATTCTTCGTGTAGCCAACACGATAGACGTTGAGTTTTGCCAGCCCTTTTGCATCATCGCGGACTGCTGCAATATCCAGTTCCAGTGCGAAGTAGCTTTCATCTCGCCGATTTTCCTGCCCCATCAAATTCAAATTCTTATTCAGCATCCGAGGATCGTTCGCGCCAAACACAAACGCCGCTTTTGTGCTGCCCGCAGCCTTGTCGAGTTGAATGCCGTATTGCAATTTGTAGACGGACAGATAATGCGAGTGCAAAACCAGATCGTCCGCACCGCCGCCAATCCATTTCGCGCCCGACCACGCGTTTACACTCGCATCCATCAAGCCTGTCTCAAACCACGAAGACGCGCTCGCAGATTTTCCGAAGTTGTCCCACACAGTCACTTTCCACGAATAGCGCGTTGTCGCTTTGAGCGGCTCGCCTTCGTACTGAATCGCGTGCGAAAGATCAGAAGCGACTTTTTTGGTGTCCCAAACCACACGCGCTTTTTCATCCGTGACGATGATTTTGTACGCCGTTTGCAAATAGCCTCGGCGCTGATCCGTCGCATTCATTTGCCACGAAAACTGTGGTTTCGGCAGATCGGTGCCCAACGGCGTAGTCTGGTAATTTACCTGGAGTTTTTGCAGTGAGATGCTGGCATACAAACGCCCCGAAAAACATAAAACTATGGCGAATAAGAAGAGGTTTCTTTTCATGTTGGAGTCGTTCGTAGTGCAGAATTTGAGGCAGCAATCCCGCCCGTCAATGTGTGAGCGGGATTGCTGGATAGTTCCCTTGGTTTAGAAAATCAGCTTCAATGCCAATTGGACGTTGCGCTGATCATTGATTTGCGACGGGGTGACGACGCCGAATGCACCTGATGTGGCGGTTAGGTTCGGTCCGCCAAACCACGGCGTGTTGGCGAAGTTGAAGGCTTCGGCTCGGACTTGCAAGGCGACGCTTTCCCGAATGGCGAACGACTTGAACAACGAAACGTCGAACGTCGGTGGCCGACTCGTGCTGATGTTCGAGAAGCGCACGCTGTGCGAACGCAGCGTGAAGGCTGGCTGGATCTGGAAAACCGGCGTCTGGCTGGCGTCGGCGCAATTTTGCCGCGCGCCCGTCGCCGTCAGCGTGCAGGTATTGAACCATTTCGCCAGACTCTGCTGGCCTTCCGGCAAACGCGGATCGCCGATCAGAAACACCCCGCCCGGCGTGCCAATCGGCAACCCGGATTGGAACGTGCCGATCAGATTGACCTTCCAACCGCCCGCGATTCCCCGCACCAACGCGCTACTGTTTTTGAAGAACGGCAAGTCGTAACCACCGCTAATCATCGCGCGATGCGGCGCGTGATCGCCTGTGACGACCGATGCGAGTTGGTTGATCGGGTCTTGTGCGTTCAGGTAGCCGATGGCTTCCATGTTCTTCGAGAACGTGTAGCTGAAGAGGAAGTGGAGGCCTTGCGACAGCCGTTTCTCGACGCGTGCCTGCATCGAGTTGTACCACGCGCGGCCAAGTGATAAGCGGTCTTCGGTCAGGCCCGTGAATTGCGGGAACGGACGCAGCAATTGCGACCGCGTGATGGTTGCGCCATTCAGCGCCGCATTGCTCGGAATCAAACCCGCCATCGGATTCGTCACTTGGGCGTTCAAATAAGCCGCGCCTTGCGCCAGATCCGCCGCCGAAACTTCGTTGATGGCGCGCCCCACGACGAGATTGCGCGTGCGGCTGCCGATGTAGGAAACATCCAACACCATGCCCCACGGAATTTCGTGCTGAATGCCGAACGAATACTGATGATTCATCGGGATATTGATATCCGTGTTATAGAAGGTGAAGCCTTGTCCAAGCAGGGTGCGCAAGCCATTCGCCGCTCCGCTCGGACGAATCAGCCCGTTCGGATACGGGTTGCTCAAGGTGTTCGCCGGTTTCAGATTGCCGTCCGTCGAGGCAACGTAATCCGTGCTGACCGAAAAGCCGTGGCTCGTGGCCGGATCAAACACCGGCAGATAGCTCATGCCATAGCCGCCCCGCAGTACCGTCTTTTCCGTGAGTTGATAGGCAAACCCGATGCGCGGCCCGAAGTTATTCAGGTCACGTTTGAAGGGCAGACGATTGTCCTGATTGACAAACAGCAACCCGCCTTTGAGCGACAAACCGGGCGCTTGCACCGGACTCGCGGTCGTCTTGTCAAAGCCTGCATTGAGTTGGTTGAAGCGTTCGCTGGTCGGCGATTCATAGTCCCAACGGATGCCCAGATTGAGCGTCAGTTTACGGCTGACGCGCCAGTCATCCTGGAAAAACGCGCCGTAATACAAATGCTGGTAGGCATACGTGGCGTTGATCGGCACGGAACCGCTGGCCGGATACCCCAGCAACAACGAAGCGAAAGCATTGCCCGACGCTGCGTCTGCCGCCAACGGATTGCGTTGCGTGAAGCCTTTGGTGAATCCAAACGAGCCGAACGATGAAGTCGGCTGAATGTAATTGTCCCGCAGGAAGCGCATTTCACCGCCGAACTTCATCGAATGCGCGCCGGAGGTTTTGTTCAGCGTTTCGGAAAAGGTCGAAGCATCGCTGAACGTGTAGCGGCTGCCGTTGCCGAAGCCGATGCCGCCCGTGTTGTCGTAATCGGTCATCGTGATGCCGGGGAAGAACTGGCGCGCCAGTTGATTCCTGAGCGTCGTCGGGAAGCCGAGTTGCGCGATGTCGAAGTTGTCGCCGTATTGGTCAATCGTGAATTCGTGGCGAATGAAGTTGATCTTGAAATTGCTCACGAGCGTCGGGGAAAGCGACGAAGTGACATCCATCCCGCCGCCCTGATTCTTGCGCGAATGCGCAAAGAACGGCGAGGCTTCGCGTTTATAACCCGCGAGGCCACGCAGTTCGTGCCGATTGTTGCGCAGCCAACGCCCGGAGAGTTTGTGCTTCTCGCTCAGGTTGTGGTCAATGCGCGTCGTGAATTGATCGTATTCATCGGTGCGCGCGTTCGGGCTGTTGAAGAAGTTGAAGAAGCCCTGCGTATTGCCGGCCTGATTCGGCAGCGGGAAAAAGTCGAGGAGCTTTTTCGCTACCGGATCAATGCGGCTGTCGGGAATTCGATTGTTGGCAAACGCCGTGCGCGTGCAGGTGTTGCCGACACAGGTCGTGGTGAGCGGATCGTAAATCGTAATCGGCTGACCATTGGCTTGCAGCGTTTGCGAGAAATCGCCACCGCGTTGTGCGAGGGTCGGCACAGTGCGCGTCACGGGCGAAGGAATGCTAGAGATAATCTTCTCCCACGAGAACATGAAAAACGTCTTGTCGCGCCCGTTGTATAAGCCCGGAATCCAGACCGGGCCATCAAACACGACGCCCGGTTGATTCCAGCGAAACGCTGTTCGGGCGACGCGGTTCGCGTTGTTCTGATACGAATTCGCATTGAGCACGTCGTTGCGGAAGTAATGATAGAGCGAGCCGTGAAACTTGTTCGTCCCACCTTTCAGACTGACGTTGATCGTGCCGCCGCCCGTGCGTCCGAACTGCGCGTCGTAGGTGTTCGATTGCACTTTGAATTCCTGCACCGCGTCGGGCGAAGGCACAAACGACAACGCGCCGACGCCGCCGTTTTCTGTGCCAGTGTTCGGTTGTCCATCAATCAGAAATTCATTCGAGCGTTGCCGCCCGCCGTTGATCGAGATGGCGTCCATCCCGCCGTTGTCGAAGGGACGAAACGAGATTGAGCCTTGCGACGGCGTGATCTGCACGCCCGAAGCCAGCGCCGCGAGCAAAAACGGATTGCGCCCCAAGAGCGGCAAATCGCGCACTTTCTCTTCGTCAATCACTTGCCCGCGACTCGCCGTAGCGGTTTCGAGCAATGGCGATTGCGAAGTGACAGTAACGGTTTCGGACACCGCGCCGACTTCCATTTTAAAATCCAGTTGCAAGCGGTCACCCACACGCACATCCAGATTATCGCGGAGCGACGTTTTCAAACCGCTGGCCGTGACGCTGATTTGATATTTGCCAATGGGCAGGAACGGCAGTGTATAAAGCCCCGATTCATTGGATGTCGTCGTGGTAACAGCATTTGTTTCAATATTGGTGGCTTTCACCGTAGCATTCGGGATGACGCCACCTTGGGGATCAGTGACGGTTCCGACAATCGTGGCACGATTCTCTTGTGCCAACAATGCGGCGGAAAGCAGTGCGGTTGCGGTGAGCGTCAGCAACCAGCGAAAAGAGTTTCTGACTGCGAACATATTTTTCTCCTAGCGAAGTTGGGTTGTTGATGGGAGGGCAAACAAGGCGATACTTGCCCCAGTGTTCATCTCAGCGAAACTACATTTGGGTGACGCGTTGCTTCTGTCGTGCAGGCGTCACCTCGGATCTGAATGAAAGGCGAAAAACTCAGGCCAGTGCTTCTTTGCAGTATTCGACACATTTGGCCAATTCCGCCAGCACAGTCGAACCTTCCGGCACGGGATATTCCAACTCAATGCAAGCCGGGAATTTGTATTTTTCTTTCCGCATCAATTGCAGAATTTGTTTGATCTGTGTGTCCCCCTGCCCCCACGGCAAATTCGGCCCCTGATTGACCTTGCGATCTTTCAAATGCAGGTTCGTGATACGGTCGTGGTACTTTTTGATGAACTCAGCGGGCGAGAAGCCATTGCCCGCCGTGAAATGACCGACGTCAATGTTGCAGCCGTTGAATTTGGAATGTGCCATCGCGGTTTCCCAGCTTGAGGGTTTGGCAAACGCTTCCGGGCTTTCCATATTCGCGTGACCGTGATAGCCCAGCATAATCTGATGCTTCGCGGCGAATTCACCGAGCATTTTGGTTTGGCTCAGCGGCGGTTCGCAGGTGATCGCTTTGCAACCGAGCGCCTTCGCCACGTTGAAGCAGTAATCAATTTCTTCGGCAGGCATGCTGGAATTCAAACCGAACTTGACGATGTGAATCGTGACGCCCGCGTCATCGTATTGCTTGCGAATGGCTTTGTATTTATCCATTGAAACCGACAAACGCCATTTGCGCATGTCTTCGGCCCGCTTCTGCATCGCGGCCTGTTGTTCGGGCGACATTGGCGGACGGCCTCCCGCAGGCGGGCCACCTGCGCCGGGCGCTCTGCCACCGGGCGCACCGCCCGGCGGCGGCCCCATCGGTGGGCCACCGGGGCCACGTCCAAACGATGGCGCTCCTGCCGCCGCTTCCAATGGTTCGGCCTGCATCTCGACCACATTGATGCCGAGTTGCACCAGATACTTCAGCAAATCATCCGCGCTCGACGGCATCCCGCGAAAGCTGTACGGCGCGATGATGCCGATTTGTACGCCGCCAAATTTGGAATTGGGTTTGGCGAAGGTCGGCAGCACCAAACCGCTGGCAGGCAATGCCGTCAACGCGAGTTGATTGAATTGACGTCGGGTGAAAATCATTGGAGATTCCTTTCAATGAGGGAAGTTTTTCCACGAAACTACACGAAGGGTCACGAAGAAAATCAGACAGGATTGACAAGATTGAAAACAGGATTGACAAGATCGTTGATGGATGAAATTTATCCTGTTAATCCTGCAAAAATCTTGTCAATCCTGTCAAAAAACACTTCGTGCGCCTTCCTGGAAGAACGATTTACAACTTCACTTCCCAGCCCTTGCGATACAGCGGACGCACCAGCTTGTTGGCTTCTTTGTTGTTCGTAATTTCGCCTTTGGCATTGTCCCAGAGCAGCTTGCCGTCAAAGCGCACAGCAATCGCGCCCAGCACAAGCCATTCAGTGTATGGCCCAGCGATGCTGAAATTGGAACAGGCGGGCGCACCCCCCTTGCAAGCGCGAATCCAATCACGGACGTGCGCCGCGTGATTGCTGCCGGTGCTCGCCCCCGGTGAACGCGACAAATATTCGGCAGGCAGTTTGTATTCCGCCCAGCGTTCGCCCGGTAATAAACCTACGCCTTCGCCGCGCCCGCTCGTACCGAGATAGCCTTTCGAGCCGACAAAGATGTTGTTGTAACCAATGCCTTGCGGCGGACGCGGCAGATTGGCGGGCGGGCCTTGCGGTGCGCCGCCTGCGGGAGCGGCCCCTGCCGGTCTGCCTCCACCAAAGCCGCCGCCTGCGGGGCCGACTTGTGGGCCTTTGCCGGGAATCTTGCGCGCTTGCTCGACAGTCATTCCCGACGGCGCATACGCATCCCCATTCGGCGAGTGATGCCAATAGACCGTGACAGGCGGCATGCTGCCACGCGCACCAAACTCGTATTTGATCGTCAGTTCATCGGGGAACGTGAACGGCGGCAAGGTGTTTTTCTTAATGCACTCAACGCTGAGGAGGTGACGTGGATGCAATTGCAACGCCCAATTTGCGGGGCCAAGAATATGCACGCCCCAATCGCCAATCAGGCCGCTGCCAAAATCATAAAACGCGCGCCAATTGAACGGCAAAAAGAAGCCGAAATCATTGTTGCCGCCAAAGCCACCGCCACGTTGCGGCGCGCCCGCAGGCAAAGGATTCCCGCCGCCTCCGCCCATACGCGGACGCCGTGCATCGCGGTCAGCAATGTGTTTTTTGTAATCTTCATCGCCCGCCGTAAATGGACGATTCGCCGCTGTTCCCAGCCACAAATCCCAATCCAAAGTATCTGGCACAGGCGATGGCGCAGGCGTCTTCGTCATCTCCTGCGGCCAACTGGCGCGGCCTGTCCAGGCGTGAACTTCGCGGACTTCGCCGATTTCGCCTGACCAGAAGATTTCACAGGCCACGCGCGTCGCATCGTGCGAATAGCCCTGATTGCCCATTTGCGTAGCGACCTTGTATTTCTCTGCCGCTTGCGTCAGCAACCGCGCCTCCCACGGCGTGCGCGTCAACGGCTTTTCGACATACACGCTCTTGCCCGCTTGCATACAGGCGAGCGCGGCGGAGGCATGCATGTGATCGGGCGTGCCGATGACGACGGCGTCAATCTGCTTGCCCTCTTTGTCGAGCATCTGGCGAAAGTCTTTGTAGCGTTTCGCCTTCTCAAACGTTTTGAAGCCCTGTTCTGCGCGTTTCCAGTCCACGTCCGCAAGCGCAACGAGGTTTTCGCCCTGACATTGCCGCATATCGCTGAGCGGCTGCCCACCTGCGCCAATGCCTGCGATGTTGAGCTTTTCGTTGGGAGATTGATACCCCAATCGTTTGAGCGACGCGACCGATGGAAGCGGCAAGGCCCCCGTCAACAGCGTGCCGAACATAAAGTAGCGTCGTGAAAGCATGGCGAAACTCCTTTCTGAACATGTACGACAGGCGGCCCGCCTGTCCGGGCATAGGTGACAGATGGATTCAGGACAGGCGGGCCGCCTGCCGTACATCGAGGTCTACAAATTCTTGAGGTAGATATTGCGCAGTTCCAGTTTCATCGGCGGCCCGGTGTGCATCTGGAAGCCGAGCAATCCTCCCATCGAACGTCCCGCCGGGTCATCATCAATCGCTTCGGAAAACAGATGACCGTTGATGATGTGCGTCAGCCGATTGCCGCGCGCGATGATGTGATAAGTGTTCCAGTCGTTCACCTTGATCGTCGCCTTGAGATCGTCAGGATTACGCAAATTGGCGATCATCCGTTTTTTGCCGCCCGGCCCGATATGCACCATTTGCCCGCGCGGCGCGAGGAAGGCGCGGCCACGCTCTTCATACAAAAGCCCGGTGAACTGATTGGCGAAATCCATGTCGGCCTGATAGCCCTTGAGTACCCACTTGCCGACTTCGGGTAACTCGATGCTGCGGTATTGGATGCCCGTGTTGGTCGAGTTCATTTTGAGGTCTACTTTTAATTCAAAGTCGCCGGGCATGCTGCCGCGATAGATCAAAAATGTATTGACCTTGACCTGTTTTTCCGCCGTACTTTCGCCAATGATACTGTCGTTTTCGGCGCGCCAGAACTGCGGATCGCCGTCCCAGCCTTTCAGCGTCTTGCCATCGAAAATCGGGTCAAAGCCAGTGCGATCCTCTATCGCCAACGGATCAATGTTTGGGCCAAAGCCACCGCGCCCTCCACGCCCCCCAGGAGGGCCTTGTTGTCCTCCTTGGCCGCCCGGAGGCGGCCCTTGCGGGGGGCCTTGTTGCGCATTCGAGTGTGGCAAACCAAGCAGGATGATCGCCAACAAAAGCGCGCCGCTCATTGCCAAGGTAACCAAATGTTTGTTTTGTAATAGCTTCATAAAATTAGTGCTCCATCGGGAAACCGAAGGCGTAAAACGTGCCGTCGTAAGTCGTCAGATAAAACTGCCCCATACCGCCGGACAGCGCATTGCCGCGTGCAAATGATTTGATCGTCGTGCCACTGTTCCACAACTCTTTGCCCGTCGAGCCATCCAGCGCATAAATCACCGCCGGTTTGGAACGGGCGGCGCGTTGAGCAGCCGTCATTTTGCTATCGCTCGTGCGGAACTCGCCGCTGGCGGTAGCGAGCACCACGCCATTGATGATCGTCGGCGTGAGTGGCGCAACCAGTTCGCGTGAAGTCCAGCCTTGCTGCAACGACAGGCTGCCACCTTGTTCGACGACTTTCCACGCGACAATGGCCTTGTCCGTCGGAGCCAGAATCCAGCGGGTTCCGCTGGCGTCCTGCCAACTGGCAAGCGCGTTTGGATTGGCGTCTTTGCCCGCAGGCGTAGTCGCTATCGCAGCGGAGAGATTCCCCGCATCCAGCAAATGCACGCTGCCCGTTTTGGTCGCAGCGGCAATCATCGTTTTGCCTTTGAATTCAAACACGACGGGCGATGAGGAAAATTCCTGACCGCTCGCGCTGTAAGAACCTTTCGCTTCCAGCGTTTTCGGATCAATCGCTGTCACACCGTTTTTCGTCGTCACATACGCGGTTCCATCGCCGCCAAACGCTGCGCCTGCGGAGCCGACGACCTCGCCTTTCCACGTCTGCACTTGCTTCGCCTCAAAGTCATAAGCCCACAGACCATTCGCCACGCCGTTGCAACTGTTCGCGGCGACGGCGAACGCTTTGCCGTTGACGACAATCAATCCATTGGCATTCGCACCGGGCGGCAAAAACTTGATGGGCGGTTGATATTCCTGCCCGCCAGACAAGTGCATCGAATGCAACATGCCATCGCTCGCCAACGCGTAAATCACATTGGCGCTGCCGCCGAAGCCGCCGCCCATCGGAGGCAAATTCGGGCGCGTTGGGCCTTGCTGTGCGCCGGGCGGCGGGCCAGCAAATTGCGGTGTCGGGCGCACGTCTTTCAAATTTGCTGCGCCTTCCCACGGCGTGCCAACAGTGCTTTTCGCGGGTTGGTTGCGACCGGGGCCGAAACCACCGCCCGCCGCTGCAATCATCGAATTCGTCGGACGCACGATGCTCGTTGTCATGCCGCCGGGGCACGCAAGCGTGCTTGCACTTGCGGCGCTGCTGGTCGGTAATTTCTTCTCCCATTCCATCCGGCCTAAATCCGTGTCAATTGTGAACAGGTTGTCGCCACTGCCCGCGATGAATCCCAACATCCGAAATCCACGATAGCCAATCAGGCGCTCCAGCGTGGCAGGCGCGGACAGATTATTTAGTTGATTCGGCGTATTTTTGAGCTTCAACTTCCAGAGGAACTGCACCGCGCCGGGTTTGGCGACAGAGTCTTTGTTGATTTTGGCATCACCTTTAATGGTCGCCGTGCGCTGGGCATCACTGTTGTCTGTCACCCAGTCGTTATTCGCACCGCGTTGTGCTTGCGTTCCGACGGTGCAGGCAAGAAAACAAATGCTCGTGAGTAGAATTCGTCTCATTTACTTCGCTCCTTTCGACGCTGTTTGTGTGGCTCCGCTGGCAATGCCGAAGCAGTATTGATAGCCATCAAAAGTGCTGATGTAGACTTTGCCATTCGCAACCGAGATGCCGCTCCAGTGATTCCACGAAGTGATCGCATCGCCGCTGTTCCAGAGTTCTTTGCCCGTTTGCGCGTCGAGCGCATACAACACGGCTTTCGTCGAACCCTTGATGCGATATTCAGCACGGTTGTAGGCCAGGCCAATGTCGAAGCGCGCCTGATCGGTGTCTTCGCCATTGCCGTACGCGAAGACGACGCCGTTGGCAATCACAGGCGGTTCGGCACGATCCATATCACGCGAAATCCACGCGGGTGTCAGCGTAAACTTGCCCGCTTTTTCTTCGACCTTGAATGCCACAATCGCGCCTTTTTTGACGAGGCCATTTTGCATCGGGGCCGTGAATTTGGAATGCTTCGGCCCCCAGAATGGCGAGAGCGCCCAGCGCGTACCTTTGCTGTCTTCCCAGGTCGCAAGTGATCCCCACACCCCGGCGGAAGCGAAGTTCACTTCTTCGTTGCAATACAGCGGCGTACGATGCAGCGGCGTGCGGTGATCGTCGCCCCCGATATTGCCGATTTCCATCAGGTACATGACGCATTCCTTGCCAGAATCAATCATCAATTCCTTGCCCTTGTATTTGAAAATGGCGGGCGTCACCTGCATGTCGAGATCGCGTTTGAAAAGCCATTCAGCATTTGACGGGCCGTAGTAATCCACTAACTCAGCCGCTTTCGTTTCCGGGTTTTGCCGAACGCCGATGATGCCGTTGCCGTAAACGCCGTTTTCAGGATTCCACGGGCCATCACCCGTGCCGGTGTACATCACACCTTTGCTGTCAATCGCCGGGCCGGTGCGTCCCCACATTCCGCCGCCCACTGGCCCCCACGCGCCGACTTTGTTGGTCGCCAAATCGTAGATGTAGACCATATTCGGATTGCCGCCGCAGCCTTGCGCTGTGTGCGTATAGATCACATTGTTGCGCAGGTTCAGCGCGTACGGCTTGCCGTTCGGCGGCATAAACTTCGCGGGCTTTTCAATCTCTTTGCCCGTCGCTAAGTCGGTGCGATGCAGCATGCCATCCCACGAAGCGGTATAGACAATGTATTCGCCTTCCGCTTTGCCGGGGCCAATCGTCGAAGTCGCGGTAATGCCGCCGGGACACAGAATGCCCGCGCCACGTCCGCCCGTCGCGGGTGGCGTCCAGGTTGAGGTGAAATGTAATTTCCAGAGTTGTGCTCCGGTTTCCGCATCAAGCGCATAGAGATTGTCGCTGACACCTGTGACCAGCACGATTTGTTTCGGCCCATTTGCGGTCTTGACGTTGCTCGCAATCAACACGGGCAACAGGTTGTGCATCTGGCGTGGTTCGTTATCAAGTTTGGTTTTCCAGAGCAGCTTCATGTTTTTGACGCTGGTCGGGGAAAGGATCGTTTCATTCTTTTGCCAGCCAGTGCGTTCAATGTCACCGCCATCAGTGAGCCAATCGGCCAGTTTGCCGCTTTGTGCTCGCAAAGGCAGAATTCCGGTGACAAGGCAAGCCAACATCGTCAGCATACCTGCGATTTTCATAACCTTTCGCTGTCTCATCTGAATAGACTCCCTGTTAAGAATGGGAAGGCAAATGCCTTCTATAGACATAAATTATTTTTGGCAGCACAGCAGAATCCTGTGCAATAGATACGACAAAACTCTTTTGGTATTTTGGATAAAGCCCTATTACGCTACCGCTCACGCGACTTAATTGGATTAATGCCGGGGCGGGGCTTCAGGATCAACTTTCTGTCTGGTTGCTTCCGGGCGTGAAAAGCCCATGCCGCCGGAAGATTGCAATTTCTGATTGCGCAAGCGTTGATATTCGGCAAACGCTTTTTGTTGCTCTGCCGCATTGTTCAGCGCGCGATACGCCTGGGATAACTGAAACCATGTCACTTCGTTGTTGGCATTCAGCGCAATCGCTTTGCGCAAGGGTAGCAAAGCTTGATCCGGTTTGCGCAACGAAACCAACGTGCGTCCTAACCCAACCAGCGATTCTTCAAAGTCGGGATAATGCTTCACTGCCAAAGAAAACAATTCAAAAGCACGATCAAAGCGGGCAGCCTTGCGATGCAATTCGCCAGCTTCATACGCGGCATTGGCATTTGTCGGATCAAGCTGTAATTCCCGCTCGAACTCCTGCAAGGCTTCGACTTCGGCTTTGGCATCTTGTGCCGCCCGCGCTAACTGCACACGTCCCAGACGAAAATGCACACCGGGATGATTCGGATTGATTTTCAAAACTTCACGATACGCACCAAGCGCAGAATCAAGATGCCCCTGGCTTTCATGCGCTTCTCCCGCCGCTAATTGCAACCAAAGCGAATCAGGGGCAACCTGCGAAAGCTTTACTGCCGACAGATAGGCATAGTTCGCAAACAGGCGGCTGGCGTGATAAAGAATTTCGGGGTCTTTGGGAAAAGCTTGCGTCAGTTCCAACGCGACTTCGACGGATTTATCGTCTTGTTGCAAGCCCGTGTAAGCACGCTGTAGTTGCAGGCCACTGGAACGTCGCAAGGCAACGTCTTTCGTTTGCTTGAATCCTTTTTGCAGGGCGGGAACTGCTTCTTGATATTGCCCTAATTCTGATAGTGACATTGCCAGCAAAACATCCAGATTGGGTAAGGTCGGTTTTAGTTTCAAGGCTTGTCGTAAGGCTGGAGCGGCCTGCTCAAATTTGCCCGCCTGATAATAAATTAAACCCAATCGGGCGTGTATTTCAGCAACGTTTGGAGCCAGTTCACGAAGCTTTTCAAAGGCTTGGGCGGCTTCGTCATAGCGTTGTTCGGCTAAGGCCTTTTCGCCTGCCTGCGCATATCGTTGCATCAACGCGTCGTTCGCTGTTTGCGCTAGTCCGCAAACAGACCAAAGACAAAGTAAAATCCAGATTCTGGGCAGCATTTGTTTCTCCTTGAAGAAAGACCCGTCAGGCCAATGGGACCTGACGGGAATTTTCTTCAAGCATACACCTGCAACGTCACCAAACCAACTTTGCGCCAAGCTGGTTGATACGCGCGGCGCGAGTGCCCAGGATGCGTCCGAATCGCGAGTCGGCAATGTTGCGAATCGGCACGCCCCACTGCGTATGGTTGAAGGCATTGAACGACTCGAAGCGGAATTGGAAGCTCAAGCGCTCTGTGATGGCGAAGTTCTTGAACAAACCCGTGTCCCAGTTGTGAATGCCAGGCGCACGCAAAATACCGCGTCCAGAAGTACCGAGGAATCCTGCGGCAGGCTGCCTGAACGCCGACGTATCAAACCACCGATCCAGCGTTTTCGTTAATTTCGGCGTTCCCACAATATCAACCCGGTTCAGACCGCGGGCATCATTCAATCCCCCGATGTCGTTCGCCTGAATGGTCATCGGGAAGCCTTGCTGGAACGTTGCAATCGCATTCACCTGCCAGCCGCCAATCAGCACATCTGCCGCCTTCGGCAAATCGCCACCGAATTTCTTACCGCGCCCAATCGGCAGTTCATAGACGAAGCTGCTAACCAGACGATGGTTCACATCGAATTCCGAACGACCCCGATCACGCCGCACGTTGTGATTGTCCAGAAACCCTTGCCAACCGGCGGAATCGTTGCCAATCCCTGCGGCGGCGGATTTGTTGTCCAGGCTCTTCGCCCAGGTATACACCGCCGTGAAGAGCAACGAATTGCTGCGATGCTCGACTTTGGCATTGAAGGCGTTGTAGCTGGAGTTCCCCGACCAATCGCTGTCAATGTAGACATCGAAATTCCGGTAAGGCTTGCGGGCTGCGACCGGGCAATCCCCTTGGGTGGGGTTGGGCAGGAGCGAGGCGCAGAAGGCCGGATTGGCCATTTGCAAAGCCTGACCAATGTTGCGCCGCATCAACAGATGGGTTCCCTTCGAGCCAATGTAATTGAGTTCGAGGGTCGTGTTCTGGCTGAGCGAGCGTTGCACGCCGAGCGACCATTGCTGCACATACGGATTGCGTGGTTCCGGTGACATGCTCACCGCCAGGAAGGTATTCGCCGCGGGAGTGGCGACGCCAACATTGGCGAAGTTCGGAAACAGAGTATCCGTGGTCCGCAGGTTCGCTTGTCCCAGACTTTGGTTGTAGCTGCCACGGCTGACATACGGGAAAATGTCTGCCGCGCCGTCAATTTCACGCCCTTCGGAGGAATCCCAGAAGATGCCATAGCCGCCACGCACCACCGTCTTGTCATCACTGAACGGACGGAAGGCAAAGCCGAGGCGCGGGGCAAAGACTTTCTTCGAGGAGTCAGCGGGGTTCCGGCGATTAGCAAATTTGTAATAGCTTTGATCGCCGACGATGCCTTTTGCCACGAGTGTCTGATCCGCCACCAGCAAACCACCGCGCGGATTCGACAGATCGCGCCATCCCATGCGGTCGTTGGTTTCGTTCGGGATCGTGCGGAAGTCCCAACGCAGTCCCAGATTCAAGGTCAGTCGAGAATTGACTTTCCAATCGTCCTGAATGTAGGGCGCGACATACAGAAAGTTAAATTCACGCGGGTTCCCGGTTTTCCCCGCGACGCTGAAGCCTGCCGGTTGGAAGACGCTCGCGCCGGAGTAATACCCTAACAGAAAGTCCGCAATCGCGTGATCGCGGGTCGTGTTGCCCGTGAAAAAGCCGCTGAAGGTGAACTGCCCCAGGAAGTCATTGGCCAGATCGCGTTGCAATGACCATTGGCGAATGTTGGCACCGAAGTTCAGTGTGTGACGACCACGAATCCAGGTCGTAGTATTGCTGATGTCAATCATCGGCTGATTGCTGGATTGATAATCATTCACCGCGCTGCCCCCCCCTTGAAGCCCGGTTCCAACGCCCCCGAAACCAACTGCCGGATAGGAACGCTGATCGTCCGCTAAACCGGTGAAAACACCCGTCAGTTGCAGCGGATCAATGTCGGATTGCGGCGCGGTAGCACCGTGCTGGACGGCGAGCGCCTCCACATAGCCGAAGCGAAATTGATTCACCAGATTCGAACTGAACGGAATCGTATGGGATACCTGCCAGTTCTTGGTTTTCTGCACAAAGAACACGTCGCCGAGTTCCGTCGTGTTGCCAATGATGGTGTTGGTGTAATCGGATTGCGTGTAGCGCCCGAAGACCGTGCCGAAGCGACCGAGTTGTTGATCGCCACGGATCGTGTATTGTTTTTGATCCAGCGGCAGATTGCGACTGCGCACGTAATTTTGGCCTGCCGTACCGACGAAATTCGGCACCGGGAAGAACTTGGCTACGGCCAGTTTCGCCAGGCGCGAGAACCGATTTGCCGGAATGGTGTTGTTGGCAAAAGGCTGCCCCGTCAGCGGGTCGGTGATCGTTGAGGTAAAGCGTCCGGCTAATTGATCCGGCGTGGGGATAATCAATTGGTCGGTTTGGCCGCGAATCTGTTTGAAGCCTTCAAAATTCACCAGCCAAAACGACTTGTTGCGACCATCGTAGAGCTTCGGAATCCACACCGGCCCACCGGCCACAAAGCCATATTGATTCTGGCGCAATTTGTTTTTCGTGCCCGCCCAACGGGTATTGTTCGTGGGCTTGGGAATCGCGTTATTGAAAAATGTATTCGCATCGAACGCATCGTTGCGGCCAAACCAGAAGGCTGTTCCGTGCAGATCGTTCGTCCCCGTCTTGCTGACGATGTTGACCTGATTGGCGCTGAAGCCATATTCCGCCGAATACGTTCCGGTTTGCTCCTTGAACTCCTGAATGGCATCAATGGACAAGATTGCCGCTGGCGTACCCAGCGCCGTGTCCGTGTTCGAGGTTCCGTCAATGAGGAAGTTATTGGAGGTAGGACGTGCGCCGTTGATGCTGATGGCATTGCCTGCGCCTTGCCGCATTGTGCCTTGTTCGCCACCCGTTTCGACTGTGCCGCCGTTGAGGAACAACAGCGACAGGAAATTGCGCCCGTTGAGCGGCAATTGCGTGACTTGCTTTTGCGTCACGGTTTGCCCCATCGAAGCGGTTTCGGTGTCAAGTGTAATCGCCGCCGACTGAACATCAACGGTCGCGCTGACATCGCCGACTTTCAGATCGAAATCCACGCGGGCGATTTTATCTACCGTCAGTGGAATGCCGGTTTGTTTGGAGGTGCTGAAGCCTTGTTGCGTGACCGAGACGGTGTACATCCCGACGGGCAACAAGGGGAACACGTAGGTGCCAGCTTCATTGGTCGAGGTTTCACGCGTAAAACCGTTCGCCTGATTGGTGGCGGTGACTTTTGCCCGCGCCAGTACTGCGCCGCTGGCATCATGCACCGTTCCCGTAATTTGCCCCGTTGCCGTTTGTGCTATTGCTGTTCCTACTGCTCCCAGCAACAACGCTAACACGATACCGAGCCATAGAACTTCTCGTTTTCTCATTACATTGTCTCCTTAGCAAGATCCCTCGGAATTGCTCCCAAGGGTATTAACTTGGGGTATAGGTCGTGAGTCTGAATGAGGCAGTGCCATCAAACAGACGGGTGCAGATCGGTTTCTCAACCGTGCTCTCGTTTTTCGTCTTGTCCTGGTGGGAGGAGGGATGCAACCGCTATTAAACTTCAAACGAGTGAATTCATCCCAGGCCTGATAAACCGCCAAAGAGCGGTCAGCATATTCAGTCTTTCTCAATCACTACAACTACCCGTAGAAAGTAGTTACATTCGTCATTTAAACGCTGACGCGCCTGCTATCGCCAGCCTTCACATAAAAACAATTCCCGATTAAGGTAATTGCGGAAGGCTGATTAGATTAAATTCGTGTTTGTAGCTCTAACTGATGTATTGCGTTGTTAGATTTTTAGATTTAATGATAGTTCCCAGCGTTCCCACGATAGGAAGTACCTTCAGTTAAGGCAATCAAAAAAATCCTCCAACCGCAGTATTCCACGATGCGGAACAAGAAGCAGGTTATTTCAACGAGTTAGCTAAATTCAGCTGGAACATTCTGGCGCATAACATTCCGCATCGTGGAACACAAAGATGCGCAATATACTTCACAAGCGCTCTCTTTTATTACGCACTAATCTGTCTGGGCAGGGTAAATCAAACTGATGTTTTTAGGGGTAATCAATTGATGCTTTACGAAAACCGAGGCGGGAACAGGTTTCTTTTGCAAAATAGAGAGTGCCATTGGAATTAATTCCTCTCCATAACGTTCAGGGAAATAGGCAACAGAGCCGATCAAACGTGTGTTGGGACGACGGAGTTCTTCGCGAGCATCTCGCGTTGCATTTTGCCCCATGACCGCGCACAAATGACCGCGTCCAGCTTCTTCAAATGCGCGCAAGGCTCCAAGCGCACTGGGATCATTGACCGCAGCAATCAGGGTTCGTTTTGGTGGTGTGCGGCGCAGGTAACGCCGGACGACATCCAGGCTTTTCTCAAACTCGCCTTTGCCATCTAAATGCGTGACCAGTCGGGTATTCATCCCCGATAGCGTTTCGCTCAATCCGGCCAGCGTCCCCGTGATCCGCAATTGCGGCAACGAACCAGCAATGGGGAGTTCCAGCATCAACACAGCCTCGATCTGTCCTTCCCAGTTTTCCTTTGCCCAACGGCCAAGCGCCTGACCTCCAATGACACCCGCGCGATAGTTATCAGCACCGAAATACGTGGCACCAGGATGCGGGATTTCAATGGCGATCACGGGAATATTCGCTTCGATGAATTTGGACGAAATAATTGGCGCGACGTGTTCATAGGTCTGAAATTCCAAGACCAGAGCAACGCCTTCCTTAATGAGTAAATCTGCATTGCGGAGCGCCATTTTTGGGCTATAGCGATTATCCACCGCAATCAATTGAATATGCTCTCTGGCCGCAGCGTGGTGAAGGCTTTGGCTGACTTCGCGGGAAAATTCGCTGTCGGTCGTCTGCGCCGCAAAGCCTAAGGTTACTGAAGATTGTCTTAAGGGTTGGAGTCGGCTGCGATAGTTCCCGCGACTGACCTGTTCGATCATGCCACCTTTGACAAGGCTTTGGAGCAACCGGAAGCAAGTGGTTTTGCTCAAGCGGGTACGTGCGACTAACTGGCTTAGCGTTAAGACTTCTTCCTGCACGTGGAACGACTGCAAAAGCCGACACGCACGTACGACTGCTTCAACGGTTTCTGAGTCTTTGCTCATTTTTATAGTTATCAGGTACTTTCAAAGTTGATGATCCTAAGCATACTATTGCTCCGGCAAAAAAGTCATCTGGCGTGCCACATAAAAACCACGAATGAACTTCCTTCAACTTCAACACCATCGCATCGAATATGCTCGCTTCCCTTCCGCCAAAGCGCGCCCCGACGCACCACCAATCGTGTTTCTGCACGAAGGGCTTGGTTCGGTTGCATTGTGGCGAGACTTCCCGCAACAAATCGCAGACGCGACTGGCTGCGAAGCAGTTGTCTATTCACGCCATGGCTACGGAAAATCAGATGCGCTCCGAGAAGATCGCGCCGTCAACTACCTGCATAGCGAAGCGCTCCACGTGTTGCCGGAATTACTGGACAAGCTCAAGCTGAAGATGCCCATTTTATTCGGGCATAGTGACGGCGGCTCTATCGCGTTAATTCATGCTGGCAGCGGCGTCCGCCCCATCAGTGGAGCCATCGTCCTGGCACCGCATGTCATGGTCGAAGAAATCAGTCTCACTGGCATTCGGAAAACCCGCGAAAGCTATCTGACCACAGATCTAAAACAGAAACTCGCGCGGTATCATGACAATCCTGATTCGGCGTTTTGGGGATGGTGCAACATTTGGCTGCATCCTGAATTTCGCACGTGGAATATTGAGGAGTATTTACCTTCAATCGCCTGCCCGATTCTGGCCGTCCAAGGCGAGGGGGATGAATACGGTACGATGGAGCATCTTGATCGCATTGCCGCGCAAGCACCGAGTGTAGAGCTGCTGAAGCTGGCGAATTGCGGGCATTCGCCCCATCGCGATCAACCCGCAGCCATCCTCCAGGCAACCGTGAATTTTGTGCATCGGTGCCTTTCGCTTTGAGCCGGAGTGAACTATAACGAACCCTTATGAAACACCATCTCTCGCGCAAAGTATTACGCTTCACCAAATCCATCATCCGCGATATGTCACGGCAGGCTATTCAGAGCGGTGCGGTTAATTTATCGCAAGGATTTCCCGATTTTCCGACCTCGGATGAAATCAAACGCGCAGCCAAAGCAGCAATTGATGCGGATCACAATCAATACACGATCACCTGGGGAACCAAACGATTGCGCGATGCGATTGCTGAAAAAAACCGCTGGAGTATGGGCTTGGAGTTCGACCCGGAACGCGAAATTGTCGTGACTGTCGGATCAACCGAAGCGATGATTGCCTCGCTGCTGGCCATCATCAATCCAGGCGATGAAGTGATCGTGTTTGAGCCGTTTTTTGAGAATTACAATCCTGACACGATTCTGACCGAAGCAACGATCCGCCACGTCACCCTGCACGCACCTGACTGGCATTTCGACCACGATGAACTGCGCGCCACCTTCAACGAAAAAACGAAAGCCATCATCATCAACACGCCGCACAATCCGACGGGCAAAGTCTTCACGCGTGAGGAACTGCGATTCATAGCGGATTTGTGTATCGAGCACGATGCGCTGGCGATCACAGATGAAATCTACGAACACATCTGGTATCCCGATCTGGTGCGCAACATTGCCCACGTGCCGATGGCAACGCTGGACGGCATGCGCGAGCGCACGATCACCATCAACAGCATGTCGAAAACCTATGAGGTCACTGGTTGGCGCGTCGGATTTGCGCTGGCGCATCCTGATTTGATGGATGGCATTCGGCAGGTGCATGACTTCCTGAGCGTGTGCGCGACAGCCCCTTTGCAGGAAGCCTGTGTGACGGCGCTGGGAATGCCGCGCGAGTATTACCAGAATTTACAAAATGCCTATCTGAAACGCCGGGATTTTCTAGTTCGAGTACTGGAAGAAAGCGGTTTCAAATGTCATACGCCGGACGGAGCGTATTACATCATGGCTGACATTTCAGGCTTTGGGTTCAAGGATGATTTTGCGTTTGCGAATTATCTGATTCGTGACATCGGCGTGGCAGTCGTGCCGGGCAGCAGTTTTTACCGTCATCCTGAACTTGGCGCGCAACTTGTGCGCTTTTGCTACTGCAAACGCGATGAAACCTTGCAGGCAGCGGCGGAACGATTGCAGCGATTGAAACAAGGATGAAAACCACGCAAAACATGGAACGCTAGACAGGATTGACAAGATTTTCTACAAGATTAACAGGCTTTTTCTTGTAAATCTTGTTTCTAATCTTGTCCATCCTGTCTTAAAAACTCTGTGTCCTCCGCGCGCTCCGTGGTTTATTTCGTCTTCGACACTTGCACGCGTGTGCCTTCGTGCAAGGCGTCAGATGGATTGGTGATGATGGATTCATCGCCTTGCAAGCCCGCAATCACTTCAATCTCTTTGCCATAATCACGCCCGACTTCGATCTTTTGCACGTGGACAGTTTGATCCGGGCGCAAGGTTAAGACCTGAGTGCCTTCGGCATTTGCGACCAGCGCTGTAGCAGGAATGATGACCGCGTCCTGCACCGACGGCAACGCAAACTTCACCTGAGCATACATGCCCGGCAGGAGTTGGCGCGTCGGATTGGGCACACGAACCTCAACCATCAACGTGCGCGTCGCCGGATCAATATAATGCGAGGTGCCAATGACATTACCGGTAAAAACTTTTTGCGGTAATTCCTTCACTTGAACCTCAGCAGGCAAGCCCTTCTCCATCGCAGTCACATACGTTTGCGGCACGTTGATAAAAACACGAATGATGTCCATTTTGGCCAGGCGAAACAATCCTGTTCCAGTAGGCGTCGCACCAGTCGCACTGATCAGCACACCAACTTCGACATTGCGTGCGGTAATCGTACCATCGTAGGGCGCAACCACTCGTTGAAAGGAGTGGATTTCTTCTAACCGCTGCACATTCGCCTGACGAGCTTTAAATCCTGCGGCTTTGGAATCAATTGCAGACTGCTGTGCTTTGACCGCCGCCTGACGAGCGCGAATGTTGGCCTGTGCGGCTTCAAGGTCGGCCTGACGCGCATCGTAGAGGGCCTGCTTGTCATCGGTGTCCTGCTGCGAAACGACGCCTTGCGCGACTAAGGTTTTCGAGCGTTCCAGATTCACGCGCGCCAATTCCAGATTCGTGCGTGCCTGTTTAAGTGAGGCTTCGGCCTGTTCCAGCGAGGCTTGCACCTGACCAAGTTCAGAACGTGTTTGCGTAACTGTCTGCTCCGCTTCCACGGCCTCTTGTCGCGCCGCGCCGAGTTGTTGATCGGATTCTGGCGCGGAAATTTCGGCCAGCAGTTGCCCGGCGCGAACATCTTGCCCCATCCCGGCCAGCCAGCGACGCACGTATCCGCCGTGGCGGGCATAAATCATGGTTTCCTGAATCGCCTGTGTGGTCGCAGGTAAAATCAATTCATTCGTCGCTTCGGCTTTACGTGGCCCAGCAACGGTCACGACGGGCAATGATTGTTCCTGTTCGTGCGTCATCGCTGCCAATTCGTTGTGCCGTTTCAGGCGCGGCAGGATGCCCGCAATCAGTAAAATAATCAGTAACAAGGCCACACCAAAAAAGGCCGTTTTGCTGCGCTTCCTGGCAGGGGCAGAAATCGGCTGTGGTTTCTCAGCCTGTTGTTTGGACGTTGTTTCCTCCGTTGGGGGTAACAAACTTACGCTCACGAAATACTCTCTTTCTTATAAAAAATGACGGCAGAAGCCCGACTGTGAAGGAGGGAAGAAGAAGAATCACGCCCTCCTTGACAGTCGGGCTTCCGCCTCTTCTCAATCTGCGGGCGTCAAGGCGTAATCGCCGCCGACCTCGCGCTGTTGCACGGGTTTACGGCGCAACACACTGTAGACAACGGGCACAAAAAATAAAGTCGCAAATGTAGCCACAATTAAGCCGCCAATCACGGCACGACCCAGCGGCGCGTTTTGTTCACCACCTTCGCCGAAACCGAGCGCCATTGGCAGCATCCCGATAATCATCGCCAGCGCGGTCATCAACACCGGACGCAATCGCGTATAGCCCGCAGACAGTGCGGCACTGACTGCATCCAAGCCTTCGCGTCGTTGGTCATTGGCAAATGTGACGAGCAGGATGCTATTCGCGGTCGCCACCCCTACACACATAATCGCGCCCATCAAACTCGGCACGCTGATCGTCGTTTGCGTGACGAACAGCATCCATAAAATGCCGGACAGCGCGCCCGGCAATGCAGTTAGGATGATGAAGGGATCAAGCCACGATTGAAAGTTGACGACCATCAGAAAATACACCAACAGAATCGCAAAGAGTAATCCGAAGCCAAGCCCGACAAACGAGGAGCGCATGCTTTCGACTTGTCCCCGCATCACGATAGTGGTGCCACGCGGCAAGGTCGGCTGCATGTCGGCAATTACCCGGTCAATATCGCGCGCCACGCCGCCCAAATCGCGGCCCTGCACATTGGCATAGACATCAAACGTCGGTTGCACGTTGTAATGATTGACGACGGCCATCGCTTTGCTGTGTTCGACGGTGGCCAGATTGCTGAGCAGTTGCGGGGTCGTCAGGCCATTTGCCGTGATCGGCGTACGGGTAATCGCATCTACGGAATCCATTTTGTACTGCGGCGTTTGCACCGCCACAAAATAGCTGACGCCGTTTTCTGGATTCAGCCAGAAGTTCGGCGCGGTCTGGCTGCTGGAACTGAGCGAAGTCAGCAACGACCCCGCCACATCGCGCTGGGTGATGCCGACCTGTTCAGCGCGTGTGCGATCCACGTTCACGCGCAGTTCCGGCGTATCCATCACCTGATGCAAATGCACATCTGCCGCGCCGGGAATCCGCGCAATGCGTTGTTCCAATTGCCGCGCAATGCCGTAATTTACCTTCAAATCGCGCCCGACAACCTGCACATCAATCGGCGCGGGCAAGCCGAAATTCAGAATCTGATTGACGATGTCGGCAGGTTGAAAGAAGAACGTCATCTGCGGAAACTGGCGCGGCAATTCGCGGCGCAACTGCTTGACGTATTCCGGCGTGGGACGATGTTTTTCGTGCAGCGCGACCAGAATTTCGCCATCTGCCAAACTGACCGTCGTGCTGTCAGAATACGCGAGGTTGATGCCAACTGTCGGCAGCCCGATATTGTCGAGAATCAGGCGCAATTCTTCGGGCGGGACAATGCGGCGAATGGCGGCTTCGACTTCGCCAAATAATCGCTCGGTTTCTTCGACCCTGGTTCCGGCAGGCGCACGCACGTGCAATCGAAACTGCCCGGCATCTACGGCGGGAAAGAAGTCTTCGCCGATAAAAAACAGGAAGCCTGACGACCCAATGCAAAAGAAGAGAAATAACATGGCAACAGAGCGGCGATGTGCAAGCGCCCAGGCCAAAGCATCCCGATAGCGTTCGCGCAGATGCTCAAAGCGGTGATTGAAGCTGTTGTGAAAGCGTCCGATGATACTGGTGGACGCAGCGTAAAACTCACCTTCAGCATCAAACTGCTTCGCTTCGTCACGCAATAAATACAGCACCATCGTTGGGATCAAAGTGCGCGACAGGAAGTACGACGCCATCATTGCAAAGACCACCGCTTCGGCCAACGGCGTAAACATGGATTTCGCCGCACCGGTCAAAAAAATGACGGGGACAAAGACGATGCAAATCGCCAAGGTCGAGACAAATGCAGGCACAGCAATTTGCTGCGCACCGTCCAGAATCGCTTGTTTGAGCGGTGTGCCCTGACCGAGGTTGCGGTGGATGTTTTCAATTTCGACCGTTGCGTCATCTACTAAAATTCCAACGGCTAACGCCAGTCCGCCGAGCGTCATCACATTCAAGGTTTCGCCCAACAAATTCAACGTGATCACAGAGCAAAGAATCGAAAGCGGAATCGAGATTGTCACAATCAACGTGCTGCGCCAGCTTCCTAAAAACAGCAGGATCATCGCAGCAGTCAAACAAGCGGCGATCAAAGCTTCAACCATCACGCCATTGATTGCCGCCCGCACAAAGACGGATTGGTCAAACAACAAATTGACCTGCAATTCTTTCGGCAGCGTCGCCATAATATTCGGCAAACGCTCCTTCACACGGCTGACAATATCCAGCGTTGAAGCGCCGCCGCCTTTCAAAATCGTCAGCAACGCAGATCGTCGGCCATCCTGCCGCACAATGTTTTGCTGCACCGAAGAACCGTCGCGCACCTGCGCCACATCGCGCAAATACACGGTCGTATTGCCGACTTGTTTGATCGGCAAATCATTCAACGCCGCAATGGATTCGGGGCTGCTGTTCAGTCGCACGTTGTATTCGCGCGCGCCCAGCTTGGCTGTGCCAGCAGGCAGGATCAGATTTTGCGCATTGATCGCGGCGCTGACATCCGTTGCTGACAGTCCTTTGGAGTAAAGCGCAGGCCCGTCAATGTCCACCATAATCTGACGCGGTTTGCCGCCGTAAGGCACAGGCACCGAAGCGCCCTGCACTGTGGCCAACTGCGTGCGGATAAAGTTCTGACTGTAATCGTAAAGCTGTTGCTCGCTGAGCGATTCGCTGCTGACACTGGCTTGCAGGATGGGAACGTTCGAGACGTTGTAGCGAACAATGAACGGCGAAGTAGAGCCGGGCGGCAACACGCGCAGAATGGATTGCGACATTGCGGTGATTTGTGCGGTCGCGGCTTCGATCTTTGCGCCGGGGTGGAAGTACACGCGGATGATCGCAACGCCGTTCAGCGATTGCGATTCGATATGCTCAATATCGTTGACTGTCGTCGTCAAACCTCGTTCGCTGGACGTGACGATGCGCTTTTCCATCTCTTCGGCAGAGATGCCGTTATACGTCCAAATCACCGAAACAACCGGAATATCAATTTCCGGGAAGATGTCGGTCGCC
>JAFDVL010000010.1 GCA_018268995.1 Acidobacteriota bacterium | reverse complement strand
CCAGCCGTGAACGACTGGGCTATTGAGAAAACATTGATCGAACAACGGGCGTAACCCAAAGGCAAACAGTGCGGGGAGTCTATGACTCCCCGCACATCGCACCGGCACAGCCGCTAAATCAAGAAATCAGGCAAGAAAGAAAGGAACAGTTATGAAATTACAAAACATCACCACGAAATTCCAGCGACCCAGCATTGAGGGTTCTGGGCCGTAGAAACGGTACGAATGTAATTTCAGAGTGATCGTATGAGCACCGAAAGCATTCGTGCCAATCCAACAATTTTTTCCATTTGGAGAAATTCAGTTTATGGATATTGGATTGTTACAGAAGCATTTCGGATTGATGGGTGCGCGTTTGAAATTTGATGAGCTTCCACCGCAACCACGGTGGGGTCGGCGACGCGCATCGGGCATTGATATTCAGTCAGATACCAAAGGCGAAGTTTTCGTCATTAACTTCGATCCTCAGCAACCAGTCGAGTACGAAGTCGTAGACCTGCAACCTGACCTGCGTCATTTGCTGTTGCTCGCGCGACGTGATGGTCGCAAAGACAAGTTTCTTTGCGGGCATGACGAACGGCACTGGTTTGTGTGTGCCGTGCCAGGCGGCAGCGTGACCAACGTCACGGCAGCGCTGGAAGCGTTACAACCGGCGGAAGTGCAGGCGGTGGTACAGCGCAAGGTCAAGCGGCGCAAGAATCAGTTGCGTCGTCGCAACGAAGCGTTTGTGCGGCAAGGGGAATGGTTTTTTGTTCCTGCCACAGATGTGGCAGTGGACGAAAAGCTGGTTCATCGCAACGAACCCATCAGTCGCGGCAGCGGCAGCAAACCGCATATGTGCCAGTTCCTGTACCGCAACGGTGGCGAGCAGGTGCTGGTATGCCGGAAGCATCCGAACGGTTTATTGGTGAAGGATTACCAAAAACTGATTGAAGCCAATCCGGCAGCAATCAATTGGGGCTGGCGAACGATGGTGCGCAACGCTGCGGTGTACGTCAAAGGCCGTGTCTGGCATCCCGATCACAAGACGATTGTCCTGGACGGATGGCATCGCGTGTTGATGAACACAGAAAACCTTGCGCCACACAGTTCGTCGGTGGTGTTTCTCGACTAAGTGAACTTATGCGAGGGATGGCGCTAAAGCAGTGACATCTCTCGCATAACCAAAGGAAAGAAGTTTATGCGATCAGATATGTCAAAAGTCGTGATCGAACGTCCACGACATAAATATTGGAAGACATTAGGTTCTGTCAAAACAGGCCAACGGATTCGTCGGTATGATGAAAATAATGAGTATGACGATTTGCCTAAACGCGAAAAATACTCAATGCATTGGCAAGGTGGGGGAAAATCAGCCGGCAAGTGTTTTTCCGATTTGATCGGCCCTCTATTACGCTATTTGCGCAGCAATGTAGGGCGTCCGTGGGACAAAGTGTACAGCGAGATGTGCGAGCATTTAGATTTTCGCAAAACCATTGGCCGACACATTTTTGAGCATGTGCAGGGCATTGTAAGCCTGCATTGTTCGATGGGTGAGGACGGCAAAATCTATGAACTCACAGGATGGCGGCCTGATCGCCCGGTAGAAGGCTTGTACGTTCACCCGCGCACGGGCTTGCTGTGTTGGAAAGGCGCTGTCGCCAGGAAGAAAAAAGTGCGGGCGCAACTTGCGGCGTTGCCTGTCACCTGTATTCCGCTCAGCGGCGATCAATATCACATCAAGCTGAACGGGATTTGGTACCTGGCAGAGTTAGCAGCGGCCTCGCGTAGCGATGTGGAATTACAGGCGGCGGGACACAAAAGGCCGGAATGGTTTGAGTGCTTCCCTTATAACCCGAAACTGAAAAAAATTGAGTATTATGGCTGGGGCGGCCCGCACAAACGCCACTACTGGATTCTGAGCAAACGACAACTCAGCGCAAAAGAACTCAAGGCAGCAAAGCTCAGCAATGACGCTGCCCAAGACAAATAACTTTATGGCCTCGGCTCTGTAAGGAGCGAAACCTTCAAAGGTGACGATGCCGCATCGTGAAAACGCGGCTCATCTGGATTTTGCCAATCTGAATCTTCGTTCTCCGCATTGACAATGCTACGAGGCCTCCCATTTTGTTTTCTTCCACGAAGCCACACGAAGGAACACGAAGAAGACAGGATTAACAGGATTTTTTCAAGATTTACAAAGCTACAGGGCGTTTAGATGTACTTGTTAATCCTGCGTTTCATCTTGTCAATCCTGTCTAAAAATCTTCGTGGCTCTTCGTGCGGCTTCGTGGAAGAGAAAGAGAGAATTTATGAAACAGGAATTAATCATCAAAGAAACGCATCGTGGATTACGTTATCAGGATGGTGTGTTGACCGATGTGCTGGCTGCGGGTCGGTATGAAATCCCGCGTGAAATCAGGCTGCCGTTTTATCGTCGCCCCAAAGTGGAAATCACGCTCGTAGACATCCGCGAGCGCGATTTGACAATTAAGGGACAGGAAATTCTGACGGCGGACAAAGTCGCTATTCGCGTTTCGATCATCGTGCAATTCCGCGTGACCGATCCGCGTGCAGCCGTGCTGGCGGTCGCGAATTACGAAGAGCGGTTGTACTCCGACGTACAGCTTGCAGCGCGTCGTTCGCTGGCTTCGATGAAGCTCGAAGAAATCTTGACGAACCGCAACCGCTTGTCCGAAGATATTCTCGCCGATGTCAAAGAAATCGCGACGACGTATGGCGTTTCAATCCTGCGTGCTGATGTGAAAGACCTGGTCTTCCCCGGCAATTTACAGGAAATCATGAATCGCGTCCTGACAGCCGAGCGTTTGTCGCAAGCACAGTTAGTCGAAGCGCGCACCAAAGCCGAAACGCAGCGCATCGAAGCGCAAACCAAAATTGAAGCCGTTCGGATGGAAGCTGAGGCTACCGCACAAGCGCGCACCGCCATTGCGCAAGCCGAAGCTGAAGCCACACGCATTCAAACTGAAGCCGAAATCCAGGCCCTGCGCGAACGCGAGCAGGCAGCTACGGCCTATTCATCGCACCCAGCCTTGCTGCGGTTGCAGGAATTAGCCACGCTGCGGGATTTATCGAAGACAGCCAAAGCGCGGATTTATATCGGCTTCGAGAAGCATCAAATTGCTGAAACGCAAAGCCAATAAGCGTCGTATGTCTATTGGGGTACAGACAAAAACGCTAATCATCATGGGCAAGGAGTTTCCCTTGCCCGTATCAAATCCAAGGGGGGATTTATGAAACAGCTATCACTCAGCCAATATCCACAACCGATGCTGATCAAAGCCACTGCCCACCCTCGCCGCAAGAGCGTAATTTTCTTACGCCGCGCACGTCGGTTTGCAGCAATGATCATCGGGGGGCTATTCGTGCTCCTCTTCTCGCCGTTCACAAATGGGCGAAGAACTCCTAATTAGACACAGGGATATAAACGTTACTGCAATTGGCCAAGAATGGTATAAGTAAAGTAGCTCATAGCAGAAGAAGCCTAGAGCAAAGAGGTAAAAGTAATGAGTTCATCTATCGAGATAAGAAACAACGCTGATTGCACTCATTTTTGGGTACACAATCCGGCAGCAGAATGCACGCGTGCTGATGCATTATTGATGTTGGCTACACTATCTGCTTCATTAGCCCAGAGAAATCCCTGAGTCGGAAATCCTTTATGATCGTATCTTGCGTCATCCCAATTAGACGTGAGAGCATGACACTCGGAGAAATCGCTATGTCACAAAACATTCAGCCCATTTCCAGCGCGCAGTTAACACAGGTGATTGAGCAATTAAGCTTGGCGGAGTTGGATCGCTTTGCGGATGAAGTGACGGCGTTGCGCGCGCGGCGGCACGCGCCCGTGCTCGGTGCTGATGAATCCGTGCTATTTGCGACGATCAATCAATCCTTATCTGAAGCCGAACGAAACAGATTGGCAGAGTTGGGCGAAAAACGAGTGGATGAAACGCTCACGCCTTCGGAGCATCAGGAATTATTGACGTTGCAACAACGGCTCGAAGCGTTGCACGTTGCACGGATGAAGGCACTCGCAGAATTAGCCAAACTGCGCGGCGTCACGTTGACAGCGATCATGGAACAATTGGGGATTGAATTTCCTGACTATGTGTAACGCGCATGTCTGACAAATATATCCCGGCAGATTTGCGCAGAGTCGTGCAGGCACGAGCCAGAGGACTTTGCGAATACTGCCGCAGCCAAGCACGATTTTCGCCCCAGCCATTCTCTGTCGAACACATTGTCGCCCGCGCGCTCGGAGGCCAAACCGAAGCGGCAAATTTGGCCCTGTCTTGTCAGGGCTGTAACGGTCACAAATACACCAAATGGCAGGCGACTGATCCGCTCACGGGAGTTACGGCTGCACTATTTCACCCGCGACAGCAGCGATGGCGCGATCATTTCGCCTGGAATGAAGATGCAACATTGATCATCGGATTGACGCCAATCGGCAGAGCAACCATTGATGCGCTGAAGTTAAATCGTGCCGAACTGGTCAACCTTCGTGAAGTGCTGTATGCCGCACAAAAACACCCGCCAACTGAGGGTGAATAAAAGACGGGTGTAAAATGAAATTCGCAGACAACATCTTCACCATCGCAAACGTCCTCACCGCTGACGAGTGTCAGGCGTATGTCACGCTGACCGAGCAAGCAGGCTACGCGGCGGCAACCATCAACACCAATAAAGGTGTTGAGCTACGCCCTGACATTCGCAACAACACGCGCGTCATCCTTGATGATTTCGAGATTGCGCGAAACCTGTGGCAACGTGTCCAAGCGCATATTCCGCCTGTGCTCGCAGGGCGTCAGGCATTGGGATTGAATGAGCGATTTCGGTTTTACCGCTACGATGTCGGACAATATTTCGCGCCGCATTACGATGGCTGTTTTCGGCGCGACAACGGTGAGCAGAGTTTGCTTACGTTTATGATTTACCTGAACGACGATTTCGAGGGCGGTGAAACGAATTTCGGAGAAGTTGTAATCAAGCCCGAAACCGGGATGGCGTTGGTATTTGCACATCATTTATTGCACGAAGGCTGTGCAGTCACCAAAGGACGCAAGTATGTATTGCGCTCAGATGTGATGTACGGAAAGGTTGGATTGTTGACATCAAATCCGCCATTGTTTTTGAAACGATATTGATTGAGGGGCTATCGCCCGTTTCACGGGCTGGTTGGCGCGTTGGGCCTATGTTCCCAGGGTTGCGCTCTGCATTCGCTCCGCTCCACCCTGGGCTTTATTCTAACTGCCCACATTCGTGGGCTGAAAACCGTTTGGCTTTGGATGAAACTTGGCACCACTGCCATTGATGGTTGCAGCAATCAAAAACGCGACTAACGCCATTGATGGTTGCAGCAATCAAAAATACAATGCCTTTGTCATCAGTGCTTTCAACCCGCGAATGCGGGTGACAAGAATAAAGCCCAGGGTGAAATGAGGCGAAAGCCGAATGCAACCCTGGGAACACAGCCATCAAATCAAACCAGCCCACGAAGGTGGGCGACAGCCGCCGGAAAAAGCTATGCCCCAATCGTACGTCAATCTAATTTACCACATTGTCTTTTCCACCAAAGATCGCAGGCCCATTATCACTGACGCTTATCGAGACCGCCTGCACGAATACATTGGCGGCGTCATTCGCGGGCAAGGCAGCATCGCACTCGCGATCAATGGAATGGAAGACCACGTGCATGTGTTAGCAAAATTGCGGCAGGATAAAGCGTTGTCAGACGTGATCCGCAATCTCAAAGCGAGCGCATCTGGATGGATACATGATGTTTTCCCGAAGCAACAAGATTTCGCGTGGCAAAATGGCTATGGCGCATTTACGGTGAGCGGATCGCAGATTGACGTTGTGCGAAAATACATTGCTGACCAAGCGTTTCATCATCAGAAGCGTTCGTTTCAAGATGAGTTCATCGCGTTGTTGAGAACCAATGAAATTGAATTCGATGAGCGATATTTATGGAAATGATGCAGGAAGAGGATAAATCTTATTTGCTCTCAACCGTTGGCTGTTTGGTTTCTTTCAGGAGTTTTTCAGCTTCGCTCAGCGCAACATCCCGGTACGCGCGCAAATCATCCATCGTTAACGAAATCGTTCGATCTGGCTTCACACCTGCGCCTTCGACACGGCGTCCTCTGGGCGTGACATAATCAAATTCGCTGATCAACAATTCGCCGCCGCCTTTGAATTTGTGTCGGGTAGCTGCCAGCAAACAACCGCAGCTTTGCTGTCCCACGACAAAGGCGCGTCCCAACTCCTGCATGACGCTGGCGAAAAGTTCAGAGCCGCTGCCTGAGGATTCATTGACAAGGATTGCGACCGGCGCAGTATACGGCTGAAAGGACGATGGCGAGGCAATTAACTCTGAAGCCTTGCCCGACCGTCGGATAAATTTGCCAAATGAAACTTTGTTCGGGAAAAAGTAACTCCCGATATTCAGAACTTCCACCGGATAACCGCCGCCATTGTCCCGCAAATCAACAATCAATCCCGGAGTCGTCCGCAATTCTTCCAGAGCGCGCTTGAATTGATCGTGTGCCGGGTCTTTCCAGCGACTCAATTTGATGTAGCCAAACCCGGAGGGCAACTGACGTGTGATAACTTGCACACTGCTGGAATAGATTTTACGCGTCAGCTTGACGTCAAATGTTTTGGCGGGGTCGTCAGGCCGCTCCAGCCACAGCAGAACTTCGGTGTCTTCTAATCCATCCAGCAACTGACTGTAAATCAGCATCCGCGTCGCGCGCTCCGAAGAGGATTTTCCAATCACAGCTGCCGCTTCAGCCAGACGTTCTTCAATCGGCTTTTTATTGATCGCGCGAACGATCATCCCAGGTCGCAGTTGCGCTTTTTCAGCATCAGAACCAGGCGTAACGCGCAGGATGACGGTCTGGCCTTCCACTTCGCCCAACGTGACGCCCGGCGAAACGACTTCGAGCCGATCAAACAAATAACGTTTGTAAGGATCGCGAACGCGCGTGTGAGCATCGTGCAATTCGCTTACCATCATTTGCAACGCCTGATAAAACTCGGCATCGGTCTGAGCGAATTCGACGCGATCTTTGAAAATTCGGCGCGCCTCTTTCCAGTTCACGCCATTTGTTTTCGGGTCGTAATATTTTTCATTGACCACCGTCCACACATACTCAAACACATCTTTACGCTCTTTACTGGAAAGCGATGTTTGCGGTGCCTGAGCGAAGGCCGCACCAACAAGCAATAACCAACAAAGAAGGATGTGATGAAGGCGGTGAAATTTCATGCGATGAGATGCAGAGGGCGATCAGCAAACGGACTGCAAACAAGGAACCTTGTCAGACAGCAGGTTATTTCAATAACGAGGCACAGACGCATCAACACTGAGCGACCAGGCGTCAATGCCTCCCGTCAGATTCTTAACATTCGTGAAGCCCTGACTAGCCAACATCATACAAGCACGCTGTGAACGCATCCCGTGATGACATTGCAAAATCAATTCTTCGGCAGGGTCAAGATCGTGAATCCATTGCGCGATTTGGCCGAGCGGCTTGAGTTCAGCGCCAGGAATGCGGCAATACTGATATTCGTGCTGTTCGCGCACATCAATCAAACGAAAGCTTTCGCCCGCGTCCTGTTTGGCTTTGAGTTCTTCGACGGTGATGACTGCGATCATAAAGTTTCGAGTTTCGGGTTTTGAGTTTATGAGCGCAATCGCTCAATCGCGGCTGCGAGTTTTTGGATGTCTTCCTGTGCAGTTTCTAGTTCACGCCTGCTGGCCATGTAGTTTTTCCAGTGTTCGCTGTTGACAAGAAATTCCAGTTTCTCTTCGCCCAGCGCGCCCGCCAGCATTGCGATAATGATGCCAGAAATTTGCGTATGCTCGACATAACGCGAAATCACGACATAAGCGGATTCCGCCGTATCCAGATTCCATTTGTCGTCTTGGTCGCTCATTGAACGAAAGGGGTTTCGGTGATGGTTGCGCTTCCCTGCTCGACGCCGTCGCGTTTGAGCGTGAACTCGGTTCCAGCGGTCAAATAATAACGATGCACATAGCCTAAAGCAATAATTTGATCCAAGGCAAAACTGCGCGCGCTGCTGGTAATTTCGCCGACCTTTTTGCCATCTGCGGCCCACAGTTCCGTGCCTTTGGCCGGCAGTTCAGTCGCGTCTACCAAAAGGCCACGCAATTGCCGGGCTGGTTGCCCGCGCCAATGAATACGCGCAATGATTTCCTGTCCCAAGTAACAACCTTTGGTATAGCTGACCGCTTTTTCATACCCCGCTTCAAGTAGGATATTGCTGTCTGTCACGTCTACACCTTCACGCGGAATTCCGGCTTCGAGCCGCGCGATTTCCAGTGCTTCGCTTCCGACCAACTTGGCACAACGTCCCAACAGCGCCTGCTGAACGCTGGCCTTAGCAGCAACGGGAACAAAGATGTCAAAGCCTGTCACGCCCGCACGTGAATGCGAAGCGATCAGTACATTGATGCCGTCAATTTTCGTCTGGAAGTTGCGATATTCTGGTTCGGCTTCAACCGGTTGTTCGGTTAAGGCCAAAAACAATTCCGATGCAATCGGGCCTTGTAAGGAAAGCAGCGCAAGCTCTTCCGTCACATCTTTAAGGAAAAATTCTCCGGCAGGAACAAAGCGGCTCAGGTTCTTGAAAAGCGTTTCGCGGTTGGCCCAATCGCATTCAATCAACAAATGCTCGCCTGTTTGATAGAAGCGACAAATGCTGACCACCTTGCCTTGCACATTCAGAAATGCGGCAAGCGTTCCGTCTCCAGCTTTCAGCGTTTTCACATCATTCGTGATTAGGCCGTTGATAAAAGGCACAGCGTTTTTGCCGCTGACTTCAAATTTTGCCGCAGGCGACAAATCTATCAGGGCAGCCGCATTGCGAATCGCTTCATATTCGGCGCGCACATCGCCGAAATCGCGTGGGGTTATTGTGTTAATGATCTGGGTATTTACTGCGTGTAACGACATTAATTAATCTTCAAAAAGCTGGTGGTACATCTGCCGAAAACGCTCTGCATGAGATTTTTCCGCGCGGGCAAGCGTCTCAAACCATTCGGCCACTTCATCAAAGCCCTCGGCTCGCGCAGTCTTGGCAAAATCTAAATACAGCTCATTCCCCTGAAAGCTTTCATCGTGAAAGGCAGAGAGCAGATTTTGCTGCGTCGTGCCAAAAGGTTTGCCTGTCGCCGGATCGCCCACTTCGCGCAAGAAATCCAGACTGCCGAGCGAATGATTTGCTTCCCCTTCAGCCATATCGCGTAACATTCCGGCAGCATCGGCATGCCCTTCAATATCCGCCTGGCGGGCAAAGTACAGATACCGACGCGATGACTGAGCCGCTTCAGCAAAGGAAGCCTTGAGATTTTCGCTGGTTTTTGTGCCTTCGAGTTTGGGCATAAAGAATAAAAACGCAAAAGGCAAATATCAAAAGGCAAAAGTAGGATTCGGAAAACTCCTTCTTGATCTAAAAATTAAGTGCCGCCTTTTTGCCTTTTGATATTTGCCCTTTGTCTTTTGATTTAAGACGTAGGCTTACGCCGAGAACGAGCTTCCGCAACCGCAGCCACCCGACGAGTTCGGGTTATTAAAGGTAAAGCCTGATCCCATCACGTTGCTGACATAATCAATCTCAACGCCGCTCAGGTATTGAGCGCTGAACATATCCACAAATACCTTCAAGCCGTCTTTTTCGATGACTTCATCGGTGTCGGCTGGGGATTCTTCGATGTTCATTGCATATTGAAAGCCAGAGCAACCGCCAGGAACAACGCGCACGCGCAGGCCACCTTGATCACCGGGATTTTCAGCTTCCATAAATTTTTTGACTTCTGAAACCGCTGTATCGGTCAAAACTAATTCCATGATGTTATCTCCTTATTGAAGGTTAAAATTATTCCGTTATTAATTCGCCAAAGCCTGCTACTTCTTCGCGCAGAATCCGCTCCACCAAATGTTTGAGCGTTACGGTTGAACTTGGACAGCCCACGCAAGCCCCTTTCATCCTCACACGAATATCGCCGTTGCTTTCGATAGCGACTAATTCAATATTGCCACCATCTGAAATCAGCGCCGGGCGAATTCGATCCAGCGCCGCTTCGACCTGGGCGGCAGAAACTTCAGGAGAGTCGTCAAATAACATGTTGATAAATCCTCTCCGTCGAACGAAGTATAACTATAACGATTGCCTGCATCGCGCGTCAACTTGTCAGTTCGCCCGCTTCAGGTTCAGCACCGGCAACTCGCGATTCTTCTTGATCGCCTGAATGCTCACCTGTGCCGCGACGTTTTGTGCAATTTGCCGGAAGGCTTTTGCCTGCACGCTTTCGGGATCACTGATCACCACGGGTCTGCCTAGATCGCCACCTTCGCGCACGCTGACAGCAATCGGAACACCGCCTAAAAACGGAACGCCATAGCGATCCGCCAACGCTTCGCCGCCGCCATTGCCGAAAATGTAATATCGTTCGCCGCTGGTCGGCACTTCAAAATAGCTCATGTTTTCGACGATCCCCAAAACCGGAACTTTCAATTGCTCAAACATGCTGTACGCCTTGCGCACATCGGCCAATGCGACTTCCTGCGGCGTGGTCACCAACACAGCGCCAGCCAGAGCCGTTGTTTGCGCCAAACTCAATTGCACGTCGCCCGTGCCCGGAGGCATATCAATCACCAGATAATCCAGCTCTCCCCATTCAACCTGGCGGAGAAATTGCTGCACTGCCGAATGGAGCATCGGGCCACGCCAGACAACCGCTTTGTCACCCGGATTCAGCAGGCCAATAGACATGGTTTTGACGTTGTGATACACAGGCGGAACAATATTATTGCCGTGAACAAGCGGCGCATCATTGCCGCCCATCATAATCGGCACATTCGGACCATAAACATCCGTATCCAGAATGCCAACGCGCGCTCCCATCATTTGCAATGAAACTGCAAGGTTAACCGCAACTGTTGACTTGCCGACGCCACCTTTGCCAGAACTGACAGCGATGATATTTCCGATGCCAGCAATCTCCGACTGGTTGACATTACCTTTCGCGCGCGGCACTTCAGCATCCATTTTAACTTCGACGGTTTCAACGCCGGGGATAGCTTTGACGGCAGCTTCTGCCTGTCCTTTGAGCTGATCACGCACTGGACAAGCTGGCGTTGTCAGCACAAAACGAAAGCCCACTAACCCTCCGCAAATTTTGACATCGCGGATCATATTCAGCGTTACCACATCGCGGTGCAGATCGGGGTCTTTGACGGTTCGGAGGGCATTGAGAACGATTTCTTCAGTAATCATTTATTTTTCCTTTCAGCCACGAATTCACACGAAGTAGCACGAATTAGCGAGTTTTTTATGAGCCACAGATTTACACAGATTTTCCCAACCATAAAAATAATCTGTGCCAATCTGTGGCGAAACATATTCGTGCCAATTCGTGTGAATTCGTGGCTGAACTATCTTACCCTGCCCTGCCGATTTCCTCTACCCCCCGTCCATATGTTAGGATGCCCCTCTTCGACAAAGTAATCTGAAATTTCCAGTTTCAAATTTGAGATCACAACTATGTCCATCCTTTCTGAAATCATCGGCACGGTCAAAGACGTCATTGATGTCGCGCGCTCGACGGCAACAGGGATGAGCATTACGCTCAGCCAAATTCCGAAAGCGAAAAAGACCGTCAGCTATCCAGAAGAACCCGTCACCATTTTCCAGCGCTTTCGCGGCGAACACATGCTGACACGTAACGCCGACGGCAAAGAAAATTGTGTTTCCTGCTTTCTCTGTGCTGCGGCTTGTCCGGCAGATGCGATCTATATCGAAGGTGCAGATGACCCGCGCCCTTATGCAGAGCGCGAAACACAGGATCATCGCTATGCCAAGATCTATCGCATTGATTACGGACGCTGCATTTTATGTGGATTTTGTACGGAAGCCTGTCCCACGGATGCCATCAAACACGGACATAATTTCGAGTGGGCAGTATACACACCGGGCGAAATGGTCAAAGACAAAGAATATCTGCTGAAAAATTTCGAGCGGGATAAAGATTTGAATATCAAGCTGGTGTAGCAGCAAATACTGAATAGCAAAGAGCGCAGCAGGAACCTTGTTTTCTGGCTGCGCTTTTCGTTTTTTGAGCTAAATGACATATCTCCGTGATACCCACGTCGTATTCCGCCTTGAAAATGAGAGCAACAATGCAAGGGCATAAGCATTGAGGAGAGGAAAAATGCCGGGACAAAAATTTCTAACTGCCGAGTGGAAAGACCTGCTGATGATTAACTATGAAGTTGATCCCTCCATCCTACGTCCTTTTGTCCCGCATGGAACAGAACTTGATTTCTGGCAAGGCAAAGCATTGGTCAGCATGGTTGGCTTCATGTTTCTGGACACAAAGTTGCGGGGAATTCCAATTCCCTTTCATCGCCATTTTGAAGAAGTAAATCTTCGGTTTTATGTCCGTCGTAAAGGCCCTGAAGGATGGCAGCGTGGAGTTGTTTTCATCAAGGAAATTGTCCCGAAAATCGCCATCGCAACCGTTGCCCGCGTGTGCTATAACGAAAACTACGAGGCGATGAAAATGCGTCACGAAATTACGCAAACCTCTGTCAGCTATGAGTGGCATCGGGATCACAATTGGAGCATGTTGCAAGCCCAAATCGGCGGAGACGCCCAACCCTGGCAACCGGGTTCAGAAGAAGAATTCATCACAGAACATTACTGGGGATATGCCCGACAACGGGATGGGGGAACAGTTGGATACCGCGTCGAACATCCTCCCTGGTTGGTGTGGCGGGCGACGAAAGCAAGGTTTGTCTGTGACATCAAAAATATTTATGGAGCACAATTCGAGTCTTATCTGACAGCAGTTCCGACTTCGGCATTTGTCGCTGTCGGATCACCCGTCACGGTCTATCAGGGCACTAAATTATGATTCAATTAGGCCAACAAGGATATTTATTGTTTGATGGTGATTGTGGCATCTGTTCCTGGTCGGCAGAGTGGATCACAAAAATAGATCGTCGCCAGCTTTTCGTCGTACAGCCATATCAAAGTTTTGCTGAAAGAGAGCTGGCAGAATTCGACATCACATACGAGCAATGCGACAAAAAGCTGCACGTCATTTCTCGCCACGGCAAAGTGTACCGGGGTGCATTAGGCCTGAATTATTTCCTGTGGCAGTATCTTCCCTGGTCGGTGCTGGTCTTTTTCATTTATGCCTTGCCTGTTTTACTGTTGTTCGAACTTCTTGGGTACGCGTGGGTCGCACGCAATCGGCATCGGTTGTCTCAATGGTTCGGTCTCAAAGCCTGTGCGCTACGACGTTAATGGCTGCGGCGTGAACTTCTGATCCTAAATAAGCGTAAAAGTCATCTCGTTGACAAATAGTAGCGCGACCTGATAGCGTGCAAAGCACAGGAAACGCACAATTTTCGGAGGTGCCTTATGACTCATCACTGCTTGAATTGCGGTTCGCAAACACGCGCTGGCGCAAAGTTTTGTCATCTTTGCGGAACCCCAATCGCAACAACCTCGCTGCCACCGACAATGCCCATTGGCACGACGCCACCAGCGATGGAGATGAGACCACAGCCCGCCACTTTTGAAGCGCCACCGCCCCCCAAAAACACAGCCGCAACAGAAGCCATGCCCGCGCCCACAGCCTATATTTCACAGGCACCGCAAACGTATCACACCCCGTATCCAATGCAGATGCCGCAACCGAAAAAGGCACGTGGCGGATTTAAGATCGTGTTGATTACGCTGGCGATCATTTTCGCGTTAGGAATCGCTTCTGTAATTGGAGCGGCCTTCTTTGTCAAAAGTAAAGTGGAACAGGCACGACGCAACCTTCCGAGGCTTCCTAAAATCAATCAGCCGATGGGAAACATCCCGGCTGACAAACTGGGGATTCCTGCCTATCCGGGAGCAGAACAAGGAAGTGAAACATCCGGCGATTTGGGGCCTTTTTCAGGCAGGGTCGTTGAATTCACAACTGCCGATGAGATGGATAAAGTCGTTGAATTTTATCGCACTTACTATCGAGGCAAAGAGGATGTTCAATTCCGTGAGGTAAGCACCAAGGATTCTGATACTGGTGAACGTGCTGTCACACTCACTCTCACCACCGAAGGCCAGGGTCAGGTAATCGTGATTACCCCGGAAAATCAGAATGGCAAAAAAACCAAGATTGTCATGATTGGCGGGGCAATGGGTCCTATGCCATCCGGTCCAAGAAATGGTGGGGATAGAATGCCTCCCGGTAAAGAGGGGATTCCGCCACCGCCGGATGCACCACCTCCACCAGATTTCCCGCGCCCAAGGCGCTAAGCCAGTTAGCAACTGGGAATGAAAATGGGAATCGTGAAGACACCTGTTGTAGTCGTTGAAAGGGCGTGTAAGTTATGACCGCCGCTGAAAGATGTCACAGAGGTGTTGGCGCTCTGGTTCAAATTTATCATCACACCAACAATAGGAATATTTGCCGTCGGCCAGAGCTTCATCCATCCCACATGCCCAGCTTTCACGATGCTTGAAAAACGTGGCACCATACGTGGGCTGCCATCTGTGATGGAGCTGCGAAATTGACATTTCCCGCCCGCCATCGTGAAGCTATAGCCTTTTTCTGCATCATCGTACGTTAAGCCCAAAAGGCCACCAATACTCCCGCTTTCTCCACCCGCTAAATTTCCCCACATACTGGTCAGAATCAGCAGAGTGTCGTTGCCATCCAGGCGGCTGGGAAGACTGTTAAGAGCCAACATGCGCGGCGCGGCGTTGTAATTTACATCATCGAATTTAACATCTACGGTAGAGCCATCTGCATTGATTGTTGTCGGGTTGTCCTTCAGCGCGGCAAAGGCTTCCGCTCCCAGGTTCGCGTTATGGCCCGACATTAATTTCAAGTAGTAATCGCCGATCAGATAATTAAACTGAATCGGTAAGCCAGTATCCTTATGCACCGCCACCGCCAGCAAATAGCCAGTGATGCCTGGGTCATAGTCTGAAGTCACAAAAGTGAAAGTTTGATTGGCTGTTAAGCAAACAAAACTATCGGCTGACTGGCAAGTAACAGAATCTACAAAAAACAGATGGAGATATGCCATCTGTGTTGTATGCGTGTTCGTAATATTGATCCGTGTATTTTCCTGCTGCGGCCAGATAATGTTTGAAGTGTAAATGGAATAAAACAGAACAGAACCCGCCTTCTGATTGCTCATTCCATAAGTTGCAGGAAGCGCTGGGCCAGGTTGGGCGAGTGCCGAAAAAGAACAGGCACTCAGCACCAACAACGCCCAAAATATATGTGTGTGTTTGCGTGAGATTTGCATAACCGCTTCCTTGCTTAATGACAGTGCAAGAATGCGGCGCAATCATTGCGAGCTTATGCTAGGAAAACAATAAAACCGTGTTTGGGAAATAGGCGCGCTCTCTCCAGCTGTGCAGTAAGAGCAGGAAAACATGAAAGAAAAACAAGAAAAGGAAAATTTATACTTCTTACTTGAGGATTGTGGAGAAGAAATCGGAGCCAAGGATCAACTTCAACCAGTCATTAGCCAATTAAAGGATAACTATTTCGTGATTGAAGTGGCGGAGAGCGAGGGATTCGAACCCCCATGCCCTTTCGGACGCCGGTTTTCAAGACCGGTGCAATAGCCATTCTGCCAGCTCTCCGCATTGCCTCAGGCGGCGAATGAAGGCGCACATCCTAGCACGCGTGCATTAATTTTTCCAAGAGGGGATTTTCACTTCTTCTCAACCCGATATACCTTCTCCTGCCACACGACGATGACAGGATTGAGGTCGAAGAAAGGTTTAAGGCTCGGAACCTCTTTGAGGATTTGTTTATATTCTTCGCTGTCTTGCCGCAACCGAATCAAGGGCAGAGCTTTTCCGGCTTCGTAGGTGGTATCTGTCCAAATACCATTTTCAAATAGAAAAACCTTGCTGCCAATAGTTCGGGTTATAGGGAACGGACGTTCAGGTTTCCTCATTGCCAGCGCAGTCCCCGTGGCGTTTTTTTCCTTGGCAGATTTGGGGGCTTCTTCTGAAGCGGATTGCTTCGTCTCTGACTTTTTGCTTTGGGCGTCGGCTACCCCGGAAGTATCTGCCGCTCGCATCCGTTCAGCAGCTTTTTCTGAGGATTTGGGTGGCGGCGGCGGGGCAGCACTGACAATCGGAGCAGCAGTTGCCGGAGCGCCGCGTTCTGGCTGCGCTTGATTTACAGCAGGGCCACTGGGTGCAAGTTCTCTGAAATTTCGCATCTGGTTCTGCGATCTATTTAGTTCATCCATCTGCCGAATCTGGCCTACCGTAATTTCTTTGCGATCATCATTCGATTTTTCAGCAGGTGCAGTTTGAGATGCTACAAGGGGGGCTTGCCCTGCGGCCTCTGCCTGTGGAGCAGGAGTACCAACGGCTGCTGCGGGAGTTGCAGAAGAATTGGATTTGGCTCGCATTTCAACCGATCTGGTAATGGGGGAAATATCCCCAGCAGTCCCACTTTCCGGGAAAACAGGTGTGGCCGACGATTGTGGCAAACTGGTGACTACCTGCGTTTCGTGTGCAGGCCGATAGGCAATGGTAGCGATCAATAAAACAGTGGCGACAACCGCACCAAATCCGGCCAAGGCACCGATAGACCAGCCCGTAAACCAGTCACGAACCCGCTCCATCAATGATGCCGCCTTTTCCGCTGAAATCGGTGCCGGAATCGCTGGCGACACAGGCATCATCCGCGAAAGCTCAATCACCTGACGACGGCACGTAGGACAATCAGACAGATGCGACTCGAACGAAGCTAACGCATTCTTCGTCATCGCACGCTCCAGATAGGCATTCGCTGTGTCAGGATCAAACTGATCACAGATGACCAGGTTGATTGCACCCTGCTTTTTCACGTGTGATTTCAGCAACGCGTCAAAATTCGGGTCCAGGTTGTTCTCGTTCTTTGCCACTTCGTTTATCAAATAAAACCTTTGCCATCTTAAATTGACTACAGCTTAACTAGCTGTAGCACATCATTGCACAATCTCTGAACGAAATGCAGGTGTCGCCTTGCGCGCAATTTGTTTTCCGGGCTACGGCGCACGTTCTGTGGCTGCGCCTTTGGCTTCGCTAATAATTTGTCGCACATCTACTTCAGACCGGGCCGCTAGTTGTAGACATTCAGAGATTTCGTCGCGTTGTAGTCCCTGTTTGCGCAAAAACTCTTCGGTTTTCTTGCGGATCGTTTGTTGCGACTTGCTCAACCAACGGCTAATCGTCGCCTCGTGAACGCCCATCACGACGCCAATTTCTTTCAGTGTCAGCTCATCAAAATAATAGTAATTCAGCAGCAAGCGTTCGCGTGGCTCAAGCGTGGCAAAAGCCTGCGACATTGCGCCTTCCATTTCCTTGCGCAGGCGGATGCTCTCACGCGCTTCCAGGGCTTCGTCAGGGCGAGCAAGCGGAGTTGAAAGTTTGACCTCAGCGTTGTTGGCTAAACGCTCGAACTCGCTGGCCTCTTCGATTTGCTCAAAGCGCGACGTCTGGCGGGTGCGATCAATGAAGGTTTGATAGACCACGGCGCGCAACCAGCCGCCAAGCGAACCGCGCCCTGAGTAATGTGTCAATTTGCTGGCTCGTTGCTCGCCGGATTCACGCACGCCAAACAGATCGCCATAAACCGTTTGCGTTAAGTCCTCAGCTTCCGACTGATCCTTCGTCAGCCCACGCGCGGCGGCAATCATCATCGAACGATGCGTCGTCTCAAAATCGCTCCAGGCGGCGTCATGGCCTTTTTCGCAGGCAATCGCCAAACACAAATCGGCGGCCTTGAGTTGAGAAAGAAATTCTAAGGTTTCGGCGTTGTCATCGGTCGCCACATATTTCGTCGCAGCCAGGTGCAACCGCGCAACAAATTCGGCCTCGGTCACGTTATACCGAGGCGTAGCTGCATTCCATAATGCGGCAATTTGTGGGGCGAATTGTTGATTGAATTCGACGTTATTCATGGGGACAAAGAAACCTGCAATCGCAACCTCTAAACGTGTTAGAGTTTATCATCGCAAATCGCCAACTGCGAACAAATAGTTGATATGCGTTACGTCAATAACCCTCCCAACCCCTGGCTGAATACAAGCGTTGAATGGATCGGAGAACCGCCCGAAGCCAAACTTGAAGTCTTTGAGGAAACGGCAACACGTTCGATCATCACGAACAACAAAAGCCCTGACATCCCTTTTGATTATTCGGTAAATTGTTATCGCGGCTGCCCACACGCCTGCACATATTGCTTCTCAAGGCCAACCCACGAATACCTGGGCTTTGGCGCAGGCACGGATTTTGAGCGCAAGATTGTCGCCAAGGTGAATGCGCCTGACTTGCTGCGGGCAGAGTTTATGAAGAAAAGCTGGAAGGGCGACACACTGATTTTTTCGTTCACGTCTGATCCGTACATCCCACTTGAAGCTAACTATCAATTGACACGAAAATGCCTGGAAGTTTGCCTGGAGTTTCGCAATCCAGTTGGCATCATTACCAAATCCGCGCTGATTCGCCGTGACAAAGAATTAATCGCGCAAATTGCCCGCGAAGCCGAGGCAGAAGTATTTTTTACGATCCCTTTTGTGGATGCCCAAACATCGCGCGCACTGGAGCCTTTCGCCCCTTATCCCGAAGCCCGTTTTGCAGCAATGAAAGATTTAGCAGATGCGGGGATCGAAGTTGGCATCGGCATTGCTCCAGTCATGCCAAGCCTGAGCGAAGCGCACATCCCGGAATTGCTCAAACGCGCACACGATGCCGGAGCCAGGAAGGCGTTCATCAACCTGCTTCGATTGCCGGGCAACGTTGCGCCGTATTTTATTGCCAGCCTCGAAAAAACGATGCCGGAGCGTGCCCCGAAAATACTCAAACGGATTCGGGAAATGCGCGATGGCAAACTAAATTTGCCTGAGTTTGGCGAACGAATGAAAGGCTCCGGGCCACATTGGGAAGCGCTAACACAACTCTTTAAGCTGCATTGTCAGAAATTAGGATTTAACCAACCAGGCTATGGACGTGAAGTCCGACCCCATACATTTCGCCGTCCGACGGCTCAGCCAAGCCTGTTCGATTCATTTTGAAGCAGGACGCGATTGCCAAATCAATACTAATTACCTTTCATACTCAGATTTTCTTCCACGGCTCTTACAACGTTATTCCACATTTCAGTCTCTAAGAGGCGTTTTTTGACACCGGAGTTTTTCTGGCGGATATAGTTTCACAGGAAACAAAATATGATATAAGGCAGGGGCATTTGATGCACGGATAGCCCCACGGTGTAAGGACTTATGTTTGATTCGCGATACCTTCTGATCCCCTTCGTTTTACAGTTACTTTGGATTGGCGTTGACGAGTTTTATTTTCATCAGAAACGTACCTTGCCCAAATGGGAACGAATCGGCCACCCATTGGATACGATTACAGTTTTAGCCTGTCTTTTCTGGGTGTTCTTTCTGCCACCAACAACAAAAACTGTTGCCATTTATGTGGGGCTGAGTGTCTTTTCCGCCGTCTTCATTCTCAAGGATGAAAACGTTCATCGGCGTGAAGGTGAAACCATTGAGCATAGGTCACACGTGCTGCTTTTTACGCTCCATCCCCTGGTGTTCATTAGTGCAGGCTTTGGCCGGCGCTGCATCCGAAGGTCTCCCAATGTTTCTCACTCGTTCAATTTTCAGGCTGGGAACGCTCATTCTTTATCGGCAATTTGACGGTCATCATCCTGTTTTTTATTTATCAAACAGTCTATTGGAATTTTATCTGGCGACCTGTGGATATACACAGAGAAGGGTATTCAGATAAGGCGACGACTAACCCCGAAAGAATCTGAATAGGAGAAACAACGATGAAAAGGAAATCCCGAAATAAGTATTTTTTGTTGCTGGTTATTAGCGCATTTTTGGGCATCACGGATTTCGCGCAACCCAAAAGCAAATCAGCAGCCCCGCACACGTATGCGCTGATTCCAAGTGAAAGTAGTTTTACATTGTTCGTCGCGAAGACTGGGTTGCTGAGCAGCATTGCACACGACCATAACATCGGCGTGAAATCTTTCAGTGGGCGCGTAGTTGTCCCAGCAGCAGGGCCAAGCGCGGGCTCATTGGAATTGGATGTAGACGCGAAATCCCTGGTGATTCTCGATAAAATTAGCGAGAGGGATAAAGCAGAGATTACCAAAAACATGAACAAATCCGTGCTGGAGACTGAGAAGTTTCCCCGCATCACGTTCCGCTCTGCCTCGCTCGCCAATTTCAATCAAAATGGGAACAATGCCAGCTTCACATTGAATGGCGATCTCACGTTGCACGGCGTCACCAAACGCATTGCGATCCCGGTGAACATTACGATGGAAGGGCAAAACTTGCGGGCAACAGGGCAATACACCTTGCGCCAGACAGATTTCGGGATCACGCCCTATTCAGCCGCACTGGGAACGATCAAGGTCAAAAATGAAGTGGTGATCAAATTTAATATTGTTGCGAGGTAAGCAACACGATTTGGCTGGGCAGAAGGAACAGAAAAAGTTCAGGAAGGCAAATGAACCTTCCTGAACTCTATACTACGTTAATTTTCCTTCTTTTTCATAACCCCTGCGAACACGCTACAGGCTTTGATCGCACCTTCGGTACTGATCGCCGCGCCGCCTTCTTCGATGTACGTGATGACGCCTTTTTTATCAATCACGAACGTCGCCCGCATCGCCATCTTTGATTTCTCATTCAAGATGCCGTAATTCTTTGAGGCAGTGTTATCAGTGTCGCTGAGTAACGGGAAGGTTAAGCCGAGTTCTTTGTGGAATTTGGTATTGATTTCGAGGGTGTCGGTGCTGATGCCGAACACTTTCGCGCCGGAAGCTTCAAATTTGGCAATATCAGCCTGATATGCCTTCATTTCCTTCGTTCAGCCACCGGTAAAGGCTTTGGGATAAAACGCCAGCACGACATTAGATTTGCCTTTCAGCTTTTTGAGTTCGACGGTTTTGCCGTCTACCCCCACAAGCTTTAAGTCCGGTGCTTTATCGCCGACTTTCAAGTGCGTCTTGATCGGAGGTGGTGGAGCAGGTTTGGGGGCTTGCGGTTGCTCTTGAGCAAAAGCCGCAGTCGCCAACAACGCCAGCACAGCGACCAAGCCGAATGCTTTTTTCATCATTGTTGTCTCCTTTGTTAGTATCAGTTTTTCCCTGAATTGAACGTTACTAATTTGACCCAATCAATTTGTCCGTTTAGGTCACAAAAACTTTCGATGAACTCTTTGGTAAAGCGATTTATCACTTTGCTATATTCAATCGCAAATTCTTCATTTCTTTGTTTTGCCTGATGTCCTAAAGGCTCAATAATATCCGTATACAAACTACGCTGCCCGGAAATAAATGCCCAAAACGACTCGCCACAGAGTTTAAGATATTCGCCTTTGTCTTCGCTTTGTTCGCGCCCATAGCAACATCCATTAATAGCTTCGACATGTTTTACCGATCCACTAGTACGCAAAATCCGTTTTGCTTTGGTAAAGTCCTCACGCATCTTTGCAATCTGCCTACTATTGCCCCAGTTTGGCCCAGACTTAATTGAAACGAGGTTGTAAATATTTTCCCGCTCAAATTCCAAATCTATTCCGTTCGCTGAGGACTTTCGGCCACCATAGGCCTTGCTGCAAACATAAACCGCCAAACCTTCCAGAAAATCCCCGAAAATGCCTTCTTCCTGTGAGGAAAGATGTGCGTCTAGCAAGCTTTTTACTAAGTCATGCGCATCAATGATGTCTTTTGCTCTGTAAAGATAGGGGTTCTTCCGCAATAAAACCTTCTTAAGTTTAAGCTTCGCCAAGCTTTCCAATCTACGGCGATGGAATTCCTGAATATTCCGCTCGATATACGCCGTTATTTCTTGAATTGTCACTGGCATCATGCGTAAGTCCTTCATCAAACAATAGCATCGTCCCCTCGCGTAAGCGGACCCGTGAAAGTTCACAATATGCAGGCAAAATTTCAATCCCCACTGAATTTCGATGCAACTTTTGCGCAACCTCACAGGTTGTCCCCGACCCGGCAAAAGGGTCTAAAACCCAATCATTAGGCTCAGTAAAAAGTTTGATAAACCATTCTGGCAAAGCAGAAGGAAAGGCGGCGCTATGGCGTTTATTCCCTGTTTCGGTCGCCAAATGAAGCACGTTGGTTGGATAAGCAAGTTCACGATTAACCCAATTAGCGATATTTTTACCAAAGCCGCTGCCAACTTGAGAATCAAAACGCACGACATCATTTTTGCCTAATGATTTCAACCGTGCGGTTGCCCATTCGCCCATCGGCACACGAACTTCATCCTGAAGCATCTTGAATTTTTTATGCTTATTGAATTGTAAGCACCGTTCCCAAGCATCGCGAAAGCGATTGGGCCATTTGCCTGGGTAGCAATTCTTTTTATGCCAGATAAATTCCTCGGTCCAAAGCCAGCCTTGTTTGCGCAAGGCCAAAATTAATTCCAAAACATATGTGTGGCGCTCGCCTTGGACAACTTTCTCCTTGATGTTCAAGATGAATGTTCCTGTAGGTTTCAATACACGTAACATTTCTGCGGCACGCGGTAAAAACCAATCCACGTATTCATCTGGCTTAATGCCACCATATGTCTTGTCACGACTGTCAGCATACGGTGGAGAGGTAATGATCAAATCAAATGAATCGTCTTCATAGTCACGGAGAACGTCCAAACAATCTCCTTGACGAACAGATGTTATTAACTCTTGCATTGAATGATTTCTCAGAGTGATATTCACGGAATTCTGGCTAAGGCCAAAATCGCTGCATAAATTGATTCTACAACTTTTGCCATTCGATTGTAGTCCAGTTTTTCTGCGGTGTCTTGCGCCGTGTGATAATTCTGATTGCGATAAAACGAGGTGTCCGTGATCATCACTGCCGGATACCCGACGCGCCAGTAATTCAAATGATCTGAAAAATCTATGCCCGGCAACCAGCCCGGTGCGTTGATCGAATGCACAGGTAATAACGCAGTAGACCGCATCGCCCGTTTCACTTTTCTCACCAGCCCCATTTGGCCAAAGTTTCCCACGACTGCAATAAAATTGCCGCGCGAAGGATAAAAGAGCTTGAGAATCGGATTCGGGAATTGTTGACTGTCTGGTTCATCAGAAAAATAGCCAATCATTTCCAGGCTGAACATCGCCCGCACCTGAATGTTTTGTTTCTTCAGGGCATTCGCATGAACAGCACTTCCCATCGCTTCCGACCGAAAAAACGGTGGCTCTTCCAACGTGTAAGCAACCAACTCAACTTGTAACGGCAATTCAGTGTTGCCAAGCAAGTGTGCTAACTCAATTAGCCCGGCAACGCCACTGGCATTGTCGTCTGCGCCAGGATAAGGCTGGCATACGTCGTAATGTGCGCCAATGACAATCCGTTCAGCCGTGGCAGGCCCAAAAAGTGCCAATACATTGCAATAGCTTTTTCCATTGGCCTTGTAAGGTTGTTCTGAAATCGCGCCTGGCGTTTGTGCTAATTCCTGTTTGATATACTCGGCTGTCCGATCCAGATTTTCAGTGTGCGTGTAATCGCGCGGCGAAAACGTTTCTGCCAGCATTTTTACGTGCGTTTGGAGTCGTTCTGCTGAAACTTTCATTTCTGGCGGATCATCGAGCATAGGTGCAGGCATGGGCTGAGTAATAAGCAAGAAAACGACGGCGACCAGTCCCCATAAAATCAGATTTGCAATGACCAATCCTTTACGCCATCGCCTTCGATTCCGATTCATCAATCATCACCCAATCGTTTGGTTTCAGCGCGTTCGATAATCAGCGCGACGGGCATTGGCCCGATTTCACTGGCTTTGGGACAATGCCGTAAGCCTTTGGGAATCACAATTCCTTCCCCGGCTTTCAACAGAAAGTCTCCTTGTTCAGTTTGAAAAAGAATTTCGCCTTCCAGCACGATGAAAGATTCGTCTTCGTTTTCGTGCGTGTGCCAACGATCAAACTCTCCCTGAAACTTCACCAAACGAATCGCGAATTCATCCACATTCGCCAGATTCACAGGCGCGTAGGCCTGTGTTATTTCAGCCTTTGTTTGCGAGATTGAAAACAATTGAATGCTCATAAAAAACTCTCAGATTATTCCGGTTTATTGCGGTTGCGATCAGCCGAAAATTGTAGGTGAAAGGCTGGGGCGCGATACGTCGCTGGACGATGCCCGGCAGGAACCGTAATCGTATTGCCATCTCGCAGCGAGGTGTAATGCGGCGACATAATTTCCACCCCAGCCTGATTAAATTGAACCTGGATATTCTGGTGTAAATCAGAGTATGTCCAGACCATCAAATCAGGTTCTGACGTCGCCGCGTTAATCTCATAAGTCACGTAAAAATCATTCAAGGCAGTTTGCAAGACGTAAGGCAGCGGATCAGCAACAATGTTATTCGTGGCCCGCGCCGCATTCAGCAGCAATTCATGCACAATCGGCCACGGTGTGTCATAACCAATCGTGACACTGGTATATAAATACAACGCCATGTGCCCAGTCATTCGGGAATAATTAACAACTTCAGAGCCTTGCACCGTAGCATTCGGAATCGTAATGGTTTCGTTCTTCACCGTGCGTACGCGGGTAATCAGAAAATTCTTTTCTACGACATTGCCGACCGCACTCCCAATCTTCACATAGTCTCCGATTTTAAAGGCACGTGTGTAAGTAAGAATAACTCCCGCAATCACATTTGACACCGCAGAACTAGAACCAAGTGAAACCAGCACGCCAAGAAAAATCGTAATTCCCTGTGCAGCGGGTGACTTGCCTCCCGGAAGATACGGAAAGATGACAACGACCACCATCACAACCATCAGAAACCGTGCAAGTTTATAAGTAGGAACCGCCCAATCTGAATAAAATCCGGGAATCTTGATTCGACCAACGCCGATTTCATAAAACAAAACGCGCAGGAATTTCAGCGCCGCAATCGTCAAAACAATCGTGACCAGAATAAAAAACAGGTCCGGGATAAATTCAATAAAGCCATCCCGAAAGCTGCGCAGTGGTTTTAGTGTTAGCTCTGTGATGTACGCATTTAACCCTGTCGTTGAAGGAAACAATCGAGACACAAAAATCAGATATACATCCAATAAAACCAGCGTCACGCCCCAACGAAGCAGACGCCAACCGGCCCTTAATAAATAAGGCAATCGCCCTCTGGCAAATAACACACGCCAGATGCCTTTTCCCGCCTCCCGATCCAGGTTCATTTCATCAATTCGCCGATAGCCCAACATCCAGATCAAATGGAGCAGCCAGAGCACAAATACCAGCAATCCAGTTAATCCTAAGGCCAAAAGCCCTGTTAGCACCCAGTTTTTATCGAAAAGTCCTTGCATATAATCCTGCTCCAGCCTGTGGCGATTCGTGTCTCCGCCTGTTTTATCTGAATGACTCAATCAGCTCAAATTAGGCAGAGATTCGCATTTTTTATCGTAGCAGGCTCTCAAATCTGGCAAAGCCAATTTGTTTATGATTGAATTGGCAACGGAAAAAGCAGAGCTATCTTCAGCAAAAACAACCTTAAAAACAAGCGCAGGCTTACCACTACAGGAAACGCGATGTCAGTCATTTTCTATCAATCAAACTTTTGCCCGGAATGCGGCAATCGCCACGAACACGATCAAACGAAACGTCGCTGGTTGCAGCATCGGTATTTTTGCCAATCCTGTGCGACTCAACTTGGTCATCGTTGGGATTGGATACCGATAGCCCTTTTTATTGGCGGTCTGCTGCTGGGACCAGCCATACAATTCATTCGTCGCCCAGTCATCATTAATCAAAATGCACTGCCGACCAATAATGCAGCAGCAGTCTCATCCTTACCGCTCGTATCCGCACAAGAAGCGGTAGCGCAACTTAAACCAGCCACATTTATCCAACCTGCGGCAAGTTATCTTTGTGGAGCGCGAACACAAAAAGGAACGGCGTGTAAACATCGTGTTGCGGTGGAAGGAACGCGATGTTTTCAGCATCAGGGAATGCGTGCGCTGAAACGATAAATTTTCTGCATTTTTTCAGACCAAATTCATCAGCAGGCGCTCTAAGACTGCGTATCCAGCGCCTTGAATTCTCCCTTTATTCAAGCCGTACCTATTTCCAGTAGTTGTACGTGACACAACTGCGCTTGGCTAAGTGTATTCACAAGACTTGAAATGAAAGGAATAACGATATGAAAAAAACAATGAGCATTTTAACCGCGCTTGGAATCATGTTGGGAGTAACGGTTACGTCATTTGCCTATCATCCGAAACCACCCAAAAACCGCGTGCCTGTCGCGCGTGAACGTCAACAGGATCAGCAACAACGCATCCGACAAGGAATTCGTTCTGGCGAGCTAACAAGACAAGAAACACGAGGGTTAGCACGAGAACAACACGAGATTCAACAGGAAATTCGCTCGGCCAAACAAGATGGTGTTGTGACACTGAGTGAGCGGCGTGACATTCAGCAGGAACAAAATCAAGCCAATCGTCATATCTTTCGTGCAAAACATAACGGACGTGATCGCAATTAATAACCATCACTTGTCGTGAGGGCAAAACTAATTGTCCTCACGATTCTCACCTTGACGCTAAGAAAACAGTCCTCTAAGATGGCGCGCAATCACAGAGCAGGTATTTCGCCTGCTCTTGTTATTTGCGATGGCCCCTTAGCTCAACGGTTAGAGCAGCGGACTCATAATCCGTTGGTTGTAGGTTCGAATCCTACAGGGGCCACTATTTCTCTTCGGCCCAATAGATTACGAGAATAAAGCGCGGAGGTACTGCGATGTCAGCTGAAATCCTGCAAATTCTCAAACAGCAAATTACCCGGTTGTTGCCGCTTGGAATGCGACGAGTCCGATTGGGTCTGGTGGATTACGAAGGGCAATTGTACCTAAGGCAGTATGACGACTAAGCCGGAGTAGCGGCTGCGGTCTTGTTCTTGAACCCACATCTCTTGCACTGTTTTCTGAGCAATAGCAAAAGGCCGTTTCCCCAAAGCCTATCCGTAAGATCACCCAAGTCCATCAGCTTTCGCTTTTCGTCCCACCAAAAGTTTTGTAAGATGCGCGCCGCAAATATATCCACGAAAACGATTGCGCTGAGAGACCCGTGCTCTTTTCCCTACAGATTTTTACGACTAAGCGCTTTCACTGTTCCCGGATGTATCTGCAAACTGCAATCGGAAGCTAGAGGTGAAGGCGCTTTTGATTTGTCAGAGGGAACCACGAGCTTTATCTAAGAGTCCTTAGCCACAATCAAGAGATCTTCTCCTTCGCCCCAAAGAAGCTGGCACTAATGTTGTTATAATAGACCTGCTGCGGGGTCGTGAATTGGTTGCTAATGGCGGTCTTTGCTTTCGTGGCGCGTTCCTCACGGGTCAGCGGTGGCAGGGTGTAGGCAACGTAAGCCAGCACGTCAAAGAGGTCGCTGTTTTCGGCATCAATGATGCGTTGCATCTCGGCCATTTGTTCCTTGCCGAAGCCTTCATTGGCTAATGCTTCCAACAATCCGGCGCGTGTTTTGGGCAGTCTCCAAATGGCGCGCAGTCGGAAAGCGCGGAATAATGCTTTCGCGGCCTCCGTGCATATCAATGCCATAGAACCCTTGCCCGTTGGTCGAATAGGTGAAGCGAATGGCCAGTTTGCCCGCATAATCTTTGGCCTGTGCGACGCCTTCCGTTAGTTCCGCGTCCCAGGGCTTGGCTTCGACGACGGCCAGTTTCGTGTTGCGATATTCCAGCACGTAATCGGCCACATCGCGTTCGCCGCGTTTGTTGTGGCCTTCGATGCGACCGGGTGTGATCGAGAATTCGCGGCGAATGCGGCGGCCTTCGACTTTGCCCCAGCCTGCGTCGCGCAGCGCGGGATCAATAGTAACAGGCCGTGAACGACCTGCCTACAGTCAACCGTCTCTCACGAGACGAAGACGCGCGGCAACGTTCATAGTTCCCCCGTGAAGGCCTGATGCAGCAGCGATTTTTTCAATTCATCCAATGCTGCAAGTTTTTGTTGATAGATGGATTCGAGGCGTTGGGTTTGTTCGTATAGCGAATCCAATTGCTGTGCAATAAGTTTTTGCCGAGAAATTGGTGGCCAGAAGGTTTTGTGTGGCCAAAAGTTATTTTCAAGATAGAAGACTTTGCCTAACGTTCCTTTACGGCCAATCACGACACCGGGAGGTTGAACCATTGCCGTATCGTGGAAGCTCTTGATGCCACCACTTGATACAACAGGAACATCACCTGGTCGTTGTTGTTCCTTTGTAATATCAAATCCACGTTGAAGCATTATTTGCTCGCCAATCGTTGTCTCCACCCATCCCTCGCCGCGCTGCGTGAAGACGGATTGCAGGTGGCTTTCAAACAGCGCACGGGTGTTCTGGCGGTTCCGTTCGGCGTTGGCTTTGGCGGTGGCGATGCCATCAAACGCTTCGTCGAGGATGCCGACGATCCGCTGCTGTTCGGGGAGCGGCGGAAATGATATTTCGATGCTTTTCAGCAAGCTGGCCTTGATGCCTTTGACCGTTGCGCCCGTGCCTTTTCGTGGATTCTTTTTTGCGCAACATCAGACAGCAAAAGGTATTTGAGAAAGGTTCGATCAAGGTTTGGCTGGTATGGCTGCAATACGATGATGCGTTGCGCGAACACCACCTTTTCATCGGTGTCCAGTTGAGCGACGTTGGCAAGTGGCGCTTCGGTGGTGAAAAGCACATCACCCATTTGCGGAATGCCGCGCGTCATCCAGCTTTCATAGATGCTCGCGTTCACATATTCCAGCGGAAGCATTTGCAAAAATCCCATCTTGACGTTCTTGGCAGTGATGAGCCGCAATCCGCTTTCAGTTTTTCCGGGGGGTTGCCGCGATAATCTATGAAACGGCAAACCTCACCTAAAGTTTTGGTTTCCCAGTTAGCGTTCATTGTTGTTTCTCAGTGGTTTGCGTGGCGTTGTTCGTGATCAAAGCCATTGGTTTTATGGGAGCTATGGGAGTCATCGGAGCAATGAGACCCATCCGTCACAAGGCTTTTGTGAGAGCCAGGACTCCCGTGGCTCCCATAGCTCCCATTAGTCTTTTGCTGGTGATTATTTTTTGCCATCGGGTTTATCCGGCTTGCGCGGCTGACTCTTTTGATTTCCCGTCTTGTTGCGCTGTTGCAAGCGCACGCGGGTCATACGCTCGCGCATGCCGCCTTCTTTGATGAAATCCTGTTCCTGCCATTTGATCTGTTGATCGAGCAAATAGTTCGTCTGGTGAATCAGACAAATCGCAATGTTTGCCACGACTTCAGCCGGGCGCGTTTCGCAAAACTCGCGGAAGTGCTCAAAGGTCAGCGGCATTTGCTTGGCCAGCTTGCGCACGTAAAGCGATTCTTTGGAATCTTTCTCCCACAAACGCAAATCCCGCACGCGCAAATAGTCTTTGTAATCAAGCAATAATTCTTCCAAGCTGGCGCGGGCGACGTTGGTGAGTTTGATTTCCATCTCTTTTGACGTACTTGCCGCCTTACTGCCTTCGGCGATGTTCTGTTTGCCCGAACGCGCCGCTTGCACCATTTGATCTATCGTACGGTCGCCCTTGCTCAAAAATCGTTGGCAAAAGCGAAACGTCAGGTCATAGACCACTTCGGCTTTTTGATAAGACAGCAGTTCCTGATAATTGCCATAGGGCGGAATAAAACCCGGTTCGTCAGATGAATTCATGGCGTAAGGCTCCTGCAAAATGGCATTGAGGCGATTCAGGCTAACAAGCTTTTGACCGTCTGCAAAACTTCTGCACTCTCCGCATCCAGCGCTGCAATCTCATCCAGAATTTCCTGCGGGTTGCGGTGCGTGATTTCTTCGCCGCCATTCGGGTTCTTGCCTGAAAGATCAAAGGTCGTCGGATCAATGCTGGCGGCGTCCACGCTCCACGATTTGGGCGAATCGGCGAAGCGCTGTTGCAGGGCGACGAACTCGCGCAGATCATCGCCTGTCAGCGCGGCATTATGATCCAGAGCGCCAATCAGGTTTTTCGGCGCGGTCCAGCGTTCCCAGCGATACGGCTCGTCCAGAATGTAGCTGTACGTCCTGCCCTCCAACTCCGCTTCCATCGCCTTGTCCGGTTCCAACCCGTCGAGGTATTTCAGGAACAACAGCCACGAAGTCTGTTCGGTGTAATCCAGTTCGGTGGTACAACCCGCCTCTTTCCAAAGTACATCGTCAATGTTTTTGAATGCTTGCTCGAACAAATGAACTCACCTGTGTTTTATGAAGTATGAAGCCAGCCCCTCTGGCCTGTTGTCTTTCCAGCATCAGGCCTAACGTAGCGCCATCAATGCACCAAGCTTCTACTCTGAACGGGATACACAACGGGGTGGAGGAATCAATTTCAAGCCTATGGTTTCTGCTGGATCAGCTTTCGGACAGGTGCTTTTATACCTTTGGTCTTTTGGGAAGACAAGCCCTTTTCTGGTCGCACGTTTCCATTGTTTGCGACAGCTAAGGAGGTAACTTCATTTCGTGACTAAACTTAATCGCACTGGAATATGTTTATGCCACGGGGTTCCAGCCAGGGCATCACAGTCTTCCACCGAAGTCAGCTCATTTATATTCACACCTGTTAATTTTCGGATGCTGTTTTCATCAGGATACTCCAGGCCGTAACCATGCGGTAATGTCACCACGCCAGGTAAGACAGTGTCAGTAATTTCGACACGGGCAATCACTGCCCCTCCTTTTGACTCACATTGCACCCAACCGCCATTATCAATGCTCATCAACGCTGCATCATCGGGATGAATTCGTAAGGCACCATCAGGATCATCTTTACGCCAGGCAGGGTCACGATAGATGGTGTTGGCGTTATAGGAGCGCCGCTCACCGGCCATCAAAACAAAGGGATAGTCGGCGGTTCGTTCAGGTTCATCGGCACACAGTTCGCGGAGTTCCGCCAGCATTTCAGGGATTTCCAAATGAATGCGGTGATCTTTGTGGCGCACAAAATTCCACGCCTCTTCGTATTCATTGACGCTGAACAAAACACCCGATGGCGAACTGATGATTGATTCAAACAACGATTCGCCGAGCATTGCCCCCTCGCCTTTGTGGCCAGCGCGGCGCACCGCATCAGGATGCTTCGCTGCGAATTGATGCGCGGTCGCCCACAAATACGCGGCTCCGGCCAAGCCGTCGGGTAAAGTTGGCCCTAGCGTTTCGTACAAAATGACAGGGCCAAAATCAGCCAACTCCGGCTGTTGCTTCATGAACTTTTGAAATGCCATTGCAAACGCTAATCGCCCTTGTCCAGCGGCGGCTTTCAAATCGGAAAAATCTGATGGCAATGCCCCCATCGCACGGATGAGCCGCGTGTAGATTTCGGGTTCTGTCAGTGTGCCGGGCAATGGCTCAAACAACGGACGTCGTAAATGAAAGGCATTTGCGGGAAACTCCATCGTGAAAAATGTCGCTTCGGCTTTTTCAAATTGCGAGGATGCTGGCAACACATAATGCGCCAGCTGCGCCGTTTCGGTCATCGCCACATCAATAACCACCAGTAAATCCAGCTTTGCAAACGCTTCACGATAAGCCTGTGTGTCGGGCATCGAAACCAACGGATTCGCACTGTCAATCAACAGGCCGCGTGTGCGAGATGAATCGTCGTTATTAATTTCGGCAGGCAGAATATTCGGTGGCAGGAGGTTTGTGATGAAGGGAAACTTCGTGACGGCGGATCGTTTTTGCTGCTCGCCTTCCTCCAAATGGCCCATCAGCGGAATCAGTGCCGTGTGAAGGACATTGCCGCCGGGACGATTGAAATTGCCCGTTAACAGATATAACAACGCGCGCAGATATTGATTGAGTGTGCTGTGCAGCGTGTGTTCGATGCCGAGGTCGGTGCGAACTGCACAACGATTCGCGTTCGTGATCCAGCGTGCGGCTTGCTGTACAGCTTCGACCGCGATGCCTGCGCGTTTCGCGTATGCTTCAATTGGCACATCAAGCAACGCAGTGCGAACCGCATCAAAGCCTGTTGTGCGGCTTGCCAAAAATTCTGCATCCTCTGCCCCCTCACGCACAATCGTCGCCAAGATCGCCGCGAGCAAAAACGCATCCGTGCCAGGTCGCACCTGCAAATGTAAATCCGCAAGAGCCGCTGTCTCTGTGCGTCGCGGATCAATGACGATCATTTTGCGATTGGGGTCTTTGTGCAATTCGCGCAGGAACACACGCGCGTTGCGAATGCCATGCGATTGCCACGGGTTCGTGCCAATAAACACGACGACATCTGCGTGTTCGACGTCTTCAGTCGCGTGACAGTTCTGGCGTCCGTACAGGCGACCATCTACCCAAAAACCGCCCGTCTTTTCCTGTGCCAGCGCCGAGTAATAATTGCGCGTCTGCATCGCCGTACGCAGCGCTTTGCCATATGGCCCGGCGAGGTGATTCCCTTGCCCGCCGCCACCAAAATACGCCAGTGATTCGCCGCCGTATGTATCGCGCAAGGCAACCAACTTACCCGCAATTTCGGCAATCGCGGTGTCCCACGAAATGGCTTCAAACGTGCCGTCTGCTGTGCGCCGGAGCGGCGTGGTCAACCTGTCTGCGTGGTTTTGATAGTAATTCAGTCGTTGCGCTTTCTGGCACAAATAGCCAGCGGAAATCGGATGCGCTTTATCACCACGAATCCGTTTCATCTCGCGGCCCTGCACTTCGACTTCGATGCCACAATTACGACTGCACAGAATACAGGCCGTCGGCTGCCAGTTGTTGATCGGGTCACTCATCAGATACCTCGCAAAGTTTTCAGATTGCGTCCAGTCTCTTCAGGCTGATTATTTTTCGGCCAGCACTTCTTCAATGCGCCGCGCCAACTCGGCCTCGGATAAGCGCGTCGGGGTATATAAGCGCACAATACCGTTGCGATCAATCAACACAAAGGTGGGCGTCGCGGACACGCCGTAGCGCACCATGAGTTCAGTATCAATCGGGATCGAAACACCCGCCAGGTCGGCATAGCCTTCAGCCCAGATTTTTTCGATGTGCGCTTTTTCCTCGGCAGGCGTAGCTGTTTTGCCATCTGCGCCTGTGCCATACAACCGCGTCGGGGCAATCAGCATAAGGCCACGTGACTGGTACTTTTTCCAAACCCGACCGAGCGCGGCTGCCTGTCCGCGACAATCGCCACACCAATGCGCCCACAAAAACAACAGCACCGGCTTGCCCTTGAGCGAAGACAACGATGGCGGTGCGGCTCCGGCATAGGTGTTTGCAGTTAGTTCGATTGCGGACTGCCCTTCCAGCGAAAGCGAATTGATGCTTTTGCGAATGCGTGAACGCAGAGAAATGTTTTTGGCACGCGCCAGTTCATCTTCCAAAAACCGGATTGCCACACCACGCCCGTCACGCGCGGCGCGCAACTTCGCTTCGACCTCGATAGCGGCACCCAACGGAGAAAGCAAATCCGCCTTCTCTTCCCGAATTTCGCGGCGCAACTCTGCCACGCAAGCCGCCGCCAGTTCGCGTTGCTGCATCATCTCAGCACCACGAGCCAGCCAGCCGACCGCATCCAGATACTCGGCATCCACGCCCGATTTATTTTTGTAATCTTCAATTAAATTCTGACAACTGGCCGTGTCGCCTGCTGAGATTTTATTGCGGACAAGTCGCACCAGCTCACCGGCCTGCACGGTCGTGGTACAGAAGAACAAAACGACCGCCAGCCAAGCCATCGCCTCTTTTCGCATTTCATTTTCCTTCCTGACTGATGCGATCAGCCAAATAATTTGCCGAAATAATAGGGCATTGCCTGACGCCACCACGGCCAATCGTGATTGACATTGTGCCCCCAGACATCCAGCCAGTGCGGAATGTCCTTGCTGTGTAGGATGTTGGATAAATGGCGCGAACGATCTGGTGCTTCAAATGCCCCTTGTCCGGTAAAGATAATGATTTTACGGTCTCCGTGTCGGAGTGTCGGCAAGTGATATTCGTCGTCAAGCCGGGGCAAATAATCCGCCGGGTTATGAAAGTACGCATCCTGATCGTAATGCCCATCCAGATAATTGCGGATGTCATAGGTTCCGCTCAGCAAAATCGCGCCGCTGAACAAATCCGAATGGCGGAAAAACGTATTGCCCGCCAAATACGCGCCCAGGCTGATTCCCATCACAATCGGCTTGACGTGCGGATCGTTGCAATCATTGCGAATCAGCGGTAAAACCTCTTCGATCAAATAGCTGTCATACGCATTCAGCCAACCGACTTTTTCGTGGCCTGAGGCGTGCTTATTCAGCAACGCGCGATTGTTTACGCTATTGACTGAATAGAGTTTGACCTTGCCTTCGTCAATGAACCATTTGACCGAATCAATTAATTGAAAACGTTCATACTCCAAAAAATCCGCAGCTGCGGTCGGCAGCATCAACACAGGCGGGCCATAATGCCCATACGCCACCAGCGGCATATCCTGATGTAATCGTCCACTGTACCAACTTGTGATTTCACGTCGCATAGATGAGTCCTTTAGATAATTTCGTGCAGTGTTTGCATCCTAAGCCGGAGTCAAACAAATCGTCAATGCCCCTGGTTGACGACAGGGCGAAGGGCAACCTAAGATGACGAGGCAAAATTCTGACAGCCCCCAAAACAGAGGAGTGATTATGGTGCGACGCGGTTTCATCTACAGTTTGATCGTTCTTATGACAGTTGTTTCTGTTCCTGCCCAGACCAAAAAAAAGACGAACCCCTTGGAAAAAATCTTCGGCACACAAAGCAGTTTAAGCGACGAGAAGATCGTCCTCGGCTTGAAAGAAGCACTCCAGATTGGCACCGGCAATGCCGTGACGGGCGTGGGCCGCATGGATGGGTATTTCAAGGACGCAATCATCAAAATCCTGATGCCGAAAAAATTGCAGACGATTGAGAAAGGATTGCGAATGGTCGGCTACGGCCCCAAAGTGGATGAGTTTGTGCTGAGCATGAATCGCGCGGCAGAAAAAGCGGCACCACAGGCCAAGAGCATTTTCATTGGCGCGATCAAGGAAATGACCTTCGATGACGCCCGCAAAATCCTGACGGGTGGCGACACCGCAGCGACAACGTTTTTCAAAGAGAAAACCACCGACAAATTGTCCACCGCCTTCCGCCCGATTGTCTCCAAAGCAATGGATGAAGTAGGCGCAACCAAACAATACAAAGATTTGATTGGACGTTATCAGGCGATTCCGTTCGCCAAAAGCCAGGCGTTGGATATTGATGACTATGTTACAGGCAAAGCCATTGACGGATTGTTTTACTACGTTGGTGAAGAAGAAAAGAAAATCCGCAAAAACCCCGCCGCCCGCGTGACCCAGATTTTGAAAGATGTCTTTGGGAAAGCCACAGGCCGCTAGTCATCAGCGATCCGCCTGATAAAAAGCTAACCGCGAAAGGCTTATGGTTCTATTGCGCCTAACGCATTCATCCTTGATAATCCACGGTTCTGAAAATCGGAAAACAGTTTGTAAGATATGAAAACCACGACTCGAACGAATTTCCCATTCACGATCATTGCTGTTGCCTTTCTATTGATCGCATCTGCCTGTACGAATAAAAGCGCGCCCGAACAATTGGTGATGATGCTGGAAAAGAACGTCACAACATTCGATCCACGCAAGAGCGGCGATTCTGCTGATGCACGGATGCAGCAATTGATCTTTAATGGGCTGACCCGCAAAAACGAAAAATTTGAGCCAGTAGGCGATCTGGCAGAAAGCTTTGAATCGTCGGCGGATTACAAAACCTGGACGTTCAAGCTGCGGCAAGGCGTCAAATTTCACAACGGCAAAACGCTGACCTCCGGCGATGTGAAATACACGTTTGAGACCTTGATGGCACCCGGCTTTGCTTCGCCGAAAGCAGCTGATTTTGTAGGCAACCCCAAGGCCATGCCGTCGCCCAGTCCGGCGGGGAGTCCGGCTCCGAGCGCTGCCCCTGCCACCAGCGGCGCTTCGACCGTTCCGCTGCTCCTGCTGGAAACGCCTGATCCGAATACAGTGGTGTTTCGTTGTGTCAATTCGATGCCGGGTTTGGCCAATCAAATTCTGCCTGTCGGCATCATTCCCGAAGGCAGCGGAGACAAGCAGGCGAAGTCGCCTGTTGGCACAGGGCCGTTCAAATTCGTCAGCTTTGCTTCTGATCAGGATGTTCAGTTGACAGCCTTTGATGAGTATTTCGGCGGCAAACCGTCCGTCCAAAATATTCGCATCAAAATCGTCCCGGACAACAGCACGCGCGATGCAGAGTTTCGCAAAGGCTCGGCAGATTTGGGCATCAACCTTGATCTGGAACCTGTCACAGTCGAATCGCTGAAAAAGGCGGAAGGCGTGAAAGTCATTCAATCCGACGGAACCAATCTTGCGCACATCGGCATCAACACAACTGATCCGGTGCTGAAGGATGTCAAGATTCGGCAGGCCTTAGCTTATGGCATTGATCGTGAAGCGCTGATCCGGGATTTGTTTCTGGGTCAGGCAAAAGTTGCCAGCAATGTGTTGCCCACAAATCAATGGGCGTACGAACCGGGCGTCACAACGTATAACTACGATCCTGAAAAGGCCAAACAGCTTTTGGATGAAGCAGGCAAGAAACAAACGGGTGATCAGCCGCGTTTCAAGTTGACGCTAAAAACATCGCCGCTTTCGATTTCCAAAAAAGTGGCTGAAGTAATGCAGGAGCAATTGCGCCGCATCGGCGTAGACCTGGCGATCCAATCGCTCGAAAACCAGAAACTTACACAGGATATTACTGAAGGCAATTTCCAGCTTTACTATCGCGTGATGGTTGGCGGCAATCAAAGCACGGACATCTTCAAGTTTGCTTATCATTCCAAATCCATGCCACCGAACGGGCAAAATCGGATGCGGTACAACAATCCAAAAGTGGACAAGTTAATTGACGATGCCTTGCTTGCCCCACAAGACAAACGCAAAGAAATGTATTCGCAAATTCAAAAGACGCTCGCCGATGAATTGCCACAGATTTACTTGTGGTATCCATCGGCTATCACTGTGCATCGCGCTCGCGTCACTGGCATTGTGCAAGACCCGTCAGGCGATTGGAGTGTGGTGCGGAATGTGAAATTGAATCCACAACAATAATTCAAATCAACCACGGGGGACACGGGGACGGTTTAGAAATGAATGGAGACAAGCTCAGGATAGAATTTCGTATTTACAATCTTCTATTCCCCGTGTCCCCCGTGGTTAAATCTCAGGAGCACTCATGGCAGCAAATGCAAAACCCAAAAAACTAAAAAAAGCCAAAATCGGCATGATTGGACTCGCCGTAATGGGCGAAAACCTTGCGCTCAACATTGCGCGCAACGGCTTTCCGATTGCCGTTTTTAATCGGGACACCACCAAAGTAGATAAATTCTTAGCGCGCGCGGAAAGCTTTCAGGATAGCGATAAAGTGATCGGCACGTATTCGCTTCAGGAGTTTGTGAGTTCGCTGGAGCGTCCGCGCAAAATCATTCTGCTGGTCAAAGCGGGCGCGCCAGTGGATGCGGTATTGGAACAACTAAAACCGCTTTTGAAAAAGGGCGACATCGTGATTGACGGTGGCAATTCGTTCTTCCGCGACACACAACGCCGCGAAAAAGAAATGAAAGCGGCGGGCATTCGCTACATCGGTTCGGGCGTATCCGGCGGAGAATCGGGCGCGCTGTGGGGGCCATCGCTGATGCCCGGCGGCGAAGAATCCGCCTACAACGAAATCAAACCGATTTGGGAAGCCATCGCGGCTAAAGTAGATGACGGCCCGTGCGTGACGTACATTGGCACAGATGGCGCGGGGCATTTCGTCAAAATGGTACACAACGGCATCGAATACGGCGACATGCAATTGATTGCCGAATCGTATGACATTTTGCGCCGCGCACTCGGCATCGAAGCCAAAGAACTCTCGAAGATTTTCAAAAAGTGGAATGACGGAATTCTTGATTCCTTCCTCATTGAAATCACCTACAAAATTTTTAGCGTCAACGATCCCGAAACGGGCAAAGCCTTAGTTGATTTGGTACTCGACAAAGCCGGGCAAAAAGGCACTGGCAAATGGACATCGCAAGTCGCTTTGGAACTTGGCGTCGTGATCCCGACGATCAACGCAGCGGTTGATTCACGCATTTTGTCTTCGATGAAAGACGAACGCGTCGCGGCCAGCAAAGAGATCAAAGGCCCGCGCGTCAAATACGAAGGCGACAAAAACGCCCTCATCAATGCGGTGCGTGATGCTTTGTATGCGAGCAAGATTTGTTCGTACGCACAAGGCATGAACCTGATTCGTGCGCAGGCGGCAGTCGAAGGCTGGAACCTGAACATGGGCGAGATTTCGCGCATTTGGAAAGGCGGCTGCATTATCCGCGCGCAATTCCTCGACAAAATCAAACAGGCGTATCAACGCCGTCCTGACCTGCCGAATTTATTGCTTGATCCCGATTTCAAAGCCTGGGTCTTGAAAGCGCAACCGCGCTGGCGACAAGCTGTCACAACCGCGCAATCCTTAGGCATTGCAATTCCGGCGATGTCTGCCAGTTTGGCCTATTTCGATTCCTATCGCACCGCGAACTTGCCGCAGAACTTAACGCAGGCACAACGCGACTTTTTCGGCTCGCACACGTACGAGCGGACAGACAAACCCGAAGTCGGTTTCGTGCATACCGAATGGGAAGAGTTAGCGAAATAGCGACTAAAAATTGACTCCGTGTGAGGGCGAGTTGAGCGGTCATACTCGCTCTCACAAAATGCTCCCCAGTTCCTTTTCTTGATCTATTTCCCAGTGTGATGATGTGTCGCAAGTTGCCAGCTTGCGAGCTTATCTACGTTTGCGCGAACTGGCATCAGCGCAATTTGAAGGAGGCTCAAGTTTATGGAAGCAACAATTCAATACCTGATGAATCACGCAGTAGATTTTGGATTGAAATTACTGGGCGCACTAGCTCTGTGGATTGTGGGCGGATGGTTGATTAAATTCCTGCTCAACAACTTGCTGAGCCGAGGAATGTCGCGACAGAAAGTTGATGCAACGGTGATCGGCTATGTCGTTTCAGCCCTCACCGTACTGTTGAAAATCGTGCTGGCAATTGCCATTCTCGGTTTTCTGGGCTTGCCAACAACGACGTTTGCAGCGTTGATCGCCGCCGCCGGACTGGCAATTGGAATGGCGTGGAGCGGGTTGCTGTCGAATTTTGCAGCAGGTGCGTTTTTGATGATCCTGCGCCCATTCAAAGCCGGAGATTTCGTTTCTTCGGGCGGCGTCATCGGCACGGTCGAAGAGGTTGGTTTGTTTGTTACGACCATCAACACAATGGACAACATCCGAACCTTTGTCGGCAACAACAAGATATTCTCGGACACGATTCAAAACTTCTCGGCGAATCCGTTCCGCCGCGTAGATTTGGTCGCGCAATTGTCGCACAAAGACAATCCCAGCACGGCCATCGTGTTATTGAAAGAACGTCTGGCCAAGGTTGCGAATGTCATCGCTGCGCCTGCACCAGACGTAGAAATCCTGACATTCACACCGATGGGGCCGGTGTTGGCGGTACGGCCTTACGTTCACAATGATCATTATTGGCAGGTCTATTTCGACACGAACAAAGTTATCAGTGAAGCGGGCTTTGCCGTGCCCGAACAGCACTTCCAAGTCAAACAAACCTAAACTTTTTGCCTTTTCAATTCGTCCCGGAGACTTTAAGATGCGCCGAGTTCTTTCTGACGTGATCAACCAAGTCCCCGGGATTTCTTATGCTAAATAATCATTCAAGTGTAGACCTGCAAGAACGTGTTACGCCGCCGTGCGCCATCGTGATCTTTGGCGCATCGGGTGATCTGACGAAACGCAAATTGGTTCCGGCGCTGTTTCGCTTATATCAGGAAAAGCTGTTGCCCGAACAATTTGCCATCGTCGGCATTTCACGATCTGCCATGTCACACGACGAATTTCGCCAGCGAATGGAAGATGCCATCACCAAATATGCGCCATCCGTCGCCGCAAATCAGGAAGCCTGGCATAATTTTGCGCAAGGGTTGTTCTATGTTCCAGGCGATTTGAGCAAACAAGAAACCTATCAAGACCTGAACGAATTGCTGCAACAAATTGACAATCAGCGCGGCACTGAAGGCAATCGCGTATTTTATCTTTCGACTGCGCCAGAGCATTACAGCGAAGCCATCAAACAACTCGGCGAGGCCGGAATGGCAAGGCCCGAACAAGCCCACAACAAGCAAACGCCCTTCGTTCGCATCATTATCGAAAAGCCGTTCGGCACCGATTTGGCCAGCGCCATTCAGCTCAACAAAGATGTCGCCGCAGTTTTTGACGAAGATCAGGTCTATCGTATTGACCACTACCTTGGCAAAGAGACAGTGCAGAATCTGTTGGTGTTCCGTTTTGCCAACGGCATTTTCGAGCCAATCTGGAATCGCAATTACATTGATCACGTGCAAATCACGAACGCCGAATGTCTGGGTGTTGAGGGACGCGGTGCATATTACGAAAGCACCGGAGTCCTACGTGACATGATTCAGAACCACGTGTTTCAGGTGCTGTCGCTTGTCGCAATGGAACCGCCCAACAGCCTGGCGGCCAATGCCGTGCGCGATGAAAAGATCAAAGCCATGCAAGCCGTTCGTCCTTTCCCAGTAAACCGATTGGATGAGTTTGTTGTGCGTGGGCAATACGGCGCAGGCTTTATTGACGGGAAATCTGTCATCGGTTATCGCGAAGAACCGGGCGTCAATCCCGAATCCACAACGGAAACGTACACAGCAATGAAGCTCTACTTCGACAACTGGCGCTGGTCGGGAGTGCCGTTTTACATCCGCTCGGCCAAGCGCATGCCGAAACGCATCACAGAAATCGCGATTCAATTCAAAGAAGTCCCACACTTGTTGTTTGGCAATGTTGCCGCGAACCAATTGGAACCAAACGTCCTCGTCATTCGCATTCAACCAGACGAAGGCATCACACTACGATTCGGGGCCAAAGTGCCGGGACAGATGACCAAGATTCGCTGGGTCAACATGGACTTTCTGTATCACGAATCATTCGACGTGAAACCGCCCGAAGCTTACGAACGCCTATTGTTGGATTGTATTCTCGGCGATTCGACGTTATATGCCCGCCGCGACATGACCGAACGCGGATGGGAAATCGTCATGCCGATTTTAGAAGCCTGGGAAAAGACGCAACCCGAATTTCCAAACTATCTAGCTGGCACGTGGGGTTCGCCGGATTTGGATTGGCTGATCAAGCAGGATGGACGCAAATGGAGGAAGTTGTAATTGCGACATGAAACGCCGGTAGTAGTGGGTGGGACTTCCTCAGACAACCCCACCCGCACGGATAATTCACCTTATCCCAACCGATACACACGCACTGCATTATCGTGAAATAACTTTCGCTGATTCGCCTCTCCTGCATCCTTTGTAATCACCTTCAGCGCATCCGCCCAATGTTTGAGCGTACCATTCAGTAAACATACCGGCCAGTCGCTACCAAACATCACACGATTCCAGCCGAAGCTTTTGATCATGTGATCCACATAGGGTTTCAAATCGGCGGGCGTCCACTTTTTCGGCTCCGCGTTGGTGACGATGCCGGAGATTTTGCCGACCACGTTCGGATAGCTGGCGACCTCAGCGATGCGGTCACTCCAAGGCGAAAACTCTCTTTCCATAATGCGTGGGTTGCCGCAATGGTCGAGGACGAATTGCACATTGGGACATTCTTTGATGAGGCGAATGGCAATCGGCAATTGGCGCGCAAGCACGCAAATATCGAACGAGAGATGATAGCTGGCAAGTTTGTTAACGTTTGCAATGAAGCCGGGCGTGTCCACGGTGTCATCCGGCACGACGTGCAGAATGCGGCGAATGCCTTTCAGATTCGGATGCACGATTTTCTTCAGGTATTCTTCAAATCCCGGTTTTTCCGGTCGTGCCGAAGCGACGACGCCGGCAAGCTTGTTTTCTTTTTTCTCGGCCAGTGAGCAGATGTATTTCGCTTCGTCCACTTGAAACTGCTCGTCCACATCACATTCCAGAAAGACGGTCTTATCAATGTCCAGTCCTTTTGTGGCCTCACGATAATCAGTTAATCGAAAGCTGCGGTTCAAGGTCGCATTTCCTTTTGTCCACGAATAGGAAAATTTATCCAAATCCCAAAGATGTTGATGCGTGTCTACGATTTTCATAAAAGCTATCAGGCTTAGTGTTGAGAAGCAGCAAGCAGGCCAAAGCATACTTCCTGCTTCTCGCGGTATAAAGCTATTGCTGTGAGATTATGGCCTGGCGCGAGTTCACCACGCGCGACGACTGACTGGCAAGCGTTGGGCTTGTCGTCAGGCGAATATGTTTATCAAAGAAATCGGCCAGCCGTTTTGTGACCTCTGCCCGCGATGGATTGAGTGCACCGCCTTTAGGCGCAAATTCGTGATCGCAGTTTTTGACGATCAGCAAATCCGAAGGGACGCCTGCACTTTGCAGCCTGGCATAAAACGATTGCGACTGGCGCACATCCACTTTGTCATCCCGATCTCCGCCGACCACAAAAAATGGAGCGTCCCCCCTGGTGACGTAGTTAATCGGGCTGACTTTGGCCCAATTCTTTGACGTTCCGAAAACAAGCAGGAATCCAACCTTGTCAAAAAAGCCCCAATCAGAAGTCGTCAAATCAGTCGGGCCAAAATAAGTGGCGACGGCTTGCACCGCAGAAGAAGTTTCCGGGTAGCCACTGAAGCCTTCAAATGCGTCAATGCCATTGGTGGTGCCGAGCAACGCGGCGAGATGGCCGCCAGCACTTGAACCCCAAACACCAATGCGCGCTGGATCAATATTGTGGCGCGCAGCATTCGCACGGATAGACCGCACGGCACATTTGCAATCCTGAATCTGGCTGGGAAACTGATTAATCGGGGCCAGGCGATAGTTGATTGAAAAAACAGCATAGCCCCGTGCCAGTAATTCCGGCAGATCCGCTTCGATAGGGCCTTCATCTTTATCGCCTGTAATCCACGCTCCCCCGTGAATGTAAATCAAGGCCGGAAAGGGACGGGCAGTCCGTTGAGTTGGTACATAGGCATCCATCCGCAAATCCGTAGCTCCAGCTTTGCAATAGGTCAGCTCACGCGTCACGGTGGCTAAGGCGGGATTTATCTGGATTGCTTCGGTCGCAGAGCGGTGAATTTTCGGAGGTGAGGTTTCGGTGAAAATTGAGTCCGATTTTCTTACCTGCGCTTGCGCAGTCAAACTCAGGATGACAACAAAGCAGAAAACGTAAAGCTTATTTCGGGTCATGAATCCTCCTTGGTCAGAACAATCGCTCGAAATAGTCTCGTGGTAAATCCAGGAGCGATTTTACGGTGATGTCAGCTTGTAATTCGGCATGCGTCGTCAGGACGCCGATGGTTTTCATGCCAGCACGTTTGCCAGCTTCAATACCCGCCGGAGCATCTTCAATGACGACACAATTTTCCGGCTCGACCTCAAGTTTTCGGGCTGCCGCCAGAAAGACGTCCGGGGCGGGCTTGCCGCTCGTCACGTCTTCTGAAGAAGAAATGGCTGCAAAAAACGTATTGATGCCGAGTACATCAAAGATGGCAACGATATTGGCGCGGGGAGCAGATGTGCCAAGAGCTTGTAACCAACCATTGGCTTGCAAGGTTTGCAGCCAATATTCGACGCCAGGTAAAAGCTCTATGCCCTTGGTTCGTACCGACTCACGATACAATTCTTCTTTCACCCATGCAATACGGCGCATGTCTTCATCAGAAAGATCAAGCCCTAAACGATGGCGCAGAATCTCATCGTTACGCTTACCAAAATCTGCAACGAATTGTTCGTGCGTAAAATGAAAACCTTCCGCTTTCATGGCCACGCGCCACGACTCTCAGTGATGAGAGACAGAATCAATTAAGGTTCCGTCCAAATCCCAAATAACTGCTTTTTTGTTTGTCATAATCAATTTACAGACTCAGCCTCAAATCAGTTTCGGGCAAAATGACTCGCCGTCAAAGCCCGGTAAAAATTCCACATCGCCCCCTAAATCGAGGTAAAACCCCATCCTGTTAAATGAGCAACCCGTTGTAAGGAAAACCACAAACCCACGCCTATCAAAGAGTTGATTGACTTCACTTAAGTGTTTTGCTAGACTGCCCGCTGTTTGCTGGTGTTTAGCAAGCATTAACTCAACCCCCGTTGATTTTCTGTTTTTTTAGAACCTGCGCATCCGCGACGCTTTCGAGTCCAGAACATCGTAAAACCGAACCATTCACCGTCCCCAAACCTGTATTAGAAGAGAGAGCCTATGTACTACATTCCCAAAGGTAAGCCAATGCATGAGAAGCTCAGTACGACATTTGTGCGTATGGAAGGGCTGCTCGAAGAACTAAAAGCTGAAAATTTCAGTGGCTACATTTATCTCACCTTCCCACAAACCAGTGGATATCTGTTCATCCAGGACGGAAAAGTTATTAATGCAGCAGAAATCGCCGGACAAGACCAACGCGCTGGCATGGCGATTCAAGAACAATTGATTCGCCTTTCTCAACAAGCTAAAGGTTCACTTTCGGTATATTACCTGCAAAAAGAAATCGTACGAACGTTGGCAGGGATCGCAGACGGCGAAGTAATTTACAGCAACCTCACCAGCGACTGGGCAAACATTGCCAAGCTGATCAAAAAGCTGGCCAGCGAGCGCCGCACCTACTTTATTAATCTGGCCTTTGAATCCGTCAATAATAAGAAACGGGGATTAATTTTTGTCGAAGGAGATACAGTTGAGGCAGCCTGTGCAACGGGCGACGATCATCTGTTTGGCCCGGAAGCGCTGAATTCGCTGACCAAAGATAGCGAAACTGAAGTTGCGATCTTCAATGTCTACCGTCAGGCAAACTCAGCGGCGATTCCTCCCATTGACGACAAAGAGGTCGAAGCCAGTCTGAATCGCCTTATTTCACAGGCAAATGCGCAACCGGCTCCCGGTGTGACAGTAACACCACCACCGGCCACGCCAGCGCCGCCACAGGTGCAAGTGACGCCGCAGCCCGTCCAGACTGCGCCAGCAGCGCCGCCCAGCGCAAATGTGACGACAGCCTCAACGACGACAGCACCAACAGCTGCACCTGCCGCGCCTTACTATGAATCTTTGTTACCCTCTGGCAGTAAATCTGAACCAGTTGTGGCAGAGGCACCGGTAGTCGAAGTTAAGGCAAAAGCGAATAGTTTTGAGGATATTCTTGAAGTCGTCGAAGTCGAAGCACCTGCCCGTCCGACTCTGTTGCCAAATGGTCAGGCGGCTTCGCCAGTTGCGACCACCGTGTCAGCAGCACAAGTCACTCCGGCACCACTTCCTGAAACGCCGAAATCGGGCAATGAGATGCGCGACCTGATGCAGCTGATGAGTCAAGTTGTTGCTGCTGTTGAGCGAGGCATGACCGTTGCCGGACGCGGAAGCTCATTCCCAACGGCGTTACGCGCAGGGTTGTTAGCCGTTACGGAACGTTATCCCTTCCTCGATCCATTTGCAGCGGAGTTTGAATATCAGGATAAGGAAATCGTTTTTGTGGGGACAGCGCAACCCGTCGAGTTTGCGGCTGGCCTAAGTGAAGCATTGCGTCAAATGGTCGAAGATTTGATCTACTCGTCCAATGGCCGTGTACGCGATTACATTGCCGAAGAACTGCGCAAGGTTGAGCGTGAACAGGCGAATGACATCCGCCGCTTCAACCTCGGCAATCTCACTGAAAAGATTTGCCAGCACTGAGAGCACAGGCAATAACGAATGGAAATAAAGGGAAGAGTTATGCGCTCTTCCCTTTTTCTTTTTTCGAGATATTTTCTTATTGGGGGGAAAGGCTGATCGTCTGCAACAATTGCGCGAAGCGCACGTCACGGCGTAATAAATCAAAACGCGGATCAACTTTGAGGTAAAGCAAACCACTTACTTCACGAGTGCCGTTAATTCGTTCAGCAAAGGCTTTTTCGAGCCACATTAAGGCTTCTTCTTTGTTGCCCAGATTGGCATTGAGCGAAGCCAGATTAAATGGGGACACAGAATTGATTCGTGCAGGATTACTTAAAATCTTAAGGCGAGCTTGCCAATAACCGCGCATGCTGTCCCTTTCCGCTGCCCCACGCAAAGCATCAATATTTTCTTGCTTTTCGCCACTCATAGCTGCGATTTTCAAATACTCTGCAATCGCCTCAGATTCCCGGCGCTGCTGAAAATACGTGCCCGCCAGCCATCGGCGAGCGTCAAGCCACTGCGGATCAAGTTCAAGCGTCTGCTGAAATTGCGCAATGGCTTGATCGTATTCACGAGCAAAGTAATGGCATAACCCGATTTCTGTGCTGAGCGGAAGTGAAAGCGGGTCTAAATCTTTGGCGATTCGTAATTCCTGCTGGGCGGCAGCAAATCGGCCCAGTGCATAGAGAAGAATTCCGTACCAGTGATGCGCCGTTACATAGCCAGCGTTACATTCAATCGCACGTTGGAAGCCACGTTCGGCCTGAACCCAATCATAATCATAAAACAATCGAATCATCGCCAACGACGTTTGCGCTTCAGAAGAATTCGCATCCAGTCCGACGGCTTTTTCAGCAAACGTTTTGGCTTGCGGCATTGCCTCATTGCGCGGCAATCCAGGATTACCAGACCCCAAAAAATACGCATCGGCCAAGCCAGCGTAGGCCAGCGCGTAAGCTGAATCTTTCGCTATTGCTTGCTTGAAATACTCAATGCTTTTGAGGATGGATTCATCCGTTCTTTTATTGAGTTGATATCGTCCGTATAGATACAGCTGATACGCCTCGTTATTTTTAGTGCTTCGCTTACGCAAGCGAACGTGATCCGGGTTCTTGATGGAAAGATGAAGTTGATCAGAAACACGCTCAGCTATTTCGGATTGCAAAGGGGTCAAATCCGTTAACGGGCGATCATATTTTTCGCCCCAGAGCAATGAACCATCCGCCACATTAACCAACTCAGTGCTGATCGCAATTGATTCCCCCTTCCGCACAATGCGCCCTGTCAACACTGCTTGTACTTTAAGCTGCTGTCCGACGGCCTGTGGATTATGCGCCTGATCTTTGTATTTAAAGACCGTGCTGCGCGCCATCACACGCAAATCTGGCAATTGTGAAAGCTGTGTAATGATTCCTTCAACCACGCCCTCAGCTAGAGATTCCACTTGAGCATCCGGCTCGATACTCACCAAAGGCAACACTGCCAGTGAATTGATCGCAGCCTCCGGCTTCCACCGTTTGAAATAAAGTCCGATCATAAGACTTAACAACAATCCTGCCAGGAGTAAGACCAAAGTACGCTTTGATATTTTGAGGAACTGCAAACGAGAAGTTGCCGCAGGTGCAGGTAAGGACTTCAGATCAACAACCAAATCGCGGGCCGATTGATAACGATCAGCTGGGTGTTTGGCAAGACAGCGCAGCAATAAACGTTTCAGCGCGACAGGTAAAGTGAGGTCTTTTTCCGAGACTGGTAAAGGATCATCGCGCAAAATCGCGGCCATCGTTTCCGCCGTCGTTGCCCGTGCAAAAGGACGCGTGCCAAATAACATTTCAAAGAAAACACAACCAAAAGCAAAGATGTCACTGGGCGCATCCACAGCTTCGCCTCGCACCTGTTCAGGTGACATATAGCCGATGGTGCCAATAATGCGCCCCGGGGCAGTCACACTGCTTATCGTCGTAGCCTGCGCAGGCAAAGCGGCTGTAGCTGAGGGCTTGATGCGAGCGATCCCAAAGTCAAGAATCTTCACGACGCCGGCAGTCGTGAGAAAAATATTTTCCGGTTTCAGATCACGATGAATAATGCCTTGCGCATGTGCAGCGCTCAATCCTTCGGCAATCTGGACAGCAATCTCAACGATTTCGTGCTGACTTAGATTGGAACGCGTCAATCGCTCGCGGAGCGTTTCTCCTTTCAGCAATTCAGTGACCGCATAGCTGGTTTCCCCATCAACACCAAAGTCATGAATCGCCAGGATATTCGGATGCGAGAGCGCCGCCACCGCTTTGGCCTCGCGCTCAAAGCGCTTGAGAGCTTCGGGGTTGAGGGCCAGTTTATGCGTTAGAACCTTAACAGCAACTTCACGATCAAGGCGTGTATCCAATGCGCGATAGACTTCTCCCATCCCTCCGGCCCCAAGCAAAGCATTCAGGCGATAATGTCCCAGCGTTTGCCCAATCATTTCTGACATTTTTGGCAAAGAAGCAGGACGGAGAGCGTCATTCGCCAGGACTGATTGCATTTCTGTCAATGGAGGCTTTTCGATGAATTCCGGTGCTTGTTCGTGTGCCGCCAGCAAAGCTTCCACTTCACGTCGCAACTCTTCATCCGCCCCACAATATTCAGCGAGCAAAGTTTCTCGGTCGTGCGGCGCACAATCCAACATGCGATCAAAAATCTCGTCAATCTTTCGCCAGCGTTCGGGGGTCATAAGGATGCAAATGCCCGTTATTATTTGCTCATTTCGTGATAAAGCCAGGCTTTGGCCTTGAGCCATTCGCGCTTAATGGTAATCGCTGAAAGGCCCAGAACTTCAGCGGTTTCATCGGTGCCGAGTCCGCCAAAATATCGCAACTCGACAATGCGCGCCTTGCGCTTGTCAAAATCGGCCAGCCGATCAAGGGCTTCGTTGAGCGCAAGAATATCAACAGCAGCTTCTGGTTGTACGGCGGATACCTCGTCAAGCGTGATTTGCTGTGCCCCACCGCCACGTTTGGCAAACTGTCGCGCCCGCGCGTGATCTACCAACAAATGACGCATCACCTGCGCGGCAATGCCAAAAAAATGAGCGCGACTCTGCCATTCAATTTGCTGCTGCCCTGCCAGCCGCAGGTATGCTTCATTGACTAAGGCTGTGGGTTGTAAGGTGTGATTACGGCGTTCGTGGGACAAATAACGCTTGGCCAGGCGATGCAATTCGTCATACACCAGCGGCATCAATTGATCCAGTGCGGCCTGATCACCATTGCGCCATTCCGCAAGGAGTTGCGTTACATCTTGAGGCATCGGGGTTACCTCCATTATTAGTTTGTTACATCTGAAAAAATCGAGGGGAGCGAACAAGGTAATTATAGCGTCACAACTGGCTGTTTTCTCAAGCGAATTTTCCCGATACGAAAAAAAGTGGCAATTTCGATGATACCGATTTTGCGCTGCTCTCGCCTACATCAGTGAAGGCAAAAGAAAAACGCTTTCACTGCACAAATAACCGCGCGTTGGCGCAATCAACAATTGCTCGAATTACTAGGAGAACCACGATGACAACTCATACTAAATTGCAAACGATCACGCTCAATGTTTTGGCTTTTATTGCTGCTTCACTGTTTTCCCTCGCCGCCCAGGCACAAGTACAAGTCAACACGCTGCCAACGGCTCAAACGATTACCGGATTGGAGCTAACCCTGAGAAGGTCGAACGGCGATACCATGCGTTATGCAGTGAACGCCGATGGCAGTTTCAGCCTCGGCCAACTGGCAGAAGGCTCCTATACGCTCAGTCTTTCATTTAATACGCTCGCGAATGCCAAGAGTTTTTACGAAAGCCGCTCGAACACAACTCGTAGCGTGACGGTGATCAAGGCTGCGTATCAGCCAGTAAAAGGGACGGGGGTGCAGGAAAGTAAAGTTGTTATTTGGGACCCGAAGCTAAATCAAATGGCTGAAATAAATAATATGGTCTTCAGGCCTGTCCAGGCTATCGCCTTTGATGTGAAAGCAGGAGAAGAAGTCAGTGGTAATATTGCCGCGTTTGGGCCAAAGGATTGGCCGACCGTGCAAAGCAACTAGCGATATTCTCAGACATATTGAAAAGATAGGTTGAAACCACAGATTGAAAAAAGGTCACGTGCTTTGACGGCGTGGCCTTTTTAGCTTACCGATTCATTCTGAACTTCTAACTCCGCATCTTCCTGGCGGCGGCCAAGCAGCAATTTCACCAGGAAAATCACGATGATCGCAGCAGCCACGCCCAAGCCAATTTTTACGCCGTTTTGTTTGAGGATTTCGGTTGCCTGTTCGCCATAGCGCACTGCCAGCCAACCTTCCAACACAAAGCGAAACCCTCGGCCTAAAACCATTGCCAACACAAAGCGCCAGAGTTGTACGCGAAAGGCTCCGGCAGATAACACAAAAATCTTGAATGGAAACGGCGGAGGCATCACAGCCGCAACCAGCAAAGCCCAGATGTCATATTCATCTAAAGCCTTCTGCACCTTGGCGCGTTTCTCTGCACTAAATTTACGCAACGCCGCCTGCCCCCCCTTACGAGCAATGAAGTACAAAATCAATGAGCCAAGCGTTGAGCCAGCCATCGCCGCCAACACATACAGGGGCATCATTGCCGGAGCTGCCACAGAAAGAGTGATGACGACAACATCTGGCCCGCCAGGCATCGGGATAAAAGCAGCATCCATCAGTGCGATACCAAAAATTCCTAAAGCACCAAATCCAACCAGGGTGGCTTTCAGATTTTTGAACCAGTTCATGATTCCAGAGAGAAAAATAAGCATGAGAATCCTAATCGGTAAAAGACGCCGCTGTTTTATTTTTTAGCGCGCGGCTGCGATTGAACAAAAGAACCCAGCGGATAATGATTATCAAAGCAACTAACGACAGTGCGCCAATCAAAACTTCCCCAAAATGCGATTTCAGCCATTCCAGTGCTTTCAAGACTTCCTCGCGCATAAAGTACGCCGCAATCCCCCAAAAATAATAGCGGATCGTGCGCGCGATCATGATCGTAGCAACAAAGCGCTTGAGCGGATACCCCAACGCGCCGGCCATTGCAACAAAGACTTTAAATGGCAAGGGCGGCGGCAACAGAGCTGGAATCGCCAGCGCCAGCAACCCCCAGCGATTGTATAACCGCTCAACCTGTTCAAGAAGATGAGGCTGGAACCTTTTGGTAATGAAATTACGTCCCTGACGCGCAATCCGATAGAGAATCAAACATCCAATCACCGATCCAATAGCGGGAAATAAAGGAAAATAAAATACTTCGTTTGGATTATGTGCAATACGCGTAACAGTAATGATGTCATTCACTTCTGGCAGGGAAAGCAAAGAAGAATCAGCGATAGCCAGCAATATCATCATCGGAGCCGCCCAGTAGAGCGGCATGGTAACAATCTGACTGGCAATATGGATGAACCACGCTTGAATCCTATCGAACATGAGTAATACTACCTACAACCGTTTGACATAACACTTGCCCGGAAGCTCCTTGATTCTATCTTTCATTTCAAGACCAAGCAATGCGCTACTTAATTCCGGCGAGGATAATCCGCTCGACAGCAATAATTCATCTATATGAGAAGAGACATCTGATGAAAGCAAGGCCACGATTTTTTGTTCATTGACACTGAGGGCAACTGCTTCAAACGAAGGTTGTGAAGGCAATGATTCCGTTAAAGATTCCTGCGGCTTCCCGCCCAGCATGGTTTCTTTCAGATGCTGTGGAAACTCCTCAACCACATCACGCCAATGCTGAACCAGTTTGGCCCCATCCTTGATCAAAAAGTTCGGGCCGAAAGAGGTCTGCGAGGTAATATTGCCTGGAACAGCAAAAACTTCTCTGCCCTGTTCATTAGCCAAACGTGCAGTGATTAACGAGCCACTATGTTCGGCAGCCTCAACAATCAAGACGCCCAAGCACAATCCGCTAATCACACGATTGCGATACGGGAAATTTTGGGCCAGCGGAGGAGTGCCCAGCGGAAACTCAGAAACGACCGCTCCATTCACAACGATCTCTTCGCTCAGCTTTTTATGTTCTTTCGGATAACATACATCCATCCCGGTCCCGATAACACCCACGGTTTTCCCGCCTACTTCAAGAACACCTCGATGTGCTGATCCATCTATTCCACGTGCCAGACCGGAAATAATCGTCACCCCATGCGCGGCCAGTTCACGCGCCAGGAAATTGGCCGCATTGATGCCATAAGTGGAACAGCGGCGAGAACCAACTACAGCAATGCCGGGCTGAGATAAGGCTCCCGCAAGATCGCCTTTGACATATAGAACAATCGGAGGATCGTAGATTTCGCGTAATAACTCAGGATAGGCATCATCCGCAAGTGTAATGACCTGTGCGCCAATCGCTTCCAAACGTTCGATCTCAGCTTGCCCTTTATCGAGAATTTCTGTGTCGTGAAGTTGCCCAATAATGTCAGGCTTCAGTCCTGCCGAGGCAAGCGCATCCCGAGATGCAGCAAATACATTTGCTGGGACACCAAAACGGTCAAGTAGGAGGTTGGCTGTTCGTGGCCCAATCCCACGAATCATATTCAAGGCGATCCAATCGGCTAAATCAACTCGCATTTTCGGTATAGGTTATATGGCTGCCAGCAAATTGCCCGTCTAAAGATAAAACTATTTACTGCGTAGACTTAGAGTTAACAGCTTGAATGTCAAATTACCATGCTGAGAAGCAGGCTTAAAGACCCAGCATTATCGTTGAAACGGGCGCACATCGTCAACCTATTGAGAAATATGCACTTACAGATCGAACTTTAAAAACAGATAAACGTACTTAAAAAGCAGCTATTAAAACACAAACTATTTGCCTTTTATTTTCAATAACTTACATTTTTCTTTGATTTTTAACTTGCTTTAACGCATTTTGACCGCTACACTGCGCTTGCTTTTTCGGTAGTAGTTTCATTGGTTACGATGAAAGTTATTGGAAACTAACGGGGCAGATTCCAATGACTTTCATCGTTTTTTAGTAAAAAATAGCGGTCTTAAACTCCTCACTAGAACATAAACCACACATAGAAACGCGACAGCGTTAGTAATTGCCCAATCGTAACTTGTCTTTTGCTTGATTATCTTTCAGGGAAATTATCTGAGGAAGAAACTCGGATAGTAGGATTGCAGGTAGGATTTGGTGGAAGGTAACTAAAGGAAAAGAAGGGGATGATTGTTCACTGGGTACAACCAACCCCTTCACGCCAAAGAGCTAATCAAGCAGAAATGCAACAATCGACCGGCAATTGATTACTGCTTTTCTACCTAATACCAGCAGATCGTGCTGGCACTGTAGACATATTCACAATCCTGTAATCCTTCCGAGAAAAATTCACCTAAAAGTTCAAAATCTTTTTACGTCAAAGAATTGCGCCTGCCGAACTTGGCTTAATTTATGTTTATCAGCTCAGCTTCGATTGATTAAACTAGCAACGTATCCAGCACCAAAACCATTATCAATATTCACGACGGTAACATTTGAAGAGCAGGAATTGAGCATCCCTAACAGGGCGGCAACCCCGCCAAAACTCGCGCCGTATCCGATACTCGTCGGGACAGCAATAACAGGAACGCTGACTAACCCTCCCACCACGGAAGGTAAGGCCCCCTCCATGCCAGCAACGCAAATGACCACTCGTGCAGATTGTAAAAGTTCTCGCTGGCTTAAAATGCGATGAATGCCAGCGACTCCCACATCAAAAAGTTTGATGAACTGATTGCCCATTGCTTCAACCGTGATGGCCGCTTCCTCGGCAACAGGAATATCAGAGGTTCCAGCCGTAACAATTGCCACCCTTCCCTTTCCGTATTCAGTTCGATCTCGAATCACAGAGATTGCGCCACAGATTTCATGAAAGATCGTGGTCGGCTCAATCTTTTGGACTAATTCAAATGCTTGCTGGTCAGTTCGCGTAACAAGCACATTTGAAGAACGTGCCAATAACTTCTCAGCAATGCCAGCAATTTGTTCCGGTGTCTTGCCTCTGCCGAAAATAACTTCGGGAAAGCCGTGTCGAATCGCGCGATGATGGTCTACGTGCGCAAATCCAAGATTTTCAAACGGCAAATGCTTGAGTTTTTCGATCACGCCCTCAAGGTCTGTTTCACCAGACTGAAAACGAATAAGCAATTCTCGTAAATTTTGTTGATCCATACTTTCGTGACATAATTGCCAATCAACTTGGCTACATTGAGTTTATGAACAAACAACGTTATAGCATCGAAAGCAACGAGATGAAATCCATCACGGTCGGCATCACAGGCGCAAGCGGTTCGATTTATGCACAGAACTTATTGATGCGTCTGAATGAATGCCCGGATGTTGCCCGAATTGATTTAGTCATTACCAAAGCTGGCGTGCGCGTGGTCGGAGAAGAGCTAGGTATCAATGTAGCGGGAACTGAACCTCGGGTCATACGCGAAATAATCGGCATCGAATCTGACAAGTTTAGCCTCCATCCGGCAGCCGACATCGGGGCAACGATTGCCAGTGGCTCTTACTTATCTGATGCGATGGTCATCGTACCATGCAGCATGAGTTCCCTGGCCTGCATCGCCACTGGCATTGCACGCGATTTGGTGCATCGCGCCGCAGATGTAATGATGAAAGAAAATCGTCCGCTAATCATCGTCCCGCGCGAAACGCCATTGCACGCCATTCATTTGGAAAATATGCTGAAGCTGGCACGAATGGGGGTTCGCATCGTACCTGCCATGCCGAGTTTTTATCACTTCCCGAAAACGATTAATGATTTGGTCGAACATTTCACCTATCGCCTGCTGGATCATCTGGGGATTGCCCACGAACAAAAAACGCGGTGGGAAGGAAGCAGGAAAAAGATTCAGGATGCTGGATACTAGATGTCAGGCCAGCATCTTGATTTCAGCATTATGATATTGAGATGCTTGAGGTTAGATTTAGGCTAGCATCCAGCATCTAACATCCAACACCTACTATATGCTCAAGAGCCTCAAGACCACACTCGAAATGATCAAAATCGAACACACCCTGTTCGCTTTACCCTTTGCATTTCTGGGTGCCGTACTGGCAGCGCGTGGGTTGCCATCATCACAGCAAATCATTTGGATTACCGTCGCGATGGTCGGGGCGCGGTCTGCGGCGATGGCATTCAACCGTCTGGCAGATCGAGAGATTGATGCGGCGAATCCGCGCACCGCAATGCGAGCAATTCCGGCTGGATTGTTGAGCACACAGTTTGTTGGATTGTTCACGCTTGCGTCGGCAATGATCTTTTTTCTAGCGACCTTCATGCTCAACTCGCTGACGTTAATTTTATCGCCTGTTGCACTCGCCTCTGTGCTGCTTTATTCCTACACCAAGCGTTTCACCAGCCTTTCGCATCTGGTGCTGGGATGGTGTTTGAGCATTGCGCCCACGGGAGCCTGGATCGCCGTTCGAGGGGCAATTGATTCGCCCGTTCCGCTGCTGTTAAGCTTGGCCGTGATGTTGTGGACAGCGGGCTTTGATGTCATTTACGCTTGCCAGGATTATGAATTCGATGTGCGCGCTGGACTGAATTCAATCCCGCAAAAACTCGGTATCGGCAGGGCGCTGTGGATTGCGCGTGTTCTACATATCGGGATGTTTGCGGCGTTGGTGGCGGTTTATGCGCTGACGGATTTGCACTGGCTGGGATTGCTCGGAGTCATCGCTACAGCTGTACTATTGATTTATCAACACGGCATCGTCAAAGCAAATGACTTGTCCAGATTGAATGCCGCTTTTTTTACAACCAATGCGTTCGTGAGCGTGATTTTATTCGTCACTGTGGCCGCTGATATTTTCTTATTAAAATGAAACAAGCTTTCGTCATCTTCGCCCTTTTATTTGTTACCTTCAGTAATATCAGTGCAGCGCAAAAGGCGTTGAAGGATGAAATTGACCACAAGCTCGTCACATTTCAGCCGCGCAAATTTGAATACAAAAACTTCACGCTGCCTACTTCAGTTGAAGACAAAACGCTTGATCTACGCGAGGCAACCAAAGGCAAGAAATTAGTCCTTGTCACCTATTTCGCGGCGTGGTGTGAAAACAGCAATCACGATTACGAAACGATTCAGCATCTGCTGAAAAAATTCGGAGACAAAGGCTTGGCCGTCATCGGCGTGTGCAATTATTCTGAGACGAAAGAAGTCAAAGAATTCATCACCAAACATCAGCCACTGTATCCAATCTGCATCGAGAGCACGGATGACAAATTGCGCGAGAAAACATTGCATTACAACTATCGTAAAATGTGCGGCGATCCCCGCAAATGGGGCACACCATTTTCTTTACTGATCGAAGCCAAAAACATTCACGCGGACGGCGAGATTTTTGCCAACGAAGTTTTGGCAGCGAATGGCGAGTTGGATCGAAAAGAAGCCGAGAAACTGATCAAGCAATTACTGAAATAATGTTATGAATGAATATTTCATTGACCCAAAACTCAATCCGATTGCCGAAAAGGTCATAGCCGATGAACGATTGTCTTTTGACGATGGCGTAGCACTTTTTGCCTCCGACGACTTACACGGCGTAGGTCGCCTCGCAGACATCGTGCGTCGTCGCAAACACGGCCTCAACACGTATTTCAACGTCAATCGCCATTTGAATCCGACGAACTACTGCTATGCCGATTGCAAATTTTGCGGCTTCTTTGTGAAGCATAATCAGGAAGGCGGATACACGCACAACATTGACGAAAACCTGGCAATGGCACGACAGGCGCGGATGCAAGGCGCAACAGAATTGCACATTGTCGGCGGACTCAACACGCGACTTCCCTTCTCGTACTACACGGATTTGCTTTCGACTTTGAAGCGCGAATTTCCTGAAATGCACTTGAAAGCTTTCACGATGGTCGAACTGGATTTCTTCGCCAAGTTTTACAAGATGTCGGACGAAGAAGTGATTCAGAAATTGCACGAAGCCGGAATGGATTCGTGTCCTGGCGGCGGCGCAGAAATCTTTCACGAACGCGTCCGGCAACAAATCTGCACACACAAGACCGACGCGCAACGCTGGCTGGACTTGGCGGGCAAAGTGCATCAGGCTGGAATCAAAACCAACGCGACAATGCTGTATGGACACATCGAAAATCACGAAGATCGCGTGGATCATCTCGTCAAGCTTCGTGAACAGCAGGACAAATCCGGCGGGTTCCAATGCTTCATTCCGCTCGCGTTTTATCCGCCCGGCTCGCAACTCGCCTATCTGCCCGGCCCGTCCGGCATTGACAGCTTAAAGACGATTGCCGTGTCACGGCTATTGCTCGACAACTTCGATCACATCAAAGCCTATTGGGTCATGCTCGGTAAACGCCTGGCGCAAACCGCGCTGCATTTCGGAGCCAACGATTTCGACGGTACAATCAGCGGCGGCGGCGAATTGATGGAATCCTATTTAGTCGAATCAAAGAGCGAAAACGAAGCCAGCAAACAGGAAATCATTCACTTAATTCAAGAAGCCGGATTCAAAGCCATCGAACGCGATACGGTTTATCACCCGCTGCGCGAATACGAATTAGCAGCATAAAAATCAGCCACAGATTACGCAGATTCTCACAGATTTTTTCAAGCTTGAATCCGTGTAATCCGTGGCAAAAATCCTATGACCAAAAGACAAATCAAACTCGCCCACAGCCCTGACTCAGATGACGCATTCATGTTTTACGGACTCGCCACCGACAAGATTGACACAGGCGATCTGGAATTCACGCACGTTCTGAAAGACATTCAAACGCTCAACCAAATTGCGATGACGACGCAGGAATATGATGTGACTGCGGTGTCGTTTCATTCGTACGCTTACATCTCCGATCACTACGCGTTGCTGCCGCACGGCGCGAGTATTGGCGACGGCTACGGCCCGATTGTCGTGGCGCGCGAACCCGTTTCGGCCAGCCGGATCAAAGACATGGTGATCGGCGTTCCCGGCACATTGACCAGCGCCTTTCTCACGTTGAAATTGCACACGCCCGAATTTCAATACAAGGTTTTGCCCTTTGATGAAATCATCGAAGAGGTCGTCGCAGGCAATGTTGACGCGGGGTTGCTCATCCACGAAGGTCAATTGACCTATCACGAACAAGGGCTGGATAAGATTCTCGACCTCGGTAGGTGGTGGAAGCAGGAGACCGGATTGCCGTTGCCAATGGGCGGCAACGCCATCAAACGAAGTTTAGGCCCGGACTTACAACGCGAAGTCAGCAAGTGGCTGCACAAAAGCATTCAATATTCGATGGACAACCGCGAACCGGCCTTGGCTTATGCGCTGCAATTCGCACGAGATATGGAGGTCGAAACGGCTGACAGATTTGTGGCAATGTGGGTCAACAAAAGCACGCTTGGCTATACCGAGGATGACAAAAAAGCGGTGCAGTTGTTGTTAGATGAAGGCTTTCGCAAAGGGGTAATCCCAAAACAAGTCACAGTCGAATTCGTCGAGTAAGAACGACAGAAGCCCGACTGTGAAGGAGGGCGCAAAAGCCAACACGCCCTTCTTCACAGTCGGGCTTCTGCCTCGATAGTTTCCTACCGGATGCGATTGCGCAGAATCCCAATTCCTTCAATTTCAACTTCTACGACATCGCCCGGTTTCATCGCACTCGTTGAGCCGGGCGTTCCCGTGTAAATCACGTCGCCGGGTTGCAATGTCACGTGATGGCTGGCGAAGCTGACAATGGCAGGCACATCAAAAAGTAAATCGCTTAAAAGCTGTGATTGTTTGACCTCGCCGTTGAGTCGGGTTTGCAGCCGCGATTTCGGGTAATCCAAGCCCGTCACAATCGCGGGGCCAAGCGGGCCAAACGTGTCAGAGCCTTTTGCACGCCACCATTGCAAATCGCCTTTTTGCCAGTCACGCTCGCTCACATCGTTGCCGCACGTGTAGCCGAAGACGTATTGCAACGCGTCGCTTTCCTTTACCTGTCTTGCCGTTTTGCCCATCACGATGACGAATTCGCCCTCGTAATGAACGTTCTTTGCATCAGGTGGAATGATGATTTCTCCGCCGGGTTCGACGAGCGATGGAAGCGGTTTGAAAAACAGTTCCGGCTTGGTCGGTGCAGGGCGATTGCCAATGTGACTTTTATAATTCAAGCCAACGGCCAAGACAGTTGTAGGTTCGCAAGGATAAAGCAGCTTTGCATCTGCCAGATTCACTTTGGCTCCGGTCGGCGTTTTGGCTCCGAACAAGCCACCACGAATTTCACGAATTGTGTCTTTTTCCAGAATGCCGTACGAACGCTTGCCGCGATGTTCATAGCGCACGTAATACGTTAGGCCGGCTGCTGCTGCGGTTGGATTCCACACCAAGCCAGAAGCAGCCATCGTCGCCACAAAATCTCTTCGAGATATGCTCATGGTTTTTCCTCTTTCTGCTGAATGAAACGTGTCCGTTCTCTATACCACACTCGCGGCTTTATGTGATAATCGCCGCGCAAATCACTGACAAGGAGTCTCAATGAAAAACCGCTGGATTGCCCTGATCTGTCTGGCATTGCTTTGCAGCGCCGTGGCGCAGGCACAGGTCGTATTAAAAGTGAAGCCCAACCAAATCACGGTCGAAATGGACGACAAACCGTTCACTACATTTCATTTCGGCAACGATTGGCCGAAGCCGTTTCTGCATCCGTTGCGCACGCCGTCCGGTGTTGTAGTGACGCGTGGATTTCCGCTGGAAAAAATCGCAGGCGAAAGCAGCGATCATCATTGGCATCGCGGGTTGTGGTTTGCGCACGGCGACATCAACGGGATTGATTTCTGGCGCGAAATCAGCGGCAACGAAGCGCAGGATAAAAAGCTTCCCCTGCCGGTGGGACATGTCGTGCTCAAAGGCAAACCCATCACGCGCGGCGGCCTGAAGCAAGGCACGATTCGCGCGGAGTTTGAGTTGATTGCGCCTGACAACAAAGCGCTTGGCACCTTGCGCGAACAATTCACGTTTCATCGCTTCGACGCTTACAATGTCGTTGATGTGCAAGCGACGATTCTGGCCAATCAGGGCATCGCGCTGAAAATGGGCGACACAGAAGAAGGATTGCTCGGCTTTCGCTTTGCAGATGCGTTTCGGGAGGATCGAGGCGCAACGCTAATGAATTCCGACGGGCTAAAAGGAACCAAAAACATCTGGGGCAAACGCGCGCGGTGGGTGGATTATTCGACAACCATCAATAACCAAGCGGTCGGCGTCGCCATTTTCGATCATCCGTCAAATCCGAAACATCCAACATTTTGGCACGCACGCGGCTACGGACTGAACGCGGCGAATCCCTTTGGCGAACATGATTTTTTCAACGACAAATCGCGCGATGGCAGCCTGACGATTCCAGCAAACGGAAAGCTGACCTTTCGCTATCGGGTCGTCATTCACAATGGAGATGCAGCGGCAAGCAACGTCGAGCAACTGTATGTCGCGTTTGTGAAAACACGCTGATCAAAAACGCATGGAGTACAAGCTTTAGCTTGGCTTTTCTCTCATCAGCACAAAAAGCCAAGCTAAAGCTTGTACTCCATGCACCTTATAAGAAAGGAATGTATGAACCGACGACATTTCGTAGCATCAGCTTTTGCCGCAACTGCATTCATCAACCAAGGTGCAGTCGCAGCCAGTGATAAAGTCAACATTGCCGTGATCGGTGTCCGCAGCCGTGGCAAAGCCCTTGCAACAGGCTTTGCTGCATTATCTGATGTGAATGTTGCGTACGTTTGCGATGTAGATGAACGCGTACTCGGCGCAGCGGCACATGCAGTCGAACAAAAAGCAGGCAAGCGACCGCAGATGATCGGCGATTTGCGTCGTGTGCTGGACGACAAAACGATTGATGCTGTCGTGATTGCCGCGCCGGATCACTGGCACGCGCCTGCGACAATTCTGGCTTGTGAGGCAGGCAAAGATGTCTACGTCGAAAAGCCCTGCTCGCACAACCTGCGCGAAGGTCGTTTGATGATCGAAGCCGCGCGGCGCAACAAACGCATCGTGCAACACGGTACGCAATCGCGCAGTCGCCCTTCGACACAGCGCGCGATTGCCTACATTCAATCCGGCAAGATCGGCAAAGTGCTGATGGCCAAAGCGTGGGATGTGCAACTGCGTGATGACATCGGGCGGAAACAGGATTCGACCGTTCCCAAAGGCGTTGATTTCGACACGTGGACGGGCGTCGCGCCAATGTTGCCTTTCAACGAAAATCGCTTTCACTACAATTGGCACTGGCATTGGAACTACGGCACGGGCGATGCGGGCAATGACGGCGTGCATCAGATTGACATGGCGCGTTGGGCACTTGGCGTAGATGCGCCAAACGAAGTCAGCGGGATGGGGCGCAAGATTTTCTTTCAGGATGATCAGCAAACACCTGACACGATGAACATTACATTTAATTGCGGCGACAAAGCATTGATCTTTGAAATGCGAATTTGGAATCCGTATCAAATGGAAGGCGTCGGCAACGGCGTTGCAGTGTACGGGTCAGAAGGCATGGTGCAAATCGGACGCTGGGAAGGCAAATGGGGATTCAAAGTTTTCGATAGCAAAGGCAAGGAAGTGCTGTTTGACAATGCCAACGAACCTGACACTCACGCCCGCAATTTCATTGATTGCATCCGCAGTCGTCAGGCTCCCAACGCCGAAATTGAGATCGGCCACACTTCGACTACGTTTGCCCATCTGGCAAATATTGTTGCGCGGACAGGTCGCAACCTAAAATTCGAGGCGAAAACTGAAATGATCCTCGGCGATGCCGAAGCCAGTCGCTATTTGAAACGTCAATATCGCAAACACTGGGCGACGCCGAAAGATGCCAATGCCACAGCGCGCAGCTAACGCCGACTATTTTTTGACTTCCGGCAAGCGGCGCGGCGGATAATAGGGCTTGCCATTCAGCTTTTGTACTTCCTTTGTAAAATTGGTGCCGTAATCGCGATCAGCATTCGATAGCGCCCACGCCTGACGTTTGTAATTCCAGTTGTCAGGATTGAGCCGTTGCGCTTCCTTGTAATGTCGGATAGAGGCCGCGGCTTGCCCTGACTGATAAAGATGCTCCGCCAAAGCGAATTCCGCCGCCGCCAATGCCCATTCCGGCTTCTGCTGTTCCAGTTGCGCTTTCAACTGTTGCTCACTCAGAGCAAAAATGCTCTTGTCGCCATTAGCTACCCAATCACGAATGGCATCCAGATAAGGCGCAGCTTCGATTTTGTGCATGCTGGTGAAACGATTGTCCACGTAGGCGACTTCGTTCGGACGCACGATGCGCCCCTTTTCATTGATCCAGACCGCTGTCGGCACATTGACCATGTTGTAAAGGCGCGTGACCAGATGCTTCGTATCAATCAGCACGGTGTATTCTGGTTTGGCAGCAGTGATCCACTGCCCGGCATCCTTGATGCCTCCGGTGTCTTGCGCAACGGAAATAATCTCGAAATTTTTGCCCTTCAGTTCGCTATACAATTTCTGCCATCCAGGCAGATCAAAGCGGCACCCTCACCACGAAGCCCACGTCAGCAACAACACTTTTTTGCCGCGATAATCCGCCAGCAAATGCAGCTTGCCATTCAGATCCGGCAGCTTGAAATCTGGTGCCTTTAATGAAGAGACATAGCCATTTTGTTCATCTGCACGCGGCCCGAAAAACCAGATCGCAGCTTCGACATCAAACGCCACAGGTTGGCGCACGAGCCGCGCAAATTCGCTGAGATTAAACCAGGTAGCTTTACCTTGCTGGTTGAGGAAAGCAGATTTGCGCGCTTTGGGCAGCGGAAAACAAAGCTCATCGCGGCATACGCCTTTCGGCTTGTTTTCAAAGCCGGTCGCACGCTTCAGGTCTTCCAGCGTGATCCACAAATCCGCAGCGCCTGCGGCAGAGTTTGAAGTCACTTCCGTGACCTTGCCATCATAGATCATCGTGCGACGATTCGGCTCTGCTGCAATTATCATCGAAGTCAGCAGAAGCAAGCCAATGATAAGGAAAAGATTCATTTTATCTCCTTCGTATAAGTGTACGAAGGCCTGAGATAAGAGGCATGGAGTACAAGCTTTAGCTTGGCTTTATCTAATGGGGCAAAAAAGCCAAGCTAAAGCTTGTACTCCATGCCTCTTATCCCAGGCACTTCTCTCGTGTGCCTATTCAACACGGCGCAAACGTAAACACAATCACACCTACAACGAACCACAACGCGGCGTAAATCAGCCCATAGCCATAGAATTCGCGGAAGTTCACGCGCGTAATGCCCGCCACCACCATATACCAAAAGGGTGCGGTTAAGTTTCCCATGTGGTCGCCTACGCTGAGCGCTAATAATCCACGCTGCATAGTCAATCCAACAGTCGCAGCCGCTTTCGAGGTGACAAAGCCCTGAATCACCCATTGGCCACCGCTCGAAGGTACAAAGACCGCGACAATCGTGCCGGAAATCGCGGCGATGATCGGAAAGGTATACGGGGTCGAAACTACTGCAATCATCCCCGCCAGAAATTCGCCGACGCTCGTGTGTTGAATCAACCCCGCTACACCTGCGTACAAGTGATACATCACGATGACGGGCCAGCAGGACAACACCGCGTGTTTTAAGGCTTCAGTGAACCGATGGATATTGCGATGCAACAGCAAACACAAGAACAACAAAATCGTGTTCAGAGCGTTGATGTCCAGGCTTAGTCGTTTGACGAAAAAGTGGTTGTAGAGCCAACCCAGCAAAGCAAGCCATAACACGGACAAAATCAGCGAATTGCGCTCCATCCGTTCTGATAAATTCTGTGGTGGAGTTTCGACCATCGGCAACTCTTCCGCCAACTTGTAAGCATCAGGAAAGTTTGACAGAGGCCGACACGTCTTTGGCATCAACACTCGCCCGACAATCATCACCAAAGATATATACGCAACTTCCATCAGAATGGATGCCGGTGCCCAGATCGTGGTCGAAAGCGGCATCAAGCCCGTCGTCTTTTCCAGAAAATGCCCTGGCGTTGCCATCAACAAAGCTGCACTCGAAGATAAACCATATTGCCAGCACGCGTTCGCCCCCCACACTGCCGCCAGCAAAAACAAAAAATCTACCGGAATGCCTTTGCGTTCGGCTTCGCGGGAAAAATGAATCGCCACCAATGGGCAAAGCGCAATGCCCAGCCCCCAGTAAAAATACGACGCCACCGCAACAATCAGCACGGCCAAGGCAACGACCTGCGTTGTGGTCTTTGGCAATCGAGACAACGTCATGATCATTTTGCGAAAGAACGGCGTTGCCCCCAACACCGAACTGAGCGTGATGATCAACGTCATCTGCATCGTGAACGCCAGCAACGACCATAGCCCTTGTGAATAGGCGTCCATCACCTTTGCTGGCGAATTGCCAAGCATCAACGCCATCCCGGCTAAAATCAGCATGAAAATGATTGAAGCCGTAATTGCATCCGGCACAAACCGCCCCATAATTCGCGCAAAGCGATCCAGCCAACTTTCGGAAGTGGGCGTGGCACCTTCAAGGCGTTCAAGCGTTTGAGCCATGTATATTCTCCTCAGGGAAGGTAGAATCGGCATTCTGCCTGTCAGGTGTTTGATTATTGCCGTGTCAGGACAGGCGGGACGCCGATCCTACCTTTTTGGGAATCGTTCGTTTCAGCACGTTGGATAAATTGTGACGGCAGCGCGTCGTGAAGAAACCGAGCCGTACGGTAGCCTACCAAGCGTTTCGTTGCAAGGAAACTGGCTATAGCAAAGCGTGGAGGCTTTACTTCTTCCGCCTGAATCCTGAAACTGTGGCAATGAAACGATTCTTGCTCCTCTTTCCGCTTTTGATTGCCTTTTCCCTGCTCGCCGTTGCGCAACCCAAACGCGCGGCAAGGGCAAATTCATTGCTTGTAATCTCGGTTGACGGGTTGGATTATCGCTACCTGCGTGATGCGGACAAACTAGGATTGAAGATTCCGAATCTGCGCAAACTGATGCGTGAAGGCGAAGTCACCGAAGGCATCGAAGGCGTCTTCCCGACCGTCACCTGGTCTTCGCACACGACGCTGATCACGGGCGTTGCGCCCGCTGAACACGGCATCCTCGGCAATCGCCGACCAACGGCAGAAGGCGGCGATTATTACTGGGATGTGAATTTGCTGAAGTCGAAAACGCTCTGGCACGCGACTCAAAAAGCCGGATTGAAAAGCGCGGCGATTACGTGGCCTGTCACTGTCAACGCGGCAATTGATTTCAATCTGCCCGAATACTTTCAGCGGCGCAATGGCGGCGGTATGGATTTGCGTTCTATCGAATCCAAAGCTACGCCCGGCCTGGTCGAAAAGATCACACGTGTGTTTCCGTCGTTCACGCAGGACTGGATGGATGATCGCACGCGTACACAGGCAACGGTGTATCTGCTCCAACACGAAAAGCCGGATTTGATTTTGCTTCACTTGGTAGACCACGACTCCGAAGCCCATCACAACGGCCCCTTTTCGCGCGAAGCAAACGCGATGATTGAGTACAGCGATGAGCTGATCGGAAAAATGCTCGCCGCCGCGCCAAAAAATATGGTCATCGCGGTGGTGTCCGATCACGGCTTCGAGCGCGCCGACAAAGTCGTAGACATCAATCAAATCCTCAAACAGGAAGGCGTTTCCGGCAGCGTTGAAATGAAACCCGGCTGGCTTATAGCCAACGACACCCGCGTCGTCGAATGGTTGCGCACCGCTTCCGCCAGTAACAAACACGGCATCGGGCGCGAAGTCCCGAAAGAGGAAGTGCAACGATTTGCGCCGGAGTTGGCGAAATCCGCCGCTGTCTTTGAGTCCGCCGAACATTTCTTATTCGGTGTCGCCAAACCTGGCGAAGTGTTTGCTGAACCCACTGAACGCGGCGTTCATGGCTTATGGCCGGGGCGAAAAGACTACGCGTCGTCATTTATCGTGTGGGGCAAGGGCATCAAACCTGCCCGCAAACCGCGTGCTTCGATGCTAACTATTGCGCCGCGACTAGCTGCGATTTTGGGCGTGCAATGGCCGAGCAATCATTAGCTTAAATGTCTGAGGGCAGGAGAACGGTGAGTGAAGGAAATCGCTTGAAATCGTCTTTATTGAAAGTCAAAAGATGGGTGAGCTGATGTACATTCATCGCAGCAACAATGCGGGTATCGTGTGAATCGCGCCCTTTCACGGCATACTGCATAACTAATCGCTCCCATTCTGGATAGATCGCAGAAGAGTCCGGCAAAAAAATAAAGATCGTTTTGAGCCGCGCTAGTTCGGCGTGTGCATCCGGGATAGAAAGCCCTAAACCGTTGTACTGAATTTCGCGGGTGGCGACAGACCAAAACTCATAGAGAATTTGCGGAATGACGTGAATCGTTTCGCCTCGCCGTAAGAGTGCCGCAGTCGCGTGCGTCGCTTCAGCGTGCATCGCGTGTGTGGGCTGCGCCATCCGCAACAGGATATTTGAGTCCAGCAAGTAGCTCATAACTGTTTTTCTTCCCGTTCTCCATAAATGTGGTCTCGACTGATCGCCTCATCAGATAATGGCGGTGCCATCGAACGTGGACGGTTGGCCCATTCTTCAACCGCCCTCGCCCGTTCTTCTGGTGATGCAGTTTCGAAGGGCGGTGGTATTGGCGCTTCGTTTTCTGCCAGTGAACGGAGCAAATCAGAAATCGTGAGTCCTTTCGCTTCAGCTTTGGATTTGAGAATTACGGCTGTCAATTGATCCACTTCAATCGTGATTGTTTGTACACTCATAAGATCACCTCGTTTGCGAAGCATACCGCGTTTTTGTAGGTAGCGACAGCGTTCTTTATGCGTATTACATACATTGACGTACACTTTACTTATGGAATTGAACCGTTGGATACAGGAGAAGCTTAAAAAATATGAATGGCTAAGAGTATTCTCGTTAGCCCCAACAATTGCCGCATTGATGGGGCTTTCAAAGGCATTGTGGGATCTCATTCCCAAGGAATATCTTGAAAAAAGTCTTTCCCTCATTCATCAACAATCGGTCTCAGTCTATAGCATTATCACTGGTGGAATTTTGGCAGGGCTTCTTTTATGGAACGGGAAAACGATTTGGCACTGGCTGAAAGCTTTTTGGAAACCTGTGCTTTTTTTGTCCATTTCTGTTCCCTTGCTTCTATTTCACTGGGCATTCCCATTCTATTGGTGGATCAAATATCCAATCTCCTTCCTAATAATCTTTAGTGCGTCACTCTATCTTTTCAGGCGCGGATTGAAGGCTGCGAGTGAAGAGGTAAGGGGTGCAGATGATTCGTTGCTTGATCCGGCTGAGGATTTACTTGGTAGGACACAATTTTGCGAAAATCTTTTCGAGATGATTCAAAGCTTACCAAGCGCGCCTGCAAGAATTGCAGTCACAGGTGAATGGGGATCAGGCAAAACTACCTGCCTCAATTTTGTTAGAAGATATGCAAAGGATGCTGGCTATCCAACAGCTTTCTTCGATAGCTGGCAATATAAAGATACAGAGGAGGCAAAAGCAGGCTTCATCAAATCAATTGATGCTGGGATTGCGGAATGGCGAGGAATAAAAATAGGCCCTTTCAAAAGAAAAAACGTACTTCATAAACTTATCTCGGTCGTCGGAAAATCCTCACGGGCAGCAATCAATATAGCGAGTGTCGGAACCCTTTTTGATGAGCTTTTTCAATCTCGACTTACAGGGTCTTTGAGTGTAACAAAAGACTATGTATCCGACGTTCTTTCTGACCAACTCCAGGACAAACCACTGATTATTTTTATTGATGACCTTGATAGATCAAGAGATCAAATTGTTTTTGACTTCTTTCTCTTTATCAAGGAGATCCTTGATGTTCGCAAATGCGTTTTTGTATGTGGATTCGCTAACTGCATGACAGAAGCTTAA